>NVVK01000011.1 GCA_002733335.1 Methylophaga sp.
GTTCTGTGCGTGAAAACGCTTGGAATGTGTATAAATTGGGAGATGTTCTTAGAATTTGATCGAATCATAACAACTATTTCTAGGGGTGTCTAGTTTTTGAAGCTAGTTATGATCCATTGTTCAATGTTWATTTAAAAAATATAAATATCGACCTAAATTAATACTAGAAATTATTCGTATCACAAAATGATACGATTAGAGCTGTTAATCGTATCATTTTATATAAATTAGGCTTCCATGTTATTATAAATACTGTATGTCAATTCAGTCGCTTAGGTTATACGCTAAATATGGTTCCAGAGAATACCAATAAGGTAACAAGGACATATATCGATCTCTTCTCGGGGTGTGGTGGATTTTCTCTTGGTTTAGGTAATGCCGGATGGCAAGGAATCTTTGCCGTAGAAAAAGACCCGATGGCTTTTGAGACTTTTAAACATAACTTAATAGACGGGAAATATAGCCATTTTAACTGGCCTAAATGGCTTCCTCAGCAAGCTACAACAATCCAAGAAATATTAGAGCAATATCCTGAACAATTAGCAGTTCTAAAAGGCTCTATCGACTTAATTGCAGGCGGCCCTCCTTGTCAAGGATTCTCATTGGCCGGCCGAAGAAATCCCAACGATCCTAGAAATAAACTCTCCGATGAATATATTAATATGGTGAAATTGGTTTTACCTAAATATTTAATATTGGAAAATGTAAGAGGGTTTAATTCAACTTTCAAAGATTTAAATGGCGTAAAAGAGAAAAAACCATACTCCATGGTCGTAAAGGCCCGATTAGAAGGGTTGGGTTATAGAGTTTTTACCGACTATGTTCACAGTGAAAATTACGGAGTGCCTCAAAAAAGAACTCGATTTATTATGATTGGGATCCGATCCGACCTAAAAATAGATAACTTAAGCCCATTCGAGAAGCTAACAGATCTCCGATTAGATTTTTTAAAGAATAAAAAATTACCGCTCAAACCTGTAAGCGTTAAATCAGCAATTAGTGATTTAGAAACATCTAATTCAGAATTGATTTACCACTCTGGCAATAAATATTCAGGATTTAAACAAATTGATTATAAGCCACCTAAACAGTTAAATTCTTATCAAAAACAAATGAGAAAAAGGCTTAGAGGTAGTAAGCCAAACAGCCTAAGAATTGCCCGACACAGACCTGAAACAATAGAAAAATTTAAACTAATTCAAAAATTATGTATTCCTGGTAAAGGATTAAGCAATGAGCATAAAGAAATAATTGGCACAAAAAAACAGGTTGTTTCCGTATTAAATGCAAAAGAACCATCAAGAACTTTAACTACATTGCCAGATGATTTACTTCATTATTCAGAACCTAGAATTTTAACTGTTAGAGAAAATGCACGCATCCAATCTTTTCCAGATGATTTTAAGTTCCGTGGAAAATATACAACCGGTGGTATGAGAAGAACTCAAGAATGCCCTAGATATACACAAGTTGGGAATGCGGTCCCCCCCTTAATGGCTGAGGCATTAGGTATATTAATGATTCAGATTAAGGAAAATGGGTAATGTCAAAAACTCTTTTTTTTAAAACAAACACCCTGCTTAAAAACTTAATAGGAAAAGATTTAATTAATGATGACAATATTGGCATTATTGAATTAGTTAAAAACTCTTATGATGCCCGCTCGGAAAAAGTTGAAATAATCTTTGATGGCTTTTTCTCAGAGGGCTCAAGTAAAAAGGCTAAAACTAATAATACTTCATCTAAAATCATTATCGCTGATAATGGTAGTGGCATGAATGAAGCTGACATAGAAGATAAATGGTTGAATATTGCTCATTCAGAAAAAAAAGCTCTAATTGATGTTTCTGGAGCACATTATGCTGGAAATAAAGGAGTGGGGCGATTTTCTTGTGATAGGTTAGGTACTCGCTTAGATATGTTTACTCGTAAGTCTGGTGGTGATTTATTACACTTAAAAATAAATTGGATTGATTTCGAACAAGAAAATAAAAAAGATTTAACTATTCAAGAAATAGGGGTGTCATTAGAACAAGTTAATTCAGAAAAAGCTAAATCAATTTCAGGTATAAAGCAGCCTGAATATGGTACGGTTCTAGTTATATCACAGCTTAGATCTATTTGGGGCAAAGATGAGCTAAGTCGGTTGAAAAAAGAACTAGAACGATTTATAAGTCCTAATCAAGCTTTTTTAAATAAGAGCTTTGAAATCAGTCTAGTGGCTGACCATTTTAAAAAAGAAGATGAAAAGTTAACTTACTATAAAGCCATAAATGGTAAAATCAAAAATCAAATTTTTGAAAAATTAAAATTTAAAACTACTTATATTGAATCAAATATAAGTGAAGATGGAAAAGAAATTTCTACAGTTCTTTTTCATGATGGTGACAAAGTTTTTACTTTACTTGAAAATAACTTGTCATACCCTAATTTGAAAAATATCAAGATTACTCTTTATTTTTTAAATGCCTATAAAAAAGCCTACTTTACCCGTCAAACTGGAATACGCTCTATTGCTTTTGGTTCTGTATTTCTATTTCTAAATGGTTTTCGTGTAGCTCCTTATGGCGAAAGAGGAAATGACTGGTTAGGTTTAGATGTGAGGAAAACTCAAGGTACCAGCCGATATTTTGGTACTCGTGATGTAGTTGGTAGAATAGAATTACTAGATAGTGAAAATAATTTTAAACCTGTATCTAGTCGAGAGGGATTAAAAAACACCCCTGAGTTTACCCTGCTTAAAGAGAATTACTTTAAGGATGTGTTAAGGCGTATAGAGCGGTTTGTTGTCGATGGTTTAGATTGGGATTCCGTTCCAAAAAATGATCGAATCAACCTTGATTCTGATAATGGATTAGATTGGGATATAACCTCTGAAAAATATAATGAAACGTGGGATATAAAGAAGAAGAGAATTTCAACGACAATAATGACTTCAATTGGCTTGTCAAAAGCTAAAGTTAAAAAGTTTTGGTTCAATACTAAGTTAATGGATGGTTTGGTAGAGCAAAAATCAAAAGAGGTTAATGACATTATTAGCAAAATAGATAATTTTGATGGTGATGTTATAGATAATGATTTAAAAGAGAATTTGAAGAAAATTAGCAAAATAATTCAAGTCAAAGATACGGAAATAAAAACCGTTAAACAAGAGTTAGCTAATTTAAAAGTAGAAGCCGAAGAGTCAAAAGAAGAGATTGTTGAATTAACTAATAAAGCACAAAAGTCACAAGAAGTGATAACTGTTCTTGAAACCAAAACAGAGCAATTTGAAACACAAACACTTTTTTTAAAATCAATTAGTACATTAGATACGAAGACTTTATTAGGTTATCACCATCAGATTTGTCTTGATTCAAGCATTATAGATAACTACGTAGGTCGAGCTGTTAAAGCACTAAAAAACAAAGGTAATATCAATGAAGCTCTTAAATATATTGAAAAAATATCTAAAGCAAATAAAAAAATAACAGCAACGGCTCAGTATGCAACAAAAGCCAACTTCAAGTCTGGCACAAAAAAGGAATTTACAGACTTACCAACTTACTTTGAACAATACCTTATTAATGTAACAAGTGAGTTTTCTGGATCAGGTATTAATTTAAATATTCAAAATAATATAACAGAGGCTTTTGAAATTAAAGCCAAACGTATCGAACTTTCAATATTAATTGACAACATTGTTAGTAATGCAAGTAAAGCTAATGCCAGTACTATTTTAATCACCATGGATAAAATTGCAGAAAACCTTCTTCAAATTTCTTTTATAGATGATGGACGTGGAATTGATGAATCTGTTGTCGAAGATACGGCTTTTGAACTAGGAGTGACTACAACACAAGGATCAGGTTTAGGCCTATACCATGCTAAAGAAATTATGAATTCGTTATCTTCAGAAATTTCACTAATACCTAATAATTCAAAAGGAGCAGAAATAAGGATGGTTTTTAGTCGATGAAATTAAAATATTCAATTTTATGGTTTGACGATGACGAAGAATATATAGAATCTGTTGATTTAGATCCCATCAATGATGCAATAGAATCTTGGGGCTTTACTCCAAATATTGTCATGGTTTCCAATCCTGAAGACTTTATGAAACATGATCCATTCAAAGAATTTGATCTGATAGCTGTTGATTATAACCTTGAAGCTTTTGATGAACATGGTGAAAACTTTATCCAGAAACTAAGACAACATGATGTTTATACTGAGGTTATTTTTTACTCCGCAAATAGAAGTAGCGAGCTATGGGATGCTGTGCGTGAGAAAGAGCTAGAAGGTATTTTTATTGCGAGTAGAACCGCAGGAGGAGAAATAACTAAAATTATAAATGTTGCCCGACAATCTGTTCATAAATTTCTTGATCTTAATAATGTTCGAGGGATAATTATGGCCGAAGTGGGGAACATCGATGAACAGTTAGATATGATTGCTGAAAGTTTTTTTAATCATCTTGATATTGCAGAAAGAGTACTGTTGATTAATCATTATATTGAAGAAGTTTGTTCTCAAAACAGTAAACGTTCAAAAATAATTTTAAAATTGAAAGGTTCTGAAGATATAGTTTCTTTATTAGAAAATCTAGAAAGCGCTAAAAAATGGAATATATGCCAGACACTTTCGAAACAATTAGAAACATTGAATGTAAATGACATTGGTGATTATCAAACCGAAATATTAAAACCCAGAAATTTTCTGGCTCATGGTATTCCAGAACTTCAAGATGATGGAAGTCTTTTATTCAAACATTATGGTAAAGAATATATTTTTAGTGACGAAGAAAGCATACTATTAAGGCAAAAGTTGCAATATTACAGTCTTCAATTCGAAGATATTTTGAAAAATTATAAGCAATAATGAATATTAAAACCATTATTGTTGATTTAGATGGAACATTAGCTCTTAATCAACATCGTTTTCATTTTATTGATAAATCACTCAATAAAAAAATTGAT
The DNA here is from genome assembly GCA_002733335.1 of Methylophaga sp. Lineage (GTDB taxonomy): Bacteria > Pseudomonadota > Gammaproteobacteria > Nitrosococcales > Methylophagaceae. The sequence goes on from NVVK01000011.1 coordinate 4,959, forward strand.
TGGCAATCATATTTTGAAGCATGTGATAAAGACTTGCCAAATATCCCTGTAATTAAAACCGTTCAAGCACTTAAGTTACAAGGCTATAAAATACATATTTTCTCAGCTCGCGGTGATATTGTTCGAAATAAGACTATTAAATGGCTTAATAAATTTGCTGTGCCATTTAATCAATTAACATTGCGTAAAATAGATTCATACACACCTGATGAAAAGCTAAAAAAGCAATGGTTGTTAGAGTACTACCCAAACTATAAAGAAGATGTTCTTTGTATATTTGATGATCGAGATAAGGTCGTCAAAATGTGGCGTTCAATGGGTATCTCATGTTTTCAAGTAGCAGAAGGAGACTTCTAAGCCTCATTATTTATTTTCATGACATTCTCCACATAATAATTGAATATTTGAAACATCATTAAACCCTGAACTAGCCAGAGAAACCATATGGCTATACTTTAATTTTTTATCTAAGTCCTTTTTCTCTGATAAGTCTTTAAAACACAAAACACAACTGCCTTTATCTCGAGAAAAAACGACTTTTTTTACCCAATCAGGTATTTGGACACTTTTAAGTACTCCTTCTTTCTTAAATACTGTACTGCATTCCTTATAAGCACTAGCTTTATCAGTTTCTAAAACAGAAGCCATCATATAATTTAATCGAAATAACAACTTTCGATCCTGAAAAATTACTTGAAAAACTTCTTCTGAAACCTTATGGGTTAAAAGAGCTAAATCTCCTCCCYCAATCAATTGAAGGAAGTAACCATCTCTATCATCCTCATTAAATTTTATACAGTGACCTGTCATATCAAGTAAATAATCTGAAAATGTATAATAAGGAATTTCGTAGTATTCAAAAGCTCTTTCGAGAGCAAGTTTATCTACTTTATAATTAGTTAGACTTTTTGCTCCTTCAGGCCAAAGTTTTTCATAATCAGATTCATCAAACTCATCACCAATAGCTTCAGTAACCACAAAATCAATGAGCTTGTGTAGAGATGAATATGACTCAAATGGCTTAGTGAAGTAAACAATGCGTTCATCACCATAAAACCCATCCAAACTCTGATGAGGGGCTTGGTTAGAGAGTATATTTCTAATAAAATTACAAAAGTAATCTATTTGATAAGTTTCATCTTCTAACATATATCACTCTCTTATTTTATATTATCTATTAAATAAAGGAGCCAGAAATCTTGGCTCTACCTTTGGTTTAAACTTCTCATTATACTTAATCCAAACGCCTCATACTCATTACATCGGCAAGTGTTATCTATTTGAAAAATCAAATAATCCAGCCGGTACACTAATAAGCTTATGCCGCGTTGATTAATACACTCTAGAATCTAGTTTTTTCAGGGAGCTTCAAGGTGTACCCCTTAAGATCCCTTAACAACAAGCGATTAGTTTTACGCTATAATGCGCGCTATTCTATTTATTCCTACACTTCGAGTCACTATGCCATTTTCAAAACTAGGGTTAAGTAATCCTATTGTAAAAGCTATTAAAGAACTGGGTTATACCAACCCTACCCCTATCCAAAAACGAGCGATTCCGATCGTTCTTGCGGGTAGAGATCTTGTTGCCACTGCTCAAACGGGGACAGGCAAGACCGCCGCATTTGTTCTGCCACTATTAGAACAGCTAAACAATAAARWGCAGGTRCGCGCTAAAAGTATACGTGCMCTTATTTTRGCTCCTACCCGTGAATTATCGATTCAGGTCGCTGAGAATGTGGCTGAGTATAGTAAAAATCTTAATTTAAGCTCTATGGTTGCTTATGGTGGTGTTGATACGGCGCCACAAGCGGAACGCTTATTRGAAGGYGTSGATATTTTAGTGGCCACACCGGGTAGATTGCTTGATTTAGCGTAYCAACGTGCCGTGTATTTTGATGATGTTGAARTATTGGTATTRGATGAAGCTGACAGAATGATGGATATGGGTTTTGGTAATGAAATTACTAAGATCCTTGATCGCTTACCTGAAARWCGTCAAAACCTATTGTTTTCGGCRACAATGAACGACAGTGTTCGCTCTCTCGCGGGTAGTTTTGCTTATAGCAACCTGACTGATGCYGTTGTTGATATMTCTATCACACCGAAATCATCTGCYGCATCRACGATAAACCAGTGGTTAATCACCATTGATAAAGAYACCAAGTCCACTTTGTTAAGCCATTTAATTAACAMTGAAAAATGGGACCAAGCACTTATTTTTATCGAGAAAAAACACGGTGCWGCCAARCTAGTCGACCAGCTTGCAAAACGTGGCATTAAAGCCGATTCGATCCATGGTGATAGAAGCCAGGCCATGCGTGAAAAGATTTTRGCCGAYTTCAAATCTGGYGAACTAAAATATTTGGTAGCCACTGGCATTGCGGCYCGYGGRCTYGATATTGGCGATCTAAGTCGAGTGGTTAACTACGACTTACCCTTTAAACCAGAAGAATACATCCACCGCATTGGCCGAACAGGACGTGCAGGATCCAAGGGTGAAGCTATATCCTTTGTTGCCATGGGYGACTTTAAAAACTTATGCGCCATTGAAAGCAGCTTAGGKCACATCATTAAGCGYAAAGAAATTGAAGGSTTTGTGGTTAGAAAAGTWGTGCCGGTTTCAATTTTGAACTTTGTTCGCAGCAGTAAAGCACCTCAGTCTAAAAACAAATCAACARCATCAAAACCAARAGACAAAAAAACACGCAGAGCCCCCGTTAAGAAAAACTTCTGGGAAAAATRAKCYKAKKMMCGMKNTCAGMTMWRMWSRCWGACAATATCACTATCGACACAGCCATAGTTCATCTCAACAAGTGTTTTACACTTTTTTTGGCCAGTTTAATGGTTGCATTAAAATTTTGGCAACATAATGATATATATAGCTTTATTAACAAATAAGTTCGCCATAAAAATAAAGTTTAGGCCGGATTAGTGGCCGGTTAGTCTGGTGGGGACGGCGGGAATTGCTCAGCTCATCCATGAGCTTCGGCCTGCGGCTCATCCTATCGGATGACTAAAATTTTGTTCCTGACAATTTTGTGAACCCAGTGCGGGCTCTCATCCACACCATAGCCACAAACAAAAAAACCACCCGAAGGTGGTCTTTATGTTTGGTGGAGACGGCGGGAATCGAACCCGCGTCCGCAAATCCTCCGCTTTCGGATCTACATGTTTATTTTGTCTATTAATTTAACTATAAGCTACCCGGCAAACAGGGAAAACCTAAAGCGATCTTGTGAAATTTCAGTCTATCTGCACCAAGCATGCATCAAGCTTGTCTTATGAGAGTCGACCCCTGATACCAAACGCATAAGCACGGCTTTGGTCAGAGGCTAGCAAGCCTAAGCTGCTAGGGCGTAGTTGTTATCGTTTGCAACTATCATTTTGTCAGTCTGTTTTACGAGAAGAACCAACATACTCGACATGCACCTTAAGTTTTGTAACCCACGTCGAAGCCAGGTCGTCCCCTAAAGTTTCTGTTAATACGATTGTTAACAGTTTGAAACCTTTTCACTATCAAAGTGTAAAAATTTCGGTCTACTTGATAGACAGTATAAATGAGTGATGGTTTCCTCGCTAGGAAAATTATGCTTTATATCGATGATGCGACGGCGGGAATTATTCGTTTCGTCCTGAAACTCACCCTTTCAGGGCCACCTTTAAATTAAAGGTGTTTAAATTTGTTCCAGACAAATTTGTGAACTCGCGTCTCTAATCCTTTTATTTACTTCTAAAAATGCGAGATTTTTCACGTGCCCAATCGGCATCTTTGGCTGATGCGCGTTTATCGTGTTGTTGTTTACCTTTAGCGAGTGCAATTTCAAGCTTTGCTCTGCCCTTCTTCCAATATAAAGAAACAGGCACAATGGTATAACCTTTGCGATCTACGGCAGCAATCAGTCGGTTCAATTCAACACGATTTAATAACAGTTTGCGGCGGCGGACATTTTCGGGATGAATATGGGTTGACGCTGATAATAATGGTGAGATATGTGCGCCATGTAGCCATGCTTCTGATCTATCAATCACAACATAGCTTTCATTGAGTTGTGCACGGCCATCGCGCATGCTTTTCACTTCCCAACCTTCTAACACAAGCCCTGCTTCAAATTTGTCTTCTAGAAAATAATCATGCCGCGCACGACGATTCTGAGAAATGTTATTGTTGCTGGTCTTTTTATTATTTTTTTTCGTTGCCATCTATCTATTATAATAGATGCATACCTTCATGGTATATTATTCCTTAAGAAAAATTTAATCTGAGAACATTTATGAGCAGACCTGACAACTCTATTCACGGCCAATGGTCATCCCGCTGGGCATTTATTCTTGCCGCTACGGGTAGCGCAGTAGGCTTGGGTAATATATGGAAATTCCCTTATATTACCGGTGAAAATGGCGGTGGCGCATTTGTACTGGTCTATTTATTGTGCATTGTATGTATCGGTATTCCGATCATGATGGCTGAGATCATGATTGGTCGTCGTGGTCGCCAAAACCCTGTTGATAGCTTGAGAGCAATTGCTAAAGAAGAAATGAAACATCCGTYCTGGCGTTATCTCGGCTGGAGCGGCGTTGTGGCTGGCTTTATTATCCTGTCTTATTACAGTGTTATTGCAGGCCAAACCATTGCTTATGTATTTCGTACCTTAAGYGGYACATTTGAKGGTGTTACMGCCGAGGGTACSGTTCATATCTATAAGTCATTAACCAATGACCCTGAACGATTGCTCGCTTGGCATACSGTATTTATTGTGTCRTCRATGGTYGTYGTTGCCCGYGGTGTGCGSGGCGGMTTAGAAAAATTAGTGCGCTTTATTATGCCGGCATTAGTCATAATTCTCATTATATTAGTCGGTTYTGCTGCCAATACTGGTGAGCATTTCACGCATGCCGTTAACTTCTTATTCAAAGCTGATTTTTCTAAATTAAGCAGTGATGCGATATTGACSGCAATGGGCCATGCTTTTTTCACCTTAAGTTTAGGTATGGGCGCGATTATGGCCTATGGCTCATATTTRCCTAAAAACGTTTCTATTTTAAAAGTATCGCTTGCCATTGCAGCCGCTGACACSGGCATTGCMTTGTTAGCWGGTTTGGCCATTTTCCCCTTAGTATTTGCGAATGATTTAGCCATTGGTTCAGGGCCYGGKCTTATCTTTGAAACCTTGCCYATTGCCTTTGGCCACATGAGYGGTGGTGCYTTATTTGGYGGCTTATTCTTTTTATTATTAGTYTTTRCCGCATGGACTTCTGCTATTTCACTCATTGAACCTGCTGTTGCATGGTTAGTTGAAAATAGARATGTTAGTCGTCGTCGCGCCAGTGTTTATACCGGGTTTACTGCTTGGTCATTAGGTCTGCTCACCGTAATGTCATTTAATATTGGTGAAACATGGCTCTTGTTTGACAAAACGATGTTTGAGTTGCTTGATTACCTAACGGCAAACTTAATGTTACCGCTTGGTGGTTTGTTTATTGCCCTTTTTGCCGGCTGGGCCATGCCTCGCTCAAGTAGTCAGCAAGAATTTGCAATTAGAAGTCCATTAATTTATAAAATATGGCTATTACTTATTCGTTACATTACACCCGCAGCGGTTATCATTGTRTTTTTAAGTRCAMTAGGACTTTTTGATTAAACCATGACAACCATTACCCGTAGTTCGCTCGTTTTATTTACCCCCGAGCAAATGTTTAACCTCGTCAATGACATTGAAGCGTATCCGTCCTTTTTACCATGGTGCCGCTCTAGCAAGATCATCAACAAAACAGAAGATACTGTTGATGCATCCTTAGATTTAGCAAAGGGTGGAATTCATCATGAATTTTCGACCCGAAATAAATTAATACACGGGAAATCAATTGATATTTCATTGATCGATGGCCCTTTTCAACACCTAGAAGGCCATTGGCAATTTGGTATGATTGGCGACAATCAAGGCTGTCGCATTCAACTCGATATGGATTTTGAATTCTCAAACAGAATAGTCAGCATGGCCCTTGGCCCTATTTTCACTCAAATATCAGGCTCCTTGGTTGAAGCCTTTTGCAAACGCGCACAGGACGTTTATGGAATCGATTAATATTGAAATTGCTTATGCTCTACCTGAGGAGCAAGTCATTTTGTCACTGGAAGTGCCCGATGATTGCACCGTTGAAGATGCCATTAAACGATCAGGGGTTTTAGATACCTATCCTCAAATTGATTTAAGCACGGACAAAGTCGGCATTTTTGGCAAAATGTGTAAACTCACTGCTGGCCTGCGTAATAAAGATCGTGTCGAAATTTATCGCAAACTCATTGCTGATCCGAAAGAATCTCGCCGCCAAAAAGCAGAGATGGAACGTAAAAAAGCACTGCAGGATGGAACAAAGAAATAATGCGATGCGACTAGAATTTCATGCTGTTGCGTTAGTGATTTGTATTATTTTATTTCTTTCAAGCTGGTTGTTAGGGCGTAATCATCACGCTAAACCSTATTTTRTRTTTRTCTGGAGTTTTTGCGGRGCATTATTACTTCCGGCRWTCATTCCTGGSCACGGTGAATTTNNNGTTGCNNNTTTYCCCAACCTCGCGCTTTTWAYYAYSTTTAAYTCKATGGMTTGGGSTGTTGGGMTTTTTTACTTCGTTATYAATTTYTTTATTAGTTATGCSGTATTAAATGCATGGCAAAAGTAYMARAATTTAAAMTGATTTTAATTGCCTTCAAGCAATGCCATTTCTTCATCRGTAAAATCAGCTAATTTTCGMGCTTCCGTGTTAAACGGCCCTCTTAATTGACCCGAAAARTAGTTGTCTAATAAGTCTTTAAAGGTCGCYAARGGATCAACCTYGCGTTGTTCGCAYAARTAGTTAAACCARCGYGTRCCAATTTTYACATGRCCKATCTCTTCTTGTAAGATAATTTCTAATATYTCAACSGCCCKATGATCRCCACTACCRCGYAATTTGTTCATCATYTTAGGWGTCACATCTAATCCRCGTGCTTCTARAACWCGSGGYACYAATGCCATGCGAATTAAGGGATCATGATGCGTTTTGCGCGCCATTTCCCACATGCCATTATGGGCRGGAAATRAACCATAATCGTAGCCRAGTGAAAGMAGGTGATCGCGTAGCAAKATAAARTGCTGCGATTCTTCAAAGGCCACCCGCRTCCAATCATCGTAATATTGCTGCGGCAAACTGGGGAATCGAGCCACGGCATCCAACGCTAAATTAATGGCATTAAATTCAATATGACACACGGCATGGATCAATGATGCGTTACCACTTTCAGCACTATTGCGGCGRCGAGGTAAATCTTTAGGAGCAACCAGTTCTGGCTTGTCGGGTCTGCCCGGTTCATCAGGAACAGAAAAATCATCATTCGAGACCGTTAACTCGCCTGCCAAATGACGTTGATACAGTGCTTGTGTCTGCGCTACCTTTTCAAGCGGATCGTTGAGTAACAAACACTCTAGTGCTCTTTGTCTTAAATCATCCATCTAAACGTACTCGCGGGTCAACTAGGGTATATGATAAATCWGTCAGCATAAGSCCTAGTATATAGAGTACAGAGCCTAAAAACACCATTGCTCKCACTATAGCGAAGTCTTGRGCRCGAATRGCATCAATGGTGTAACTGCCTAAACCGGGTATTCCAAAAAAGGACTCTAAAATTAAGCTGCCCATAAACAAGGTTGGAATGACGACAACAGCACCGGTTAATATCGGAATCATGGTATTTTTTAATACGTGTCGAAACAAAACTTGCGTCTCTGACAADCCTTTTGCRCGCGCTGTTCGCACATAGTCTTTTGATATTTCTTCTARAAATAAGGTGCGATACCAYCGYGARCCGGCCCCTATACCAGAAACGATGCCAATCAATACCGGTAAAATGAGAAATTTAATGGCGCTGAGTCCTTCACCGTAGCCTGADATAGGTACTAATAGCATYAATTTTCCGATAAGAAATTGTCCGCCTATTATATAAAACAAGCTCGAAATCGACATGATCACCACACAGATCACCACACCCGCAAGATCAAGATAAGTTGATCTAAAAAAGACCATCATCATCGCAAAGGTAATGTTCACCAGCAGGCCAACAATGAAAATGGGGATAGCCATGGCTAAGCTAGGCCACATTCTAACCTTAATATCAGCGGCAATATCACGGCCATCATCTGCTTGGCCAAAGTTAAAGACAAATAAACGTAATGATTTATCAAAAAAGAGTGTGTCTGTTACTTTAGCCAGCCCTTCACCGTCACTGTTCCATAATAATGGCTCATCATAGCCGCGATCCTGTTTCCAAGTATCTATCGACGCTTGAGTGATATGTTTAGTGCCCAAGTTCATCCGCGCGATGTCATCAGGGGTATTAACCATAAAAAACAGGGCAAAGGTCAGTGCATTTACCCCAATTAATATCGGAAATGCATATAAAATTCTTCTTACAATATAAGCAAACATAAATCACATAACTCATTATTTAGCATTAGTATAAAACTGTTTTCACTTAATAAGACTATTCTAATATAGAATAGTCTTATATCTTTTAAAACGAAAGGACACCACCATGGTACAAACAACAATGGATTTAGTGCAAGCAGCAAAATCAGTGATCACAGAAATAACCATTCAACAAGCCAATGACATGCTTTCTAGCGGTAGTATTGCCATGGATGTGCGTGAATTATTAGAATATGAAACAGGTCATATTCCTAGCGCTCGTCATATTTCACGTGGCATGCTTGAGTTTATGATCAGCAATCATCCTGACTTTGAAGATAAAAATGCTTCCATCGTCGTTTATTGCAAAAGTGGCGGTCGCTCTGCACTCGCTGCGGCCACCTTGCAACAACTTGGTTTTACAAATGTCCATTCTATGATGGGTGGTTTTGATGTGTGGAGCGAAGGAACGGATATTCCACCACAAACACAAGCCTAAATTATTAGCTRAGGAARTTATAATGAATKTRTTCAAACTRCTTTTACCYGCAYTAATSASTATTMTTTTTAGTGCYAAYMTATTTGCCGTTGAAACCAAGATWACMATTCGAGCAAAAGCRGTTGATGCTAAATTYATTGGCACCAGTGTCGGCGGATTACGTGCCATTGTYACTGATGCTGAAACAGGYGARATACTMGACTCTGGCTGGATCCGTGGTGRAACAGGTAGCACCGATACCATCATTATCAATCCTATTGCACGCGGTCAGCGTATTAGCRATGATAAAACGGCTAGTTTTGTTGCTCATGTCGATATTKCTAGYCCGCGTTTATTAAAATTCACTGTGATAGGACCTTATGCACATCGGCAATCATTACAGGAAGCCAGTGTCACCTCATGGATTATCCCYGGTAAAGATATAATGGGGGATGGCATTATTYTAGATATACCGGGATTTATTGTCGATACATGGGCCAGTGTAATGGAGGRCGGTGTTGTTACTGTTTTTGCACAAGCAGCCATGTTATGTGGKTGTAAAATATCACCAACRACCSAMTGGAATCCGAAGAATTTTGARGCAAAAGCRATCATCATGCTCGATGGTGAAAAAGTCACCGAAGTTAATTTAGACTTTACCGGCCCTGTYGCKATTTTCTCAGGAGAAACAAAACTYGRAMARYCWGGTCATTATAAAGTGATTGCTTATTTRTTTGATGAAAAAACCGGAAATGTMGGTGTKGCRCGAACAATTTTCGAAATTACGGTGGAATAACACTACTTAATAAATAAACATGTAACATTCCTTATTTTAAACAGTCAATTATCTATAACTGTAATGATAGAGATTAAATCATGAACACAACGTCTTGCCCTGTATCCGGTGCTGGTTTAGGATTGCGCCGAAGCTTTATGGATGAATTTATGGCGATCARCCCTAAGCCTGCCGAYTTTTTAGAAGTCGCRCCAGAGAACTGGATGAAAATGGGYGGCGCKTTGGGTAARAAATTYKCTCAAATAGCAGAACGCTAYCCTGTAATTTGTCATGGCTTATCGTTGTCGATTGGAAGCCCCGCCCCTTTAGATGAGCATTTTCTAATCCAAYTGAAGAAATTCCTCGATAAACATAATATTGCTTGTTACAGCGAACACCTAAGTTATTGCAGCGATGACGGTCATCTTTATGATTTRATGCCAATACCRTTCACTGAMGAAGCGGTGACACATGTTGCTAAACGTATTCAACGTGTGCAAGATATTTTAGAACGCCGTATCGTTATGGAAAATGTATCGTATTACGCCGCACCCGGCCAAGAAATGGCTGAAATTGATTTCTTAAATGCGGTTATCGAGCAAGCAGATTGCGATCTTTTGCTCGATGTAAATAATATTTATGTGAACAGTATTAACCATAATTATGACGCCGAACAGTATATGAAATCAGTAGATAGCAAACGTATTGCCTACCYTCATATTGCAGGCCACTATGATGAAGCGGATGATCTAAAAGTCGATACCCATGGTGCGGACGTAATTGACCCTGTGTGGGATCTACTGGAAAAGACATATCAACATCAYGGGGTTRTCCCAACYTTATTAGAGCGTGACTTTAATATYCCCTCTGTAGATTCACTGCTTGAAGAAGTGAATCAAATTCGGCATTATCAATCTGCTCAGGGGCACGATCATGTCGCAACAGCCTAGTTTTATAGCAACACAATATCAATTTGCAGGCAGTATTCGCGATCCTGAAAACAATCCGGCTCCGGCTGATATTGAACCGCGTCGAATGACTATTTACCGTGAGCTTTTTTATAATAATATTGAAGGTTTTRTTGCTAATGGTTTTCCGGTACTAAGACAGATTACGTCTGATGATGATTGGCACGCTATGATCCGTGATTTCATGRTSAAACATCACTGTAAAACACCCTTATTYCATGAAATATCGCGTGAATTTATGGCCTATCTTGATAATGAACGCGATCTAAGCAATGATCMGATATTCATCAAGGAATTGGTRCATTATGAATGGGTTGAATTAGCACTAAGTGTATTAGATGTTGAACCTAGCCCTATTAGCATTGATGAMAATCAAGACATCTTGGCRCTACARTTRAAGYTMTCACCRCTTGCATGGTCATTAGCTTATACGCTTCCAGTCCATCAAATTGGCCCTGATTTTCAACCACAACAGGTCAGCGAKCAGCCTAGCTATTTAYTGGTTTATCGTGATAGYAATGATGACATYACCTTTTTGGAGTTAAACCCTGTCAGCACSCGACTGATCGATTTATTAAATGAAGGTTTAACAGGACAAGTCGCGGCTGAGCAAATAGCGGAAGAGTTACARCACCCTAACCCTGAAATYGTTATTGAGGGTGCACGGTCACTTATTGAYGACTGGTTRCAACGCCAAGTTCTTATTTAACYTRAATACTGGATATYGGAGCAAAAAAAAGGCTGAAGATAAAATATCTTCAGCCTTTTTTATTTTTTACATTTATTTACTATGCCGTTGCTAATTTAATCGCCTCAGCAGATAAGCGTGTAATCTCATCCCAATCTTCAGCATCRACTAAGTTAGCTGCACACATCCAAGAGCCRCCAACACAYGCCACATTAGGCAAGCTGTAGTARTCTTTAACATTCTTTTGGTTGACACCRCCTGTTGGGCAAAATGTAATTTGTGGAATCGGTGCGCCAATTGATTTCAACATTGGAATACCACCTGCTGCTTCTGCAGGGAAGAATTTCATTTCTGTAATTCCTTTTTCCAATARTCGCATTGCTTCACTAGGATTCGCTACACCCGGTAATARTGGRACACCTGTTGCAATAGCGGCATCAATCATTGCATCTGTTGTGCCTGGGCTCACGATAAATTCAGCGCCTGCWGCAATCGCTTTATTCAATGTATCAATATTAATAATGGTACCKGCACCTACAATTGCATCCGGCACTTCGGCTTTAATACGTGTAATTGATTCTAATGCAGCTTCAGTACGTAAGGTRATTTCTAGAACAGTAATCCCCCCTTTTACTAATGCTTTTGCTAAAGGTACTGCATGCTCAACCTTGTTGATAACCATCACKGGAACAATCGGTGATGAATTCATTATTTCTTTAATTGTTTTGCTCATTGTATTTTTTATTCCAAAATCTAATTTAATTSGTGTGCTTGTAGCTTATATTTCATCATTATTAAACATATTGATCGCGCCTGTTTCTGCTGATGAAACGCCTTTACGGAAGCTATCAAATAATTCTCTTCCCATACCATAATGATGGTCAGTACTGCCTTTGATGCATTGTGTGCGGTTTTCAAAGGTATCATTATCTACTTGGATATTGAGTCGTCCTGTTTGCGTGTTTAGGAAAATCATATCGCCAGTGCGAACACGTGTTAATGGACCCCCTTCTTCACATTCTGGGCACATATGAATCGCTGACGGTATTTTACCTGATGCGCCTGACATACGGCCATCCGTTACAATCGCTACTTTGAACCCTTTATCTTGTAATGATCCTAATAGCGGTGTGAGCTTATGCAACTCAGGCATTCCGTTTGCTTTAGGGCCTTGGAAACGTAACACTACGATAAGATCTTTTTCCATCTCACCGCGTTTGAAAGCATCAACAACATCTTCTTGATCATCAAAGACCATTGCTGGCGCTTCAACCACTTGATGCTCTTCTGCAACAGCAGAAATCTTCGACATGCCTCGGCCCAAATTACCATGAATCAAGTGCAAACCACCGGTCGTTGAGAAAGGTTTTTTCATCGTACCAATAACGTCTTTATCTAATGATTGACCAGGGCCTTCTTCCCACACTAATTTATCATCAACTAGTTTAGGTTCTTGGGTATAACTATTCATACCACGCGTCGATGCAACCGTCATAATRTCTTCATGCATTAAGCCATGTTTCAATAATTCGGTAATCAAYACACTCATGCCACCCGCCGCTTGGAAGTGGTTAATATCTGCATCACCATTTGGATAAATACGTGTAAGTAACGGAATGATTTTAGTGATTTTATCAAAATCATCCCAGTTGACGATAATGCCGGCTGCACGTGCAATCGCGATTAAATGCATGGTGTGATTGGTTGATCCACCGGTTGCCATCAAACCCACAATCGCATTTACAATCGCTTTTTCATCGATCATATAACCAAATGGGCGGAAATCATCACCTAATGCAGTGTATTTCAATACTTGTTCTGTTGCACTTTGCGTTAATGCTTTACGCAATGGCGTGCCCGGATTAACAAATGAACTGCCTGGTAAGTGAAGTCCCATCATTTCAACCATCATTTGATTGCTGTTTGCTGTACCGTAGAAAGTACACGTTCCGGCACTATGATAGGATTCTGACTCGGCTTTTAATAAGGCATCACGGCCGACTTTACCTTCTGCGTAAAGTTGGCGAATGCGTACTTTTTCTTTGTTMGGCAAACCACTGGGCATTGGGCCGCCAGGTACAAATACCGCGGGTAAATGACCAAAACTCAATGCTGAAATTAATAGTCCAGGTACAATCTTGTCACAAATACCTAAAAATAATGCGCCATCAAACATATTATGGCTTAAGCCAATCGCAGCTGACATGGCAATGACATCACGACTGAATAACGATAATTCCATGCCTGGTTGGCCTTGCGTGACACCATCACACATCGCAGGAACACCGCCTGCAAACTGTGCTACTCCACCGGCTTTATTGGCCGCTTTTTTTATGATTTCCGGATAATCTATATAGGGTTGATGTGCTGATAGCATATCGTTATAAGCTGAGATAATCCCGATATTAGCTTTAATATTTCCGGATAAATCTGCTTTTTCACTACTAGAACAAGCAGCAAAACCATGCACTAAATTACCACACGCTAATTGAGAGCGATGTGGGCCTTTTGCAACCGCCGCATCAACACGTGATAAATAGATTGTACGTGTTCTTTTACTACGTTTAATTATACCGTCAGTTACCGCTTCTAATACTGGATGAACCATATTTTCTTTCTCTCTTATTACTTTGTTTCAATGACACAAAGTTCAAATTCTGTGCGGCTCAATTGAACTAAAACCGCGTAGTGGATACTTTTTATGACCCCCAATTATAGCGCGAATAGTGATTTTTGGCACGGACTAGTTTGTCTAAACCCGCATCCTGCTCAGACTATATTCATTAACCATGAAATAAAAACTACTTGTGGAACAGTGACTAAGGGTAAAAATAATGCRATTYTCCATGATTTGGTTGTTTCCCGTAAAGACATGATTTCGGTGTAATCGGTCGACACCCCTGTCATCAAAAAAGCGAAGCCATTTCCTGGTGCCTGCGCACGCGTGACTAAGTCTGCTGCAATCGGTGTTGATCCTTCCGAGCATATTTCTAATATAGTTGCTACAACTAAGGTGAGCCCTAACCCTATCAAGGTGGGGCCGAAATAGGTTTGAAAGCTATCGATCGGTACGAATGTTCGRATTGCGGCTGCCAACAAYACCCCTAATAACAGCCAGCGCACGATCATTCTAGAGTCCTTTATACCTTCCCAAATCATACTCGAAAACCAATTCATACTAAATTGTGTCGCTTTAAATTGTTTTTTAGCCTCGGGCCACGCTTTAAACCCATTAACTTCAATTGTATTAGGATTGGTGGGTAAGATTCCCTTTCGTTCCAAATAATTAAAAATCAAACCACTTACGATACCTATCAGCATKGAACAGAGTATAAAAAGCAATGTCCACTTCCAACCAATAAGTGCGATCAAAATAACAGTCAATGATAAAGAATTCCAAGGGCTCGCAATAAGAAAAGCCATGACTTGTCCTAAACTAGCACCACGTTGATAAAGTCGCATTGCAACTAACAAAATACCATGGCTACATAAATCAAGTAACACACCCGCAAATGTGGCTCGCACAATACCCACAAAGGTGTCACCCCTGCCTAACAATGCAGTAACAAATTCTCTTGGCACTCGTCCTAATATACCCACAAAGGTCATCCCCAACGCTAAACCAATCCACATACTATCCATTAGACTACGCACTGCGGCAGTCATACTCGCAAATGAGATCCAGTGTTGTATTAATGGTGCCGCGAGTAGATCRAGTAAATAAGCCGTGCTTACTAAAATCAAGGTAGTCCAAAGTAAGCGGTCATATCGGTTTTTGTTCTTTGACGAGTGACCACAACCGTCAGGCTGCTCGACAGGTTCAGGTGGCTGACAACAAGATGCCATAGCGTTTCCTAATAATGTATGATCCNATCTATTCTACACCTTAAAATAAATCCCATAATTTATGACTGAAAAGAAAACACTCCGCACTGTCCGTAGCTTTGTTCGTAGAGAAGGACGCTTAACASCTGGTCAACAACGCGCTATCGATACACTTTGGGCCTCTTTTGCCATTGATGAAGGCGATTCATTACTTAATTTTAATGAGATTTTTGGTCGTGATGTGCCTAAGGTACTCGAAATTGGTTTTGGCAATGGTGTATCACTCATTCAAATGGCCATCAATCAGCCCGAACACGACTTTATTGGCGTCGAAGTACATCGCCCAGGCGTTGGCCAATTACTTAAAGCCATCGATGCGCATAASCTATCTAATYTACGTGTCATCTGTACGGATGCTGTYGAATTATTAAAACATCGTATAAGCGACAATGCATTAGATCGTGTCCAACTTTATTTCCCCGATCCTTGGCATAAAAAACGCCACCATAAACGACGTATTATTCAACCCGCATTTGTAACGCTCCTCACAGAAAAAATCAAATCGGGAGGCCATCTACATATGGCTACGGATTGGCAACATTATGCGGAGCAAATGCTAGATGATTTATCACAAAATACACTTTTTGAGAATTGCTCAGATGATGCCAAATATATCGATAGACCTGATTATCGMCCAYTRACAAAATTTGAACAGCGCGGRCTTAACTTRGGYCATGGTGTCTGGGATCTGCTCTATAAACGTAAATAATCTACCGTTAATACTTGCACCAATTGATTGCATGCGATAAGTTTCGCTTTTGCTACACATTTATGACAAGGGAAAATAATATGGCTCAGCATAGAATATTAAAGGTTAGCACCTTACTCATGGCTTCTGCTTTCAGCACAATGAGTTATGGCGCTGGTTTTGCCGTAATGGAGCAAAGTGTTACTGGCTTAGGGCGTGCTTTCGCTGGACAAGCCGCGGTAGCCGAAGATGCMAGCACCATATTTTTCAACCCTGCTGGSYTAACCTATTTGACCCATTCACAAATCGCGCAAGGACTTAATTTTATTCTGCCACAGAGTGAATTTAATAATGATGGTTCGAGCCTGCCTGCCRCTTTAGGYGGAACAGCGCTAACAGGACGTGAAGGTGATGCAGGCAATCTTGCCGTTGTGCCTAATTTTTATTATGCACACCGACTTAATGATGATGTTGTGCTCGGGATAGGTGTAAATGCACCTTTTGGACTTGTCACTGAATATTCAGACAATTGGATTGGGCGTTATCATGCCATTAAATCAGATTTATTAACCATTAATATCAACCCTTCTATGGGTTTCAAGGCAACAGAGCGTCTCTCACTTGGCTTTGGTGTAAACCTTCAATATATAGAYATGGAATTGACACAAGCTGTTGATTTTGGTTCTGTCTGTGTTGCTGCAGCTGCTTGTGCACCCACAGCAATTCAAGCTAATGATGGCAAAGCAAAACTGACAGCTGACGATTGGAGCTGGGGCTTTAATCTTGGTTTAATGTATCAAGTAACCGATGCTACCCGTTTTGCTTTGACGTATCGTTCAAAAGTGTCTCATCATTTAACGGGGAAAGGTGAATTTACACTGCCTACTGATCCAACAGTATCAGCAGTAGCAACCCTAGCGGGCTTTACTGATGGGGCTATTTCCGGCGATATTGATTTACCTGAATCYGCWTCTTTTGCCGTTCACCATGAAATYAATGMYMAATGGGCKGTTTCAGCKGATGTATCTTGGACWCGYTGGGAACAGTTTCAAGAACTAGCAATCTCATCACCCGTCACTAGCCTAAATAGTGTCAAACAGGAAAAGTGGAATAATAATATGCGTTACGGAATAGGCCTCACCTATATCCATAATGATAGATGGACTTTCCGCAGCGGTATTGCCTATGATGAAAGCCCTATTTCAGATCAATATAGAACAGCACGCATTCCTGGTGAAGATCGTAAATGGGTTGCCGTAGGCGCAAGTTATAAATATTCCGATCATATAACCATTGATGCCGGTTACACACATATTTTTGTAAGCGACCCCAGTATCAATGATATTACMGATCAAGGCTATACATTATCAGGTGATTATGATGCCAGTGTCGATATTTTAGGCGTTCAAATGCGTTGGTTATTCCTGTAATATTTTTAAAGGTCTAAACACCATGGCTGTAAGCATTCCCACTGATGTTATTCCGCAAGAACAAGCAGGTACCTTATATGGTTTGTTTCGTGAGCGAGTAAAACGTAGCCCTCAACATGCGGCTTATCAGAATTATTCTTCTAAAAATAAAGCATGGTATGACATCAGCTGGGAAGAAGTTGCAACACAGGTTGCTCGCTGGCAAGATGCGTTAGCAAAAGAAGGGCTTGAGCCCGGAGATCGCGTTGCTATCAATCTTAAAAACTGCAAAGAATGGGTCTATTTTGATCAGGCTGCCATGGGATTAGGGCTGATTGTCGTTCCACTTTATCCAGATGACCGTCCTGATAATGTTGCCTATATATTGCAAGATGCGGATGTTAAATTACTTTTTTTACAAACAGCCGCACAGTGGAAACGATTAATTCCATCAATAACAGAAGAGCACCATATTAAGCGTGTGGTCATTCGTAATAACGATAATGATGAATTAACAGCTCCCGCAGTCTATACAGAACAATGGCTGCCAGAGACTGGAGGCGTTATTCGTAATTGGGATGCAGAGCCGCATAAGCTTGCCTCTATTATCTATACTTCTGGCACAACTGGTCGGCCCAAAGGCGTCATGCTCAGCCATCATAATATGCTCTCTGTAGCAGCGGGTGCATTGCAAGTTATGGATATATTACCCAGCGATATTTTTCTTTCATTTTTGCCCCTTTCTCACACTCTAGAACGTACTGCAGGCTATTATTTACCGATGATGGCTGGGGCAAAAGTATCGTATGCTCGTGGCATTCCTCAACTTTCTGATGATATGGTCAGTGTAAAACCGACTATTATGATTACTGTTCCTCGGATTTTTGAAATAATTTATACCCGCTTGCAAGCACARTTAGCCGATAAATCTGTACTTGCTAAGGGCTTATTTAAAACAACACATAAAGTCGGCTGGGCAAAATTTTTGCATAAACAAGGACRGGGTTGGTGGAGACCTAGTTTTCTTGTATGGCCTCTTTTAAACAAAGTGGTTGCATCAAAAGTGAAAGAGCGTTTTGGCGGTAATATACGTGTTATCGTAAGCGGTGGCGCAGCATTACCCGAACAAGTCGCCAAACTATTCATCGGCTTAGATATATGCATTCTACAAGGTTACGGCCTAACTGAAACCAGCCCTGTTATTAGTGTTAATTCCCCTGTTCATAATATTCCTGCAAGTGTTGGCCRGCCCATTCCTGGTGTTGCCGTAATGATTGGTAATAATGATGAACTATTAGTGCGTGGACCTGGAAATATGCTTGGTTATTGGAATAATCACAAAGCAACGGCACAAACTATCRACGCACAAGGTTGGTTACATACYGGCGACCAAGCACGTATTAATGAGGATGGCCATATTCACATTACAGGTCGAATAAAAGACATTCTAATATTGAGTAATGGTGAAAAAGTACCACCTGGTGATATTGAGTCAGCCATTATTATGGACCCTATGTTTGAACAAGCTGTMGTCATTGGTGAAGGTGAACCCTATTTGACCGCTGTCTTAGTGCTTAATTCTGAGCTTTGGTTTACCTTGGCAAAAGAGTATGGTTTAGATGGTTTTAATCATGATAGCCTCAAAGATAAGGCGCTTCATAGTGCTATCACAAAGAATTTGCGTGATCTMCTACATRACTTTCCTGCTTACGCGAGAATTAGGCGCGTTACCTTAACATTAGATGCATGGACAATAGATAATGCATTAATGACCCCTACAATGAAAATCAAGCGATCCAAAGTTATTCAACACCATCAAGCAGATATTGARAAAATGTACGATTAGTTCAAAATTGTCTACTCGATTCATTCAACTCAGTAGTACAAAAAAATGGTTTAACTAAGACGTGACTTCATAACAGCTTCAACCGTTAAAAATGAACCTAAAATAAGTATYCGGTCCCCTTTKRATGCCTCTTTTAATGCCTGTTGATATGCCCCAACCACGTGTTCATTTTGTATGATTTTAGATGGGGATATCGTTTCTGCTAGTACCTTGGCTAATGCTGAACTTTCCATCCCTCTACTGCCTTCTAAACCTGCAACATACCAACGATCAATCGATGATTGTAATTCTTTAATCACCGTTTCAGGATCTTTATCTTTTAACATCGCTAATACTGCGATAGTACGCCCCTTACAGGGCATTTCAGCCAATAAYTTGGCAAGATTTTGTGCACCTTGTTGATTATGTGTGACATCAAAAATTTGTTCAATATCACCTGCTATTTGTTGAAAACGACCGGCTAATTTGACTGATTTCAACCCGTTTGAAATCTGTGCCTCTGAGATAGAATAACGATACATATCAACCAATAGTTCAATCACTTGTAATACCGCGGCTGCATTCTGAAATTGATAAAATCCTACTAATGCAGGCAAGGCTAAATTATCCAGATTATTGTGCTGACTTTTCCACTGCCAACGCCCCTTGTCTATAACAAATTCAAAATCTTTTCCAGCCTGATAAACCTGTGATTGCAGAGATTGCGCATGCTTTAAAAGGCTTTTTGGTGGTGATAACTGGGAGCAAACAACAGGTGTGTTTTCACGGATAATCCCCGCTTTCTCKGCACCAATTTGTTCCCGAGTGGTCCCCAACCAAGCAGTATGATCTAAGCCTATCGGGGTTATTAATGCGATGTCACAATCAAATAAATTAGTGGCATCTAGCCGCCCACCCATTCCGACTTCTAGTATCGCAATATCTATTTTCTGTTCACGAAAAATATCAGCAGCAGCTAAGGTAGCAAACTCAAAATAAGTGAGAGAGACCTCATCCCGTGCCATATCGATTCGCTCAAAAGAATGGCAAATCAATTCATCCGTGCATGGAATRTTATTGATACAAATACGCTCATTATATTCAAGTAAATGCGGAGAAGTATACGTGCCTACTTGATAGCCTGCTTCAACTAGAATTGATGCCAGCATTGCAACCGATGAGCCCTTACCGTTTGTTCCTGCAACCGTAACGACAGTGAAGGGCAAGCTTGAACTTCCCCCTAAGCGTTGCCAAACTTGTCCAATACGTATAAGGCCTGGRTCAACTTTAGTAAAATGAAGCTYTTCCTGCCATTGCAACCATTCAGGCAAGCTTTCAAATCGCATTTAGACCATCCATYTTATTAAATTAAGCTGCCGCGTGCTTTTGCAACATCGACAATATGCTGGATAAACGGTCACGCATCTCGCGACGATCTATAATCATATCCACTGCGCCATGCTCTAATAAGAATTCACTCCGTTGAAAACCTTCTGGTAAGGTTTCCCGTACTGTTTGCTCGATAACACGAGGTCCTGCAAAGCCTATTAATGCTTTAGGTTCAGCTACATTAATATCGCCTAGCATTGCCAAGCTGGCGGATACTCCCCCCATTGTAGGATCGGTTAATACAGAAATGAACGGTACGCCTGCCTTACTTAGTTGAGCAAGAATAGCACTCGTTTTTGCCATTTGCATAAGTGAAAACAGCCCTTCTTGCATCC
Organism: Methylophaga sp.; assembly: GCA_002733335.1. Taxonomy (GTDB): domain Bacteria; phylum Pseudomonadota; class Gammaproteobacteria; order Nitrosococcales; family Methylophagaceae. The sequence goes on from NVVK01000011.1 coordinate 25,841, forward strand.
GTGCTCCACCACTTGCTGCAAAGCAAATYAAAGGCAGTTTCTTTTCTAATGCAACGCTAGCTGCGCGAACAAATTTTTCCCCCACGACCGCGCCCATAGAACCACCCATAAAGCTAAAATCAAATGACACAACAACTACAGCAAGATCATTAATCGTACCTTCCATTGCTAATAAGGCATCATTTTCACCGGTCTTTTTTTGTGCTTGTGTAATACGATCTTTATATTTTTTGCTATCTTTAAATTTTAAGGTATCAATAGGTTTCACATTTTCTGCAATTTCTGTTCGTTCTCCCTCATCTAGAAAACTTTCTAAACGCATACGAGCATTGATGCGTTGATGATGATCACATTTAGGACAAACATGTAAATTACGTTCTAGTTCAGCATGATACAGAATACTGTCACAGGCCGTGCATTTGCACCAAACCCCTTCTGGAACCGATTTACTACGTGCTGTTGTACGAATTTTTGAAGGAATTAATTTTTCAAACCAACTCATTTTTGTCACCTATATTTTAGATTGAGACCTATTTTCGACACTTAAACTGTGCGAAGACTCATTAAGCCTAAGCCATATCACTGGCATTAATAGCATGGCGCATTTCAGCAAGGATTGCAGCAATAGCGGGAGGCAGTGCTTCTGGATTTTCTGCATGCTCTTCAATACAGCGCACTAAACTGCTTCCAACCACCACTCCATCTGCAATTTTTGAAACAGCAGCGGCAGATTTTCCATCACGAATACCAAAACCCACACCTAAAGGTAAATCAGTAAGCTGTTTTAATTGCAGTATTTTCTTTTCAACTTCTGTCACATCTAAAACGGCTGATCCTGTTACCCCTTTAATTGAGACATAATAAATAAAACCTTTAGCATGTTCTGCAATATAAGCCATTCGCTCTGGTGTTGTTGTTGGGGCAACTAAAAAAATTGTATCAATGTCATGTTTGCTCATTATYGGCAAAAATTGATCCGACTCTTCTGGTGGTAAGTCTACCGTTAATACGCCATCTACGCCTACTGATTGTGCTTTTTCAGCAAACGTTTCATARCCCATAACTTCTAAGGGATTCGCGTAGCCCATCAAYACAATCGGTGTTGTAGTATTTCTTTCTCGAAAYTGACGTACCATATCTAATACATTATGCAGCGATACATTATTTTTTAATGCACGTTCACAGGCTTTTTGAATAACAGGGCCATCAGACATAGGATCAGAAAAGGGAACGCCTAGCTCTAAGATATCAGCACCCGCATCAACAAGTGCATGCAAYATAGGYACGGTAACCCAAGGCTCAGGATCACCCGCAGTAATATACGAAATTAACGCTGTTTGACCATCCATTTTTAATTTTTGAAAACATTGACTAATTCGACTCACTTTTGCTCCCCAAAATTTAATCCMGCTAATGCGGCAACAGTATGCATATCTTTATCACCTCGACCCGATAGATTCACCAATAATATCTGGTCAGATGTCATCGTCGGTGCTAATTTAGTAGCATAAGCCAATGCATGGCTTGATTCTAATGCAGGAATAATGCCTTCTGTGCGTGTTAAATCATGAAAAGCTTGTAGCGCCTCCTCATCCGTGACAGACACATAGTTAGCGCGGCCTATATCTTTTAATAAAGCGTGTTCAGGCCCGACACCAGGATAATCTAGCCCTGCTGAAATAGAATGTGTTTCAATTATTTGGCCATTTTCATCTTGCATCAAATAAGTACGATTGCCATGTAATACGCCTGGAGAACCGGCACAAAGTGGTGCTGCATGCTGACCTGTTTCAATACCGTGCCCACCCCCTTCTACACCATACATTTCGACACTTTCATCGGCAATGAAGGGGTGAAATAAACCAATTGCATTTGAACCACCACCAATACAGGCAATAAGTGCATCCGGTAATTTTCCAGCGGCTTTCATGATTTGATTGCGTGCTTCTCGGCCAATAATCGTTTGAAAATCTCTGACCATTTCAGGGTATGGATGCGGTCCTGCAACGGTTCCAATAATATAAAATGTATTATCAACATTGGTTACCCAATCACGTAACGCTTCATTGAGTGCATCTTTTAATGTGCGAGAACCTGATTCAACAGGTATGACTTCAGCACCCAGTAATTTCATACGATAGACATTTTGTGCTTGACGCTGYACATCTTCTGCCCCCATATACACTACACATTCAATGCCTAACCGAGCTGCAACCGTTGCTGTAGCCACGCCATGTTGCCCCGCCCCTGTTTCAGCAATAATACGTGTTTTACCCATGCGCTTAGCTAAAAGAGCTTGTCCAATCGTATTATTTATTTTATGTGCACCGGTATGATTCAAATCTTCGCGTTTAAGGTAGATCTGAGCACCACCTAATTTCTTGCTCCAGTTTTCTGCATGATACAAAGGTGAAGGTCGGCCCACAAAATCAGCTAAATCTTTATCCATTTCAGCTTGAAATTCAGGATCGTCTTTATAGCGGTTATATGCTTCTTCAAGCGCATAGATCGCTTCCATCAGTGTCTCGCCTACAAAACGACCACCATAGATGCCAAAATGGCCTCTAGCATCAGGATAATTATCATAATAATTTTCTATCTTTTCAGACATTTACTACCTCTTGCATAAAATCTCTTACCTTGTTTCTATCTTTTATTCCCTTTGTTCGCTCTACGCCACCACTCACATCAACAGCATAAGGCRCTACTTGCTTGATTGCCTGAACTACATTTTTAGCATCTAATCCACCTGCAAGAATTACCGGAATATTAATATCMGCAATCAATGACCAATCAAACACTTSGCCTGTTCCACCCGGTACGCCGGGCTGATAACTGTCTAACAATATGGCCGATGCTGATGCATATTGACTTGCTACGGCGGCTAAATCAATCTCATCACGCATTCTTATTGCTTTCATATAAGGATRRTTAAATTGTTCACAATATTCAACAGACTCATCACCATGAAATTGTAAAACACCAATAGGCAAGGCCGCTAAACACGACCTTACATATTCGGCATCAGCATCRACAAATAAAGCAACAATACTAACAAAAGGAGGCAAGCYCACTACAATATCGTGTGCCTGCGCAATCGTTACCGCGCGTGGACTRGSTGCATAAAACACCAGACCTAAAGCATCWACACCCATTTCAACTGCAAATTCAGCATCTTGGCGTTGAGTRATACCACAAATTTTGACGCGTGTTCTCATATTTCTTATCTGAGAATTAAAAAGTTCATTTTACCAGACCACAGGGAAAGCTGACACCTTTGGCAGATCATATTTTTCAGGGTAATCCACATTTACAAAATAAAGGCCTTCTGGTGCAGCCGTTATACCRCCCTGAGATCGATCACARCTTTCAAGTACTTCTTTCGCCCATAACACCGRTTTATCCCCTTGGCCAATGGGYACYAGMACACCTACAATATTGCGAACCATATGGTGTAGAAATGACCGCGCAGTTACGTCAATTGCAATACAATTATCATGTCGCGTAACCTGTATTTTTTCTACTGTTTTGAAAGGACTGTGTGCCTGACAAAGCTTCGCACGAAAAGCAGAGAAATCATGGTGTCCAATGAGTAGATTTGCTGCGGCTTGCATCTTCTGTTCATCTAATGGGGCAAATAGCCACCACATACGATTATGTTGGAGAGATGAGCGACCCACGCGATTATAGATTAAATATCGATAGCTTCTATTTAAAGCAGAGAATCGTGCGCTGAATTCATCATCAACAGGTCGCGCCCAGACGACATTAATATCATCAGGTAAATTGGAATTTAAACCTAAAATCCAGTTCCGCTCACTGCGCTCTGCACGGGTATCAAAATGAACCACTTGCTGTAAGGCGTGAACACCTGAATCTGTTCGTCCTGCAGCCACGGTTTTTATCGGTTCATTGGCGACTCTACTCAATGCCGCTTCAATACATGCTTGAACTGTTTGCTGTGAGGGTTGAACTTGCCACCCGCAATAATGTGTTCCGTTATATTCTAAGCCTAGTGCTACTCTCACTCATCACTCACTATGCCAAATTATTTAACAAGTCTTGGGCACGTGATTTTTGTTCGTCATTGCCTTCTTGTAAAACTTCATTTAATATGTTTTTCGCGCCATCAGGGTCACCCATATCAACGTAGGCAGCAGCTAGGTCAAGTTTAGTTTCAGCTTCATCGACCTCATCAAAATCGCCAATATCAAATTCCAAGTCATCTGCACCTATATCTAATTCTTCAATCTCTTCAGCTTTTGTTTCCGTAGTCAGATCAGCTACCTCTTCAATAAGATCAGTATCATTTTCATCCAGATTAATTTCAACTAAGGCATCAGTTTCACTCGACAATTCTGGTAATTCAGTACCGTCTTCATCTTCTATTACTAACTCTGTAGTATCATCTTCTAGCACTAATTCAGCAGCATCTTCAAGTAAATCATTATCCATAGTTAACTCAACGCTCTCATCACCTGTTTCAAGATCAAATGCTAATGGTGTATCCAACTCTATAATTTCATTATCAGCCGATATATTTTCTAGATCAAAATCAGTATCAAACGATAAAGCATCATCCTTATCTTCGATATTTTCTTCCGCTGGCTCTTCAACGGCATCAGCAGCAGGCATCTCTAAATCAAACTCTATTACGCTATCTGCATCACTTTCTACTTCTACGCTTGTTTCTTCCGCGTTTTCAGCGTCTGCAACATCCTCTAACTCATCGGCTATCGTTTCTGTTACTTCCTGCTCAAACAGTTTATTTTTAGGGACCAATTCTCTCCCCCAAACAACTATTTCTTTCCATTCAAAGGAATCTTTATCTAAATCAATGTCTGCTACTAATGTATTAAATTCTTCTGCTTGTTTTTGATGATAAGCTAATGCCACTAATTTTAAAGCTACCGCTTGGCTGTTAGGATCTTGAACGCGTGCTTGCTCTACAACAGCACGTGCTTCTTCATATTCACCATAGGCAATCGACATTTCTGCTTGATTAAGCAAATCGTCTATATTCTCTGCTGGCTTCACCACTGTTTCTGAAGATTCATTTTCACTTGCTAAATTAGTATCCACATTTGATACTTCTTCAGCACTCGCATCAACATCTTCTATTGAATCTGTATCAACCCATTCATACTCTTCATCTTGATTACGACGTCGTGCAAATAACCACGCAATAAGCCCCAAGAATAATGCACCTAGCCCAGCTAACACAGCTGTTTTATTTGCCTTGATAAAGTCTTTTATTTTTTCTACAAGGCCTAATGGACTGCTATCTTCCACTGCCAACTCTTCACTTGTATCTAATTCTGGGTAAGGAAGAACTTCTTCTATAGCGTCATTCAATTCTTCCGTTGGTGTATCCATTTCTTCTGCTGAGAATATATTGCTTCCTTGAATTTCTGATTCAGCTCGTGCCGCTTCAGCGGCCGCCGCTACCGCATCTTCATCAAGCATTCTTTCTGCTTGTAGAACCTCGTTACTGTTTGATAAATCATCCTTCATGCCCTCAGATACGCTATTTAAGGCATAGCCCTCTTCAACGGGTATACTTGTGTCTGCCCCAACAAAAACGCCACTATCATTAAATTCTGCTTCGGCTCTAGCCGCATCTATAGCAGCAGCTACAGCATCCTCATCCACCATTCTCTCTGCCAGTGAAAACGTATCTTCCATTGAGGAATCAACACTGTCTACATCCTTGTCTTGAGTGATTTCATCAACAATATTGTCCATCGTTGATTCACTTTCAACTTCATCTATTATTTGCTCTGCAGTCTCAGTCTCAGCCAAATCGTCGGTGCTACTTTCAACGTCACTTTCCTCAAGTACATTTTGCATTTCTGCTGATAAATCATCTGAAGCAAGTTCAACTTTTTCATCATCTCCAAGCATACCTTGCAAACGAGCAAGATCAGAATCTTTCACCATAATGATTCTACGCATGATATCTAACTGATCTTCCATCGCATCCATACGCGTTTTGAAATCGACTGTTTCTTGTTCTTGCGCTTCTATGGTTTCTTGTGCAAGCGTTAGCTGATCGCTTAATTTAGTAAGCCTGTCACTCCCCATTGGCGAGAGTTCATCATTCCCATTTGTTGCGTCATCACTATCAACAACAAGTTGTAAGCGTGCATCAGAAGTAGTATCTGATTGCTCAGTAGGTTCTAAAAGCGAATCACTACTTGTTGTAGAATCTAATGCTGGCTGAATGGCTGTTGCTACAACAACTTTATTTGCATCATTCCATTGCTGATATTGCTCAGCAACACGCGCAACAGCTTGGCGGTTAGATAGTTTAGTAATTTCATCTAGACTTGGAACCGTTAAGGTGTAACCCGCTTTAAGGTTATTAATATTATTTCTTAAAAATGCATTTGGATTTGCGACAAGCAAAGCCATCATCATTTGGTCTATAGAAACGGATGATGGCTTTGTTGCTTTGGCAATATTCCATAAGGTATCGTCGCGCTTAGTAGGCCCATAACTATTACCTGAGTAATAAGTAGGCGCTGGCGCTTGATAATTTGCATCAGGATATTGATACGTTGTTTTGTTATTGGAGGATTGTTGTGCCGGTGCAGGAGCCTCTACTCGCGAAGGTGTTACCGCTTTAATAGGCTCAAGAAATACGGCTGTTGGCGGATCAAGTAATACGGTATATTCACGAATTAATCGACCGTCACCCGTTGTTGCTGTAAGCAAAAAATCTACAAAGGGTTCTTTGATAGGCTGCTGCGAACTTATTTCAATTATTGCTCCGCCTGGGTGTTCAACGACATTAAATACTAATTTAGTTAAATAATAATTACGTTCTATGCCTGCACGTGCAAACTCGCTACTCGTGGCCAGTCGAACTTGAAGATTACCTTCTTCATCTTCTCTTAAAGCCGTAACAGGAATTATCGCTTTAAAGGGTTCATTGAGCGCTGATGATAATTCAAGTTTCCCCAATCCGAAGGCATTGACCTGTATTGGCGTTAGCATCCCTAATGCGATCACTACCGCAACACTGGAAAACGTTCTATTTATCATCACAAATTCCTTTAAACATCTAAGCTAAGTCGTTATCCTACCACTTAAAGGTAGTCATTCACCAATATTTCCGCGATTTGAACACTGTTTAATGCCGCACCTTTACGCACATTATCGGCCACTACCCATAAATCTAAACCTTTTGGGTGAGAAATATCTTCTCTAATGCGCCCAACATACACTGGATCAGTGCCTGAACCATCCGTTACCGCCGTAGGATATCCACCATCAATATGCTCATCGATCACAACGATTCCTGGCGCATCAGAAAGTAATTTTTTAGCCTGTGCTGCCGTTATTTTTTCTTTTGTTTCAAGGTGCAATGCTTCTGAGTGTCCATAAAAAACAGGAACACGTACCGCTGTTGGGTTTACCAATATCGTATCATCGCCCATTATTTTTTTAGTTTCCCACACCATTTTCATTTCTTCTTTGGTATAACCATTCTCTTCAAATACATCAATTTGTGGCAAAACATTGAACGATATTTGTTTAGGATAGACATTACTTTCAACGGTACGTCCATTTAACAGTGCAGCTGTTTGTTTAGCCAATTCATCTAGAGCAGGTTTACCTGTGCCCGACACAGCCTGATATGTACACACATTGACCCGCGTAATTCCCACAGCATCATAAATGGGTTTCATCGCAACCAGCATTTGAATGGTTGAGCAATTTGGGTTAGCAATAATGCCACGCGTTTTATATTGAGCAATGGCTTCAGGGTTTACTTCTGGAACAACTAATGGAATATCATCGTCATAACGAAATGCTGAAGTATTATCAATAACGACACAGCCTGCCTCGGCAGCCTTAGGTGCATATATCTTTGAAACACTTGCTCCAGGTGAAAAGAGACCCACTTGTACTTTAGAAAAATCAAATGTGGCTAAATCTTCAACAACGAGTGTTCTATTGCCAAAACTGACAGTACTGCCGGCAGAACGCTCGCTCGCTAAGGCATAAATTTTGCCCACAGGAAATTTTCGCTGAGCCAATATTTCTAACATTGTTTCGCCTACAGCACCGGTTGCGCCGACAACGGCTACATCAACTTTTTTACTCACATTTCACCCTGCAATAATATTTTATTTATAATAACTGATTGAACTTAATTTAGAATCTAAAGTGCTGCAATAACGGCTGCACCCATCTCCGTAGTGCCGACCTTAGTCATGCCATCAGAATAGATGTCAGCAGTACGTAAACCTTGGTCAAGTACTTTGCTAACGGCTGCTTCAATACGATCTGCTAATGTTGGTTCGTTCAATGTATAACGCAACATCATTGCAACAGATAAGATAGTCGCTAATGGATTAGCAATATTTTGACCTGCAATATCTGGAGCGGATCCATGAATAGGTTCATACATTCCTTTACCATCTTCATCTAATGATGCTGATGGCAACATGCCGATTGACCCCGTTAACATCGATGCACAGTCAGATAAAATATCACCGAACATATTTGTCGTAACCATGACGTCAAACTGTTTAGGGGCACGTACTAATTGCATGGCCGCATTATCAACATACATATGACTTAATTCAACATCACTATAGTCGCCCGCAACCGTCTCCATTGTTTCACGCCATAATTCTGTGCTTTCTAGTACATTCGCTTTATCGACTGAACACAAACGACCTTGTCTTTTTTGAGCAATATCAAATGCTACTTTACCAATTCGTTTTATTTCACTTTCTTTATAAACTAAGGTATTGAAGCCTTCTTTTTCTCCGTTCTCTAATATTCGAATGCCGCGTGGCTGACCAAAATAAATGCCACCTGTTAGCTCACGTACAATCATTAAATTTAATCCTGAAACGACCTCAGGTTTAAGCGAAGAAGCATCCGCTAATTGTGGATATAAAATAGCAGGGCGTAAATTAGCAAATAAATTTAACTTGCTACGAATACCCAATAGTCCTTTTTCAGGACGAACACTGATGTCTAAGGATTCCCATTTATAGCCGCCTACCGCACCTAATAAAATAGCATCCGCCGCCAATGACATTGTCACTGTTTCATCAGGCAGTGGTGTACCCGTTTCATCATAAGCTGCACCGCCAATCAAACCATACTCCAGTTCAATATCTAGACCTTCACTTTCCAATGCCTTTAAAAGCTTAACAGCTTCTTCAACAATCTCAGGGCCAATTCCATCACCAGGYAATATTACTATTTTCTTTGTCATTCTTTTATTTTCACTGCTTTAAATTAGGACGTTATAAGTAACTTTTAACTCTATAATAAGGAGAAACTACTTAATTAGGTAAACAACCAAGGTACTTGTTGTTTGCGTGTTTTTTCATATTGTGCAATAYCATCAGCATGTTGCAATGTTAGGTCAATATCATCTAAGCCGTTCAACAAGCAATGTTTTTTAAAGGGATCAATGTCAAAGCTTAACTTCTCACCTGTCGGCAAGCTGATAGTCTGCTTATCTAGATCGACTGATAACTGAAAGCCTTCCGTCTTTTCAACAACATCAAACAGACTGTTTACGACTTCTTCTTTCATTTTGATCGCTAAAATACCATTCTTACTGGTATTGCTAAAGAAAATATCAGCAAAACTCGGAGCAATAATGACTCTAATTCCAAAGTCATCTAAGGCCCAGACCGCATGTTCACGACTAGATCCACAACCAAAATTTTCACGTGCTAATAAAATTGTGGCGCCCTGGTAACGTTTTTTATTTAATACAAAATCGTTATTTATCGGCCGACCTTCACAGCTTTTACCTGGCTCACCTAGGTCGAGATAACGCCACTCATCAAATAAATTAGGGCCAAAGCCACTACGTTTAATTGATTTTAAGAATTGYTTYGGAATGATGGCATCAGTATCGACATTKGCACGATCTAAAGGTACAACTAAACCTTGTTCTACGGAAAATACTTGCATATAAGAGGACGTCTACTTATTAATCTCGTTTCAAATTAAATGTTAGGTAAAAAGTAACCGGTACCGCCAGACTAATACTCGGTAGTTTGGCTAGCGCCATTAATTTATCGATACCTTTGATTAAAGAAAAATCACCTGCATTGATTATTATTGGTTTGGCACTCACGACTGATAACTTTGCCCCAACTAGACGTGTGATTATAACATCTATTGTTAATGGTTTGGAGTCACCATGCAATTCTAGTGTGGCATCCACTGTTATTTGTTCGCTAGCACCTTCTGCTATAGCGTCAACAATTTCTGTATCAATGATTGCAGTAAGTGTTGCTGCAGCAACAGAATCAACTTCAAACAAATGTTCTTTCATTCGCTGGTCTCGCACAGAATTTTGCGTGTCAACACTTGCCAAATCAATCTTTACGTTTAATTGGCCTTGTGTGCCATACTGGCCCTGTAAAGATTTAAATTGATGAACTTCTGCAATATTACCTTTTTTAATTGAAACAAAGTTTAAATGCGAGGTATTTGAGTCTAATATCCATTCAGCTGCAATTGTAGGCAACGAAAATAAAACAAGCATCATTACCACTATTTTTAGATAGCCCTTAATCATAGTCTTTGTCCTTTAATTTTTAGTCACATTACCTTCAACCGCATCATACTCTTTATTGAGTAATTCTATCGATTTAGTTACTTCATCTAGTATCGTTGTTTTGACTATAATAATTTCCACTCGCCTATTTCTAGCTCTATTCTCTGCTGTGTCATTAGGTATTAATGGCTTCGTATCCGCATAGCCTTCTAGCACAAAACGTTCCGTCGTCATTTCTCCGCTGGCTAATAGCTCATGCACTACTGAGGCTGCACGCGACGTTGACAACTCCCAATTCGAACGATAACGCGGAGTATTAATAGGTATATCATCGGTATGTCCAGCAACGGCAATTTGTCCGTCTGTTTTAACTAAGACATCACGAATTTTAGCTATTATCGGTGCAAAAYCTCTATTTAGTTTTGCATCGCCTGATGAAAACGAGCCTTTCTCACGGATCCGAATAACAATCCGGTTTGACTCAGTTTCAACATCAATTAAACCTTGTGCAATTTCACYTTCTAATGCCGCTTTAAAGGCTTCTGCCTCTTTCGCTATTTTTTTTGCCTGTTCTTTTGCCACATCTTCAGCATCCATTTTAACCTTTAGTGCATCACGTGTATCATCCATGGTGTCTTGTCGCACTTCTTTCAATGGCGTGGGTCTAGGTTCTCCCGGGCTAAATTCCTGAGCAATAATACTAGTACCCTTTGGAATAGCATTGGCTTCCACCTCACGTTGAACACCAAAGGCATGATCTAATGATTTAACGACCATTTTATATTTCAATGCATCCATTTCTGCAAATGATAGTAACAATACAAAAAAGCACATTAGCAGTGACATCAAGTCGGCAAATGTCCCTAGCCAAGCAGGCAAGCCCTCAGGGGGACAGTCACAATCATGCTTTTCCTCTTCCGCTAATTCACTCATTCGAAGCTCATGMTATTGAATCTATTCATTATTACTCTGCCACGGCCTCATCACTACTTTCACGTTGCGATACGGGCAAAAAGTTTCTCAATAATTCATCTAATACTTTTGGGTTTTGTCCTTCCTGAATACCTAGTACGCTTTGAATAATAATGTTTTTATTCATCTGTTCTTCTACACTACGTAGTTTTAATTTATCAGAAACAGGCAGTGCAAACATATTGGCTAACATCGCACCATACAGTGTAGTCAATAATGCCACAGCCATTGCTGGGCCAATGGATTTAGGATCAGACATATTAGACAACATTTGTACTAAACCTACTAATGTCCCGATCATTCCCATCGCTGGCCCTGCGTCACCCATTTGTTTGAAYAAATCTTGACCCACTTTATGGCGATTCACCATTTCATTCATTTCGGTCGACAGTGCTTTTTTCACAATTGCAGGCTCATGGCCATCAACTAACATTCGAATGCCCGTAGCCAATACCGGATTATTTATTTCTTGTCCTTCAAGTGCAAGTAAGCCTTCTTTTCTTGCGATGCCTGCTAGTTCAACAACCACTATGATTAATTCTTCGGCTGATTCAGCTTTATGAAGAAATGCTTTTAAAGCTATTTTTATTGAGCCGATCATTTGGCCTAGTGTAAAGCGCATCATAACTACCGCTAATGTACCTCCTAATACAATAACTAGGGAAGGTACATTGATAAAGCCAAGTGCACCTGAGCCTGTCGCAATTGTGCCTATAATGAGTGCCCAAGCAAGTAACAGCCCTATTAACGTAGATAAATCCACCCAATTATCTCCTTAAGATATARCGTAAGTCTATTTGAAATATGATGTAAAATACCAATTCTACCCAATAATAATTAAAAAATCTGTACCTTGATCTCATTAGTTGATTTTTTGTTGTTTTTTATTGCGATAACTTAGCCAAGCTGGCAATAYCAGYAATACACTTATAAATACAAATAGTATTGTTGGCCATAGTATCGGCTGATTCCATTTTTGCTGTAATTTAGATCGTTGTATCACATCAACCCTGCGATATTTAATGGTATTATTAGCCATTAAATTTGGTTTCACGTTTCTATTCCAGCTATGATAAAGCGAAAACTGCTTTGGATGATAMCCCCAGACCCATGGRGCATCTTCGCGCACAATCAGTAGCATCTTTTCAATAACTTKTTGACGTTGAGGAGTATCAGMCATCACYTTCATTTTCTCAAATAAATAATCGAACTGAKCATTTTGATAATTACTGGTATTTTGTCCGCCTGAAACAAGCTTACTGTTCGGCCCATAAAGCAAAAATAAGAAGTTTTCAGGGTCAGGATAATCAGCATTCCAACCCCATTGATACATTTGGGCCTGTCCCGTCTGCATTTTGTCTTGAAAACGGTTGTAGTCTGTTTCTCTAATCACCAACTGAATYGCTAATTTCTGAAATTGYTTTCGCATCCAATCAAAGCGTGCTTTTGAATCAGGCCCACTACCAGTAACATCAAAATACAAAATAAGTGGCTCTCCCGTTTCTTGCAATCTGCCTTTAGGGTAGCCTGCCTCAGCTAATAAATTACGCGCATATTCTATTGATTTTCTCTTTGCCATTCCTTGCTGCCAATTATAAACAAATGAATTGTAGCCTTGCTCACCTTCTTGATAACCAAAAATGCCTGGAGGAATAGGTCCCTGTGCAACAATGCCGCGGCCATTGGTAAATATCGAAATATATTCTTCTTGATCAAGCGCAATAGAAATGGCTTGCCGTAACTTTTTAGCCTGCTCACTATATCCACCGACAATAGGGTCATGCATATTAAAACCGGTATAGAAAATAGACGTTTCAACCGCTGTTTTTAACGCTATGCCTTGTCGTTTCATCTGCTCGCTTAAAGTAAAACTACCCGCATTACTCATTTGAATTGCTTGTTCAAAACTATCTGAACTAATACCACTAATGTCATAGTAGCCTTGCAAGAACTTATTCCAATAGGGAATTGTTTCTTTCTCTAAGGTAAAAATGACTTTATCTGTTAAGGGTAATAATTTTCCTGCATCCTCTAACAATCCTTGCRCTTTRTCMTTTTGCTCGCCCTCTTCCGGATAATAGTCTGAGTGATAATGAGGGTTTTTAGTTAAAACCATTCGACGATTAGGATCATTTTCTGTTAAATAATATGGGCCGGTACCGACAGGATACCAATCTAAAGAAATATTCTTGTCGATCAAGCCTTGTTGACCATAGAAAATATCTGCCTCCCACGGCATTGGTGCAAAAAATGGCATCGCTAACCAATATTTTAATTGGGGATATTTACCGACAACTTTAATCTGATAGCGATAACGATCGATTACTTTCRCCCCTTCAAAYGACATAGTCCGTAARTTAATCTTGTYCTTTTGCTGTTGATACTGCCGTAATTGATTTGCATATTCTGCTAATCCCACAATATATTCCCCCATTAAGCCAACGATAGGTGAATGTACTTTTGGATGTGCTAACCGTTTAATTTGATATACATAATCTTCAGCAATTAACTCCCTAGTATCATTGTTCTCAAAATCTGATAGCGTAGAGATAGCGCTTAATTGCTGCTCAGTAAGCTGGTGATATAAAAATGACTGATTATCTACTTTAACGAAAGCAGGATGAGGTTGATAATAAATATTAGGCTTAATCGTTATCTCATAAATGCTATACGCTATATTTTCTACCGGCTCACTTGCATCCACTTCCCTATTTTCTTTATTAAAATATTGAACTGTGGGTAAAGCCTCTGCTGTTAAAGGAATTAATTTATAGGGCCGTTTAAGATAATGGTATTGCAGTGGCGGTTCATAAATCTGCCCTGTAAGACTCACTTCATTGCTCGCATAAGATCGCGCCGGATCAAGGTGTCTTGGCCGCAATGAAAATGATGTGTATAAAATTGACTCATCCGTTACTTGGTCGGAATATGGTGAGTTCATTGTTGAAACGTCACAAGCAGACAAGCAACAATAAATAGCAATGTATAAAAATAATGATAAGCGCATAGCCTTTAAGTTTATTTCAAAAAAACCAAGGCTGCTCAATTAAATTAACAAATGTTACACAAGGGGTGATTGGATTCTCACGTATATAGCATGCCTTTATCTTTATCCCACAGCTAATGACTTGTTATACTATGACTGTCATTCAAACCAAGTAAGTCAGTTTAACTTACTTTATCCAGATAAAATTTAGGAGAAAATATGGGTTTTTTACAAGGCAAGCGTGTACTCATTGTGGGTGTTGCAAGTCCTCGTTCTATTGCATCAGGCATTGCACTTGCTATGGCACGAGAAGGTGCTGAACTTGCATTCACGTATCAAACAGATAAATTAAAATCACGTGTTGAAAAAGTTGCTGCAGAATGTGGCGCCGATCCAAGCCTGCTATTTCCATGTGATGTTGCTAGCGATGATCAAATTGAGGCTGTTTTCGAACAGCTTGGTCAATCTTGGGATGGACTAGACACCATTATCCATGCTGTAGCTTTTGCACCACGTGAACAGTTGCAAGGTAGTTATGTAGACAGTGTGACCCGTGAAGGCTTTGCTATCGCTCATGATATCAGTGCCTATAGTTTTGCCGCATTAGCTAAAGCGGGAAAATCAATGATGGCGGGACGAAATGGTTCATTGTTAACATTAAGTTATCTAGGTGCCGAACGCGCGATTGAAAACTATAATATTATGGGAATAGCCAAAGCAAGCTTAGAAGCTAGCGTTCGTTACATGGCACTATCTCTTGGCCCAGAAGGTACACGTGTCAATGCCGTTTCAGCGGGTCCAATAAAAACATTAGCCTCTGCTGGCATTGCTAATTTTAGTAAAAAACTAGCTCAAGGAGCAGCCGCTTCTCCACTGCGTCGTAACGTGACCATTGATGAGGTAGGGAATGTTGCAGCATTTCTATGCTCAGACTTAGCGTCAGGCATCACTGGTGAAATCACCTATGTTGATAGTGGTTTCAATATTGTCGGTATTACCGGCTAAAATAACGCCCAAAAAAAGAGGCCTTAATGGCCTCTTTTTTTATTCTAATTACGCTTAATTCTATAAAAATTGCTCATAGATTTCGATATCTGCTAACTCTTTCAAGCTATCAACAAAAGCTTGTAATTCACTATTACTATATGTCGATGCTAAATAAGCGTGTAAATTATCAYTTGCTTGCTGTGGATAATCGCCAGGAATAGCATCACCTTCAAGAATAGCCGAAAGCTGAACAACAATATAATTRCCRTTATTGGCTATAAAGCCAGAGTATTGATTACCGGTCTCAGGCCTAGGCATTGAAAACACATGTTTCAATATTTGCCGATTCACTTCTGTATTCGCTCGATTGACTAATTGCTCTGTCTGCCAACTACCGTTGGAAAACAATGTTGAAGCAGCGTTATCTGCTTTAAGCTTATCAATAATAGCTTCACCTTGCTTTTGAGATTGCTCGCGCGCTAAYTCAAARCGAAGTTGTTCACGAATGCTGGGGGCAACCGATTCGAAAGGTAGCTGTGAAGATTTAGTATGTTTGTTTTTATGAAGCACAACCATATGCGTTTTACTTAATTCAATAACAGTACTATTTAAATCATTAACCAACACATCTTCACTAAATGCAGCCGCAAGCACTTTTTTCTTCGATGCAATACCTGTCCCGCCACCGCGTGTAAAACTAGGACTTGTTTTTATTGTCAGGCCCAAATCTTCAGAGGCAATCTGTAAATCATCTGGGTTTTCATAACTTAAATCTGCTAATTGTTCTGCTTTKTCATAAAATAATTGCTCTGCTTGTTGACGCTGATACAGTGTTTCTATTTCTTGCTTAGCCTCAACGTATGAGCGTCCTTCACCAAGTTGAACTTTAGTTAATTTCACCAAATGATAACCAAATTCAGTTTTTATTGGCTTGCTAACATCGCCTACATTCATTTCATCAAACACAGCAGATTCAAATGCGGCTTCAATACTTTTACGTTGGAATAAGCCTAAATTACCACCGTCATTTACAGATCCGAGATCGTCTGAAAATTCAGCGACAAGTAAGCTAAATTCTTCACCACCTTCTAAACGCCCCTTAATAAGGTTCACTGTCTCTAATGCTTTTTCACTCTGCTCAATCAGGATATGACTAATTTGACGCTGYTCTGGACCAATAAATTGACTTTCATTATCAGTGTAAAACTGTCGTAATTTTTCTTCATCCAGTTCTACTTCTTTACTAATATCATCAACAGACAGTTCAATATAATCAACCACTACTTGCTCAGGCGCTAAGTAGCTCGCCGCATGTTTCTCATAATAATCACGTACAGCCAAATCATTTATTTCTATTGATGCAGCTTGATCTTTTATCTGAATCACACCATAAGCAATTTCACGCACCTGATTTTCTAATCGTGATATGTCATCTAGTAAATAATCGCCAATAATCCCAGATTGTTGGACATTGCGACTAATTTCTTGGCTTAACATATCTGAACGTAACTGTGCTTCAAACCGAGTGGGTGTTAAACCTGAACGCGCTAACAACCTATTATAGGTATTCACATCAAACTGCCCGTCTTTCTGAAAGGCTGGTGTTGAACGAATATTGCTCAATATACGATTATCACTTACGCGCTGGCCAATGTCATGACTGGCCATTCGTAATAATTTTTTATCAACAATACCATTCAAAACAGCTTGTTTAATTTCAAAGCGATCAAAAACATCAGGATCAAATTCATCACCTAATTGTGATCGCATTTGTTCGCGATATTGCTTTAGTGCTTGTTGATATTCTGCTTGTAATATTTCGTCACCATTAATTTTGGCAATGACAACGCTTGAAGGTCCAGTCAAATATGAATTAACACCCCATAATGCAAATGGAATACTAATCAATCCCACGATAAACCAAGCTATCCAGCCTTGTGCGTGAACACGAATGAAATTTAACATAAGAAGATAACCTTCAATAATAATTATGCAAAAAAAAAGGCGCATTTGAATGCGCCTTCTTAATTTAACTGGCGGAGCGGACGGGATTCGAACCCGCGACCTCCGGCGTGACAGGCCAGCATTCTAACCAGCTGAACTACCGCTCCTAATTTATCTGGTGGGTGTTGAGGGGATCGAACCCCCGACCCTCGCCTTGTAAGGGCGATGCTCTCCCAGCTGAGCTAAACACCCCAGAAAGCCGATTAGTTTACAGCATCTTTTAGAGCCTTACCAGCTTTAAATGCAGGAATTTTTGCCGCTTTAATTTGAATTTCTTCACCTGTACGTGGATTACGACCTGTGCGTGCAGCACGGTCACGAACAGAAAATGTTCCAAAGCCTACTAATGTTACTTGATCTCCACCACTTAGTGCATTTGTTACTGCACCGGTCATGCCATCTACTGCTAATGCTGCTTTTGCTTTTGAAATATCAGCCGCACTTGCTACTGCATCAATTAATTCTGATTTATTCACAACTTAATTCCTCTCGTTAACTTAAAATTATTATATGTCCCACGAGACAATCCTACCTCTCCAGTCCTATGGGGAACGTGTATATAACTACAGCAAAAACAACCTGTCAACCCACAAATTAGGGATTGATTTCTGTCAATCAAACAACTTCTTTTCATACAGTTGCTTATACTCGCTATATGATAAGGTTATCACCTTACAGTGAATCAAGCCAGAGCCGTGTTAACGCAACATATTGAACCGTAGATATCGTTTCCGGACGTTGTTCCAAGGTAATTCCTGCTTGCAAAATAAGTTCTGAGCTTACTATTATTTTCAAGGTGTTAGCGATTGTTTTTCGCCTTTGAGAAAAAGCCTGAGTCACAATTCGCCCTAATGCTTTAATATCTATATTGCCGCCAACGCACGCATCTTGCGAGTATGGCTTTAAATACAAAATAGCAGACTCCACTTWCGGAATAGGATCAAATGCCTCAGCAGGTACAAGGAAAACCAACTCTGCCTGACACTGATATTGCACCATAATACTTAAGCGACCATATTGTTTGTTGCCAGGTTGCGCACAAATTCTTTCTACAACCTCGCGCTGCAACATGAAACACATATCTTCAATACAATCAGATTGTGCTAATAAATGAAATAATAATGGCGTAGTAATATTGTAAGGAAGATTGCCTACAACACGTAGTTTTTCTTGTTTTTTAACCAATGTTCGATAATCAAAACGAAGTGCATCAGCTTGATGAATGGTTAAATTTTCATGTGCCGAAAACTGTATTTGTAATAGCGGGACRAGATCACGATCTAATTCAATCACATCAAGTTGGTCACTTTTTTCTGCGAGCGGTATCGTTAAGGCCGCACGCCCGGGACCAATTTCAACGATATGCTCTCCCCTCTGCGGATCAATTGCGGCTATGATATCGTCAATAACAGATTGATCGTGTAAAAAATTTTGTCCGAAGCGCTTTCTTGCTTTGGGATAGCGTTTATTTTTCATAATGTATTCTGCTTTTGAGCCATATCAACGGCCATGTCAATTGCGGCTTGTAAACTACTTATACTTGCTTTTCCTGTGCCCGCTAAATCGAGTGCAGTGCCATGGTCAACAGATGTGCGTATAAAAGGTAGGCCTAATGTTACGTTCACCGCKGTTCCAAAACCTTGATGTTTTAAAACTGGTAATCCTTGGTCATGGTACATTGCTAACACCACGTCATAACTAGAAAGTTTTTCTACCAAAAAAATAGTATCGGCTGGCCATGGGCCTGATAAAYCTATTCCTTGTTGCGATAAGGTTTCAATGACAGGCGTAATAATATCAATTTCTTCCCGTCCTAAATGACCATCCTCACCGGCATGGGGGTTTAAGCCACATACCGCAATGCGAGGTTTAGAAATACCGGCTTGTTGTTGCAAACTGGTATTTATAATCTCTATCACACGTGTTAATGATTGCTGTGTAATGGCGTCACTTACTTTATTAAGCGGTAGATGGGTGGTTGCTAATGCAACCCGTAATTCCGATGTAGCAAGCATCATCACCACTTGCTCAACGCCCGCACCATCCGCAAAAAACTCGGTGTGTCCCGTAAAACCTACCCCTGCATCATTAATAATACTTTTATGTACAGGTGCCGTAACCACGGCATCAAATTGTTTTGTTAAACACCCGTCTAATGCTTTTTGTAACGTCGCTAAAACATAAGAAGAATTATCTTTATTCAATATTCCCGTTTGGGCGGGAACAATTAATTCGACAGGGAGGTACTTTAAACTGTTTTTCTTCGAAATTGTAGCGGGCTTACTTTCATCAAAAGGCGCTAACGTTATCGATAGTCCTAAATCATCACTACGTTGCTTTAGTAATTCAGGATCGCCTATAACGATAAGCTCACATTGCTGTTGATATTGTGCAAGCTGTACACATAGTTCAGGTCCTATGCCTGCAGGTTCACCCGCTGTTACAACAATCCGTGGACARAAAGTCAACGATATTCCACATACGCTTCATCACGTAATTGTCGCAACCAATTTTCTAAATCTTCTTCAATTTTACGTTTACGAATTTGAATTCGAGCTTGAGTTCGATTAAATTCTTCTGCCATATTTTCTTCGCGGCGCTCATAGACTTTTATAATATGCCAGCCAAACCGACTTTTAAAAACATCACTTATGTCTCCAATTGCCAAGGCATTCATTTTTTCTTCAAATTCAGGCACCATTGCTCCGGCACTACTCCAACCCAAGCTACCACCATCAATAGCACTACCGGTATCATCAGAATGTGCTTTTGCTAACTCAGCAAAGTCATCACCATTCAATAATCTTTCATGCAATTGCAAKAGACGTTTTTCTGCATCGTCATCGCTGGTTAATTCATTCGTTTTTATTAAGATATGACTTGCAAGAACTTGCTTGACCATATGTGTTTCTTCACTTTTTTTGTCTGTAACCATGACCAAGTGAAAGCCACTACCACTACGCAAAGTCGARCTCACCTCACCCGCTGCGAGTGTCGGCACTACATCAGCAAATAGTGAGGGTAGTTCACCTTTTTTCCGCCAGCCAAGCAAGCCCCCTTCTAGTGCATTTTGTCCATCTGAATATCCTGCCGCCACTTCTGAAAAAGAAACACCTTCATCTAATAGACTTTTTATTTTCTTCAGCTTTTCTTGTGCTTGCTGAATTTCTTCTGGCTCTGCCGCATCAGGTACACTCACCAGAATGTGCAATAAATGGTAGCTGTCTTCTTTTCCGCCTTGTACTTCCTGTGTCGTTAAATAACCATCGATTTCTCTATCCGATACAAGAACCTTATCTTCCACCACTGCTTTTCGTAAACGATTGATCGTCATTTCTTCTCGAATAGACTCGCGAAAACCAATAAAATCAACGCCATCTTCTTCCAATACATCACGGAATCCACGTAACGACAAGCCATTATTACTTGCAATCTGAGTAAGTGCGGCATTCAGAGCATCATCCCCGACTCGAACACCGATATTAGCGGCCTCTTGCATTTGCAGGCGCTTCATAATCAATCGTTCTAATACTTGCTCACTTAAAATAGCTGCTGGAGGTATTGCCGCATTACGTTGTTGCAACTGCTTACGAACGGTTTGCTCTAAATCAGTCAACTCACTTTCAAGYAATACATCATTATTGACTACRGCAACAATTCTATCTAACGGTTCCGCCCACGCGCAGCTCATTATCATTAAAGAAAGGAGTAAAATTCTAATCATGAAATATCCAACAAATAGTGTCAATCGTAAAAATATAAATTACGAATTAAATTATCAAAGTTCGTCATTGTACTTGAACAAGGGGGTATATATAAAGACAACAGATAAAGTAAATTCGTTCAGACGGTTTAAGAACATAACGACACATTAGAAATCAGGGTCATATCCTAAAATACTCTTTTCTAATAACGCATCTGTTTTTTGACCAAAATTACCTAAACCCTTTAACTCAATTTGGAATAATATTGCCAAGTTACGATCATCATCAAGTGCATTATTAACATAATCCCGCACCACAAGTCGGGTTGCCCAGCAGCAACTGTCATATTCTATGCCCGCTAAGGTTTCTAAGGTTTGGCTTTCTTTTAATGAACGGTACCAACGTCCTATAAAACTCCATTGTTTATTAATAGGAATTCGAGCTGAAATATCAATCTGCTCCAATCCATCCAGATCTGTCACATTATCGCGTCGATATCGATGTGAAAAGTTTAGTAATTGCCCCTTATCACCACGATACTGCAATCGTACTGCCGACATATTTGATCTGCTTTCATGCGGATCCCACTGCATTTCAGCACGCATAGTCCATTCTTTCGCTAATGATGCCGCTATTTCTGCCACCATATCAGAGCTAGAATCGGTCTCTTTTKCCGTATTATTAAGCGTGACATCACGATCACGAAAATACTGAATTTGGCCCAGACTGACCCTGAAAGACTCCCGTCCTGTTTGCTGATTTATAATGCGTGATGTTAGCGCGATGGATAATTGATTGGCATCACCTAGGCGATCGGAGCCTGAAAAGCGATCATAGGCAAATAGTTGCCCCATATTAAAGGTACGTAAACTACTATCAAACACAGGAATGTCTTCTTGATTACGTTCCGGTATATACAAATAGAACGCGCGCGGCTCTAATGTTTGAATATAACGACTTTGACCTAGTGACATCGCTCGCTCAAAAAACAAACCGCTGTCTAAGCTAACAATAGGGGCTGTTCGTGTTTGCGTCTTATTTATGCCCGTAGTCACATTGTCTGTTAAATCATATCGCGTATGGCGCARCGCTATGCGTGGTGTAACAAAAGCGGCTGCCGATGACCATGGTAAACTTACTGAGGGTTCTAAATCGATCCGTTTACCAGCAACATCATCATCATGAGCAAAATCAACGTATTCCGCTTTTATGCCATACGTTAAGCCCATTGCCTGATCAGGGAATGAACCTCGAAGCAATAATTGTGGCAGACGTTGATAAGGCTCATCAACATCCGTTAATGTTTGGAACCCTTGAAAACGRCCAATAAAATTCCAATTATTTTCTGTGTAGCCAACACTTATTTGRCGATTTAAATAGGTCGTRCTTGCTAAACTAAGATTCGAACCAAAGTCTTCTAAATAATTATCATCCGATACATAATTATAATCAATGACCGTATTCCAATGTGATGAAAAATARCCGGTGTGCTGCAAAGAGAAATGTTTACGATCTTCATCGTAAAATGGATTAACAACATCGCCATCATTTTTCAGCTGATCATTGAGTAAAAATCCTGCATTCACCGTACCTTTATGTCTATCATATAAATATCGGAATTCAGTGTTGAGCATTAATCCTCGTTCTGACATCAGTCTAGGTGTAAATGTCGCATCTTTATCAGGTGATATRTTCCAATARTATGGCGTTTGGATATCCATCCCTGTTTCATCTGAGTGACCAAAAGAAGGGGTTAGAAATCCTGATTTTCGTTCATCGCTTAATGGAAAGCTTAAATAAGGCGTATAAAACACTGGCACACCCGCCAAGCGTATTTTCACATCACGTGCCACACCGACATTATTTACATGATCTAAATGAACATTTGAAGATTCTAATAACCAAGCATTGTCGCCGACACCACATGTTGTATAGGTCGCATCCTTTAACAGGGTCTTTTCAATACCTTGTCGATAAACCGTTTCAGCATGTCCTCTTGCGTGGCTTTCGCGYAGTCGATACTGTGCATCAACCAATTTSCCTTCATCATTTGATAATGCCCATTCCGCCTGCTGTGCATTMARAATRATTTCACTATCACGAATTTGAATATCRCCTTGMGCYGTRATATYRCCTGAAATTTGATTATARGTTGCYCTATTAGCCCGCAACTCTTGACCACCACGGATGACAACAACATCACCGGTAAACACCGAYGTACCATTTTCCACCAGTTGCGCATCATTTGCTTTCACATCGACTTCAGATTCTTCTRGATTCYCTACATAGGGAAGGAAGCCAATATCTTGGATAGGTTCACACTGTTGCCAAGCTAACTCAGCTGACACAGTTGTGCCTAATCCAAATAAAATAACACCACTAAAAATAAAGCCTTTGCGCATGCTGATCCTTAAAATATTATTTCAGCCTTAAAACTATGCCCTAGAGCATAGAATAATTAATACTTTATCGCATATAATTCTATTTTTTCCAAACTATGCTTATTGTTTATTACACYRTTTYTAATYGGTMACTTTTAAAATCAGTAAGTTAACATACGTTCCTCAACATAATATTGACTCATCACAATGATTTTTCCGTGTTATATCCGAAACGTGGAATATTTTTTCAAAGTTATTGTTGACATAAAATCAACTAATCCCTATAGTATGCGCTTGCTTTCGGGGGGCTATAGCTCAGCTGGGAGAGCGCTTCGCTGGCAGTGAAGAGGTCGACGGTTCGATCCCGTCTAGCTCCACCAGCTAACTCGAAGCAAATAGTTTTAGGTCCCCATCGTCTAGAGGCCTAGGACACTGCCCTTTCACGGCGGTAACAGGGGTTCGAACCCCCTTGGGGACGCCATACAAAAARGCCGCTTARGTAAAACTAAGCGGCTTTTTTATGTCTGAAAGTAATCCTATCAACGAATTTTTTTCATAAAGTACCAAGCCAACATCCCAAAAATGGCTGTCGGGATCATAGCTGACAACCACGGTAACACTCCAAATACTAAGCCAATATGTTGAAAGCTTTGGTTAAACAAATG
Organism: Methylophaga sp.; assembly: GCA_002733335.1. Classification (GTDB taxonomy): domain Bacteria; phylum Pseudomonadota; class Gammaproteobacteria; order Nitrosococcales; family Methylophagaceae. Next base: position 50,086 of record NVVK01000011.1, read on the forward strand.
GAAGCCTATGCCTACTAGTGCGCCAACCAGTATTCGTCCACCAATAGGTGTTGAGCGTAGCGGCCCGAATACAAAAGGWACGGCTAAAAACACCATAACAGCAGCGCTAATCGGCATCATTATTTTCATCCAAAATGCCATTTGATATTGTTCAACAGCTTGTTTATTTTCTTTTAAATATGAAATATATTGAATCAAATTCCATATSGGTAAAAATTCAGGCTTCATTACAACAATATTGGCAATCCCAGGATTAAGAGGAGAATGCCATCGCGCACGTTCAATTACTCTAACTTTCACCCCCTCTTCATCTATCGTACTCTGCACAACATCCGTTAACGCCCAACTATCCTCTTGGTAGCTGGCTTCTTTCGCTTTGGTAATAATACGTAAGCGGTTTTCCGCATCAAATTCATAAATTGAAATATCTTCAAAGCGGCCAYCAGGTAAAATTCGTTTTATATGATTGAAATGCAATCCGTCACGCGTCCAAAAACCATGTTCTGATCGCATTTCKACKGTGCCCGTTTGCGCCARTGATTGAATMGCTTGTGCTTTTTCCTCGGCAGGAGGTCTCACTACCTCCCCAATAAACAAGGTCATAAACATGAGACATAATGCCACGATAGCGACCGCTTTATTAATCTGCTGTACCGACAAGCCTGCCGCACGCATGGCTACCAACTCACCTTGACTCGCTAACGTTCCTAGACCCAGTACACTGCCTAATAACGCGGCTATTGGCAGCAAGTCGTACATTCTTTTGGGCATTGAGAACGCTAAATAAGAAAATATTTCTATTAAGCCATAGCTGCCTTTTCCTAAGTCATCTAATTCGTTAATAAAATCCATAAACGTATAGAGCCCAATTAATACAAAAAGTACTAACAGTGTGCTGCTTAATACTGTTTTAGCAATATAGCGATTTAACAGTGTCATGAACTCAAGCCAATAAGATGTTTACGAGCACGATAAGCGCGGATTTTTGTCCAGTTAAACAGGAGTAGCAATACAATAACCATTAACACATGCACCCATATCGCACCCAACCAAGGTGCGATGACACCTTTTGATACCCATGCCCGTGTTATTCCCAATAAATTACTATAGATAATATAAATCAATATGGCAGGGAAAAACCCTGCATAACGTCCTTGACGGGGAGCCACYTTCGCTAAATTAATCGCTAGYAASGAGAGTATTATYGTCATGATRACGGARGAGGACCGCCATTGTAATTCWGCCATATCACGCCGCTGCCCACGCTGCCATAATGTGGMAGTAGGTAATGCTTTTTGATGTTCACGCACGTGTTTATCTTCACCTTTTTCTATTAGCAAACTGTGTGATTCATATTTTGCAATCGAAAAGTCTTGGTCACCTGCTTGGCCTTCATAACGATAACCTTGCTCTAAAATCAGGTATTTATCCCCTGTAGCGGCATCAATATCAAAGCGTCCTTTTTCTGATCGAAAAATAAGTGGCCGGCGCGTATCGCGATGAATTTCTATAAAAATATTTTCCATACTTTTTTTATCATCACTTAAATTTTGTGCATAGAAAGTCCAATCACCGTTCCGGCTTTCCTTAAATGTTCCTGAAACTAAACCACTAGTATCCGCTACCACTTTTGCATGCTGCTCTAGTTCATAGCGATTAGATAATGCATCGGGTACAAGTACAAACGCGAGTAATCCAACAATAATCGCCATGCCGCCAGAAAAAACCGCCACATTACGTGTAAGGCGACGATTTGATACGCCACATGTCGCAATAACAGTCAGCTCATTATCAGCATTCATACGACCCAAWGCGAGCATCACAGCTAAAAATGTTCCCATGGGTAATAATAAAGATAATGCGCCTAAAGAACTATAACCAAGTAAAGTAAAAATCACATCACTTGGTAAATTACCTACGGCAGCTTGTGCTAGATATCGCGCAAAGCGAGTGGCAACAAAGATTAGCCACAATACACTGGTGACGGCCAATAGATATAATCCGAATTCCCGCCATAAGTAACGGTCAAGAATAGAAAAATATCGATGTGAAATTTGACGAATGGCAAGCATTATTTAATAGTCTTCGTTAGAATGGTGAGCTTTAATAGATCTAAGCTATACACATTAATATAATTCACAGGAGAAATCCATGCAGTATTTGGCCACAACAACAGCACCCGCAATATTAGAGACTGACTGTGTCATCGTTGCTATTTTTGAGCACGGTGAACTTAGTCCCAGCGCTGCCACACTTAATGAACAAAGTGATGGCAATATTAGCCGCATTATTACACGGGGCGATATCACTGGGAAAGCRGGTCAAACATTGTTACTTCAAGATATTCAAGGCATCACTAGCCCTAGAGTCTTATTRGTAGGCTGTGGCAAAAAGGACAAGACGTCTGAAAATGACTATATCAGTGCTGTCACGGCGATGGCGACGGTATTAAATTCATCCGCTATCCGTCATGCTACCAGCTGTCTTGCTGAAGTTGATGTTCAGTCTCGCCCATTAGAATGGAAAGTTCGCCAAACAGCCATTTCTACTGAGGCAGTWTTATATAAATACACTCAGACAAAAAGTGAYGTTAAACCGCAAGACTTCCCGCTTGAATCGATAACTTTCTTTACTCAAAATGATGATGACAACCAGACTGCTCAAGCCGCTCTTTCAGGRCAGGCTATCAGCAACGGAATGACCTTGGCGCGCGAGTTAAGTAATTTACCAGGAAATGTCTGTACGCCGAGTTATCTTGCTCAGCAAGCCATTGAGCTCGCAAATCACTTCGATTCAATAACGACGACTATTCTTGATGAAGCTGAAATGGCCGAGCTAGGAATGGGCTCATTATTATCCGTTTCACGTGGCAGCCGTGAGCCAGCCAAACTTATTACMATGAACTATAACGGTAATAAAGATGCGCGCCCTATTGTMTTAGTRGGTAAAGGMTTAACWTTYGATGCCGGTGGTATTTCACTTAAATCATCACAAGGCATGGATGAAATGAAATATGATATGTGYGGCGGTGCCAGTGTCTTTGGCACACTMTCYGCCATYGCTGAACTYAARCTACCKATCAATGTTATTGGTGTCGTACCTAGCTCTGAAAATATGCCCGATGGTGATGCAAATAAACCAGGGGATATTGTTACTAGCATGGCGGGGAAAACGATTGAAATCCTCAATACTGATGCTGAAGGCCGACTCATTTTATGTGATGCKCTCACCTACAGTGCGCGCTTTGAACCAGAAGTTGTRATTGATATTGCCACCCTTACCGGCGCKATTATTGTGGCTTTGGGTAGCCAAGCAACAGGTTTGATGGCAAATAACCAAGAYTTAGCAGATGCACTTTTACAAGCAGGAAATGATAGCTATGATCGCGTTTGGCAATTACCTCTTTGGGATGATTACCAGCAACAACTTGATAGTAATTTTGCTGATATYGCCAATATCGGCGGTAAAGAAGCMGGWAGYGTRACCGCCGCATGTTTCTTATCTCGCTTTACCAAAGACTTTACTTGGGCGCATCTTGATATTGCCGGAACAGCATGGAAAAGTGGCAAAGCAAAAGGCGCAACGGGTCGACCTGTTCCGTTGCTTGTCCAATTTTTACTTAATCACATTGCTAATAAATGACCCGYATTAGCTTTTATGTTTTAAAGAGTAGTACCGAACAAGATCGGCAAGTATTTGCTTGCCGATTAATTGAAAAAGCCTATTACCAGGGTCATCAAATCTATATTCATACSGAAAATGAARAGCAAACAAAACAAATAAACCAAGGTTTATGGTCATTTCGCAGTGATAGCTTTATTCCYCATCAAATCGTGAGTAATGAGAATGCTGACCAGCAGACACCTATTTTAGTTAGCCACAATGCCACACCGCCAAGGTTAATGAATTTATTAATTAATTTGGCTACTGAGCAACCTACCTTTTTCAGTCAGTTTGAACGGGTTGCCGAATTTATAAATGAAGATTCCGTTATTAAAACGGCTGGTCGAGCCCGTTATCGCTTTTATCAACAATGCGGCTATGAATTAGAAACYTTTACTATTTAAGCTGAATGCTGGATAAGGATAGTCAGCAATACTATAATCGATAATGCCTTATGATTCATTCCATAGRCTAAATTGTGCATCTTGYTGRCTYGCCATGTGCTTAACAATATCATCAGCATTCATCGGCACACAAAAATAATATCCCTGTCCATAATGGCAACCTAATGTGGTCAATATATCTTGTTGTTCAGCCGTTTCTATACCCTCTGCCACCACATGCAATTTAAAGTTATTTGCCAAGGCTAAAATAGATCGAACAACGGCATAATCAGAATCGCCATGYCCTAAGCTACTGATAAAAGTACGATCTATTTTTAATACATCTACRGGCAATTGTTGCAGATAATTTAAACTCGAATATCCGGTTCCAAAATCATCAATACTTAATGAAACCCCCATATTCTTAAGTTCTAGCATAGTGAAAATAGCAGAGTCCACATCACCTAATACCACCGTTTCTGTTAACTCAAATTCTATTTTATCGCAACTTACCCCGGTCTTATTGAGTATGTCCGCAACTTGCACCACAAAATCATCTTGCCAAAATTGCCGTGCTGATACATTAATAGACATATTCACTAAATCAGTATATTCATCTTCCCAAATTTTCATCTGCTTGCAAGCCGTTTCCATAACCCATCGTCCTAGCTCTAGGATAATGCCTGTTTCTTCTGCAAGAGGAATAAATTCCATTGGCGACACTAAGCCTAATTCAGGATGCTGCCAGCGCACTAACGCTTCTACTCCCGTAATTCGGTTTGTCATTAAGTTGATTTTAGGTTGATAGAACAGAATGAATTGTTGCTGCTCAACAGCTTGTCTTAACGCTTTTTCTAATACCAGTCTACGTGTGATTTTTTCATTAATCTCCGCCGTATAAAATTGACTATTATTACGTCCTTGTTCTTTGGCTAAATACATTGCTGAGTCAGCCTGCTGAATTAAATCATCTGAATTCAATGCATCATCAGGATAAAGGCTAATGCCMATACTGCCTGTGATCAGTAGCTCATGCTCCATAATCTTATACGGTGCTTTAATTTTCTTTAATAATTTTGTGGAGACTGATTTCACATAACTCACTTCAGAGATATTAGAGAGTAATACCACAAATTCATCGCCACCAAAACGGGCAACCGTATCTTCTTTTCGTAGCACCGACTGTAGTCTAACCGCTAATATTTGCAATAATTCATCGCCCACTTGGTGACCTAATGAATCATTAATATATTTAAAGTGGTCAATATCAATGAACAATACCGCCATTTTTAATGATTGCCGTTTTGCATGCTCAATAGAGAGTTGCAAGCGGTCATTCAATAAATTCCTATTTGGCAGACTTGTCAGTTCATCGTGTGTTGCCATAAAAGCAATTCGCTGATGATTGGCTTTCCGTTCTGTAATGTCCTCACTCACCGCAATATAGTGCGTAATTTCACCAATATCGTCCAATAAAGGAGTGATGGTTTGGTTTACAATCATGGTGCTACCGTCTTTTCTACGATAGGTTAGCTCACCACTCCAAACATCCCCTGATTTAACTTTTTTCCACAAATCATTATCAGAATTTTCTACTTCTAAAGTTTTCAGTTTTTTTCCTGTCACTTCTTCTGAACGATATAATGTTTGCTTAACAAAGGCATCATTGACCCATTCAATATCACCAAATGCATCAATAATCATAATTGCATTTGCTGTTTTTTCGACGGCGGCACGATGAAGACGCATTAGATTTTGATCTTCAACCATTCGACAAATAAGCCTTAAGCCTTCAGCAAAATTAGTTAATACCAACTGTAAATCTTCTGTAAAGATATCCAATTCATATGCATGAAGGCCCAATACGACTTTGGTGTCACCACCAATGTAAAAAGGTAAAAACAAACTATCGTTAATACCATCATAATTTAGCCGTTGTTGCCATTCCGCTGGTAACGTACTCTTCTCRTTCACTCTAACAACAAGGTGCTCTTTTACACTTTTGACCACAGGGCCATCGCTATCATGCAGACCCGGCCACGTTATCTTATTTTCAAATAAAAAACCTGATGCTTCGCCGGCATAATTTAAAACCTGACTTTTATTGTCCACACACATTTTCACCCATACCGATGAGATATCTAATATRTACACTAATTCTTCAGTTATAAATTCAAGTAAAGTCGAAAGTGTCAGATTAGATGTGAGTACTTTTTGTTCTGCTGTTCTAATAAGTTTGTTAATTTCATCCATAATCCGGCTTGTATGGATATTTTCAATCGTGCCATAAATGCTCTGTTGATCTTGTTGGCTTTCCTCATTAATATGCAATGAAAATCTCACCCAAATATAACGCTCATCGCTGCATTTTAATCGAACATCGCCTTCCCATGCATCCTGTTCTCCTGAAAATARTAATTCAAGAACATGATCGACATATTCACTGTCAATTGTCGATAGAAAGTCACTCACAGGTTTATAAATGGATTCATCTAATAAAAATCCAGATAAGTCTTCCCACACAGGGCTCAGAAACTGCCATTCTTTATCTTTACTAATTTGAATAATAACTTCATTAATATTCGTTACAACTTGCCGATATCGCTGCTCAGATTCCAATAACTGTAATGTATCAACCGTTAATGTATCGTGCATTGTTTGTAGGGCATGATCTAATTGCTCAATTTCTATTACGCCCTTGATATTACTAATCGGTAGCGATTGRCCAGCCGCATAGGCACGTGCACGYTCGATCAATTCTAATAAAGGTTTTACTACTATTTTTCGTACCGCAGTATCAATAAATAAACCAAGTAAAAATATCGTAACAAAAATAAAAACTGTCGCTTGTCTCAAATGATTTTTAAGGGGTTTTATGATTTCTGCGGTAGGGACAAGACGAAAATAACGCCACTCATTAGATTTAATCTCATTGGCAATAACACGATATTCCACGTTACCAATTTTAATCGATGATGATATTTGTATATTTGCATGGGTTTCATCTTTAACCATCGCGATTAAGTCATGCTGTTCCACATCTAACTGGAACCTTTTAGGGCTAACTTGTAATTGTTGTTGCCATGATCCCGCCAAAATAAAATGATCAAACTCGTCTACTAAAAAATGTTGTTCTCCTGCATATTCTCTACTTTGTGAATAGAGCAGTGAAAACAATGAATCTAAGCTCACATCAATACCGAGCGTCGCAACCCATTTTTGATCAATATCTAACGGTAAAAGTGCACTGACCATCCATTCTTTCGATACAGGATCGAATAAGGCCGGCGTCCATTGGATGATACGTTCTGGATTATTGCTAGGTGATACTAATGTCATCCATGGTGTTGTAGTGTAATCCGTATCTATTTTCATTGAGTAAACAAAATTAGGCGAATTACGATCAAAAATCACCTCGCTTCGATCATGACCGAGCATCCAAACATTATTAAAAATTGGATTCGATGTGACTGAAGCACCGATGTTATTGAATACACCTAATGATGTAACAAAAAAAGCTTTTTCTTTTTCTGCTAATGAAATATCAGGTGGTAGAAAAATACCTGCTTGTTTCCTGCCGTCAAAATCATTCGGGTTATTTCGCCACGCACCATCTAAAAACTGCATTATTTGAGAATCAAAGTTCTCTTTTTTCTTACTCTTGGAATGTTCTAATTCACTCAGCAATACCTGAGATAATGCCTCTAGACTAGGAGACGCTTGCTTTATCGTGCGCTCTAAATTATTTATCGTTACGTAGGTTTGATCGCGCARCTTCTGCAATTCAGACGTTAATAATACATGTTTTGCGTAATGATAATAGCTAAGTAATGATGTCAGAGAGACTAAAAGCACACTGAGAATTACTACCACACTTATCTTCCGTGAAAGATTCATCTATCACCCTTAAGTAAATAAAATTACACATTATCTAGTCCATCCATAGTCTAGCTAGTTAACATCATTGTATAATGCGCGACTCATAGTCATATTTCAAGCCTAAAAATACCATGGAAAAAACTTACAATCCTAATTCAATAGAGCAAGACTGGTACCAAACATGGGAACAGAATGGTCATTTCAAACCATCAGGTGAAGGTTCACCTTATGCAATTATGCTTCCGCCGCCCAATGTAACCGGCAGATTACACATGGGGCATGCCTTTCAAGATACCATTATGGATACCTTAATTCGTTATCATCGAATGAAGGGAGATAACACCTTGTGGCAGGCAGGCACTGACCACGCTGGCATAGCGACACAAATGGTTGTTGAGCGCCAACTCAATGCTGAAGGCAAGACGCGTCACGATTTAGGCCGTGAAAAGTTTGTTGAGCGCATTTGGGATTGGAAACAGAAGTCCGGTGGCGAAATTACAAATCAATTGCGCCGTATGGGAACATCAATGGATTGGTCTCGTGAACGCTTCACAATGGATGATGGATTATCCGAATCCGTAAAAAATGTTTTTGTGCAATTATTTGACGAAGGTCTCATTTATCGAGGAAAACGACTGGTAAATTGGGACCCCGTTTTACACACTGCGGTATCCGATTTAGAAGTACTGTCTGAAGAAGAAGCCGGACATATGTGGCTTTTTCGCTATCCCCTCACCGATGGCAGTGGCCATTTAGTAATTGCCACTACACGGCCTGAAACAATGCTGGGCGATGCAGCTGTCGCTGTCCACCCTGATGATGAACGCTACCAACACTTAATTGGTAAAACAATTACCTTACCCCTCGTCGGACGTGAAATCCCCATTATTGCCGATACCTATGTTGACCCAGAATTTGGGACTGGTTGTGTGAAAATCACGCCCGCACATGATTTTAATGACGCTGAAGTGGGTCAACGTCATGACCTTCCTAAATACAATATTCTGACAATTGATGCGGCTATCAATGATAAAGCACCCGAAAAATATCAAGGTCTAGATCGCTATGACGCACGTACGCAAATCGTTGCCGATCTTGATGCACTRGGTTTATTAGAAAGCATTAAAGATCACACWYTGATGGTGCCGCGTGGTGATCGTAGTGGCGCAGTGATTGAGCCATTATTAACAGATCAATGGTATGTKAAAGCMGAWSYKCTYGCYRARCCTGCTRTYRAAGCSGTGAAAGAAGGTAAAATTAAGTTTGTCCCTGGTAATTGGGATAAAACATTCTACAACTGGATGGATGGTATTCAAGATTGGTGTATTTCACGTCAAATTTGGTGGGGCCATCGTATCCCTGCTTGGTATGACGAAGAAGGCGGCATCTATGTTGGCCATGATGAAGCGGCGGTTCGTGCTAAGCATAATTTAGCTAATAATATTGTGTTACGCCAAGATGAAGACGTGCTTGATACCTGGTTTTCATCTGCTTTATGGCCCTTTTCCACTTTGGGTTGGCCTGAAGATACAGAGGCATTAAAAACATGGTATCCCACTAGCGTACTGGTCACTGGTTTTGACATTATCTTTTTCTGGGTTGCCAGAATGATGATGATGGGTTTGAAGTTTATGGGGGATGTCCCGTTCAAAGAAGTCTATATTCACGGTCTAGTGCGTGATTCTCACGGTCATAAAATGTCAAAATCAAAAGGTAATGTGCTTGATCCTATTGATATTATTGACGGTATCGATCTAGAAAGTCTGGTTACAAAACGCATTACAGGACTCATGCAGCCTAAAGAAGCACCCAAAATCGAAAAGGCGACACGTAAAGAATTTGCTGATGGTATTGAAGCACATGGTACCGATGCACTTCGTTTTACCTTTGCATCACTAGCCTCTACAGGCCGTGATATTAATTTTGACATGAGCCGTATTGGTGGCTATCGCAACTTCTGTAACAAACTCTGGAATGCAGCGCGTTATGTGCTGATGAATACGGAAGGGCAAGACAATGGCATTGATAACGATGACGTTGAATTAAGCCTCGCCGACCGCTGGATTATATCTAAGCTTCAAACAACCGAGCAAGATGTTACCGCCTCAATTGAAGCCTATCGTTTTGATCATGCAGCACAAGGTATTTATGATTTTATCTGGAATAACTATTGTGACTGGTACTTAGAATTATCTAAGCCCGTATTGAACAATGATAATGCCTCTGATGCAGCTAAACGTGGCACACGCCGCACCTTGGTGCGTGTATTAGAAGCCGTGTTACGTTTAACGCATCCCTTTATGCCTTTTATTACCGAAGAAATTTGGCAGACTGTAGCGCCTCTTGCAGGTCAATCAGGCGATACCATTTTAAATCAGCCTTACCCTATCGCTGATGAAAGTAAAATTGATGACAATGCAGTCGCAGATATGGAATGGATGATGGAGTTTGTAACGGGAATACGCTCTATTCGTTCACAAATGAATATTCCACCTAAGAAATCTCTACCTGTTTTGCTAAAAGACAGTGCCGCAAAAGATCGAACTCGACTCGAAGCAAACCGTGACTTCTTAAGTCGCTTAGCAAACCTAGAAAAAATTGATATTTTAGAGGGTAAAGCGCCTGCATCTTCAACCGCTTTGGTTGGAAAAATGGAAATTCTAATTCCATTAGAGGGTTTGATTGATAAAGATGCTGAGATCCAACGTCTTAATAAAGAAATACTTAAATTAGAGAAAGTGATCAAGCAATCTTCAGGCAAGCTAAGCAATGAGAACTATACTGCTAAAGCACCTGCTGAAGTCGTTCAAAAGGAGCGTAACAAACTAGCTGAAATGGAACAGGCATTATTGCAATTGCAACAACAGCATCAATCATTGAGTTAACATCCGCCACAAAGGCACAGAGCAGTATTCCTGAAGGATTTTACTTCTTCTGCTCTGTGTCGTTTGAGTAAGTATTATTTACCGTTGACGTGTTTATAGTCTTTATATTCTGGTAGCCAGAAATTATCCTCTATCGCATTGCTTAATTCTTCGTCTGTCATTTCATCAGCAAAACCCTGTTGCTGCGCTAATTTAGCCACTGCAAAGGCAATTTTCTTACTTAATTCAGTAATGTCCGTTAAGGGKGGTAATAAWGCCCCTTCTCCGCTAATGACAACCGGTGAACTTGCCGCCAATATCTCACTCGACTTCATCAACATTTCATCAGTGATTCTAGTAATATTCGCCGCCACTACCGCCAAACCAAAACCAGGGAAAATGTAACTATTATTACACTGCGGGATAGAGAAAGATTGACCTTTGTATTGAACAGGATCAAATGGGCTGCCTGTGGCAATGATTGCTTGGCCATCTGTCCACTCAATCAACTGTTGTGGTGTTGCTTCAATTTTTTTCGATGGATTACTGAGTGGGAATACGATTGGGCGTGCGCAACCCTGTTGCATCGCTTTAATAATAGATTCTGTAAATAAGCCTGATTGGCCTGACACACCTATCAATACAGTAGGTTTAGCGATTTGCATAACCTCCAGTAAAGAGGGATATTTTCCTGCAATATTCCAATTATCTAAAGCTGTTATTTTTTGTGCTAAATTTTGTTGAAAATCTAATAGTTCAGCTGAACCTTCAGCTAACAAGCCATTTCGTCCCACCATAAAGATCTGGCTACGCGCTTGCTGTTCAGAAATCCCTTCAGCACACATTTGTRCAACAATTTGCTCGGCAATACCACAACCGGCAGCACCTGCACCTACAAAAACAATACGTTGCTGTGACAAGGTTTCATTTTTCAGCTGACTGGCTGCTAACAAGGTTCCCACCGTCACTGCRGCTGTGCCTTGAATATCATCATTAAARCAACAAATCTGATCACGATAACGGTTTAACARTGGCAAAGCCTTRGATTGTTCAAAATCTTCAAACTGCAATAAAACTGAAGGCCAGCGCTTTTTCACAGCMGACACAAATTGCTCTAAAAAKGCATCATATTGTTCCGGYTCAATACGYTGWTSATGCCAGCCCATATACATAGGRTCATCTAATAACTGTTGATTATTGGTGCCCACATCYAATGTGATGGGTAATGTATTGCTTGGGTTAATTCCAGCACATGCGGTATATAACGATAATTTACCAATYGGAATGCCCATGCCACCAATACCTTGATCACCAAGGCCCAGAATACGGCTGCCATCGGTCACTACAATTATTTTTACATCTTGTTCTAATACATTGGCCAACATATCATCAATTTGGTCACGATCGGGRTAGGCTATAAATAAACCGCGTGCACGTCGATAAATTTCAGAGAATCGTTCACATGCCTCACCCACAACAGGGGTATAAATAATCGGCATCATTTCTTCCAGATGCGCTTGTACTAAACGGTAGAATAAGGTTTCATTATTATCYTGCATTGCACGAAGATAAATGTGTTTTTTTATGGGCTTTTCAAAGCTTGAATATTGGCGRTAGGCTCGTTCAACCTGTTGCTGCAATGTTTCGTGTTTTTTAGGCAATAGACCGAGCAAATTGAACGTTTCACGCTCCTCTTCACTAAAGGCACTACCCTTATTGAACAGAGGCATRTTTAATAAGTGTGACCCAGAAAATGGAACGTCAATTGTTTTGCACATATATTATCGCCTCAATGTTTTATCAATGATATTTAGGCTATTATACCTATCATTAACACAGGAATGATTTTAATCACATAAAATGCATAATTTCTCCACCTTAAAGCCCATTGAATGGTTATTGKTMATCTTATTACTCGTTGCCCCTTTTTATTTTCACGCTAATATTGGTGGCACCGGTTTTCGCATTCCTAACAATATTGTTATCTGGTTTATTGCTTCTGTAATTAGTTTTTATTCGCTGTATAAATTCAGCCAAGCAAAACAGTTTACGCTACCTCGTTACTTTCTATTATTAATGGCATTTCCTCTGCTTGCTTTTTTGAGTGGTCTATCTGCGGGAGTAGAAATAGCGAATCAATGGGTATTTAGATTATTGTATATTTGGGGGGGGCTATTATTTTTCTTYAGTCTTTATCAACATGGTTTAAAACAAGGTCGCATTGACCGGATTTTATTTTTAATCGTCATATCAGCGCTTATTCATTCCCTTGTCGGTCTSTTACAAATACGCTTTGTYACYGACCTSCCTTCATGGCTTCCTATCAATGCCAACGGTATTCCAACAGGATTATTCCAACAAATTAATAATCAAGCCAGTTTCCAAGTCACCAGTATCATGGCCGCATTATGGTTAGCATCTCGTCCCTATATCAAACGAGGTAAATCATGGCGTTTTTGGATCATTCTCTTCTCTATCGGCTGCGGAGCCTTTATTGTCAGTTACTCAGGTTCCCGTGTGGCTACACTAGCCTTTATCTTTGCACTGCCTTTACTGCTATTGAGTCGGTGGCATTACATTAGCCTTGATAAAAAAAGGTGGGGATTCATTGCTGCAGTGCTCATCTTCTCTCTCTTTTCTGCAAACATACTAGAAAAAGGTACAGGATTAACAAGCGTCATCGATAAAACAACCGCCATCAACTCTGGCTTTTCAGGTTCATCACGATTAGGCATATATACCATTGCTTACGATGCCTTTAAAGAACAACCTGTTTTTGGGCACGGTATCGGCAGTTTTATTCGTGTATGGCAATTAGGCAAACCTCAATTCTATGCGGATCACCCTAATGCTGCCTTACCGAATCAACGCGTAGCACACCCACATAATGAAACTATTTTCTGGCTAATGGAAGGCGGCCTGGTTGCAGGAATAGGCTTATTATTCTTTTTAATTGCCCTCTTACTAACACTGAAAAAACTGCCGCCTWGYAGRMGATATGCCTATGCWGCTTTACTGCTACCCATTGCTTTGCATACGCAAGTAGAACTRCCCTTYTATATTTCAGCCAGCCATTGGTTTGTSTTTCTCATACTATTATTTRCAATAATGCAYCCTTATCGYCGTAGRCATCGYRTTATTCTTTCAAATGCCGCTARAAAAYTCATTAAAATATTGGCRATTCTAGSRGGSWTAGCGRCAGCAGGWTTCYTATCTCACACCATGGCCTCCACATTGGAATTCAAAGAATTTATCTTAAAAAAAACTGACCCMAGCAAATCGTTCACTCTTTCTAGTCAAAACCCCTATTTCAAACAACTGGCAACAGAAACGATGATAACCTCGCTCTTCTTTACTAGCATAAAATATGGGCTGGATGATAATGTCCGAGCRTTTGCRGATTGGAGCGAACAGGAGTTAAAAAGTAACCCYCATATTTTGTATTATAAATTGACGATCGAAGCCTTAAGCTACTTACAAAATAATAAACATGCCTGTGAAATGACCAGAGAAGGTTTAACGCTTTATCCAAATGATACAGCGTTACAAATTGTTCAAGGACGGTGCAAAGAAAAAAACCTTTAAAACATACCGAGTTGAAGCTGYGCCGCCTCACTCATCATATCTCTTGTCCAYGTTGGTTCCCAGACCAGTTCAACTTTAACTTCACTGACATTAGGAACGGTTGACACTTTAGCTTCTATCTCACCAGGAAATGTTTGTGCAACCGGACAACCTGGTGCTGTCAGCGTCATATTGATATCAACCTTATGACTATCATCAATACGAATGTCGTAAATCAAGCCTAATTCATAAATATTTATTGGGATCTCTGGATCGTAGATTGTTTTCAACATTTCAATCACATCTTCTTTCAGCTCTTCARGGCTAATMTCAAAATAATGTTCAGCCATTTTTATTACTCCGTACTCACTGAAATGTCATGGTCACTATCCATTGCTGCGTGCATGGTATGCCATGATAATGTTGCACACTTCACGCGTGCRGGAAATTCTTTAACGCCACCAAGTACTTCTAATTTGCCTAAAACAGACGGATCAAACTCATCACCCGTTAACTGTTTGTGCATATGTTGATAGACATGTTCAGCTTCTGCTAATGTTTTGCCTTTTAAAGSTKCRKTNWTCARTSATNYTRAKKCNTWCSSAWATWSMRMWGYYANNRMYTTSAAAACTAAGATCTTCAATCACATCACCATCAAGTTTTACAAAAACAACTAATGTATCGCCACACAGCGGATTGTTACCATGGGCTAAATGATTAGCATTTTCCATATCACGGAAATTGCGTGGTTTTTTATTGTGATCCATAATCACTTGTTGATAAAGATCTCTTAAATCTGCATTACTCATGCGAAAAGCTCCTGAACTTTTTTTATGCCATCAATAAGTGCATCGACTTCTTCCATCGTATTATAGAAAGCAAATGAAGCCCGTGCGGTTGCAGGGATTCCAAAAAATTGCATTACTGGCTGAGCACAAKGATGGCCCGTACGAATTGCCACACCTTGTTGGTCGAATATCGTACCGACATCATGAGGATGTACACCGTCAATCATAAAGGATAAAACACTGGCTTTTTCATGYGCTGTACCGATGATTCTGACGCCATCCATCGCTGTTACTTTTTCTGTGGCAGCGRCCAGTAGCGCATGTTCATGTTGCGCTAAATTGGCAATGCCCAAGCCCTGCATATAATCAATGGCAGCACCCAAACCAATTGCACCTGCAATATTCGGCGTGCCCGCTTCAAATTTATARGGCARTTCATTGTATTGAGTRTGTTCAAARCTAACGGATAAGATCATATCACCGCCACCTTGCCAAGGCGGCATTGCTTCTAATARRCKTTCTTTRCCATAAAGYGCACCAATTCCSGTTGGGGCAAACATTTTATGCCCAGAGAACACATAAAAATCACAGTCCAAATCTTGAACATCAACYACCATATGYGGCACCGCTTGCGCGCCATCAATCAATACTGGTATATCTTTAGCATGTGCCTTTTTGATCAATTTTTTAATAGGATTAATCGTGCCCAAAGCATTAGAAACATGTCCTACGGCTAAGATTTTAGTTCGACTATTGAGCAATTCATCAAGGGTCGACAAATCAAGTTCGCCCGTTGTCGTCATTGGAATAACTTTTAAGTGCGCTCCTGTTTGCTCACATAACATCTGCCACGGTACGATATTGGCGTGATGCTCCAAGTGGCTAATAAGAATTTCATCGCCCGCATGCARTTTTGGTCGAACAAAGCTTTGAGCAATTAAATTGATCGCCTCCGTTGCACCACGAACAAAGATTATTTCTTTATCTGATTTTGCATTTAAAAAACCACGCACTTTGCTACGAGAGCCTTCATACGCATCCGTCGCGCGTTGACTTAATCGATGCACACCACGGTGAACATTTGCATTATCTTGTCGATAATAATTGGAAACAGCGTCAATTACTTGTACAGGTTTTTGACTGCTTGCYGCATTATCTAAATAGACCAAGGGCTGTCCATTAACCGTTTGATGCAAAATCGGAAAATCATTTCTAATAGCATTAATATCKAACATATCTATTGCYCACCYTGAGGCAAGCGTCGCTCGATCACAGCAAACAATGCTTSGCGGATATCRKCAGAGGCAATACGATTTAATACTTCGGTCGCAAACGCATACGTTAATAAGCTACGYGCACTGATCATATYTAAGCCACGTGAGCGTAAGAAGAAYAAATGATCTTCATTGAGTTGGCCCACAGTACTACCATGCGCACACTTCACATCATCCGCATAAATTTCTAATTCTGGCTTAGTATCAATTTCRCAGCTACGTGACAATAGCAGATTGTGATTTTGTTGATTAGAATCGGTTTTCTGAGCATCTTTATGAACGATAACCTTGCCATTAAAAACACCATGRCCTTTATCRTCAATCACACCTTTAAATAACTCTTCGCTGGTTGTATTGGGTACCAAATGATCAATACGTGTATGGAAATCACAATGCTGCTCATTCTTAAGCAGATATAACCCATCCATCACTACATGAGCGTGTTCACCCAATAACTKTGTATGCACATCATTTCGAGCCAGCTTAGCACCTAATGAAATACTATTGGTTTTCCACTGACTATGTGCAGCTTGTGTAGCAGAAAGTGTTGCTATATGTGTTGAAATTGCTGATTCTTGTTGTAACTTATAATGATTAAGTTCGGCTTTTTCTGCCAACACTATTTCAGTAACAACATCGGTCAATGATATGACATCATTTAAGCCTACATAATGCTCAATTACTGTTGCTTCACTGCCCTCTTCTAGCACAATCACATGACGCAAATGCGTTGCCAAATTCTCAGTTTCACCTGTATTCACAACTAAAATTTCGATYGGTTTTGAAACCTTAATATTTTTATCCACTGTAATGACGACACCATCATTCATTAATAGTGTATTCAGTGCATTTAAACCGGGTTTTTCAAGATYCAGCTGTTGGCCAAKATGAGATTGAACCAGYGTTAAACCCTCCGATAATCGGCGAATTGTCAGACCATTTTGCAGGTCCGAAACGTGAGAATARTGTTCTGAAAACACACCATCAACAATCACCACACGATAGCTATTCTTTAATAATGCTAACTGTTCATAGCGTGATAATTCAAGGTCACTCACATTGGCTTGATGATTAAATTGTTGTTGCGTCAGCGCCCATAAACTGGTGTATTTCCAATCTTCTTGTTTTTTGGCAGGCAAACCCTTTTCATTAAATTGCTCTAATGCTTGCTGGCGTAGCGCTTTCAACCATGTTAAATCATTGCCGACCAGTTGATTATGTTCAGCAATACTAGCAAAGGGCGTTGCTAGTTCTGTGAATTGCTTCATGCGGATTGACCTTCAGAAGAAGCGTTAATCCAACTATAACCTTTTGCTTCTAATTCTTTTGCTAACTCTTTATCGCCAGATTTAACGATTTGTCCATTCGATAAAACATGCACATAATCAGGCACAATATAATCAAGTAATCGCTGATAATGCGTGATCATTATAATAGAACGGTCCGATGAACGTAATGCATTCACGCCATCAGAAACTGTTTTTAATGCATCAATATCTAGACCTGAATCCGTTTCATCCAGAATGGCTAATGATGGTTCTAATAACGCCATTTGTAAAATTTCATTCCGTTTTTTCTCACCGCCAGAAAAACCTTCGTTCACGCCACGGTGTAAGAATTGTTCGTCCATTTTAACCAGTTCTAATTTGCTTCTCACCAAGGTTAAAAAATCAATCGCATCGAGATCATCTAAACCGCGGTATTTACGCACCGCATTCAGTGCCGCTTTAAGCAGATAGATATTGCTTACACCTGGAATTTCCACAGGATATTGAAACGCTAAGAACACACCTCGTTGAGCACGTTCTTCCGCTTTTAATGCYAATAAATCGTCACCTTTATAAGTGACTGATCCTTGGGTTATTTCATAGCCATCACGACCTGCCAATACATTCGATAAAGTGCTTTTACCTGCACCATTAGGTCCCATAATCGCATGTACTTCACCCGCATTAACCGTTAAATTAATACCGCGTAGAATTTCTTTACCACCTACCGTGGCATGAAGGTTTTTAATTTCTAACATTTATAATCTCTTTAGTTTATTAGCCTACCGAACCTTCTAAGGAAAGGCCGAGTAGATTCTGAGCTTCAACCGCAAACTCCATCGGTAATTGACGCATTACTTGCTTGCAAAAACCATTAACAATCATCGACACCGCATCTTCAATATCTAAGCCCCGTTGCTGACAATAAAATAATTGATCTTCACTTATTTTTGATGTTGAAGCTTCATGTTCAACTTGTGCTGTTGGGTTTTTCACTTCGATATAAGGGAATGTATGCGCACCACATTGATCTCCCATCAGYAATGAATCACATTCAGTGTGATTACGTGCATTTTCAGCATTAGGGCCTATTCGCACTAAACCTCGATAGGTATTTTGCGAGCGCCCAGCAGAAATACCTTTTGAAATAATAGTCGAGCTGGTATTTTTACCAAGATGAATCATCTTTGTGCCGGTATCCGCTTGCTGCATATTATTGGTAACTGCAATAGAATAAAACTCACCCACAGAATTATCACCTTGCAAAATTATRCTGGGATATTTCCACGTTATYGCTGATCCCGTTTCAACTTGAGTCCACGAAACTTTTGAGCTTTCGCCACGACAAGCAGCACGTTTAGTTACAAAATTAAAAATACCGCCAACACCRTTTTTATCGCCAGGATACCAATTTTGTACGGTTGAATATTTAATTTCAGCACGGTCATGCGCGACTAATTCAACSACCGCGGCATGTAGCTGATTCTCATCACGCATCGGTGCKGTACARCCTTCTAAATARCTRACATAAGCATCATCATCWGCAATGATCAAKGTSCGTTCAAATTGRCCYGTATTAGCYGCATTAATACGRAAATAGGTTGATAATTCCATCGGACAACGCACGCCCTTTGGAATATAGACAAATGAACCATCGCTAAACACAGCCGAATTYAATGCYGCATARAARTTATCTTTATACGACACCACACTGCCTAGRTATTTTTTAATTAACTCTGGATGCTTGTGCACTGCTTTTGAAAACGGCATAAAAATAATGCCATCTTCGGCTAATTTATCCTGAAATGTATTAGCAACTGACACACTATCAAATACGGCATCAACCGCTACACCTGCTAGTCGGGCACGTTCATCAAGCGGTACACCTAATTTTTCATACGTCCGCAATAACTCTGGATCGACTTCATCTAAGCTCTTAGGCCCATCTTTTTTTTGTTTGGGAGATGAATAATAACTGATTGATTGATAATCAATCTCTGGATAATTCACATGTGCCCATGTTGGTGTTTCAAGTGTTAACCAATGACGATAAGCTTGCAAGCGCCATTCTAATAAAAACTCAGGCTCACCTTTAATTCGAGAAATATCGCGTACCGTCTGTTCTGACAAACCAGGTAAAAATGTATCTGCTTCAATATCAGTGACAAATCCAGCTTTATAATCACTCTCTAATACGTCGTCTATTTGTTGTAATTCTTGTTCAGCCATGTAACTCACCGTTTTGTAATGTTGCTGAGGGATAAAAATTTATTGGGCTCGAACCTGAAGRTTGAGGCACCAACATATCGGATAATTTCACTTCATCTAAGGCCTGAAACACCGCATTATTAATCCGAGTCCAATTTGTYTGTACATCACAATGTGATGCTTGTTCACAATGACCTTCATCACTCACACATTCTGTCAATGCGATGGGGCCTTCAATAGCAGCGATAATTTCAGCAATAGAGATTAGCTTRGGGCTACGATTCAAATTGTAACCACCTTGCGCCCCTCGTTCCGATGTTAATAAGTTGCTAGCAGATAACGCCTTCAATACTTTTCGCACTGTTGGCAACGGCATACTCACCGCATCAGACAAGCTATGAGCACTGTGCTGCTGATATGTTYTTGATGCCAGATARCACATTAAAACAATGCCGTAATCTGTTAATTTACTCATGCGTAACATGCGAATCACTCCTAATTGGGACTATTATAGTACCAATTAAAATAATAACCAAGTTAAAAGCTCAGTTATTCAATTTTAAYCCCATTAATTTGAAGACTRAAATTGGATATCTATTGCCTTCGTTTTTATGAGATAATTTGAGGTCGCTGAACTTTTTTAATGTTTTGCTTACTAAGTAAGCCATCATCATTTTTAAAGTGATGGCATGATTAACTGACCTATTATTTAAAGAGCACACAATGAATTTAAAATCTCTCTTATTACTTCCCTTTCTATTTTTTGGAGCACATGTAATGGCTGATACACACGCCGCAACGTTAGACACAGATCAACAAAAACTAAGCTATATTTTCGGTATTCAAGTTGGACAAAACATGATGGCTGAAGGTGTTGATTTAGAAATGGATGCATTTACAGCCGGTGTTGCAGATATGCTTGCAGGCAAGCAACCTCAGCTTAATCAAGAAGATGCTGGAAAAGTTATCGGTGAATTTCAGCAGAAAAAAGCAGCTGAAATGGCTAAGGAAATGAATGAAAAACAACAAATATCACAAGCTTATATGACTGAGAATGCCAAAAAAGACGGTGTGGTCACAACAGAAAGTGGCTTGCAATATATCATTATTACAGAAGGTGACGGCGCAACACCAACACCAGAAGACAAGGTTATTGCACATTATAAAGGCACATTATTAGATGGCACTGTTTTTGACAGTTCTTATGACCGTGGCGAACCTGCAACATTCCCTGTAACAGGCGTTATCCAAGGCTGGCAAGAAGTAYTACAAYTMATGAAAGAAGGTGCAAAATGGGAAATCRTYGTTCCTGCTAACCTAGCKTATGGYCCACGTGGTGCGGGTCCAAACTCACCTATTGGTCCMAAYGAAACATTAAAGTTTGAGATTGAGTTAATTGCAATTACGCAATAARCTTAWAMRAAWTWRRCNTGCCAGTRCASMANNNTGTGCTGGCAGCTTAATTGAACTTCTTAAGAAGTAAACTATGAAAATAGTAAGGTATAGTATTTTTACAGTATTACTATCCTTATTCTGTTCAACTGCCTTTTCCCAAACCTTCACCAGCTCAAATCAAGCTACCCAACTTATCGAGTTATACACTTCAGAAGGCTGCAGTAGCTGCCCTCCTGCCGATCGCTGGCTCAATGCACTAAAACACGATTCCCAGTTGTGGTCTAAATTTATTCCTGTCGCTTTTCATGTCGATTATTGGGATTATATTGGTTGGAAAGATCCTTTTGCGAAGCCACAGTTTAGTGCTCGCCAACGTCAATATGCACGAGAAGCCAATCTTTCAAGTGTCTATACCCCTGCCATGCTACTCAATGGTCGAGAATGGCCCTCATGGCGTAGACAGTCTCGCTTAGTTTTACCTCCAAATAGTATACATACCGGAAAATTATCTCTCACACTAAATAACGGAAAAATAACCGCCCGTTACCAAGCAACAGCAGAGTTACCACCATCAARCTTAATCTTAAATATCGCTATTCTAGGRTTTAATGTTAAAAGTAATGTCAGTGCGGGRGARAATAATGGCCACRTTTTCASYCATGATTTTGTTGTGCTYGGCTTTCAACATGTTTCGATGAWGCAATCTGAAGAAGGTATCTATACCGGCGAAYTAGASCAAATAGCACTGAGTCAACAGCCAGATAAACGTGCGATTACGGCATGGGTCAACACTGAAAAAAGTTTAACACCCCTGCAAGCAACGGGCGGCTGGCTAGAAAAGCCKTAGATACACTATTTTGTTACGCTAAAACTTTCACCACAGCCACATGATGAAATAACATTTGGATTATTAAATTTAAAGCTTTGATTTAAACCTTGTTTAACAAAGTCTAATTCCATACCATCAAGAAGCGGTAAGCTTACTTGCTCAATAACTATCTTAACCCCATCCTGCTCGATAATGGTATCGCTATCCGTCGCTGTTTCAGCGAAGTCCAGTGCATAACTATAACCTGAACAGCCACTCTCAGTCACACCAATACGTAAACCAATAGCATTCTCACGTTTGGTTACCATTTCGCGTACACGTTCAACCGCAGAGCTTGTTAATGTAATCATCTTCAGTATATCTCTTTTATAAACTATCTAAATTTATYGYTTGAGGRTTRCTTGGATCCTGTTGATAATCAACAATTACTTGCTCAAGGCTTATTCCAGAAAGATAGGTTTGAATTTGTTCACTCAAGCTACACCATAAATGATGACTTAAGCACTTTTTGCCATCACGACAATTACCCTGATGTTTACAAGCCGTATTGTCGATATTTTCATCTACYGCAGAAATAACATCAAACACCGTAATCTCTACTGCGGGACGGCTTAATTTGTAACCGCCACCTGGCCCACGAGCACTGCTTACTAATTTATGTTTTCGTAACTTTGAAAATAATTGCTCTAAATACGACAATGAAATTGATTGTCGTTTGGATATATCAGCCAATGTGATTGAGCCTAAATCATAATTCAAACTTAAATCTAACATTGCTGTTACGGCATAACGGCCTTTTGTTGTTAATCGCATGATCGAATACCTTAAATCTATCGTATGATTTTGATCTTCACATAACCAACTGTTTTAGTCAACTTTTATATCAGGTGATTCCGCTTCTGCCGGTTGTTCTAAATTGCATTTCGACAATGCTGGCATTTCAATATCGGTAACTGTGCCACCAAGACTTTCAATTGTTTCCAACATCATTTCAACACGTTTATCTAAGGCTTGGATGTGTTCAATCAAACCATGTATCGCACTTTCAACCGGATCCAGCGTTTCWTTSRWYGTGCCWKWGSCATYRMAWCSRRSRSRCTYSKYTWSMYKYYKSTKYWRTYWWTYRKCRKMACTWRYMYSYTTTCTAACCACGCGACCTGGCACACCAATTACTGTTTCACCCGCTGGAACATCTTTAATAACGACTGCATTTGAGCCAATTCGTGCRCCCTCTTCAAGGCATATAGGGCCYAATACTTTTGCACCKGCACCTACCACTACATTATTCGCTAACGTTGGATGYCGTTTACCTTCTTTCCACGATGTCCCCCCTAATGTAACACCATGATAAAGTGTGCAATCATCACCTATTTCGGCAGTTTCACCAATCACAACGCCCATGCCATGATCAATAAAAAAACGGCGGCCTATTTTAACAGCAGGGTGAATTTCAATACCTGTTAACCAGCGGCTTATTGTTGATAAAAATCGAGCAAACCATTTAACATTGTGTATCCACAACCAATGGCTTAGACGGTGCCATTGAAGTGCTTGCACTCCAGGGTAAGTTGTAATAATTTCAAATACATTACGCGCAGCAGGATCGCGATCAAATACGCAGTGAACATCTTCCTTAATGTGTTGCCACAAGGTAACTTTATCGCTCATTTATCTTGCCCTCTTGTTGTTTCTGCTGCTCGCAAAATTCCATGTAGAATTTGTAATTCATTACGATCTAACTCTGCACGATTATACAACCTACGCAGTCGCCGCATTAAATTCCGTGGATTTTCAGGGTCTAAAAACCCTATTGCTGTTAATGTTTGTTCAAAATGACTATATAAATGCTCCAAATCACCTGCATCTATTGCTTCACGTTCTTCTCCTATTCGCCCTACCGTGATGCTTGGATCAAAACTCATTTTAATTTCATAGGCCAAAACTTGTACAGCAGCAGCCAAATTCAACGAACTGTATTCTGCATTGGCCGGAATATTAATTAAATGTTGGCAGCGGTCTAATTCATCATTCGATAAACCAGAATGTTCTCGCCCAAAGACAATGGCGATTTCAGCACTATCCGGTAATTGTTGAATTTGTGTAACGGCTTCTCTCGGATTAACAACAGGAACAGGTAAATGCCGCAAACGTGCACTCATTCCATAAACATGTTGGCAATCTGCTATAGCCAAAGCAAGCGTGTCATGAACCTGTGCACTTGCCAGCACATCATCAGCACCAGAGGCACGCGCGGTAGCTTCGGCACTGGGATAATGCTTAGGCTGCACTAAATGTAAATTGGATAAGCCCATGGTTTTCATCGCACGAGCAGCGGCACCRATATTRCCAGGATGYGTTGTGCCCACTAAGACAAAACGAATATTCTCTAAAGTTTTCATAATTCTTTTCTCGTCAAAAACATCGCATCACCATAACTAAAAAAACGATATTTATGTTTAATAGCATGCTGATAGGCTGACATAATATTGTCCCAACCGGCAAATGCCGACACTAACATTAATAATGTCGATTCAGATGTGTGGAAATTAGTCACCATCGCATCAACACTTTTAAATTGATACCCGGGGTAAATAAAAATATCTGTTTCACCGCTAAAAGGCTCAATTTCTCCTGATTTAGATGCACTTTCTAATGCACGCACACTGGTTGTGCCTATAGCAATCACCCGGCCTCCGCGTGCACGTGTCGCCTTTACTTTATTACAAACAGCTTGGCTTACATCAATTCGTTCTGAATGCATTTGATGCGTTTTAATATCATCAACGCGTACAGGCTGAAAGGTTCCTGCCCCCACATGCAAAGTGACCTGTGCTACTTCAATGCCTGCATTCTTAATACTATCGAGCATAGCCTGATCGAAATGTAACCCTGCTGTAGGTGCCGCGACAGCACCTGCATGCTCAGCATAAACAGTTTGATAACGCTCTAGATCATCCTTTTCGACATCGCGTTCAATATACGGTGGCAGCGGTAATCGACCATAATTTTCTAATGCCTGTGTAACCGTTGAATCAATATGAAAATAAAGCTCGTACAAGGCATCATGTCGCCCTAAAACTTCAATATCCAAGGCATCTTCTAACAATAGATGACGGCCAACACCCAATGCCTTGCTACTACGAACATGCGCTAATACGCGATGTTCATCCAATATACGTTCCACCAATATTTCAACTTTACCTCCACTATCTTTTTGGCCCAATAAGCGCGCAGGAATAACACGCGTATTATTAAAAACCAATAAGTCCTCAGGCTGTAATAAGCGGAGTAAATCAACAAATTTTAAGTCGTCAAAATCCCCATTATGGCCATCAAGCGACAATAATCGGCTGGCCGTTCGCTCGGGAGACGGAAACTGAGCAATGAGCTCATCAGGTAAATCAAATTGAAAATCGGTAAGTTGCATTACCAGATCATATCAAACTCTTCGTAATACTGTGATCAATAAACACCATTAACCCATCAATATCCACATCTGCATGCAACTTATTATCAATAATTAAACTCGCTAAACCATGCATTAACGACCAAATATAAATAGCTTGTAATTTTGCATCGTCATTGGCAATTTTATCTATACGTTGTAACTGCTCGATCATCGCTAACAATTCATTAAATGATAAATCGCACGCACGTTGCAAAGCTTCATTTTTTTGAACCACAATATCGCCAAACATCAATCGATAATAAGCTGAGTTTTCTACTGCAAATCTAATATAAGCCTGCCCCATATTCCTAAATCGATGTAGTTCATCCACTGAGTTATCGAGTCGGGCTGCTTTTAAAGCCTGACTAAACATCTTAAACCCTTCAATTGCAGTGGCCGTCAATAAATCTGCTTTATCTGCAAAATGACGGTATGCAGCTGTACGTGAAACACCAACCCATTCACTTAAATTCCGCATCGTAAGCTGGTCAATACCTTGCTGATGAATCATCTCAATAGCAGCCTTGATCAAAGCAAGACGCAAGTCACCATGATGATATTTTTGTTTGTTTTCTTGTTTCATATTAAATAATTTAACACCGAATGTTGACGCAGTCTACTTAAAGAAATACACTCCATGTTATCAATGTCAACATTACTTTATTAAAGTGAGATAAAAATGGAAACATATTTAATATTAAAAACAGTGCAYATTRTYGGTGCAATYYTATTYTTAGGTAATATTATCATTACTGGYTGGTGGAAATTCATGGCRAATARAACAARAAAMCCTGAAGTTATCGCCTTTGCTCAACGTCAAGTRACAYTAACCGACTTTGTMTTTACRGCAGGTGGGGCAACACTMYTRTTTGCTGCCGGCATAGCAAATATWATCMTCTAYGATATCGATATAATGGCCACTCCATGGATTTTATGGGGATTAGCATTATTTTCTTTATCTGGCATTATTTGGCTAACAATCCTTATCCCCATTCAGATAAAACAGGCTCACGAGGCYAAAAGGTTTACAACTAAAACYATTATTTCTCAAGWGTATTGGAAWCGAGAAACGCAATGGTATATCTACGGCATTATTGCCACGCTATTGCCTTTAGCGAGTGTTTTATTGATGGTAGTAAAACCAAGTTAAAAGGAGGAAATAATTATGAGCCCAAAACTTATTTTGATCACAGGCGCTTCAAGTGGGATTGGTGCAGAAATGGCTAAACAATTTGCACGGCAAGGTCATACCTTATTACTACTTGCTAGAAATCAACAAAACCTAGAAGACGTTGTYTTAGAAATTAATCAATCTGGCGGTCGAGCCTATTACTATCTGGCAGATGTCGGCGAGTATGAACAGGTCGAAAAGATTACCAATGCAATAAAACAAACACATGGTGTGCCCGATGTCATTATTAATAATGCCGGCAGTGGTTTATGGCGTTTTATCGAAGAGACTTCCTATGAAGAAATCCTTATCAATATCAAGGTGCCCTATTTAGCCGCCGCYTATATGACTAAAGCATTTATGCCTGAAATGTTAACGCGAAATTCGGGTCATATCGTCAACATGACATCGATRGCCGCGAAAATGCCYTTTTCAGGTGCTACAACGTATGTCGCTTCRCGCAARGCCATGATTGGTCTTCATGAGGCATTAACAATGGACTTGCATGGAACAGGCATCAAAACATCACTCAGTTACTTTGCTAAAGTTGAAAGTAGTTTCTGGGCTAATAACCCTGGCAGTGAAAAGCGTTTGCCTCTTGCCCAAAAACTTATTCCAATTATTAACACTGAAACAGCTGCTCGCACTATTGTTCATGGTGTTCAAAAAGGTAGGAGAGATATAACCGCCCCTTTCATGGCTCGAATCATTTTATTYTTAAACTGGTTAACACCACCRATCACRAAAATAATTATGCAYATAACAGGTTATAAGCGCCAGYYCTAGYAATTTAAGGCTTTCAATCACYACCCTATCTCGGTATAATTCGCATTCTTAATTTGGCCGGGGTGGCGGAACTGGTAGACGCGCCGGATTCAAAATCCGGTTACTTCGGTAGTGTCGGTTCGATTCCGACCCTCGGTACCAATTAAGTGTTTYACAACGTACCAGAAAGACCTYTAARCCCTGCTTTAATGCGGGGTTTGTTGTATCTGGCGTTCWGTAATATGTAAGCAAATAGCTTAATAAAACACACTTAACATGCTTCTTACACTATTCCATTGCCATAGGCTCGGGCTTTAATTCAAACTCAGCGCTTACATTAAACCCAAATTAAATRTACCTATTATCTTTTATAAACGATTCACTGCCCGCTGTTCCAGAGCCTTTATTCTTGCTTCAATAGGTGGGTGTGATGAAAATAAGGCCATAATTCCACCTTTATCATTAATGCCGAATGCAGCCATTTGCTCAGGCAATGCTTCAGGCTCAACCTGCCCAAGGCGTTTGAGTGCGTTTATCATATTTTGATGGCCAGCTAAATCTGCACCACCGGTATCAGCAATAAATTCACGTTTTCGCGAGAAATACATCACAATCGTGGATGCAAGTATGGAAAGGACAAGCTGAGAGACCATTACGGTGACGAAATAACCAATACCATGACCTCGATTATTTTTTAAAATTACACGGTCAACAATATGTCCAATAATCCGTGACAAAAAGATCACAAAGGTATTRACCACACCTTGAATTAACGCMAGAGTCACCATGTCTCCATTAGCGATATGACTCATTTCATGMCCGACTACCGCTTCAATTTCGCCTTKCGACATTTGATTTAATAAGCCTTGAGACACRGCCATAAGCGCATTATTTTTRCTCGCTCCGGTCGCAAAAGCATTCATTGCCGGTGATGGAAAAATAGCAACTTCYGGCATTTTTATRCCAACAATTTTTGCCTGTTTYTCAACGGTACTCACTAACCATTTCTCAATATTGCTAGTTGGATTAGTGATGACGACCGCACCCGTCATGCGTTTTGCCATCCATTTTGAAATGAGTAATGAAATAAGCGAACCACCAAAACCTATAACACCTGAGAGTATGACTAATGCCTGAATATTAAGATCAGAKCCATTSTCAGCTAAGATACTATCAACGCCTAGTAATCTTAACGTAATACTTAATACCGCCATAATGGCGATATTGGTCATAATAAATAACATAATTCGTTTCATCGTTTTCCTCACTTCAGATTCAATGTTTAGCCAATATGAACCTGACGCTTTAAATTAATATAGGCAAAATGCCACAGTTTGTAATCTAGGATAATTATACAGCTCTCGCTGCCTGAACAACGATTCGATTATATCGAAGTGTTTTGCAGGCAAAAGCTTCGCCATATAAATTTATACAGATCTCGCCTCTTTTTCAGCTTATCTCAAAGCACTTTTAAAATAGAAAAAAAGAAAGGGCATAGAGATATACCTGGACGCGGATTTATTTCAAAAATAATAGGGCTATTTTCAATTATTTTATAATCGATGCAACATAGTCCTTCATATTTAATTGATTTAAGTATGTCGGTAAATATATCAAGAAAGGGAGAAGACGTTATTAACTCACTATAAATAGCCTGAACTTTTCCGTGAATTTGATATGGGTTTTCAAAGTTATATTTTATAGTGAGTGAGTAGGCAACTTTATTGTCTTTGAAGAGAATATGTGTCGCGTATTCTGTTTTACTAAGCACACATTCTTGGCTAAAATAATCTGGATGATTAATATATTCAGCAAGAGCACGTTCTTGTTCTTCGTTTGAAATAATATAACTGTGCTCTCCTGCTTCATTCTTCCCCTTTTTAATAAATATGGATAATTATATTTCCCTCCTGTTTGAGGAATATATTGACTAAAACCATTTTTTGTTAGGATTTGAGAAAAAGTTTTTTTATCGTCACATATTTCTATACTTTGCAAACTAGGAAGGGGAACCTCATCTAACTTGATTTTTTATTTCAAGTGTCCGTTAAACTAGGGCAGTCTCAAGACGACCCCTTGATTTTGTTAACCGCACCGTTAGTGTGAGCAAATCAATAAGGCTTTAATAAGCTAGTGTCCAGTTTTTTCGGGGAAGATCAGTTTTATCGGGGAGCCTCATACTCTGATCTGACCCTATTGGTTACTATTGGTTCTCCCCCATTGGTTCTCTATTGGTTAGAATCGACACAATAATCGAGAAAGTAGGTGACGCAAGCTATTTTTTTGTTTAGTAGTTGTTTGATCTATTCGTTGTGGATGAGTTGTTTCGCCATCAGGTCGTAGTAAATCTCCTGGGTAATGCTCATGACCTAGGCACAAGCTATCATCTAGTTGGAATACTTTAACGGCTACAGTTCCTTCAATACACCAGCGCCCGAAATACGAACCCATTTCTAAAGGATGGTGCTTAGGATCGCCATAAATATACCAATAGGGTTGCTGGTCACCTTTACGATTAAGTTCCTCGTACCATTGTTGAACAAATGTTTGTAATAACACGGGCTGTGCTATTTTTTCAGCATCAATCGTTTTAAGTAATCGTGCATAAGGTTTAGGGTGTAATAATGTACCACCTATTTTTCGATTAGGCTGACGACTGGCAATAATACGATCAAGTAAAATATCCTCGCCTTCACTTCCTATGAGCTTCAATAATCGTTGCCATTGAGTATCAGGTATGTCCAACAGCAAGGCCAAACCAACCAGCCAGAAACACCAAATGTAATGATTGAGATTAGGTAATGAAAA
>NVVK01000012.1 GCA_002733335.1 Methylophaga sp.
ACATTACTAAGATTAATTGGTGGTTTAGAAAAACCATCATTTGGAAAAGTTATGCAAGTAGGAGAGCCTTCAAAAGCTTCTTTAAATCCTTTGACCTATATTTTTCAAGATTTCGCATTATTGCCTTGGAAAAATGTTTATGACAATATTGCTTTGGTTTTAGAGAATCACAACTTAAGTAAGAATGAAATAGATTTAATAATAAAAGATGTATTAAAAAGAACCAAATTAAGCGATTTTGAAAAAGCCTTACCCAAACAGTTAAGTGGAGGTATGAAACAAAGAGTTGCAATTGCAAGAGCGCTTAGTGTAAAACCTTCTGTTTTATTAATGGATGAGCCTTTATCGGCACTTGATAGTCAAACAAGAGAGTTGTTATTAGAAGATTTAATTTCTTTGTGGGAAAAAGAAAAATTTACAGCAGTATATGTAACTCATAATTTAAGTGAAGCTGTACGTTTGGGACATAAGATTGTTGTTTTAGGAAACAGACCTGGGCAAATTCAAAAAATAATTGATATAAATATTCCTTTAAATGAACGTAAAAATCATATGCTTGAACTGGATGAAAAACAAAAAGAATTATGGAATATGATGAGAGAAGAAGCACTTTTGGCGGATAAGGAAATATTACATGCCTGAAAAAAAAGAAGTTGAATTTAGAGCCAAAGGTTTTGTCTATAAAAAAATACCTTTTTTGGGTGTACTTACTTTTATTATTTTAATTGTTTTGCTGGAAATTGCTACAAAATATAGTTATATCTCAGACCTAACGTTACCAAGACCTTCCGGAGTATTGACTGCTTTTRTTGAATTATATGATTCGGGTTTATTGTTTGAACATTTAATTCCTTCTTTTACCAGACTYGTTGTAGGTTCTTGTTTGGGAATTTTTYTAGGCATTATTATTGGAATTTTAATTGCTTTGTTTTCTACTTTAAGAGCTTCTTTTTTACCTTTGATTTCTGCTCTTTTTCCAGTGCCTAAAATTGCTTTATTGCCTTTGTTTGTAATATGGTTTGGTATTGATGAAGGCTCTAAATATGCACTAATTGCTTTGGGTACTTTTACTCCTACMGTAATTGCTACRTATGCAGCRGTKGATAATGTAGATAGGAACTTAATACGAATGGGACAAAGTTTTGGATTATCTTGGATGTCCATTGTAAAGAATATCATTTTGCCTGGTTCTTTACCTGGAATATTATCCGGAATTAGAATATCTTTGGCTATTGGAATTATTCTTTTGGTTGCGGCTGAGATGTTGGGTGCAAGTTATGGAATAGGGGCTTATGTTTTAGAAGCTGGTTCTTTATATGATTTGGAGCGTTTATTTGTGGGAGTTAGTATTTTATCTGCAATGGGAGTATTTCTTAGTTATTTAGTGGCTTTACTTGAGAAGAAGTTATTGTCTTGGCGAAACTAAGGCTTATGTTTACAATAATTTTTATTTAAGAGGATTAATAAACAATGCGTTTAGTCATCAATCATTTTGCAATACTGTTTATTTCTCTAGGTGGATTAATGGGCTCAATGTTTGGAGTCTCATTTTTTGCTTTTAGCTTTAGTTTCTTTGGAATTTTATGTTTTCTTCTTTCTATGCAAAAAAAAGAATTTTTCTTGTGGCTCCTTGTATTTTTCTCATTATTTATAATCTCTTTTTTAAATTTCCTGTCACCAATTTCTTTAAATTCACTTAATCCCCAACGGTCTAAATCACCTACTATTTAAAGGTTATGAAGCCATATATAAATCATATCGACAAAATACAATATAACTAAACTTATTTTTCACCCTAAAGAGCAATAAATGAGCCCGTCACACTGAAAACAAAATTACTCTTTCAATTGTTCTTATTTTTGTCATCGACGAATACACCTCACATTTTCAACAGTAAGTGTTGAGGTCAAAAAGACTAAGAATACAAAACCTAAACGCTTGATAGATTATTTTGCTATAAGTTTTTCTTCAATCAAATTTAATCATTGCTCTATTGTTGTGCAAACAATAAATTCTGTAGCCCCATATAGTGCAAGATCATGCTCTACTTCTCCAAAAAAAAAGCTATGTCATTGATATAGCTTCAAATATGACATGTGGCACATTAAATGCATTTCATAAACAAGGTGTGATGATGCAAACAAATGAACACTTTTTAATGGTAATGAGGCCATACCTAGATTAATTCTGGGTATGGCCTTTTGTTTTTTATAGAAGGAAAAATAATGAAATTTACAAGAAAGCCTATTGCTCTGGCTCTACTTTCTACCGGTTTAATCTCAATGAATATGGCTACTGCGGTGCATGCAGAAGATGCATTTTTTGAAGCCTTGAGTAGTGGAAAAGTCAGCTTTTCAGCCCGTGCGCGATATGAAACGGTTGATCAAGATAATGGCTTGAAAGATGCCGATGCCTTTACTATTCGTACAACACTAGGCTATAAAACAGGTCAATTCCATGGCTTTAGTGCTTTTGCTGAAATTGAGGATGTTTCTGCCCTCAGTGATAAAGATGATTATGAAGCCTTTCCACAAAATGGGGCAAAAACACACTCTGTCATTGCCGATCCAGATGGTACCGAGATCAATCAAGCCTATTTGCAATACAATGGCTTTGATACTGAAGTGAAGTTTGGCCGCCAAGAACTCACCTATCGTAATGCACCGTTTCATCGTTATATTGGTAATGTATTATGGCGTCAAAACCATCAGTCTTTTGATGCGTTGAGCATTAGTAATTCATCATTTGAAGATACGACAATCAATTATGCCTATATTGATGAAGTGCATACTATCTTTGGTGATGATCTAGATGCGGGTACGTTTATTAAAGATGGTGATATCGATTTAAATGCCCATTTGATTAATATTCAATATACCGGCTTAGGCATTGGCAAATTAGAAGGTTATGGTTATTTTTTAGATTATAACGATAAAGAAGCTATTTCGTCTCAAACATTGGGATTACGTTTGTCGGGGGCTCAAGCCATCAATGCTGATTGGAAAGTCATTTATACGGCTGAATATGCCAATCAAGATGATTATAAAGACGGCACCATGGATGAYCAAARCTACTATTTAGCWGAASTSGGKGCTAAATATAAGGGTTGGTTAGCGAAASTATCGTACGAATTGCAAGAAGGTGATGGTACCGATAGTTTTAAAACACCCTTAGGTACGAAYCATGCCTTCCAAGGYTGGGCAGATCARTTCTTAACRACKCCAGCAACGGGGCTTGAAGAYATTTATATAACGGTTGTCGGTAAAGTATTRGGCGCTAAAGTAGTCGCTGTTTATCATGATTTTGAAACCGATAAAGGCAGTGATGATGCCGGTAATGAATTTGATATYTTAGTGGCTAAGACTTTTAAACAACACTACACGCTAGGTGCTAARTATTCTGATTATGATGCGGGTAADTCATCRGTAGGTAAAGTAGATACMGARAAATTCTGGTTATTTGGTCAAGTTAAATTCTAGAAATAGCGTAATAAACACTACCGAACTGGGCATTCATGGTCAGTTCGGTATTTTTTTGCCTGCTATTCTAGTGCCGTCATTTTATGTTGATAACATCACAAAATTTCTGCTATTATTTTATCTACATTAATCATCGAATTCACGGAATATGAATAGTATGCCAAACACATCAAAAACCACCGATTTCTTATCTATTCTAGTCCGTATATTAGGCTTAATCATGCTGATTGTTGGCTTGTTTGTGGGTATCAAAGTTATCTTCGCTGCATGGGAACTCTATGATGAACCACAACGCATTGAGCGATTTGCAGATGCTATCGACCATGGCTCAAACCTTGATAGTACAATTTCATCTTTTACCGCCAGCAAATTAAATGTTGAGGCAACCGATGCCACACCACGTTCCGACATCCCTAAAGCTAATGACTCACTTAGAGTTTCTTATTTTTTAGCGTGGTTCTTAGCCGTGTTATTACTGATGATTATTGGTGGTCTAGCAATGAGTGCCATTAAAACCGGTGGACAATTGGCACTCTATGATCTCGAAGTGAAGCGCTTTGCCCGCCAACTCTTAGAAGAAGCACGTAAAACAGAAGATAATTAACAATCACTTTTTAGCAASCAAACTAAAGACACCTAGCAGTATCATCAGTCCGCCAAACSCGATYATTAAGGTAAACGGCTCRTCCAAYAAATARACCGCCAGCACAATAGTGAAAATCGGGCCTARCATACCCACAATACCWGTTTGTGCTGGACCAATTCTATCAATGGCCTCAGTCATCATAAAACTGGGGATCACCGTACTAAACACGACCAGCAACACCATCCATAACCAAGCGATAGGCGCTAGACTTAATGCCGACCAATCCAACAGCACCGCGCCATGAACCAGCCCAAAAATACTCGACGCGATCATCGCCAAACTGGTAAATAACGGRCTACCTAATGCTTTAATATAGCTTTTGCTAAACAAAACATAAAAAGAAAAACTCAACGCACTGGCTAAGACAAGGCTTACGCCCAACAATACATTATTTCCTGTTATCTCTAACTCTTGCGTCATGACAAGCACTAATCCAGAGTAAGTGATTACTAACGCCATAATAAGACGCCGTGTTAACGGTTCCTTAAACAGAAAATAACCGATTATCGCCACCATAAATGGATAGGTAAATAAACTCAGTCTTTCTAACTGGGCAGTGATCAATTCCAAGCCCATTAGATCCAGCAAAGAAGCTAGGTAGTAGCCTAAAAAACCTAATAAAAAGATCGTTCGTAAGGTAGAAAAATTTAATTTTTTACGCTGTGACTTATTACGTAACAGCCACGTTAAAACTACGACATAAATCGGCAATGCCAATGCCATTCTTAATACCAACACCGAATCAGCATCCAAGCCTTGTTGATATAGGAATTTAATGAAGATGGATTTAAGTGAAAATAATAAGGTGCCAAAAGCCGCTAAGAAAAAGCCTATCCAAATATCTTGAGTATGGGAAGTATTCATTATTATTTGTTCATCACCGAAACACCGTGAATAACAAGAACGAGTCTATTCACTTTGTACTGGCTAAAACTGTAAATCAATTTTGGTGATAAGGCTCGCTCAAGCGATGTACCGAATCTACCAAGCGTTTCATTTTTTCAGGCTCAATAGTGGGATGAATGCCATGACCCAAGTTAAATACATGACCTGTTTCACCTTGGCCAAAGCTCGCTAAAACACTAGCCACTTCTTGCTCAACACGATCTGCAGAAGCATATAAAACGCAGGGGTCCATATTACCTTGCAAGGTCACTTTATCACCGACACGCTGACGCGCCACACTGATCTCCGTTGTCCAATCAAGCCCAATGGCATCGGCACCCGTTTCAGCCATCAACTCCAGCCATTGTCCGCCACCTTTGGTGAACATTGTGACAGGAACAGTACGGCCGTCACTCTCACGCGTTAAACCAGCAATAATTTTTTGCATATAGGCCAGTGAAAATTCTTGATAATTGCCCGTGCTTAATGCACCACCCCATGTATCAAACAACATAACCGATTGCGCTCCGGCTGCAATTTGAGCATTCAAATACGCAATCACCGAATCAGCCATTACATTCAACAAGGCATGCATTTGTTCAGGCGCATCAAATAACATGCCTTTCACTTTAGCAAAATCTTTACTCGATCCACCCTCAACCATGTAACACGCTAATGTCCAAGGGCTGCCACTAAAGCCAATTAACGGCACTTTGCCATCAATTTCACGACGCGTTAAACGAATCGCATCCATCACATAACCCAAGTTATCTTCCATATCAGGAACACCTAACTTGGCAATATCGGCAGCACTTTTAATTGGATTATTAAATTTAGGACCTTCGCCTGCAACAAAGTGTAAACCCAGRCCCATCGCATCAGGAATAGTCAAAATATCTGAAAAAATAATCGCCGCATCTAAATCAAAACGACGTAATGGTTGTAACGTCACTTCGCACGCTAGATCAGGTGTACTGCAAAGCGTCATGAAATCGCCAGCCTTAGCACGCACCTCACGATATTCAGGAAGATAACGCCCTGCTTGTCGCATCACCCATACCGGTGTTTTATCGACTGGTTGGCGTAATAAAGCACGAAGATAACGATCATTTTTTAATTCTGACACTGCTGTTCCTTTTTAACTCGGCTAGATCCGACAGGTTTTAACGCTATGATTAAGATTAATATACATCTCTCACATAACGCTTCGATTTTTTCAGGTTATTGACATAGGTTTCGGCTGCGAGCTCATCCATATTGCCATGTTGTTGAATAATTTCATGTAATGCTTTATCCACATCTTTTGCCATATAAGTGGCATCACCACAAATATAAAAATAGCCACCTCGTTCTAGCCATTCAAATAGCTCGGCACCTTTTTCTTGCATACGTGTTTGCACATAGATTTTTTCTTCTTGATCCCGTGAGAAGGCTAAATCAAGCTTGGTTAATAAGCCCGACTTTGTCCACGCTTCTATTTCATCGTGATAAATAAAATCTTCTTTTTCGGTACGATCRCCAAAAAATAACCAATTATCACCTTTTGCCTCGGTGGCTTCACGTTCTTCTAAAAAGGCTCTAAAAGGCGCAATTCCTGTTCCGGGACCGACCATAATAATAGGTGTATCACTATTTTCTGGTACGCGGAATGCATTATTAGGGCTAAAGTAAACAAGTACTTTTTCATCTTCATCTACTCGATCAGCTAAATAACAAGATGCGACACCTTCATGTTTTCGGCCATGACTTTCATAGCGAACACTAGAAATAGTAAGGTGTACTTCATTTTCATGTTTCTTAGATGAGCTCGAAATAGAGTAGGCACGTGCTTGAAGTTTACGTAATAATTTAATAAATTCATCAGCACTAAACTTAGGCTTCAAATCAATAATTAAATCAACAATATCACGGCCCCAAAGGTAATCATTGAGTGCTTCTTTCGTATTGCCATTGAGTAAGTTTGCTAATTCTTTATTATCTGTTTGTTTTGCCACTTCTTGTAGAAAATCTGTAGAAGGTACTTTGATATCATAAACACTGATAAGTGCTTCTCGCACATTTTCATCACCGACAAAATCATCTTTCGTCAAAGCTAACKCAGATAACAATTGATCAACCAGAACAGGATCATTTTGCGGCACAATATTAAGTGCATCACCGGCTTCATAATTAAGCTCGCTACCTTTTAGGCAAATCTCAAAATGCCTAATTTCCTTACTTGAATTATCACCGGTAATTATCTTATTAATCAATAACGGTGCAGCAAAAGGATTCTTACGGTTATATTTTGATTTTTCTTTTGCCGGCTTACTGGCTGTATTCCCACTGGCAACAGGTGCACTACCCGTTTCTTTTATCCCATCCAAAGCAAGTTTAATCCAGGCTTCGGCATCATCATCAAAATCGACGTCACAATCAACGCGATCAGCAATGCGGCTTGCACCTAGCTCTGCTAAACGTTCGTCCCATTGTTTACCTGCTTCACAATAATCATCATATGAGCTATCACCTAATGCTAAAACCGAAAAACTCATCTTGCTTAAATCAAGACTTCCTTCTTCGCTTATTGCCTGCCATAACATGGCCGCATTATCGGGCATTTCACCTTCACCATAGGTGCTACAAATAACAAATAATCGCTCAATACTCGCCAACTCTTCTAACTCAATATCAGCCATATCAACAACGGTAGCCGATAAGCCATATTCACCGGCTAATCCAGCAATATCTTCGCCAAGGCTTTCACTGTTACCTGTTTGTGTGCCATAAACAATAGTAAGTGSYCGCATATTTGCGTTAGCTGARTCRTCAGCTTGATCTAATAAGCGCGTATTTGCGCCGGCAAAGAAACCACTTAACCATTCTCGTTGYTTTTCACTAAACARTGTTTCCATCATATTATTCTTAGACATAAATTTCTTAATCTCTAGCTYTTTATTATTTAAGCCGCTTTGTTTGCTGTTAACACGACTTTCACTAAATACCCTGCAATCAATTCCTTAAAATCAGGAATATGACCCATTGCCTCTCTATTGATTCGATCTTGAGCAATAATCCATGCTGTTGAACCGAG
This sequence comes from Methylophaga sp., assembly GCA_002733335.1. Classification (GTDB taxonomy): domain Bacteria; phylum Pseudomonadota; class Gammaproteobacteria; order Nitrosococcales; family Methylophagaceae. The sequence goes on from NVVK01000012.1 coordinate 8,084, forward strand.
CGAGAACACAGACTGAACATCACGTAGCACCAAGCTCTTTTTATAATCTCTAATGCGCTTGTCCGCTAATAAAATAGAGAGTTCTTCTTCACTATAATGTTCCAGTGCTTTTTTGCATTCTTTTGCCAAGGCATCAAGCAAGGCATAATCTTCTGTTTTTATTAAATTTTTAGCMKCACTAWTTTNNNGCRWMKSAWWMWCTTCAYCNATKMCKWSWYWCTTYKNNAAGGTATGAACCGCCTGTTTGGCAATTCGCAGCACACTATACGCATTAAGTAATTCAAAACTTAATGCCGTATCAACCTCTTGATAAGCAGGCACATGTCCATCTAACATTTCTCGGCCTTCCATTAACGCCTGTTTAAGCGGAAGGACCTGATAATCTGCCATTGCAAATGATAGCTCTTCAAGCATCGCTTTGCGACCCAATCCAAGTAATGCATTTGCAGACTGCGTTTGCTCAAGTGCAATAGGTTGTAAATATAAGAAGTATGCTCGATGTTCGGCCCAATTTTCCAATAACATTTTTGCTTTGCTTGAATCGGTATACTGAACATGTTGCTCAAGCATAGACAGAATAAACTGTTCATGACTTTTCGCTTCATCACTGTCATCTGAAATATGGCCATATTTCACTGAGCTAGCATCATGCAATACTTCAATTTTATTTTCAGGATCATACTGATAAGCAAAGCCACCCGACATACCATTGCCAAGTCCCTTACCAAAAGCACCAATATTGAGCACGCTGCCGTTGATCATATATTCGCAACCAAAGTCACCCAAGCCTTCAACTACAGCCATGGCGCCTGAGTTACGAACAGCAAAGCGATCGCCSGCTTCACCATTAATATARGTTTGTCCGCCCACGGCACCAAACAAGGCAAAGTTACCTATTAAAGTGTTTTGCTGAGTTGATTCTACGCCGTCATTTGCAGGTGTTTTAATCGAGATAATACCGCCGCTCGCACCTTTAGCTACACCATCGTTACACGTACCTTCGTGATGCATATGCATGCCGACAATATTAAATGCACCATAACTTTGACCTGCACTACCTGTGGTATTCACCCGAATTGTCTCTTCATGACCGAAGTAGCGTCTACCATTTGYAGCCGTATGAATGGCACTTTTCATGCTACTACGGCTTTGCTCGTCTAACTCATAATTTAATGCTCGTTCAACATCAATYGCGAGYTGACCGCCGACCGTTTTATCACGGTTATTGAGTTTATAATTTTCACCTTGCAARACAATGGCTGCTTCCTTACCAGAGAAAATCTGCTGCTTCACCGCTTCTAAAACACGATTATCTGTTTCAAAATTCGCTTCTAAATAAACAGGTTGMTCAACAATAACAGTATCCACTTCAGCAAAGAGGCCACGTAAATCTAATTCACCMACCATTTTTTCATGRTCAATTAAATGTAACAGCTCAGAACGCCCTCTAATTTCTGCAAGGCTACTAAAACCTAAACTAGCAAGCAGTAATCGCACCTCTTGGGCAAGGTTCATATAATACTGTGCTAAAACACGTGCATCACCATCATABGCTTCMGGGTTGGTCGTCAARCCAACAGGACATTTGATATTACAGGTCTTMGCYTGCACACAACCCAACATCATTAATACCGCAGTACCAAACTCAAAGCTATCYGCGCCTAAYAATGCTGAYTTAAYGACATCTGTTCCAAGCTGATGTGCGCCKGATGTGCGTAAGATYACTTTATCGCGCAAACCGTTTYTACATAAYGCTTTRTGAACTTCTGCAATGCCAATTTCTGCTGAGCGGCCAGTATGTTTCAAACTGGTCACTTGTGCCGCACCGGTACCACCGGTATTGCCTGCAATATTGATAACATCCGCACCGGCTTTAGCAACACCCACCGCAATCGTGCCAATACCTTCTGAAGACACAAGCTTCACAATGACACGGCGACGTGTCGCCTTACAATCATGGATAAGCTGGCCTAAATCTTCAATAGAATAGGTATCATGATGAGGTGGTGGAGAAACCAGTTCTACACCTGGTGTGCCGCCACGCATTGCAGCAATCTCAACCGTAACTTTCTTGGCTGGCAGCTGCCCACCTTCACCCGGTTTTGCGCCTTGTGCAATTTTTATTTCTACTTCTTCTAATAGTGGATCGGCCAAAAATCCTGCCCATACACCAAAACGACCCGAAGCAAATTGTTTAATTCTGCTGGCAAGAATACTATTTGAACGAATAAATTCTTCACCGCCCTCTCCGCTATTTGACAGACCGCCGACAATATTTGTGCCCTGTGCCGCGGCACGATGAGCAGGCTTCACTAAGGCTCCATAGCTCATTGCGCCCGATGCAAAGGTCTTGGTAATTTCATGTGCTGGCTGAACTTTTTTCAACTTGATCGCTTTAGGAGCACGTCGAATAGATTGCAGATACGTTAAGAAATAGTGTCCCGCCGCAATTGTTAAATAACCTTGCGCTAAAGAGATTTTATAATCTGAATTTGGGAATCTAATTTCAAAATGCTGYTTTAATTGCATTAACCGTTCTTCATCATTGTCGGCATCAAAAGAAACCTGAAACACRCCTTTCTTTTTCTGTACAAYYCGCAAGCCTCGAATAACAAATACAGAATTACCTTTGAACTTTTGGCTTCCCAATATCTGATCAAATTCTTGTTTTGTTTTGGCATCTGACACATCAACAGGCAARCCCATMACATCACGCAATGTTGCAGGACGYKCRTGACGCTCTTTAGTCATTTCTGCAACAAACTGAGTGTAACTTGGCGAAATTTTATGTGCATCAATTTGTTCTGGTGTACGCGCTTCATAACCAAAATCTTGATAATCTTGATCCTTACCCAGCSCCTCCTCACCCAAYAAGYTCAAATGCTTAGCTTGTTCTTTWGCTATATAGGTAATRTTTTCTTTATACATATGGCCATATTCACGAACAGAAACTACGCCAAAGCTATGTCCTGCACCTTCACCACGTTCTTTGAATAAGCCRAGATTAGGTAAGTCATTTAAATCTTCTGCCGTTGCTGCYGCATGCCATTTAGCACTTGATATYGCAATRTCAATAAAATGTACACCRCCCACAGGCGCATCAATWCCRGGGAAAATATGTTTAAGATGTGGYTCTTTCGTRTCTAAATARCTACTTTCAAAAAACTCRCCRCCGATATAACTTTCAGCAGTACATAAGCCAAATTTSCCCATCGTCTTCATTAAAGACTTATTGATGGCTTTTCTGAAATTTTGCATSGCTTTATCAGCAGTTTCAGCATGAAGCTCTTCAGCYCGTGAYTGTGCACTAATCGCAAAAATAGCAGAAGCACCAAAACCTAAAGCCGTTGCCACATCATGCGTAGAGGCAATTTGCCCACTATCGACAATAAGACTCGAATTAAAACGTAAGCCTTTGCTTATTAATCGCTGGTTGGCTGACGCAACAGCCAATAACAATGGAATTGCGGCCTGTTTTCGTGACACATCACGATCTGATAAGACAATAATACCTGTCTTTTCACGTGCTGCTTTTTCAACTGCGTTACACATTTTATCTAGTGCTGTTTCAAGCTGGCTAGCATTGCGCTTAGCATTGTTGTAATCAGGTTGGTATGTGATTGAAACTATGTGCGTAGCCACCCGCGTTTGGCTCAATATTTTTGCCAAATCCTGTTGCAATAACACCGGCGACTGAATAATAATTTGTTGTTGGTCTTCAACAAAACCTGGTTTGCCCCCTAACGCCACACGCAAGGTCATGCCATCGGCTTCACGAATACTATCGAGTGGTGGGTTTGTTACTTGAGCAAAGCGTTGACTAAAATACTGACTCATACCCCCTTCATCATCCGAAAGTGCATTGGGTGTTAAGCCATAGCCCATCGCATAGACGCGTTCCGCACCATTATCAAGCATAGGATCTAACAAAAACCKGAAACTTTCCTGATTCAAATAATARCCAACCTGCTGGCCAACATTAGCGAGGTCTTTRCYYGGCRCAGCCAATTGCAMRTCTGACTCAGCTAAAGAATCTAAATCRATTGCRGCCTTCTCTAATAATTTTTTATAGTCTTTTCGCGCCGCTAATTTTTGTAAATATTCATCACCCGTATAAGAGCGACCTTCAGCATGCGACCAAAACACCATGTCGCCYGCTTCAATACGACCGCGTTTGATAATAATRTCTGCCGGGAAATCAATCTGACCCGCYTCAGACATCACGGTTAAATATTCTTCTGTTTCAACCAATCGTAGTGGRCGCAAACCCAAACGATCGAGYCGKGCACCGATAAATTGCCCATTACCAAAAATAAGGGCGGCTGGACCATCATTTTTTTCTTCATACAAACTAAAATATTCCAGCATCGCCGCAATATCAGGATCAAGGTCACTGATGTTTTCCCATGCAGGAGGCATCATCGCCACAATAGCTTCAACAACATTCATACCGTCATCAACAATACGACGAGCAATCGTTTGATCTAAACGGGCGCTATCTGATTGGCCTTTTGGAAAGTGTACTGTTTTGCCTTGTTGAGCTGCAATCGCTTTTTCTGAAAGTCGATTCTTTTTATCGGTATTTAATTCACCATTGTGCGCCATACGCCGAAAGGGTTGTGCCATCATCGTGGCAGGCTCMGTGTTCGTTGAAAARCGYGTATGAAAAAACAGTGAATGGATYGCGTGATCGTGATCCATCAAATCTTCAAAATACGGTATYACTTCATTTGAATTTAAACGGCCTTTTAAGACTTGYGTGCGKGCACTCATTGAACAGGGATAAAAACCATCCAATACYGGCATGTCATAACAGACATCTTCAATCGTTTGTAAGCACGATGCWATGGCATAATCAAAGTCATTCCAGYTTGCCTYTGCAAGTTTMTCACTCCGCAGAAAAACAACCTGTTTAAGCGGCAATTGCGCRTGCACACTGGCATCATTAAGCACATCATTATTAACAGGCACGTCACGCCAAATTACAATCGAAAAGCCAAAATGTCTCAGTTTTTCCTCAACCAAAGCAATCGCATCATCTTCATACTCAGCCTGCTTAGGTAAGAAAAAGTTGGCCACGCCAAATTGTCCTAATGTCAAATCATCCTTTCCCGTTATTTTACGGAAAAATGATTGWGAYAAATCGATATTAACACCGGCGCCATCACCAATGCCTTCTGCACTCATTCCGCCACGATGTGGAATAGTRCACAACGCTTCATGRCCYTTCTTCAAYACATCATACGTTTGCAAAGATTTTTTATGTGTAATGAAACCAACGCCACAGCTATCACTATACTTTTCATGATCATAAATCTTGCGATCGGCTAAATCTGCAATAAAATCACCATTAAACTGACTGTTTTGTTCTATTTCTGTTCGTTTCATCGTTATATTTTCAACTTATATTTTTTTGGGCCAACGGTTTGCAATTTCTCGTTCGCACAAAAGCTGCCATGTAATCCTGACAATTTATTTGTTTGCTGCTGCGTCCATCAACCTAGCCCTATTCTCGAAAAATAGTGCTACGCCTCAATTTTAGCCCGGTAAATAACCATTGCACTTAATAGATATAAGCGATCAATGATACGCCTTAAACCTTAAGGCCTAAAATCAGGATCTTTCAGCAGCCACCCATACAGATAAGATCTGTCCACAAAGAACCCTCCATTTTAATGATTTATGCACTAAAAATCAATATTTGCTAGCTCTKATACCCATTGTAATCATGGGTAWTTAAGAACAGTTCTATCTCGCATTAYGCTCATATTARCCATAAAATATGCYCMTCAAAATAGCAGRCCTATTTTAATWKTWATTAYGCTRAAGCATTAAGCGCTACTCTCTATTGCTTAATATTTCCCTAAATTCAATAAATTAGCTAAAATGAACCGTTGTTTCGACGTAAATAATGGAAAGAAGATGAGTAAACCTGTAATTGGTATTGTAATGGGCAGCAATAGTGACTGGCCTATTATGCAAAAAGCAGTTGAACAACTCGAAGCCTTTGGCGTACCTTTTGAGGCCAAAGTCGTTTCAGCACACCGCACACCTGACCTGCTAACAGATTATGCTGTAACGGCATYAGACAAAGGCTTAGCCTGCATTATTGCCGGTGCAGGGGGTGCAGCTCACTTACCCGGCATGCTCGCMGCWAACACYACGATTCCTGTTCTYGGCGTACCTGTTCCGTCGAARTATCTCAAAGGTCAAGATTCCTTATTATCAATCGTGCAAATGCCMAAAGGCATTCCCGTTGCCACCTTTGCCATYGGCGAAGCCGGCGCCGCTAATGCRGCATTATTTGCCATTGCTCAACTGGCAACAACCGACAAAAATCTAGCTGAAAAATTAGCCCAATTTAGAAAAGACCAAYACAAAAATGTRCTGGCCATGACGTTGCCACCCGAATAAAAATCCAGAGTAAATTCAGAGTAAAACTATGACAACTAAAAACCCAATATTGCCTGGYGCCACACTAGGCATGCTTGGCGGCGGCCAACTCGGCCGTATGTTCACCACAGCRGCCCAAACAATGGGCTATAAAGTCATTGTRTTAGAACCCGATGTAAACAGCCCTGCTGGCGTTATTGCTGATCAACATATCTGCGCTCAATATACCGATGAAGTCGCCCTCGCTCAGCTTGCCGAATTATGTGATGCAGTGACAACCGAGTTTGAAAATATTCCCGCTACCGTTTTATCGTATCTAGAAGCAAAAACAGTGGTGCATCCTTCATCAAAAGCCTTGTCTTCAACCCAAAATAGATTAGTAGAAAAAGCTTTTATTGAATCGTTAGGTATCAACGTCGCACCTTATGCCCCTATCCGTAGCATGAAAGACATTGATAGCATTGCAGACACCTTCCAATTCCCCGCTATTATTAAAGCCGCCAGTTTCGGTTATGACGGAAAAGGCCAAGTCGTTTGTGAAAATGCAGAAGATGTGCGCTCAGCATTTGCAGCATTAAATGAAGTTGAGTGTGTGCTTGAACAACGCATCAACCTCGAACGTGAAATTTCTACCGTATTAGCACGTAGCCAATCAGGCGAAATCACCAACTTTCCGGTTGCTGAAAATGTGCATATCAATGGTATTTTACATTCCACAACCGTGCCCAGCAGTGTGCCTGAACAACTCACGCAACGCGCAATAGAAATGGCCGATAAAATAGCCGATGGYTTAGCGTATGTGGGCACCATGGCCGTTGAATTTTTCATTWCAACCGAAGGCGATATCCTCGCCAATGAAATTGCACCGCGCCCGCACAATTCGGGTCACTTCACTTTAGATGCCTGCGAAACATCACAATTTGAACAACAAGTCCGCATGTTATGCGGMTTACCATCAGGCAACTGTGACTTAGTCAGCCCTGTGGTCATGATCAACCTTTTGKGTGATGTATGGGGAAGCAGCCAACCTCACTGGAATACCTTATTATCTCAGCCACAAAACAAACTRCATTTATACGGCAAAAAAGAAGCSCGACCGGGCCGAAAAATGGGCCATTTTAATACACTGGCGACCACAACCGAACAAGCAACGAAGATTGCGCTACAAACTTTTGAAAATTTAAAGGCAGACTAAAATTACGTCCTGTTCGTGACGCGTTATATTTATTGGCTGCAACAGGAGAAAATATATGTGGGATGAAMRATAYAGTGCMGATRAATACGCCTTTGGMACARAGCCAAATGAATTTTTRGAAGCCAATGTWMAMTCCCTTCCAAAAGGGAATATTTTAAGCYTAGCRGAAGGCGAAGGACGCAATGCCGTTTTTCTGGCAAAACAAGGTTAYGCTGTAACGGCYGTAGACTCCTCTTTAGTGGGCTTAAATAAAGGCAGAAAATTAGCCGAAGAAAATGGCGTAACTGTTGAGTTCATTCATGCCGATCTAGCAGAATATGTTTTAGGCGAACATCAATGGGATGGAATTGTATCCATCTTTTGTCCTCTTCCCCCGTCATTGAGAAAAGCATTATACAAAAAGGTCGAGGTCGGCTTAAAAAAGAATGGTGTTTTCTTGCTTGAGGCCTATACACCAGAACAATTAAAACATGGTACTGGCGGCGGCAATTCAGCAGAGCTAATGCAATCAAAAGAATCGCTAACGCTTGAATTACCCAACTTGAATTTTACGCATTTACTAGAACTTGAGCGTGAAGTTATCGAAGGCATTTACCATACTGGCATGGCTGCTGTCGTTCAGGCCATAGCATCAAAATAAAAACATGAGTATCGAACTATACCTTTTCTTTTTAGTTACAACGGTGACGCTTATCTTAGTGCCTGGACCCTCAGCCATAACTGTCGCAACGCAAGGTGCCTCACATAATTCAAAAAATGCTTTGCTTTGCATTCTAGGAGTCGCTAGTGCCGATACCTTATTTTTCTTATTATCCGCCACGGGCATAGCGTCTTTAATTGTGGCTTCTAACCTCTTATTCTCAGTTATAAAGTGGTTCGGTGTCGCATACCTCCTCTATCTAGGGTTTTCGGCAATGTTTAGCAAGGCGGGTGCCTTTAAGATCGTTTCACCAGTCACGAAAAGCCATACTAAAAAAGCCTTTTCACAAGGCTTGATTGTTCAGTTAGCCAACCCAAAAGCATTGATGTACTTCTCGGCTCTTCTACCGCAATTTATTGATCCTAATAAACCACTTATATTCCAAATGTTTATTATGGGGATTACCTGCCTTTTTGCAGATATATTGGTATACAGTATGTTTAGCCGCATGGGAGCACAACTAGCAAAACATCCTGTTAAAGCTTGGGTTATGAACATAATCAACAAGGCCGCCGGAATTACACTTATCACCACTGGCATAAAAATGGCTGCGATCGAAAATACAAAATAGTCCAATAAAATACTTTCTGTCGAAATCAAAGCTATAATATATTTTTAACTACAGCGTCGACACATGTCCGAACAAATAACACCCGTTACTGATTATTTTCTTGAGCTTGATGCCCTCAAGCTCGTCAACCGTCGCTCTTATATTACCGGCGGTGAACGTGTTGAAAACTCAGCAGAACACTCTTGGCACTTGGCTATGGCATGCTGGTCACTCGCAAGAACCTTAAAGCTTGAGTTATCTGAAGAGAAACTATTAAAGCTGGCCTTGGTGCATGATCTCGGCGAGATTGATGCCGGAGATACCTTTCTCTATTCAAGCAAACGAGATACAGCACATACTGCTGAGCGAGCATGTGTAAAACGCTTAGCCGCTCACCCAGGCAATGCTATTTCTGATCTTGCTACGTTATGGGAAGAACAAGAAACAGGCGATAGCATTGAAGCTAAACTGCTTAAAGCCGTTGATAGGCTATTACCTTTTCTGCTTAATATTACCAACGACGGCAGAACGTGGCGAGAGCTTGCGGTCAAAAAATCACAAGTCGTTCAAGCCCATGCCTTTATTGAAAATGACTTTCCTGAACTGCATTTATGGATGCATTCTAAAATTCAGATGGCGACAAAAAATGGCTGGCTAGAAGATGATTAACGTTTTATTAAACCATTCGATATAGGAGGAAATCATGGATTCAGGAGACTTTTTTAGTCTGGCACGCGCAGTACATGTGCTCGGCGTAGTGCTTTGGATTGGTGGTGTCGCTTTTGTTACAACAATACTCCTGCCCTCGCTTATGAAGATTACGGATAGCGAAAACCGATTAAATTTATTTGAAGCGCTTGAAGGAAAATTCGCTTTTCAAGCAAGAATCGTTACCGTGATAACCGGGCTTTCTGGCTACTATATGCTAGAAGTTATGAACGCGTGGGAACGTTACCAACACATTCAGTTTTGGTGGATGCATTTAATGACCTTCATCTGGTTTATTTTTACACTCGTGCTTTTTGTCCTTGAGCCCTTAGTGCTACATCGCTTATTTAGAAAACAGGCCATTAAAAATAGTGATCAGGCCTTTGCATTAATTCATCGCATGCATAAAATATTATTAACGCTCAGCCTACTGGCTGTATTTGGCGCCGTTGCAGGCGCACATGGCTTTCAATTTTAAGGGCCTTGTTTTATTACTTTAATTATTAAACAAATATTGCTACGATCGTAGCTCAATAATTAGGAGCATGGCATGACAACGTGGTTTTCAATAGAGTTAGATGACAATGAAGCAGCAAAAACATCACAAAGAGTCATGGATGCCTTTATGCCTAAATATATCGGTTCAGGCCGCCCATTAGGCATGGCAATATTTTCTAGCCATAATGCAGATAAAAATACAACGACCCTCTATTTTGCACCCAAAGCAGCCAGCCTAGCCATGCAGTTTGGAGCAGACGCCTGCGATAGTGATTTTGTTGATATCGAGCTCGCGCTTCTCGTCGGTGATGAAAGCAGCATTGATTATCTATTCCCTGATGCAAATAGCAAATAATTTACCATCACATCTGCGCCATAAAAAACACACTATAACGAACACAACATCTTACCAAAAAAGAGTAATAATCTAGCTAAAGTAAAAGTATCCCTATCTCACACCTAATTTAGAGTATACTTATCTGTTTAGTAGAGTCGTTAATGACTACAGAAAAGTCAGTATCTAAAGAGTTACAACCCACTATTCTTTCCTATGTGAAAGACATTCCCAACCTGTGTTCACTTGCAGGATTAGCTTGCACAATCTTAGCTATTTACTTCAGTATTTTAGGCGTTTACGCTGCCGCAATGATTTTTATGGTCTGGGCAGTCGCATTTGATTGGGCAGATGGCCTCATTGCACGAAAAATAAAAGGCCGAACAGGTAACGACCGAGCATTTGGCGGGCAACTTGATGTCTTAATCGACATCGTAAGTTATGGTGTCGCTCCTGCGATACTTTTAATGAGCTATGGAAAATTTGAGCCTATCTTTTTAGTCGGCGCTTTTTTAATGCTCGCGGCTAGTGCAATAAGGCTCAGTTATTTTAGTGTATACGGTCTTACTGGCGGTTCAAAATACACTGGGTTAGCACTTGATAACAACAGCCTAATACTCGTTTTCATATTTTTATTTGAAGGCATGTTTAGCGAAGGAGCCTTTTCAATCGTTCTTTACCTTAGTGGTTTARGMCTYGCRGCTTTGAATGTATCGCAAATTAAAACACCTAAACTTTCTGGTAACCCAGTCAATGTTTATATTCTTGCTGYTTACACGTTTGGAATAACAGCTRTCTATAGTTGGAAACTWCTATAGAAAATAACANWWAATYACNTTTAMTCTAGGARTTTGATAACACAATGGTTGTATATACAGTAGGCACCTTTGATTTACTACATGTTGGGCATCTTGCATTATTRGAATAYTGCGCTACATTAGGWGATACTGTCGCTGTTGGTGTYGCTTCTGATKAAGTCGTAAAACTGTATAAACCTAATATCCCCGTCATTCCGCTTGAACAACGCATAGAAATGCTTCAAGCACTTCGCTGTGTCGATATTGTATTACCGTATCATGAGCTAGATTATATTGCGGTTTGTAAGGAAGTTAAGGCAGATATTTTTGTTATCGGCGAAGACTGGGGAAGAAAACCTCATAATCAAGGTGTTGAAGACTTCCTGAAATCCCAAGGTAAAAAAATTGTTCAAGTTCAATATAACCCGAGGAATTCATCGACTAAAATTAAAAAGGATGTTTTATCTTTGCACCAAACAGGTAAGAGATTTGAGGAAGAATTTTTAGCTGCTGCATTGTAAAATACATTCTGACCAATTCAACCCCGCTAAGGCGCATTAATTATGAAAACCATTAAACAATGGTGGTTTTCATTGACGATACCAACAAAGAAAAAAGCCCCAATACCGAAAAGGTACTGGGGCTTTTTTATATATGGTGGGCCTGCAGGGACTTGAACCCCGGACAAAGGGATTATGAGTTAATCCGTCCTTTTTTTGAAATTCTACTACATTCTTTTAATATCAATTAGTTAATATACTTTTAAGCATCCTCTTGTTTGACATTTTTAGCATAAAATGGCTATTATTTGACACCAACCGTCTACATTGGGTCTACATGGAAGGCAGTCAAAACTAATCATGTCTACATGAGGTTAACTTTGTGGTGTTTCAATTAAAACTGCTTCCAAGCTATTGAAACAACTTCATAATACCTTATGTAGACACCAAGGTATATCTATGAGAATCAGTAAATCATTTGTTGATAAAGTTGAACCCCCTCCCCTTTCTAAGGCAGGTTTGTCTACACAGAAGTTCTATAGAGACTCCGCAATTGTGGGTTTTGGTCTCCGTGTTACCAGTGGTGGAGCTAAATCATTCATTATTGAAAAACGAATTAATGGCAAAGTTAAGCGGATAACAGTGGGGCGCTATGGTAATTTAACTGTTGAACAAGCTAAAAAAGAAGCYAWRRARAWTWWARRWCAARTMSYYAYAKKTYWTKMTSSKWYKGMYKRGWRWWWRRAWWRKAWKRWKMKAGCTCTATCACTGCAAGATACTTTTAACGATTATTTAAGAACGCGTAAAGATCTCAAAGAAAGCACCATCCATGATTATAACCGTGTAATGAAATGGGCTTTTGAAGATTGGCTATCAAGGCCTATTACCGACATTACAAAAGATATGGTCGAAAATCGACACCGTGAGCGTGGAAAACGTAGCAAGGCTAGATCAAATAATTCTATGCGTGTACTTCGAGCTATTATCAATCATGCACGGAACAAATTTGAAGATGCCAGAGGCAATCCGATTATCCTCATTAACCCTGTTGAACGTCTTAGCCAAAATAGGGCATGGTTTAAAATTGAGAAACGCCAAACCTTAATTAAAGCTCATCAACTCGCACCTTGGTATAAAGCTACACTTCAACTCAATAATGACACAACTAGAGACTACCTCTACTTTCTCCTATTCACTGGTCTGAGAAGATCAGAAGGGGCCCAACTCCGTTGGGATGACGTTGATTTCTCAGATAAAACATTTACCATTAACGATACGAAAAATGGTCAGCATCACACCTTGCCTCTCTCCGATTATTTAGAATCATTGTTATTAAAAAAACACGAAAATAAAAAGAGTAATTTTGTTTTTCCAAGTGACTCTGCTATAGGCCATATTATTGATCCACAGAAATCATTAATTAGGATAAATGAATTATCAGGTGTGAGTTTTACTCTGCATGATTTAAGAAGAACATTTATAACAATTGCTGAAAGTTTGGATATTCCAGCTTATGCATTAAAGCAATTACTCAATCACAAAGATCCCCGAGACATTACAGCAAGCTATATAGTAATGGATATTGAAAGACTTAGAAGACCTATGCAAAAAATCAGTGACTTTATTTATTATCACCTAACACCTGAAAAGGACTCTTCAAATGTTTAGTATTAGCCGTGATTTATCTCTCATTTATTTAGGATACGTCCAAAGCAAATATCTCACCCAATTTTTTGATCCATTAATTGACAGGGCTATTCAGTTGATAAGTATAAAGCCAGAATCAGTATCAATACTCAATGAAAAAAAATATATCGTTCAAGGTATGATTTATTCATTATTTCCTGAGTTTCAAATTATTGGTCAAGATGAAAATGGCGATCCTATCTATGGTAAACCAGATGATAGTGAACCAATTAGTTTTGCAAAAAATGTTTTCCAAAATATTAATAATTTAGAGCTTTCTTCTGATGACTCTTTTTCATGGCCGCAATACTTCGGACTTTTAGCTCTAATGGAAATAGATAGTTACATAATCCAAAATGATTGGGTTTTTGAAGAAATGGACACCCCGCCATCACACATACCAAACTGGGATGAAGTGGTTGCAAACTCAAGAATTACAACACTTTTGAGCGTCTCTGAAACGGTCTGTTTTGGCGAAGTCCTCGAAGCAAAAAACTTACCTACTTCAGGTCTTATTAAAGATAAAATTTCAAAACAATCTCAAAATGCCATGAGAATAAGGTATCAACCACTTAATGATATTAAGTCTGATTTTATTAAGTTTTACATAGACTCATCTGACAAAAGTAACAAGTCTGAAATTGCTCGTAAATTCTACCGCTCGCTTTCAAAAAACCAACAAAGAATTATAACTTCTACCCTAAAAATTGAAAATGCTTGTCGCACACTAGTTAATCATCTTAATAAAGTATTAAATCTCAAACCATTTTCTATGTACAGCTAGTTGTATATGTATAACGTGTACGCGTAGCTGATATACATCTACTCGTACATGCTGTTTTCAACCTTATTGTTTTCTAGGATGCTTGTTTCAAAACAACATCAAAGGAAAAACAATGTCATCACAATTACTCAACACCAAACAAGCAGCAAACTACTTATCTGTAAGTAATGCATTTCTAGAACGTGATCGATGGGCAGGAGCTAGGATTCCATTTGTAAAGATAGGATCAAGATCCGTTCGGTATCGACTTTCAGATCTTGACGCTTACATAGAAAGCAGCATTAGAACTTCAACTTCTCAGCAGGTTTAGAGTGAAGCTCAAAATACCCGCTATACCTGAAAATATTTCAGCAGCAGAAAAATCTACATGGACTATCGGTAGCCCTGTCGGTTGTGATCGAAAATTTAGGCATCATAGACTTTCACATCTGCCGCCACGAATAAGCAATGCTATAGCAAAAAAATACAGAAAGCTTTATAGCAAAGCAGGGCTACAAACAGCAAACCTATATTTGCTTAGAATATCTGAGTATCTAACCTTCACTACTGTCAACCTTGCTTTAAGTGATGAATCATTGAAGCTCCACGGAAAAAGTATGGTTACAAAGGCTTTCAGTTTTAAACAGCTAATTTCTGATGAATTAGCGTTGTATGATGTTCTATGTAAAATGGCAAACAAATCATTAATACCTCCTCCAATTGTTAGTGAAACTATCAGTTTGTCGGGTGCAATAAATCGTTTTCGTGATGAACAATGGTGGATAAGAAAGGCGCGATCCATCCATAAGTATCGCTTTGAGGTGGGGATGATTTCTGCTGGCTTAGTACATAAGCACTCTGCAAAATATATCAGTGATGAAACCTATAAACGTCATCAAGAGCAAAAGGATAGAAACAGAAGAGTTTTAGACCTTCTTATAGCTACCAATGATATTGATGAGAATGAGTATTCACTCTCTGACTTAATCAGTCATTCTCAGGCTAACCCTAAAAATAGACGCTACGAATTAATGGTTAGAATTGCTGGTTCTGATCAAATTGCAAAAGACTTAAACCACGATGGTGTATTTATAACGCTCACCTGCCCTTCTCGTATGCACCCTATTTATGCTAAATCAGGTGATATTAACCCTCTTTATGATGGAACAGATCCTAAGCAGGCACAATATTATTTAACATCGCTATGGAAGAGAATTAGAGCCAAGCTCAAGCGAGACCTAATACACATTTATGGTATTAGAGTCGCTGAGCCCCAGCATGATGGAACACCTCACTGGCACTTATTAATATTTTCAGATCCTAAAAATACTACAAAAATAAAAGCTATTTGCTCACACTATGCATTACAGGATAGTCCCAACGAAAAAGGGGCTCAAAAACATCGTATTACTTTCGATATGATTGATCGTAACAAAGGATCTGCTGTTGGCTATATTGCTAAGTACATTTCAAAAAATATTGATGCCGAACATATTGATAAAGATTTAGATGGTCATGATGCAAAGTCATCAGCTCTAAGAGTAGAAGCTTGGGCTTCAACTTTTGGTATACGTCAGTTTCAAATGTTTGGCTGTCCACCCGTTACTATTTGGCGTGAATTAAGAAGACTTAATGGAGCACCTGAAGGGGTACTTCAACAAGCCTATTCTGCCGCTGACTCAGGAAACTGGGCATTATTCATTGAAGCCTTGGGAGGTATAGAGCAAGACAAGAAAAACCTACCTATTAAGGTACTTAAACTCTGGTCAGATGAAGAAGGGAAATATGGCGATCCAAAAGGTGAAAGCATACAAGGTATTACAGACGGAATTCAGGACGCAATCTCTAGAGATAAGATCTGGACTATTTCAAGGAAAGAAAACAATGTCACCGATTCAGTGCGTATGGAGGGCCGCAGCCCTCCATCGTAATGAATTGGTCACTTGGAGTTCTGTCAATAACTGTACGGTTACAAATAAATTAAAGGTAAGGTTTGCTATATAGTCTTACAGATCGTCTAGTGCCAGAAGAGCTTGTTCAATTAATGATAGAAATCAGCAATGTTTGGTGCGCAACTCAATTATAGTGTCTTTCTTTTCATCTAGTTCGTCGTGATGTATAGGCCCAAATGAGCTGTTGGGCTGACACAAATCTCCATTTTCATTGCAGTACATAAATTTGGTACCATCAAAAGAAATATAAGTATGAATAGATTGAAATTTTTTATACTTCGAGACGATAAGATCAAAAATGTCATGGCGCTCCTTAAAGGTCAACGTCCGATTATATATAAAGTATTCCGCAATATCGAAAACTCCGAAGTTCGTTCGCAATATATCAGAGCCAAGAACACTATCGTTGAATGAGATATTAACATTTACAGGTTGTTTCTTTTGGCGAAGATCAGTTTCTCTGCCGTTAATACTTGCAGTCATGATAAACCGGTCCTTTGCATAACCAAATTCAAATCCAAGATAGATCCATTGATCCAAAAGTTCAGCTTTCATAGCAACAATCCCGAGATCATAAACTCGACCGTCGTGATCATACAGTGTAAAAGCGATATCATTTCTTTCAGTAATGAAAAATGAAATACGGTCCTGATCTTTGTTAGTCCCCACGTCGAGAAAGTACTTTGGACCGGGTTTGGTTGAGCGGTGAAAGCGGACAATTGCATGAAAGGAAAACCCATCTAGATTTTCAAATTTTCCGAAATCTCGTGTGTGCTGATCTTCTAGTCTCTTTAGAATTTCATCGAACGTGATGATATCGATCTTATTGTGAAATTCTCGGCATTTTTGATGTATTTTAACTTGATCAATCGACTCCGATAGCCCGACTACAATTACGATATCTAAATCTTCTTGGATCGTGATTCCGAATAATTTTTGGACCTTTTCTCGATTCTCAGGATTGCGCGTGAAATATTTTTCATAGGTTATCGTCTGACTGATATAGCTACTGACTTCTGCAGTGAAACGTTCCCTGTACTGATTAGATGTAATCATTAAGTCCTTGGATATTGGTGTCTTTATCTCAAAAATATCCCATAACTTATCGGATCTTTGTGCCAGGAAATCAGGTTCGGGCTTCAGCCCAGTGCCTTTATCTCGTGGAAGTGACTTGCCAGATTCTTTTGTAAAAGGGATATGCTTGACGTACCCAAGTATCCTGAAAACAATTGGGTTTTCTTCAAAGTACCGCTGGTATAGGGCCTCTTTCTTCTCTTTAGCCTCCAGAAGAATTTCAAGCTCAAGAATTGCTGCCTGAAGTTGATATTTAGTATCTGATGAATCCATTTAATTATTCTCTAATAACTAACTAGAAAGAGGGAAATAAAACACCTAATTAATTGCGGGCATTACCCTTGAAGTTCTGTCAATAAGTGTGCGACGATTATACTATCAACTCCAGCGGAAATTTACTACCACTCATTCGTCTACATTGCGTCTACATGATATAAAAATAAAAAAGCCCCAACACTAAAATAAGTGCTAAGGCTTGATTATATATGGTGGGCCTGCAGGGACTTGAACCCCGGACAAAGGGATTATGAGTCCCCTGCTCTAACCAGCTGAGCTACAGGCCCATATCTTAATTGTCTAAATCTAAGAAACTTCTTAGTTGATCTGACCGTGTTGGRTGGCGCAATTTGCGTAATGCTTTTGCTTCAATYTGACGAATACGTTCRCGTGTTACRTCAAACTGTTTGCCCACTTCTTCAAGRGTRTGATCGGTGTTCATRTCGATACCAAAACGCATACGTAATACTTTTGCTTCGCGTTCTGTTAAACCACCTAGAATACCTTGTGTTGCTTCTCTCAGGCCTTCATTCATTGCTGAATCTTGTGGTGACATAACGTTCACATCTTCTACGAAGTCACCTAAGTGTGAATCTTCATCATCACCAATCGGTGTTTCCATTGAAATAGGTTCTTTCGAAATTTTAAGTACTTTACGCACTTTATCTTCTGGCATTTCAACGCGTTCTGCTAGTTCTTGAGGCGTTGGTTCACGGCCCATTTCTTGTAGCATTTGACGTGCAATTCGATTCAGTTTGTTGATTGTTTCAATCATGTGAACAGGWATACGAATGGTACGTGCTTGGTCAGCAATTGAACGGGTGATTGCTTGGCGGATCCACCAGGTTGCATACGTTGAAAATTTGTAACCACGTTGGTATTCAAATTTATCAACCGCTTTCATTAAGCCGATATTACCTTCTTGGATTAAATCTAAGAATTGTAAGCCACGGTTAGTGTATTTTTTAGCAATCGAAATAACGAGTCGTAAGTTTGCTTCGACCATTTCTTTCTTGGCGCGGCGTGCTTTTGCTTCAGAAATCGACATTTGACGACTGATTTCTTTGATTGAGGTGATATTAATGCCGCGCTCTTCAGCAAGCTCTGCCATTGTAGATTGTGCAGCTAAAATATCATCAAGRTTTTTCTTAATAGTTGATGAATAATGTTTTTTCGCMCGAATATGTTTGTCAATCCACTCAAGATTCACTTCATTACCAGTGAATGAGTCAATAAAGTCACGGCGATTCATGCGCGCTGTATCAACAACAATTTTTGAAATGATGCGTTCTTGTTGGCGAATAACTGAAACAGTTTCACGCATTAAGCTATTAAGAAGTATCAATGTTTTTGGTGTTAATTTAAACTCCATAAACAAGCTTGTTACTTGCTCCCATACAGCTGGCAAATCATCTTCAGACGCTTTTTTTGCATCTAAATAAACTTTGCGTAAGGCATCAAAGCGTTCTTTTGCTTCTTCAGGATCAACGCCTGTAGGGCCTTCTTCCTCCTCATCATCATCCGCACCTTCTACTTTTATTACAGGTGTAGGAATGACAACGTCAGCACCGATATCTTCAGGACGAATAAATCCTCGGATAAAATCATTCAGGCGTACATCACCAGCTTCTACCGCATCACACTGCGCTAAGAATGTAATAATACATGGCTCATAAGTAGACAGCATGCGTAAACTTTCACGCAGGCCAGCTTCAATACGTTTGGCGATAACAATTTCACCTTCACGTGTGAGCAGTTCAACTGAACCCATTTCGCGCATATACATACGAACAGGATCTGTTGTGCGACCAAATTCACCATCTGAGCTAGCTAAAACGGCGGCAGCTTCATCTGCTGAAACATCATCATTAGCGCTTGCCGCTTCTGCTAGACGTTCCATTTCATCGGTATCGAGTCCATCTTCATGCACCATGATGCCAAGATCACTAAACATGCTRATGATATCTTCAATTTGATCCGCATCGATCAGATCTTCAGGCAAGTGATCATTTATCTCACCGTAAGTAAGATAACCACGTTCCTTCCCTAGCGTAATAAGATCTTTAATGCGTGATTGTTGATCTTTCATTGGACCTCTTTATTCATCATATATATTTTTCGTAGCCCGACATTATAACTATAAGTCTATAATAATGCACGTTTTTGTTTGCGCAAAATTACTTGTATAAAGAACTGTATTCGAGTCGCTCTTCGTCGGTCAAATTACGTAAGCCTTTATTTACCAAGTAATCATGGCGCTGTTTGATCACTTGCTGCTGCAATTTTTGGACAATACCGCATAGCTCAGGCTGCAATTCTTCAGCACTCAATGTGAGCGGTTGCAGCGCTAATTGCCGCAAATGTCCTTCATGTKCACTACCTCGGGCGCGTTCTAACAACATTGCAGTAGTTAGATGAGGGTTCTCACTTAAAGTTTCAAGCATGTTCACTAGAATAGTTATACCCGGTTGATCTAATGTTGCCAGCTTGTCAAAAATACCTATCTCAGTATGCAGTGCGGGATGCTGTAATAAAATGGTGATAGCCATTCTAATAGGTGAAATAGCGGATGATGATATTGGCGTATTTTTAGTTCTTTTTGGCTTGTTTTCGACTGCTTTTCCCAGATGTTTATGCAACATGGCAGAAGTAGTGTTGGCCTTTTCTGCTAACYGCTGTTCCAACATGTCACGATAAACACCTGCGGGGATCTGTTTGAGATAAGGTTTAGCAATTTCGATTAATCTGGCACGGCCATCCATTGARCTAATATCAACTTGRGACTCAAGCTTGGCAAGAAAGAARTCRGAATAATTTTGKGCTTGAKCCACTAAGTGATTAAATTGTTCGGCACCTTGTTGCCGCACCACACTGTCTGGGTCTTCACCATCGGCTAAAAACATAAATTTCAATTGGTGGTTGCCACCCAATAATGGCATTGCATTCTCGGCTGCGCGCCATGCCGCCTCACGGCCTGCGCGATCACCATCAAAACAAAATACTAATTCTGGTGAGCTGCGCAATAATTGTCGTAAATGATCGGGRGTTGTTGCGGTGCCTAATGTTGCCACAACATTAGTGATACCGTGATCCGCTAATGCGATCACATCCATATAACCTTCAACAATAATTATTCGTTCTAATTTTCGATTCGCTTTGCGGGCTTGAAACAATCCATATAATTCACTGCCTTTGTGAAATAGCGGTGTTTCAGGTGAGTTTAAATATTTGGGTGTACTATCATCTAATACTCGGCCACCAAAGCCTATCACTCGGCCTCGTCGATCTCGGATCGGAAACATAATGCGATTTCGGAAGCGATCATACTGCCGGCCTTTATCATTRCTRCTTAATAAACCGATTTCATCTAGCTGTTTGCGGGCGTGCTCATTGCCACCCAATGTTTTTARKACATTATCCCAACCSTCTGGYGCCATTCCGATATTGAARTGYTCAATTAYCTGYGCAGATAARCCRCGCTGTTGTAAATAATTTACAAAAKCCGCCTTTTGCGGATGATTGTGGAGCTGATGAACATARTATTGGCTGACTTTATCCATTAAGTCATACARGTTTTGCTTAGAGGGTTGYGCMGGCGCAAAGCTYGTTGTYGGTACGGTCATGCCGACAAGATCAGCGAGTTCTTGAATGGATTCAGGAAAACTCATTTGATCRTATTCCATCAAAAAACCAATGGCAGTACCATGTGCGCCGCAACCAAAGCAGTGATAAAACTGTTTATCTGGGCTTACRGTAAATGARGGRGTTTTTTCATTATGGAATGGRCAACARGCGTGTARGTTTTTGCCTGCTTTCTTTAACGGAACGCGCGCATCAACAACATCAACGATATCTACTCGCGTTAAAAGATCATCAATAAATTGTGGGGGGATTTGACCGGCCATAATAGGAATAATATCCGGTTATAGATTTTAAACAAGCCTGCCAATACTCACAGGACTGTTATTTAGGCCGTTAACGCAGCCTTAACAAGGCCACTTACTGCGCCCATATCTGCGCGTCCTTGCAATGCTGGGCGTAATGCATTCATTACTGCTCCCATATCGCGCGGACTACTTGCACCAGCATCAGCAATGGCGGCTTTAATTGCCTCAGCAACTTCATCGTCGGTCATAGCCGTTGGCATAAACTCTTCGATAATCGCTAATTCGGCAATTTCAATCGCTGCAAGATCATCACGGCCTGCTGCTTCGAACTGGCTTAATGAATCTCGACGCTGTTTACACATCTTAGTCAGAATCGCGATGATTCCTTCTTCATCAACATCAATGCGCTTATCTATCTCAATTTGTTTAATTGATGCGGTGATTTGGCGCAATGTTGCAAGACGGTCTTTTTCTTTAGCGCGCATAGCGGCTTTGACATTGTCTTGGATTTTGTCCTTTAAAGAACTAGATGCTTCGGGCATTATTATCGTCTGTCTTAGTACATGCGAACGCGACGAGCGCTTTCACGAGATACTTTCTTTTGATGACGCTTAACAGCAGCTGCAGCAGCGCGTTTGCGTACTGTAGTTGGTTTTTCGTATTGTTCACGAGCACGTGCTTCTGCAACGGTACCGGCTTTTTCACACGCACGTTTAAAGCGACGTAAAGCGATATCAAAAGGTTCGTTTTCTTTTATGCGAACTGATGGCATTAATATATTCCTAAAACATTTACTTAAATGAGCCGGTAATTGTACGAAATATTAATAGAAAAGCAAAGAGTTAGATCACTTTTCTTCCAAAAAAGGCATAATAGACACCTTAAGTTCACGGTTTTAGGCAAACAAATATGCGCGTTTTAGGTATTGAATCATCCTGTGATGAAACAGGAATTGCGCTCTATGATAGCGAAAAAGGCCTGCTTTCACACGCACTTTATAGCCAAATAGCCTTGCATGCAGAATATGGTGGTGTTGTGCCTGAACTCGCCTCGCGCGACCATATTCGTAAAACATTACCATTGATTGATGAAGTGCTCAGCAACGCAAAGCTCACTAGAACCGATATTGATGCCGTGGCGTATACCGCCGGCCCCGGTTTAGTCGGCGCATTATTAGTTGGCGCAGCCATCGGCCGCAGCTTTGCTTGGGCACTCGATATTCCTGCATTGCCGATTAATCATATGGAAGGCCATTTGCTGTCGCCTTTATTAGAAGAAAACCCGCCTAACTTCCCATTTGTATCGCTCCTTGTGTCGGGTGGCCATACCTTATTAGTCAATGTGCAAGGCGTTGGACAATATGAATTACTCGGTGAATCAATCGATGATGCCGTGGGCGAAGCGTTTGATAAAACCGCAAAAATGCTCGGACTCGATTATCCCGGCGGCCCGATTTTGGCAGCATTAGCTGAACACGGCGAAGCAGATAAATATCTCTTTCCTCGCCCAATGACCAATCGACCTGGTTTAGATTTTAGTTTTAGTGGCCTCAAAACCTTTGCAATGAACACATGGAAGGCCAGTGAGCAAACGGAACAAGATCAAGCCGATATCGCTTTAGCATTTCAAACCGCCGCAGTGGAAACCTTAGSCATTAAATGCAAACGGGCATTAAAAGAAACGGGGCATAAAACATTGGTTGTAGCCGGCGGTGTAAGTGCAAATAAAGCGCTACGAACACGATTAGATTCTATTTCGCAAGTGAATGTGTATTACCCGCGCCCTGAATTTTGCAGTGATAATGGTGCAATGATTGCCTTTGCAGGTGCGATGCGACAATCGGCGATGGTCAAACAAGATAAACCCACTTTTGCTGCCCGCCCTCGCTGGCCTTTAGATGAGCTTAGTCAGCCTTAACGGTATCCTTTCTCACCACATCAAATCATCTGGAATTTGRTAATCGGCATAAGGATCATCTTTATCCGACGCTTCATCAGATTGAACGCGCACTACCTTCTCTGGTAAGCGGTTCTCTATTTTCTCTGCAATTTTATCGGGAACAAGCGTACTTTTTTCACCGAGTACAATAATTGCCAATTGCCCAAGCGTTAACTGTTGTTGCAGCTCAGCTGTCACATACAATTTTTTAATTTTATTGTCGTGRGTGAAGTTATAMGCCACATCAGCATCATYCTTAAYCGYAACKGAATGKCGTTTCACAATATCCCGTACTTCTGCCAGCAGGGCTGTTGCCGCCAGCTTGGCATCGCGCTGTCTATTGAGTTCTAAATCACGCTGATATTTATCGCGGTTCGCTTGTTCTATTTGCTGATTATCCTGCTGCGTCGCCACTTTTTTACCGGACTTAGCGGCTTTTATTGCTTTATTTTTTGCTTGATGTTGTTGATGTTTTGCCTTTTTTACTTTTTTCTTATCAATAACACCCATGCCTAGCAATTGATCTTGTAGTGAACCAGCCATTATTATGATTTCCCTTCTTCGCCAGAAAGTAAGCGCTCAATATTGCCACGGTGACGAAACAACAACATCACCGCCATCACTAAAATTATCCAACGCGCGCCCACACTATCAATCAACCACAAACTATAAACTGGGCCGAGTGCCGCAGCGGTAATTGCTGATAAGGATGAAATACGGCTAATAGCAAACATCACGCCCCAACTTAATAATATTGCGCCTGCTAACGGCAATGATAAGGCTAAAAACCCACCTAATGCCGTGGCCACACCTTTGCCGCCCTTAAATTGGAAGAAGATCGGGTAGAGATGTCCTAGAAAAGCAGCAAATGCTGTGGCAGCAACCCACACCGTTTCTAAGCCCAGTAAAAGWGCTATCACTACCGGCACAATACCTTTCGCAACATCCAAGATTAATACTGTTGCCGCCAGCTTTTTGCCTGCAATACGTAATACATTGGTTGCACCGGGGTTGCCWGAACCTTCRCTGCGCGGATCGGGCAAGCCAGCCARTTTGCAYARAATAATAGCGCTGGATAATGAACCGATTAAATACGCGCCRAGTAGAATGAGGATCGAGAAAGTAAGTGTTTCAAGCATGATATGATGCGCCTTGTTAGTTATCATCCCATTATAGGGATGTTCATTATAATTTCCACCTTTAGGCACGCATAAGYATGGACAAAATCTTTCTTAATGATCTAAAAATYGAAACCATTATCGGTATTTATGATTGGGAACGTGAAACGCTGCAAACGCTRGGGTTTGATTTAGAAATGGACTGGGATATTCACAARGCAGCAAGCAGTGATGATATTACTGATACGCTTGACTATGGTTCGGTCGCCAGCACAGTTGTAAAATTTGTTGAAGCCAGCCGCTATCAATTGATTGAGACACTCGCTGAAGATTTATGCACTTTATTACTGAATGAATTCCCSATTCCTAAGCTTAAATTAACGCTCAGTAAGCCAGTAGTATTACATGGTAATAATATTGCTAAAATTGTGATTGAACGCAGTCAAAAATGAATCAACACTCTGGGTTTTTAATGGGGATAGGAAGCAATATTGAGCCCCATAAAAATATTGTCGCCATTATAAATCAACTGMTTGAACACTTCTCAGAGCTCACMCTGAGTCGAGTGCTAATGCTGCCACCTATCGGCATGAATAGTCAGCATGATTTTCTAAATGTTGTGGTGTTTATTGAAACGAATATTTCAGAAAATGCGCTCAAGAAAATCTGTAATGCTATTGAAACCAATCTAGGACGTGATCGTACCGATCCTACACGCAAAACCAAAGATCGCTCTGCYGATCTCGAYATTCTCTGTGCAATACAGTTCCCTAAAGACCGTRATMGAGCAAGCCACACCATTACCGACGAATATTTTCTGTATCCACTYATAGAAGAAATTGCTGCTTATATTTGTGGTCAACACMTTTCAATAGAACAAGARGGTGTCGAATTAATGAGYATYAATTTAGCGTTTGGACAAACGGCGACCACCATCTACCGGCAGACTGACRCCAGTAATAAACGGATTATCTARCAAGCTTTTCACYGCCAAGTAAACYGGCTCGGCTCCSCCYTCTCTCGCTAAAGGCGTTTCTGCCAACATTTTATTYTTCACTTCTGCTGAATGGAGATCGGTAAAAAGCACTGGGCCTGGCGCAACCGCATTCACCTTTATCGTCGGCGCATATTTCTTCGCCAACGCTAGTGTCATATTATGTAAGCCCGCTTTTGTTGTGCCATAAATATCRAAATYRGGRGTYGGRTTTTCAACATTAATATCGGTGATATGRATAATGTCTGCCGGATCATCGCCCACCCCTTGCAATARCGATTGTAAACCTTGATTAATCAAAAATGGTGCCATCATATGAATATAGAAAAATTGTTCATATTGCTGTGCGGCTACTTCGATATCTGTTGCTGTTGGCTCAAAAGAAGAGGCATTATGGATAATTGCTCTCAAGCTCACACACTTCAATTTTAAGGTCTGTACAAATGCTAAAATAGCAGCCGTACTCGCAAGGTCAGCTTGAATGGTCACCACRCCTTGTTGCTCTAGCGCTTGGATCTGATCGGTATACGTACGATAATGGGCAATAACGTGCTGGCCATCCTCAACCAGTCGCTTTGCGATATGATAGCCAATACGACGACCTGCACCCGTAACTAAAATTGCATTTTCTAACACCGGCAACCCTTATTTTAATGACATTTCCCAAACCAGATGATATTGCACAACAGCATAGCGAGCAATTGTTATCGTTCATCTACGCTGAAATAGAACGTGCGGGCGGTAAGATTAGTTTTGCTGATTATATGCACTTATGTCTTTATGCGCCAAGCTTAGGCTATTACAGTGCGGGCAGTCAAAAACTAGGAAAACACGGTGACTTCACTACCGCACCTGAAATATCATCCTTATTTTCTCGCACCTTTGCGCATCATATTAAAGACGTTTTAGTCCAGATCAAGCAACCTTCTATTTTAGAATTTGGTGCGGGCAGTGGCAAAATGGCAGCCGATATTTTAATAGAACTTGCTGCAATCAAGCAGCTTCCTGAAAAATATTATATTATTGAAGTGAGTGCTGACTTACAAGAAAGACAAAGRGAAACCCTRTCTAAATTAGTTCCCRATTTCATAATGCATGTGGTTTGGTTAGATCACTTTCCCYCTGATTTCAYCGGTGTCGTRCTGGCAAACGAAGTATGTGATGCGATGCCGGTCCATATACTGCACTTTAAACAAAATGAAGTTGTTGAACGCTATATTGAACGAAATRATTCTGGYTTATGCTGGTGTGAGGATACGCTMTCACAGCCTGCTCTAACRGCCCATACCACCGAAATYMAAACAYTAATAGGTGRCAGTGAAGACTATATTACCGAAGTGAATTTAGCGACTGAAGCATGGCTTRCAAGCATTGCAGACAATATGCAACAAGGTGCGATCTTTATTTGTGACTATGGCTATCCAAAAGCTGATTACTATCACCCTCAACGCAATGAAGGCACCTTAATGTGCTACTACCGACATCAAGGTCATGCTGATCCACTCATTTTTCAGGGCCTGCAAGATATCACTGCTCATGTTGATTTCACCTTACTGGCACAAACAGCAATCGACAATRRTCTTGACGTAGCAGGCTTTCAGTCACAAGCTGATTTTTTACTTGCCGGCGRCATTGCTGCSCTCGCTGATGTTCAAYATCTCGATGATTTCGCTATGCTGCAACAGGCCAGCGAAATCAAACAACTAACACTGCCTTCTGCAATGGGTGAGAATTTTAAAGTRATTACATTRACTAAAAATCTTGAGAAATTATTGCCTCGCTGCCAATTAGCTGATCGCCGACACGCTTTATAAACAAGCTAAATTCTGAATAATTAGACACAAAAAAGGGGAGCATTGCTCCCCTTTTAAATACACCCAGTTGCTACTTATGGGTTTGCTTTCAAAACTTCAATTTGCTTTTTCAAGCTTTCAATTTCATCRCTCATTTCAAAAATAATTTCTTTTATACTGCTCACATCATTACGTAAATTACCTGTTTCTTGCTTACTACGAGCAACATCTTCTAATAATTCAGGGCTCACCGTACCATCAYCACCACTCTTACGGTTCTTCGCTTCTGCTAATACCGTTGCAATATCAATAACGAGCCAATCGGTACGCTCTTTATCTGTTTTAGGGTCAAGATAATAGGCTTGTCCTTTGTCTATCGCCACGCGCRCACCRGGCTTAGAATCAAAACTTCGTTTWCCTGGATTTAACGGATGAAGCCGACGATCAATAGGTTGACCTGTTGACTTGCTGTGCGTTCTAAATTCTTCATGAATTAAACCAAAGATAATATTTAGGCGTCCATTAGCAATAAATATACGCCCCGTATTTGTTTTTGTTTCTGMTGMAATTAAACCGCGATGTTTGCCGTTAAGYACAAAATTAATATCTTCATTGTCTTGAGCCTGCGTTAAACCATTGGCCAGTGCCGTACTTAATATTTGTAATTCGCCAAGAGAAAATAAAGGCATTTCCTTCCTCGTTATCCCTATCAGCTCATTGACATATATCGAACCAAGAACCGTCCGCAATTCATCTGCTGTCACCACGGTCGGATGTTCATTGGCAACCGCAGCCGTACCGCTATTCACAATTTCTACATATTGTAAATGTGCCTGGGCTTCCCATAAGGTGCGGCCATCTTGTCCTTGCAATATTTCCGCTTCTGTTTCAGGTGCATCTGCGGTAAACATTCCACCGCCACCACAGCCTGTCAAACCAACGGCTAACAAAGTACTCATAGCAAAAATACTGCTATATTTAACAAACTGTCGCATAAAACTTTCCTCTTTAATTTTTTGAAATCTCTATCGTATGAGTTTCGGCCTTTTGATCTCTACTCAGTAATTCTTGTACTGCTTCACGTGGATCGTAACCTTCAAACAGTATATTGCAAACCTGCTCTACAATGGGCATTTCAACCCCAACCTGCTGTGCACGTATGAGCACTTCTCGTGCAGCATACATTCCTTCAACCGTTTTACCTACTTTTGCAACCGCTTGCTCAACGGATAAACCTTGGCCTATCGCCAAACCAAGTTGACGATTGCGACTTTGATCATCCGTACATGTCAAAATCAGATCACCKATYCCCGATAAKCCAAATAATGTTTCKGTTTTTGCRCCTAARCTTGTCGATAARCGCAAAATYTCTGACATRCCACGCGTAATTAATGCGGCACGCGTATTTGCACCGTAACCCAARCCATCAGAAATACCTGCWCCAATAGCCATRACATTCTTAACCGTTCCRCCTAGTTGCACACCTAAAACATCGTTCGTCGTGTAAACCCGCAACGTAGGRCTATGCATTGCAGACGCCAAAACAGCTGAAAAAGTTTCATCTCGKGCCGCAATCGTTATTGCAGTAGGCAARTTTTTGGCCACTTCCGCAGCAAAAGAAGGCCCTGAAATAACCGCTAAAGGGTGTGAGTCACCTAATATTTCAATCGCAGTATCATATAAAAACTGYCCCGTTTCYGGGGTTAAGCCTTTTGTTGCCCAGCTCACTGGAAAATCATCTGCAATAAAAGGCTTCATCTTATTTAACATGGCAGAAAATGCCGTGCTTGGTACGGAAATAAGCACATGYTTCGCACTTGCCAATGCCTGCTCAAAATCAGCMGTSACCTTCAGCGTATCAGGAAATGCCAACCCTGAAAGATAACGTTCATTGCTCGCATTTTCCTGCATTTCAGCAATATGTYYTGCATCYCGSCCCCAAAGYAATACTTCATGCCCATTTCGTGCAATCGCAATTGCCAGCGCAGTGCCCCAAGCGCCGGCACCAATAACTAAGGTCGGAAACAAATTATCCATGTGTATTTCTACAGAAGCCTGATCAGACTTAGTGTTTTGCTTTATCCGCAGCTTGTTTTTTCGCCTGCTCAATTTGATTCATATATAAAGCATCAAAATTGACAGGTGCAAGAACTAACTGTGGAAAACCACCTTTTAACACAACATCAGAAACGACTTCGCGTGCAAAAGGAAATAAGGTATTCGGGCAGTAACTACCGACTAATGGACCCATTTCTTGATCGCTRTAACCCGTCAATGAAAAAATACCTGCTTGTTTAACTTCAACTAAAAAGGCAACTTTATCTTCYACTTTCGCTGTAACCGTAACGGTTAATGTGATTTCATGATTGTCATCATCAATACGCTTATATTCATTGCCTAACTGAAGATCTAAATGCGGTTTCCATTCATCCCGAAATATTTCTGGGCTATTCGGTGTTTCAAAAGAAATATCTTTTGTATAAATTTTTTGAATAACAAAGCGAGCTTCTTGTTTTTCTTCAGTTGATGCTGCGTTTTCTTCTGCCATGATGGTTCCTTAAAAGTATAATATGTTAATTAGACAGCATATCGTCTAATTTCTTTTCTCTATCAATCGCCACTAGATCGGTATATCCACCAATGGCTTCATTGTTTATAAAAATTTGTGGCACGGTTCTTTGCCGACTTTTTTGCATCATTTCTTGACGCTTTGCCGGTTCTAGATCGACTCGAATCTCAGTATATTTAACCCCTTTGCGRTCGAGTAACAGTTTTGCCATCGTGCAATAGGGGCATATTCCCGTAGAATAAATTTCAACTTTAGCCATTTTAATCTTCGCTTAGCTAAAAAGCGGTAACTTGGCTTCTTTCCAAGAATTTAAACCACCGGTTAATACGTATACATCCGTGAATTCACTTTTATGTAATTGCTTAGCCGCAGCACGTGAACGYTGCCCRCTCGCACAAATCACGATTATGGGTTGAGACTTATYTTTGAGYGACSCTARGCCRTCGGCTAATGTCGACAACGGCATACTTGTTGACTCAGCAATGTGCTCCTTACTAAATTCAKCTTTTTCTCTGATATCTAAAAAYAGYCCTTTTTGCTGGTTCACCAACCGAACTGCYTCCGCAGTACTAATGGGTGTCATGCCTGATATTTTTTGATGAAGCGAATCTGACATAAGCRTTGATGATAAAACAACAAACAATGTCGCCAACAGCCAGTGATTCACRATAAACTCGCCTAAATTTTCCATATTTAACCTTAATAAATTCTAATTTGAATCTGARCAAAAAACATCGCGCATCATTTCAACCAAGCTTAATGTTCGTGCATCTTTAACGCGGTAATAAATTCGATTAGCTTCGCGACGCGACGCCAATACCTCTTTATCTCTTAATTTTGCCAAATGTTGTGAAACAT
Source organism: Methylophaga sp. (assembly GCA_002733335.1). GTDB lineage: Bacteria > Pseudomonadota > Gammaproteobacteria > Nitrosococcales > Methylophagaceae. Next base: position 38,667 of record NVVK01000012.1, read on the forward strand.
TACTTTGTGTCGTACCAACGCAATCAACAATATTTTGTACTGCCAGTTCACCCTCTCCTATCGCACATAAAATTTTCAACCGGAGTGGATGCGACATTGCCTTTAGCGCATGTGCCGCCCGCTCGATATCATCATCATGAGCAATAAGAAAAGAACTTTCGGCTTGAGACACTATTTATTTACCATTAATGTTACATAGCAACAAAGTGCTACAAAAGGTAATATAATATCAATGATTTGCATGTATTAGCTAATATATATGCCTGTTARTATAGAATTTATAGTTTTCTAGTGTCTATATAGATAGCTTGATGAAACATATTGCCAATATAATAGTCGCACTATTGCTTGAAAATAGTGCGTAGCCAGCGCTTTTAATATGGCTTTAAATCCACACTTTTATTATTTTTAACGCCCTTTCTCACACTATAAGGATGATTATATGAGCCACCCCCACCGCCCGCTTGCGCTAATTATTTTAGACGGCTGGGGTTACAGTGAAGAATTAGAAGATAATGCGATTCTCGCTGCCAACACACCTGTATGGGATCATCTTTGGCAAGATTATCCGCATACCCTTATCAGCGCTTCCGGCGCAGGTGTTGGTTTGCCGGGCGATCAAATGGGMAATTCTGAAGTGGGCCACCTTAATATGGGGGCAGGGCGCGTTGTTTATCAAGAATTCACCCGAGTAAGCCGCGCCATTCGTACCGGTTCATTTTTCACCAATAATACCTTAACGCAAGCGGTCGATCGTGCAGTAGAAAAAGACGCCGCCGTGCATATCTTTGGCTTATTGTCACCGGGTGGTGTTCATAGCCACGAAAACCACATTCACTCTATGGTGGAACTCGCTGTGCGCCGTGGTGCAAATACTGTCTATCTCCACGCTTTTCTTGATGGCCGCGATTCTCCGCCTAAAAGTGCACGTGCTTCTCTTGAAGCAATGGAAGCAAAATTTGAAGAGCTTGGCGGCGGACAATTTGCCTCGCTCATTGGCCGATACTATGCCTTAGATCGTGACCAGCGTTGGAGCCGTGTAGAAAAAGCCTACCGTCTTATCACTGAAGGAGACGGAGAATATCAAGCTCAGTCTGCACTTGATGCCTTGGATATGGCTTATCAGCGTGATGAAACTGATGAATTTGTAAAGGCCACCAGCATCCTCCCTGAAGGTGAAGAAGCCATTAAAATTAATGATGATGACGTTATCATCTTCATGAACTTCCGTTCTGATCGTGCGCGTGAGCTCACAAAAAGCTTCATTGAAGCARATTTTGATAGCTTTGTCCGTCCACGCACCATCAATTTAACCGAGTTTGTCACCTTAACGGAGTATAAAAAAGACTTTTCAACCTCTGTTGCCTTTCCTTCAGAAAAACTCAACAATGTGCTCGGTGAACACTTATCGTCATTAGGTTTACGTCAATTACGTATTGCTGAAACTGAAAAGTATGCACATGTTACTTTCTTCTTTAATGGTGGTCGTGATGAACCTTTCGAAGGTGAAGATCGCATTTTAGTTCCTTCGCCCAAAGTAGCCACCTATGATTTACAGCCCGCTATGAACTCGGCAGAAGTAACAACTGAGTTCATAAAGGCCATCGAATCCGACAAATATGATGTCATTATTTGTAACTTTGCCAATGCCGACATGGTAGGACACAGCGGTAATTATGATGCTGCCGTCAAAGCCGTTGAAGCCTTAGATAATTGCTTAGGCCGCATCTGGTCTGCTCTAAAACAACAYGGYGGTGAAATGATYGTGACTGCCGATCATGGTAATGCTGAATTAATGCGCAACAAAAAAACGGGGCAGCCTCATACTGCACATACTAGCAATCCTGTACCGCTGATCTATGCGGGTCGTGACGTGGCTAAAATAGAGTCTGGATCATTGGCAGATATTGCGTCCACCATTTTATCGCTCATCGATCAACCCATTCCTCCGGAAATGGGCAATCATTTACTGGTTACACTAAAATAATATCCCATGCTTATCCGTTATTTTTTTACTGCTTTATTACTTTATTCAAACTCAGCAGCACTTTGGGCAGCAAAAGAGCCTGCCGCCGAGCAACAGCTTAAAGATGTAAAAACAGAAATTCACACCTTAAGCACAAACGTTGCAAACGATAAAAGCTCTCAATCCGAACTGTTTCAGCAATTAAAGCAACAAAGTCATGCCGTTTCGGCATTAAACAGAACACTTTTAGAGCTTAAGCAGAAAATCCAACAACACGCCATCGAACTCACAAAAATAGAAAAACGCCAACAGCAAGAGCAGCATTCCCATGACTTTGAATTAACCGCGCTCAATAAACAAATTCGAGCTGCTTACAACACTAGTCAGCCTAATTTTGTAAAAGTCTTATTAAATCAGAAAGATCCCGCAAGTTTTAGTCGTTCTTCTGTTTATTTTCATTATTTTAATCAAGCTCGACAACAACAGTTGATCGATATTAACGCCATTTTACAAAACCTGACCGCAGATCAAAAAGCGCTATTGGCTGCCCAAAAGAAACAACAACAACTCTATAATCAACAACAACAAAAGCAACAAGCCTTACAGCAGCAAACGCAACAACGCCAAGCCACCCTAGCGGCACTTGATAAAAAAATCGCTAGTCAAGATGCGCGCCTAGCCTTATTAAAAGAACAAGAACAATCCTTACAATCCTTACTCCACTCGCTCAACAAGCCAAAAGCCAGCACAAGCCCTACGATACATAAAGCATTTGCTAAACGCCTCGGTTCGCTAACATGGCCAGTAAAAGGCAAGGTGCTTGCCCGCTATGGTAGCAGCCGCAAACTTGGCAAATTAAAATGGCGAGGCATTATGATAGGCAGTCCTTCAGGCAAAGATGTTGTCGCCAGCGCACCGGGGCGCGTCGTTTTCTCTGACTGGTTGAGAGGCTTCGGTTTATTAATGATTATTGATCATGGTGATCAATACATGACATTATATGGAAACAATGAAACACTATTGAAACAAGAGGGCGACAATGTTGTCTCAGGAGAGCTGATTGCACAAAGTGGYGATAAAGGTATTCGCCAATACGCTGGTCTTTATTTTGAACTAAGACACAGAGGTAATCCTAGAAATCCATTAAAATGGTTGGGTAAAAAAAGTTAACAACGTTTGCACACATTGTGGCAAGCCGAAATAAAGGAATAACAAATGAGCTTTATATCACGTGATGCTGGCCTAATTACGGCCGGAGCAATCATCGGTGCCACATTAATTTTTGGGCAAATGGTCTTTGCTGAAAAACCACAAGCAAAACCTGACTTGCCATTAGAAGAGCTGCGTGCTTTTTCAGAAATATTCGGACGAATAAAAAATAATTATGTCGAAGAAGTGGATGATAAAGACTTACTCAACAATGCCATTCGCGGCATGCTTTCAGGTTTAGATCCTCATTCTACTTATCTCGATTTAGATGACTTTAAAGCTTTACGTGAAGGTACCTCCGGTGAGTTTGGTGGTCTCGGCATCGAAGTGACCATGGAAGACGGTTTTGTAAAAGTCGTTTCTCCCATTGATGACACGCCTGCTGCAAAAGTCGGCATTATGGCTGGCGATTTAATTGTCCGCCTTGATGAAACGCCTGTTAAAGGCTTATCACTAAATGAAGCTGTAGAGATTATGCGAGGAAAACCCGGTAGTAAGCTCTTACTTACTATTATTCGGGAAGGGACAAACAAGCCACTTAAAATAGAAATAACCCGCGCCATCATCAAAGTGAAAAGTGTCAAACAAAGAATGCTTGAACCGGGTTACGGCTATGTCAGAATTAGCACATTTGCATCACGTACTGGCGCCAGCTTAAAAGAAGCCTTGAACACATTGAAAACAGAAAATGGCGGTAATCTTAAAGGCTTAGTACTTGATTTACGCAACAACCCTGGTGGGCTGCTTGATGCCGCTGTTGATGTTTCTGATACCTTTATCACTAAAGGCTTAATTGTCTACACTGAAGGTCGAGTTCAAAACTCTAACCAAAAGTTTAATGCTAAACCCAATGACCTATTAAAAGGTGCACCTTTAGTTGTGCTAGTGAATGGCGGTTCAGCCTCAGCATCTGAAATTGTTGCAGGTGCATTACAGGATCACGATCGCGCCATTATTGTYGGTACAAAAACATTTGGTAAAGGCTCGGTGCAAACGGTTATGCCACTCACAAATGACACCGCCGTCAAAATGACTACAGCACGTTATTTCACACCTGCTGGTCGGTCTATTCAAGCCGAAGGCATCGTACCTGATATCGAGTTAGAGCCTGTGATAATCACACCATTCGATACTGAAAATATGGTGCTATTACGCGAAAAAGACTTAACCAAGCATCTTGAAAATAATGTAGAAAAAACAGGGKCTGAAGCAACAGGTGATGATACAGAAAGTGCGGAAGGCGAAGAAGAGAAAGAAAAACTTCCATTGGCTGTGACCGATTATGCTTTATCTGAAGCGCTAAACTTATTAAAAGGCATCAATATCTTAGCGCCTTCGCGTTAAGATTTTAATTTTTAAATATGCCAAAGGTTCTCATACCACTTGCTCAAGGTTGTGAAGAACTCGAAGCTGTCACGCTCATTGATCTCTTGCGACGTGCCAATATTACGGTCATCACGGCTAGTCTGACAGAACGACGTCAAATAAAGGCTAGCCGTGATGTTCAGCTTGTTGCTGACGTAACRCTTGAAGATGTCATATATGATGACTTTGATATGATCGTGCTACCCGGCGGCCAACCTGGCACCGATAATCTCAATGCCGATCCACATATTCATGCAATTTTAAAGCGACTAGTTCAAGCAGATAAAGCCATTGCGGCCATCTGTGCGGCACCCTTAGTATTCGCTAGCTCCGGTTTATTAGAGGGTAAATCAGCCACCTGCTATCCCGGCGTATTAACAGCCGATGAATGGCCTAATATTTCATTGAAAGACGATGCCGTTGTTATTGATGGCAAAGTATTCACAGCCCAAGGCCCGGGCACAGCCATCGAYTTTGCCTTAGCCATTATTGARTAYTTAACKGATAAAGCKACRCGCATTCATGTCGAAGCAGAYTTAGTTCGCCCTTCGTCAAGAGGCGTACTCCATTAAGCTTTGCCCAGCGACACAAATAATTTCATATAATTAATATCAACATCACGCTCACGCATGGCGGCAAAGAGTGTTTTGAGCAATCCTTTTTTCCCTAATCGCACCATACTGACCGGAATTTTTTTAGCGTAGTCCTTTGCTAGCCAATGCGGCAACACTGTCACCCCTCGACCTAAGCCCACCATTTGCACCATGATATCAAGTGATTCTATCGCCTTAGTCTTTGGGTTAATGGCAGCAGGTAATAGAAATTGAGTAAAGATATCAAGCCGCTCATGTGGCACAGGGAATGTAAGCAAGGTTTCATTACTTAATTGTTCGGGCGTTATGGTTTTCTCTGTTGCTAAAACATGTGACTCTGCAAGCAATAACACCACCTCATATTCAAATAAAGGCTCATGAACAATGCCCTTTGTCTTCATCTTATCTGGTGTTACCAACACATCAACATGATGATTTAATAATCCTTCTAAGCCTGAAAATTGAAATTTATTAACAATGTCGACATCCATATCCGGCAGGGCGATCAAAAAATCAGCCAAAATACCTTTTAACCATTCATAACAAGGATGACACTCGACACCAATCCGTAATACACCTTGCTTGCCTTCGCCATAGGCTTGCAATGTTTTCTCTGCCTGCTCTAATACCGGCAGCACTTGCCGTGCAACTTGCAATAAGGCTTCACCTGCTTGGGTTAAACGGAGTTGTCGACCTTCCCGCTGCCATAGCGATACGCCTAGCTTCTTCTCTAAATAACGCATCTGATGCGATAGGGCAGGCTGTGTTAAAAACAAAGCATTGGCAGCTGCCGTCAACGTGCCATTATCATCTAAGGCTCTGATAATTTTTAAATGTGCGCGATCAATCATGAGGATATCTAATCAATTATGTAAAAAACATCATTATTACTCATAAGTAACCTTCTCTACAATAGCCCTTTTTTACCCAATCGCTTAAAGGCAATACAATGGTTACAACACACAATCTTGGTTTTCCACGCATCGGTAAAAACCGAGAACTTAAATTCGCATTAGAATCCTACTGGCGCGGCGACAGCTCACAACAAGACCTGCATCACGTTGCTCGCACTTTACGTCAATCACATTGGCAAACTCAAAACCARTGTGACTATATTCCCGTYGGYGATTTTTCATTTTATGATCATGTGCTYGATACYAGCTTTCTGGTGGGCAATATCCCWGATCGGGCGARTAATGATGGCAGCGACTTAGATACTTATTTTCAAGTTGCACGCGGYCAATCTCACTCCGAYGACGCATGTCACCAYATTGCAGCAGGYGAAATGACCAARTGGTTTGATACCAATTATCAYTAYATCGTGCCCGAATTTAATGCYGACACCTCATTTTCACTGCGTGCTTCACGYTTRATCTCTCAAATTAATGAAGCAAAGCAACAAGGCMTCACCGTTAAACCGGTTGTTCTCGGTCCAGTGAGTTATTTRTATTTAGGAAAAAGCAAAGACAATAGCGACAAACTCGCCTTGCTTGATGATCTTGTYGCYGTCTATGAACAGCTCTTTATTGCGCTGGCAAAAGAAGGCATCGAATGGGTACAAATTGACGAGCCTATTTTAGTAACCGAACTCGACCAACCATGGCAACATGCACTCAAACAGGCCTATTTCGCCTTAAATAAAACGCCGGTTAAACTCCTGTTAACTAGCTATTTTGGTGAGCTAAAAGAGAACTTGCATCTTGCCTGTGAGCTGCCCGTTGCAGGTTTGCACCTTGATACTATCAATGCCTTTGGTGAAATAACCCAAGTCATTGACTGGTTAGCCCCCCATAAAATAGTGTCTTTAGGAATCATCAATGGCCGCAATATCTGGAAAACAGACCTTAATTCCATATTAGATTGGCTCGAACCCATTCATAATCGCCTGCAAGATCGCTTATGGATTGCACCTTCATGCTCATTACTCCATGTGCCGGTTGATCTCGATAGCGAAGGAACCTTAGATAAAGAAATCAGCTCATGGCTAGCCTTTGCTGTTCAGAAACTCGAAGAACTGGCTATTTTATCGCAAGCCTTAAATGAAGGCCGTGATAGTGTTGCTGAAGAATTAGTGTTAAACGCCATTGCTATTGCATCACGTCAAAATGATGCGCGCGTGCATAACCCTAAAGTGAAAGACCGTGTCGCTGCGATAACCGCTTCATTAGCTAACCGACAAAGCCCTTATGGAAAACSTGCACAAATTCAAAAACAACGCTTTAATCTGCCTTTATTTCCCACCACCACYATTGGTTCATTCCCYCAAACAARCRMRATCCGCCAAGCMCGAAAACAATACCGATCCGGCAAWCTTGATACGCAAAGCTATCAACARTTTATTAAAGATGAAATCAAATTCACCATTGAGCAACAAGAAGAAATTGGCCTTGATGTATTAGTGCACGGTGAAGCMGAACGTAAYGACATGGTCGAATACTTTGGYCAGCAACTKGATGGYTATGCTTTTAGYCAGYTTGGCTGGGTGCAATCGTATGGYTCRCGCTGTGTTAAACCGCCCATTATTTATGGCGATATCTCCCGCCCTAAACCGATGACAGTAGAGTGGGCTACTTATGCTCAATCACTGAGTAATAAACCCGTTAAAGGCATGCTCACCGGCCCCGTAACCATTTTAAACTGGTCATTTGTGCGTGACGATCAGCCTCGMTCACAAACCTGYCAGCAAATAGCATTAGCCATWCGCGATGAAGTGCAAGACCTAGAACGAGCAGGCATCAGTATCATTCAAATTGATGAAGCGGCATTGCGAGAAGGCTTGCCACTACGAAAATCACAATGGCAGGCTTATCTCGACTGGGCGGTGAACAGTTATAAAATCAGTGCCAATGGCGTCAGCGATCAAACACAGATCCACACCCATATGTGTTATTCCGAATTCAATGACATCATTAAAGCCATTGCCGACATGGATGCCGATGTCATCACCATCGAAACATCACGATCAGATATGGAATTGCTTGATGTGTTTGATGAATTCAACTACCCGAATGAAATGGGCCCGGGTGTGTATGACATTCACTCGCCCAATATTCCCACGGTAGAACAAATAGTATTACTGATGAAAAAGGCAGCACAACGAATTCCGGAAGCACGCTTATGGGTCAACCCTGATTGTGGCTTAAAAACACGAGGCTGGGCAGAAGTGAAACCCGCCTTAACCGCCATGGTCACAGCAAGCCGAATTTTGCGAAATAGTCTGCCGGAGTAATGTGTGTGATCGGCATCAGGGAAAGGAGCCCAGATGTCGTTATGCTATTTAATGAAATCTATGCGATACTTAATTTATAGTCGGACACACAAATAGATGCCTTATTTTATCTTTATTATCAGCTTACAAAGCATAGTGTCGAACCAGCTTGCCCCCCATAATTAACACTAAAACATAGGTGTTTTACTGCATTATTTTATATTGATAATCTACTTACTAGGCACTATAGTCCTTATATGTATAGAAGTTAAGCACCAAGGAAAGTAATGTACGAGTTTGATGGTAAATTGCTCCTAGAGCTGAAAAGAAGAATCGTTGAAGATTTTAACCACAGTGACTGGGAAGAGCTGGGGCTACTTACGAACTGTAATAATCTAATAGATGGCCACGCCCGCCTTAAAAAAAGCCTCTATTTCGGGGATGAAGATTACACAGGAAATGTAATCACTGTTTTAAAGCAGATGGCAAATCGAGATACATTAATATTAAAAATCGTCGAAGACTATCTCAATGAAAATTATCCAGATGATAATGCTACTTATATATCAGCAAAACCCTCAGCAAAAAAAATAACCTTCGCACCTTCAGTATTTGAAATTCCAGATGGGAGCCAAGAAGAAGATCTTATAGCCGTAATGATGCCATTCTCGGCTGGATTTAATCCTGTCTATGAGTCCATTAAGCAAGCATGTACCAACTCAGGGTTTAGATGTCTGCGAGCAGATGATATCTGGGAAGAAAGCACTATCATGCAGGATATATTCAGTTTGATATACCGTGCTAAATCTGTGGTAGTCGACTTTTCAGGTAAAAACCCTAATGTCATGTATGAAACAGGCATCGCTCACACGCTAGGAAAGGTCGTAATTCCGGTCACGCAAAACATTGCTGATATACCATCAGATATGGGGCATCATCGAGCCCTTTGTTATTTGCACAATAATGAAGGACTTTCGGAATTAACAAATAAATTAGCCGCTAAACTTCGGAGTATTCGTGCTTAACAGGGTCTTCAAATTCACTCCCTACGATCGCTGGACACTCACAAAATCTCGCGGTTTATGGAGACATTAGATTATTATGGATATCATTGAAGTCACTCATATTTTGAAAGCATGGCTTAATGGAAGCCTTGACTCACATGAATGGGATAATTTTATTTCAGTCAAAAATAAGAATGTAGCATTAGAGAAAATACGTTGCAAAGCAGAAGGAGTCTGGGTCGAAAATTCTATATTTCTTAAACCTGGCGCAATAGACCCTTGCTTGCTTACTCAGCAAGGGAGAGAAGAGGTTGCCAAATTGTTAGCTTTAGTTAGTAACTTAGATGTTCATTCTTAGTTAGCCATATATTGAAATAGCCGCTCCTTGTGATACTATAGTGACACAATATAAGCTTCTAAAATTAGGATTGCTATGAGAGTAGAACTTGTCACAACACTTAAACGTCAAGCAACAAAGATATTAGCTGATCTCCACTCATCAAAAGAACCTGTATTAATTACTGAACATGGTCAACCTTCGGCTTACTTGGTTGATGTTGAGGATTATGAGTTTATGCAGCAAAGAATGGCCATTCTTGAAGGTGTTGCTCAAGGTGAACAGGCCATTAAAAATGGCGAGATACTCTCTAATAAAGAAGCCAAAGCAAAAATGAGTAAATGGCTAAAATAATTTGGACAGCTCCAGCCCTTAGTGACTTAAATGAAATAGCTGAATATATTGCTTTAACGAACTTATCAGCCGCCAAGAATTTAACACTGAAAGTTTTTGATAAAATCACAAGATTAGAAGATCAGCCCGAATCCGGAAAAATTCCAATAGAATTAAAAAACTTAAACTATCGAGAAGTTATTGTTAATCCATGTCGTATCTTTTATAAAATAGATAATAATCAAGTTTATATTTTACATGTCATGCGGCAAGAGCGTGATCTTAGAAGGTTTATTCTAAAAAATTAAATATCGTTAATAAGAAATCAAACATCTCCCGCATGTTTAATTTGATTCTGCACTTGTTGAGCGAGGCTTAACTGTAGCATTGATGTTCTTTGCTGCTGATCACACAATGCACTGCGAAAACCTAAATAATCAGCTTTTAACGGCTTTAATTCGGTAATATCTTCTATCTTCAATGCGCCGGCTAAGCCACAAATCATTCCCTGTTGCTCTACTCGTTCAACAAAGGCTGTTATTTGCTCGAAATCCCAATGATCGCGTAATCCTTTGCCATTTTTAATGGCCGTGTCGATCATCACACCGCTAAAACCGCTTTCTTTTAAATAGCTTATAAGTTCAAGATTAGGGTTTTTATCCGCAAATAACACCGCAATCACTGGTTTTTCTAGATTTTTAACAACTTCTTCTAATTTCTCAATACAGTCAATTACATTGTCATCTGGAAAGAGGCCTATTTTGACATAATCAACACCCGTGCTGGCCATGGCAATCATTGCCTCACCTATCACGCTGGCATCCATTGGTAAATCGCCTACTGTTGCGCTTGTTAAACAGCGCTTATCAATTAAGGAAACGATATTACTAACCGCTTCGAGACTTAGCGCACCCAATGCTCCTTTTGATGGATCTTTCATATCTAAAATATCGGGTAGGGCGGGTAGAAGTGTGCATGCTTCTTCTAGCGATTGAACGCTGGCTAACCATTTACTCATTTATTTCAATCCCAGCATCTTTAATTTTAGCCATTAACCAGCCCCAAGCTTCTAACTCACGATGCCCTGCGGTTTTTTCAATTGCAATGCTTAAATAGGCAATTTCTTGTTGGATCTTATCTTCAGGTAACATCTTCAAGCGGCTCACTAATACGGCGGCATCAATAACAGCACTTTGTGCTCGGTTAAAGCCACGAAAAGGTGCGTGGCTAACATCACATACAACAGCYCCTTGAAATAGTGCTCGCGGGTCATCATCATCAAAGCCAACAATYTCTAACTCRGTATGYGCCAGCGCTTGGCTTAAATAAAAACCTTCGATTTGCTGGCAAGGCAGGGTMTTCCAATTKCGTCGYCCGGTTAATGAGCCRGCAAATACRCGYACATCATCGGTGTAGCTAATGGTGCATTGGCGGTGTTGCTTTAAATTAGTATAGGTAGCRGAAGGCTTGAAAGGTTTAATWATAATGTGACCATTCACTTCGCTTATTCCCATTGGTGCAGAATGYGGCAATCCGTCATCATTGATTGTRGTTACAATCACCTCATGGATTTTACTCTCTAAAARTGCATTAGGCTGTGCCACATTTTTTCCCTTTTTTCATGGTTGTTCCTTGTTCTTTTTGTTCGTTCAAATCAATTTCTTCTTTGTGGACGGCACAGCCCCATTCTAACTCTTCATCTTGGGTATAGCGCTTGCCTAATTGCCATGCGATTTGTGCTTTSGCSAGTTCRGCRCCTAAATAAAAGGCATGGCCRGTATCGTCTTTAAGATCCAGTTGAGRATAAAAAGAAAATGGATCSGTATYYTGCATCAGGCCATCTCGATTAAACATAAAGATACCTTGTTCAGCTACTTTAATTCGGTAGTTTGGATCTTTAATATTACCGGCTAGCTCGTTTATATCTTCAACCGTATCWGGDAATGGTCGTCGHGAATGCGMCACTAATAAATCACTGCTGAAATCACGCGGTAMGMKMMYKTYWYMWSGYRSRKMAAACATCATTCGTCTTGCTATGTCCGCTTCTTTAATAGCCCTTCGTGCGTGAGGACTCACTTCGGTTGCAAGCACGTTGTTTATTTTAAGCTCTGATATAATGCCGAATAAARGCGCATTGATGCCACTGGTGTCTGCATCCGTTAATTCAGTTAAATTACCTACGCCCATCATGATCGGAGCATCAGGATATTTTCGGCGTAAGTCATGATAACGGACAATAGAATTTGTTAGGCCAAAGTGGATAGGGTCAAGAATRGGATCRGCAATCCAAGGKCGGTTGATTTTGTCCATCRACTCCATTGCACGCTCGAGTGACGCTAGTGACCCCATCACTGCCGGYACYAAAATCGGTACCGCATCTGTTTCTTCTGCAAGATGATAGSTTKTTTCGGTAAGGCTTAATAAATAGTCAGCRCCGGCCTTGCCCGCTCGGCGAAGATCATCTAGCTCAAGCGAATCGACACTCACYTTGAAGCCGGCCTCATGTAAGGCAACAATAGCTTCTTCAAGRTGYGGAAATTTYTCTTCSGGCAARCAACCAATATCWATGACGTTAGCRCCATTATCRCTATAATACTSTGCACGTTCGACGATACTTTCAATACTTCTTTCTGGTGCATCCACTATTTCAGCAAAAATATTGACATCGTAACGGCTTAAATCTGGCTGCTTTCGGGCCTTTCCGAAAAAGAGCGGTAAATCTTTTACTTCTTCTGGTCCACGCGTAACAGGGATTTTTAATTGCTGACTTAATGCTTCAAGATCACCGCGACAGCGCCCTGGCACGATAATTTGATCACAATCAGCAACGTCTTCAGCTGTTAGCCGCCGCGCAATCATTTTGGCAGTAATTAATGCCGCAACTGATACGCCTAGCTGATGCACACGGTACTCAAAGGGCAGAGGAGCCATGTCATCTAAGACGCGATACACACTCGCTAATGCAAGCTTGCCGGTTAGAAAAAGTATTTTTTCAGCCATTATCGGATGCTAATTCACCTAAACGTATCGCGAGTGCAGCGCGCAATTTATCTGGGTTTTCGACAACCGTTGTTGCTTCAAATGCTCGCAGTTTGTGCGTATGTGCTAAATCAACTTCTCTTGGCCACACTTTGACAATGCGGTCTGGGGCAGGGGTGTCCATTTCAGGTTCCGTATCACAGGCCAAAACAATGCTTGGAATGCGGCACTTTCCTGCTTGGGCATAGACATTCGTTACCAAACTGTCTGACAAGCCTAATACCATTTTTGCTACTGTGTTTGAGGTCGCAGGTGCCACCACAAGCGTATGGTAATCGCCACGATAAAATAAGCCGACAGGTGGGGCACTAGCTGCACGATCATGATAGGTGCGGCCATCGCCATTTACTGATTTTGGATCATGGCCATACATGCGAATAACTTCTTCGCCTGCTCGACTATAGAATAAATCGACATCTTCTAGCTCACGAATAATCTCGAGACATTCTTCCAGATAATGTCCTGATCCTGTCACAGCCCATGCTAAACGTGATTTTTCTGGAGGTGATTGCATCTGAATAAGCCTTAATGAACATCATAAAGGGTCAATTTTGACAGAGTCTTTGATTATAGTAAAAAATAAGATAGTTTTACACCTAACTAATACGTTAGAATTATCACATATATTATATGGCTTTGTAGGGTGAAAACAATGACAACAGATTCTATTCCTAAGATTGTAGTGGTCGGCGGTGGAGCCGGTGGCCTCGAACTTGTAACAAAACTGGGCCGCAAGCTTGGTAAAAAAGGCAAGGCTGAAATCACGCTTGTTGATAGCACACATACCCATATTTGGAAGCCGCTATTGCATGAAGTTGCCGCAGGGACGATTGATTCCCATGAAGATGAAATTGAATATCTTGGCCAAGCAATGTGTAGTGGCTTTCGTTTCCGTCTTGGCAGAATGAATGGCTTAGATCGCGAAAAAAAACAGGTTAGCGTTGCTCCTACAGTCAATGCAAAAGGGGTTGAAATAATTCCACAGCGCACTTTTGACTATGATTACTTAGTCATTGCCGTGGGTAGCATTAGCCATGATTTTGGTATTAAAGGTGTTTCCAAACACTGTTTCTTTCTAGACACCACGCCCGAAGCAGAAAACTTCCAAAGCCAGCTATTAGAATCTTATCTGCGTGCGCATACACAAGATGCCCCCATCAAAGAAGGCCAGCTCGATATTGCTATTGTGGGTGCAGGAGCGACAGGCGTTGAGTTAAGCGCGCAGCTACACGAGGTTTCTCACCTATTAACAGCCTATGGGCTTGATGAAGTTAAACCTGAAGATGTAACCATTAGTATTATTGAAGCCAATGACCGTGTTTTGCCTGGTCTTCCTGAAAATTTATCTGCTGCCACCGCGAAAGAACTCGGAAAATTAGGGGTAAACCTACTGCTTAATGAGCGCGTGGTTGAAGTCACAGCTAAAAATATTAAAACAGAAAGTGGCAAAATTATTCCAGCCGCAATTAAAGTTTGGGCGGCAGGTATCAAGGCACCCGATTTCCTTAAAGATATTGCTGGTCTTGAAACCAACTGGATCAATCAACTTGTGGTTAAACAAACACTGCAAACAACGCTTGATGATGATATTTATTCTATCGGCGATTGTAGTGCCTGTAARTGGGAAGGTCACGACGAGAATGTTCCGCCTCGCGCTCAAGCAGCACACCAAATGGCTTCTTTAGTTTATAAGTCAATTCGCAAACGAATGGCTGGCAAAGAATTGCCTGAATATGCGTATCATGATTATGGCTCACTGGTATCACTAGGTCGCTATAGCACCGTCGGCAATATGATGGGGAGCTTGAGYAARGGAAGCTTAATGATTGAAGGCTTTATGGCACGTATGATGTATTTATCATTATACAAAATGCACCAAGTTGCCTTGTTTGGCTTTTTCCGGGTAGGAATGCTGACTATTTCTCACTTATTCCGYCGAAGYGTRCATCCAAAAATCAAATTACAYTAAGCTCNAATTCAAYACATAAAAAAGGCCCTTCWCGGGCCTTTTTTATGTGTAAACGTTTNAKKTTATTTTAATGACATACGCTCAAAAATATCTAAGCCTGCTAGGCGATGCTTAATAGCGGCAGCAAAATGAATTAAAATTAAGGCTATCAGTAAAAACGCTAAGATCTTATGAAGATCCGTAAACTGGCCGCGTGCAACATTATCTGCTTCAGCCAATCGAGGCAACACAACGCCCCAAAATTTAGTGTCATATTTGCTGAACATTGATTGAAGGTAACCTGATAACGGCATAGCCAACATTAATAGATAAATCGCACCATGAACAAGCCCTGCTGCTCGCTGTTGCCATTTTGAGATGCTATCCGGTAATGGAGGGGCTTTATGTGTTAAACGCCACGCTACGCGAAAAATAATCAACATTGCAACGGTCAAACCCATCGATTTATGCATTAAGAAGTAAAACGCTCTCACGCTTTCTTCTCCTGCTGGCAATTCTGACTGTTTTGGTAGTTCAAYCATATACAAGCCCAGCCCAATCATAAAGAAAAGAACCAGTGCTACCAACCAATGCAAAATGATCTGCACGCGGTCATAACGCGTTGAACTATTTTTCATCCTTCACTCCTTTTGTATTGCTTAGTATGCAAGAAGGCCATAATAATCAATATTATGACCTTCGTTAATAGGATTAATTCCTGCTTTAATTCAAGACAAGCAAAGTCTTTATATATCTAGGTTTGTTGCCTGCAATGCATGCTTTTCAATAAATTCACGACGGGGCTCAACATTATCACCCATCAATGTGTTAAATATTTCATCTGCACTAATCGCATCTGCAATCGTCACCTGTAATAAACGGCGCTTAGATTTATCCATTGTCGTTTCCCACAGCTGCTCAGGGTTCATTTCACCCAAGCCTTTATAGCGCTGAATGTTTTGACCTCGTCGCGATTCTGCCAATAGCCATGTTACTGCCTGTGAAAAATTACCAATTTCCTCACTTCGATCGCCGCGCTGAACATAAGCATCATCATCAAATAGACCGCTTATCTTCTCTGCAAATGTCAGAATACGTTGATATTCTGAGCTCGCAAAAAACTCACCCGGAACAGAGTAGTCTGTACTGATACCATGTCGGCTAAAACTTATATTGATATAAGGCGTCGCATTATCTTCTTTGCTTGCAACAGACAGTTGATAATTCGTACCTGTTGGTAGATCTTTATTCAATCCTAGTTCTATTACCGATAACCATGTCTTCATAGCCGCTTTATCTGACAAATCAGGTATCGCCGCTTTATCAATTAACTGCTCTAAGAAAGCAGGAAAGTAGTGACCCGAAAGACGCCTGACAACAGATGTAACCGTTTGATATTCATGAACTAATGTTGATAATGCRCTACCGGAAATCACGTCTGCTGTTTTGCTCGGGTAAAGCGCTGCATTATTCAATGCTAATTCTGTTAGATATTGCTCCATCTCCGCGTCATCTTTTACATAGCGCTCTTGCTTACCTTTCTTAATCTTATAAAGGGGCGGCTGGGCAATATAGATATGGCCTCGCTCAACAAGCTCTGGCATTTGACGGTAAAAGAAAGTCAATAACAGTGTTCTGATATGCGATCCATCGACATCGGCATCGGTCATAATAATAATATGATGATAACGTAACTTTTCAGGGTCGTATTCATCACGCCCTATGCCACAGCCTARTGCCGTAATTAATGTACCCACTTCAGCAGAGCTAATCATCTTGTCAAAGCGTGCTCGCTCAACGTTAAGGATCTTTCCTTTGAGCGGTAGAATCGCTTGAGTTCGGCGATCGCGTCCTTGTTTTGCACTTCCTCCCGCAGAATCACCCTCCACTAAGAACAATTCTGATAGGGCAGGGTCACGCTCCTGACAATCTGCTAATTTACCCGGTAAACCAGCAATATCCAATGCACCTTTGCGTCGTGTTAATTCACGGGCTTTACGTGCTGCATCACGTGCACGGGCTGCATCAACCATTTTATTAGCAATTAATTTGCTCTCAGTAGGGTTTTCAACCAGATAATCGTGGAAAAACTCATTCGTTAATGACTCAACGATTGTCCGCACTTCAGATGAAACCAACTTATCTTTCGTTTGAGATGAGAATTTAGGATCAGGCACTTTAACAGAAAGAACAGCTGTTAAACCTTCGCGGGCATCATCACCACTGGTTGCTACTTTTGATTTTTTAGCTAAGCCTTCAGCTTCAATATATTGATTTAGTGTGCGTGTGAGTGCGGCTCTAAAACCGGCCAAATGCGCACCACCATCTCGTTGTGGGATATTATTAGTGAAACAATGAATGTTTTCTTGATATGAATCTGTCCACTGCATGGACAATTCAACCACTACATCATCTTTCTCACCTTTGATATTAATAACAGCGTCATGAACCGGTGTTTTATTTTTATTCAAATGCTCAACAAAGGCTTGAATACCACCTTCATAATAAAAAACTTCACTCTGATCATCACGCTCATCGGTTAATACAATGCGTACGCCAGAGTTCAAAAAAGCTAATTCACGAATTCGTTTTTCTAAAATTTTATATTCAAATGAGAGTACATTTGAGAATGTATTTTCACTCGGCCAGAACTGAATTTTTGTACCTGTTTTGTCTGTATCTTCGCCTGCTTCAATACGTCCGTCCGGTACACTATCAGTATAGCTTTGACGATGTACTTTACCGTCACGGCTGATTTCCATTGTTAATTTCTTGGAAAGGGCATTCACAACCGAGACGCCTACACCATGCAAACCGCCTGAAACTTTATATGAGTTATCATCAAATTTACCACCGGCATGGAGCACAGTCATTATAACTTCGGCAGCGGAAATACCTTCTTCTTTATGAATATCAACCGGAATTCCACGACCATTATCTGATACAGAAACCGAGTCATCAGGATGAATTCGTACATTTATCTCGCTACAATAGCCAGCTAAAGATTCATCAATTGCATTGTCCAACACCTCAAATACCATATGGTGTAAACCGGTGCCGTCATCCGTGTCACCGATATACATGCCTGGGCGTTTTCTTACCGCATCAAGACCTTTAAGTACTTTAATATTCGACGAATCGTAAGTATTTTCTTCTTCGGTTGTCATAATGTGTCCACTATTGTTCCATTACGGCTATTTTACCACATCCGAGCAGACCGTAGACCTTATCGTAATTCACCACGTTCCACGTGGAACACTTTAGTTTTTTCACTCTCTTCTAAGGCGAAATCCGTCGCCGTTACAAATGTTTGAATCGGCAACTGAATAAGTTCTTTCATTACATTCTGCTGATGTTGTTGATCTAATTCTGAACTAATATCATCGAATAAAAGTATGCTTCTATCTTGGTTAATATCGTCGGCCATCTTAGCCTGCACCATGCATAATGCTAAGAAAAATAGTTTTTGCTGGCCACGAGAGAACATTTCTACCGGATCGGCATCATTAATCTTAAACGACCAATCTGCGGCATGACTACCTGACCGTGTATAGCCTAACTGTTTATCGCGATCTATTGTTCCACTCAGTGCCTGTTCTAATGTTAGATCTTTGAGCCAACCATTTCGATATTTCAAAGTAAAGCCTGCACCAGAAAACTCAGGACACAATCTTGCAAACAAAACTGAAAATTGTTGTAATATTTTTTCTAATTGTTGACGGCGAAGTGCCGTAATAACTTCCCCATGTGATGCTAAATGAGCATCCCATAATTGTATTTCACTGGTCGGTTTATGCTGTCTCAACGCTGAATTTCGTTGCTGAAGAATTTTTTTATACGCTTGCCAATGAGAATTAAAGCTTGGTTCCACGTGAAACAAACCCCAATCTAAAAGCTGGCGTCGGTAGCGAGGGCCTTGTTCAAAAAACTGGTGGCAGTTAGCAGGAACGAATTGTAACGGTAGTTGCATTGCCAACTCTGAAAGCCGCTTTAAGGGTGCTCTATTAAGCCGGATTTTTAAACCATCACTATTATATTGTAAGCCAACAGGAACCTCGGCACTTGTTTTAGCAGTGATCTGAAACTGTTGTTGCTCAAACTGAATAGCATTTTTTAACGAGCGCGTGCGGAAGGACCGTCCCATAGCCAGCAAATGAATGGCTTCAAGAAGGCTTGTTTTCCCCGAACCATTCGCACCTAAAATCAGATTTATTCCTGATATAGGCTCTAATGTAAGCTTGGTGATATTACGTAAATTTGATACGGTAAGTTGGGTAAGCACCAGTGATTCCGAGAAAGAAAAGAAGAGGGATGAGCTTGTTAAATTTTACTGCATCCACTGTTTCAAATAAAGCCGTTAAGCAATAATATCAGGTAATTGTTTTGCTAAAGCTTGCTTCTCTTTCACATAGTCACCGCTTAATACAAAACCTAATAAATGTTCATCGCTGCCAACAAATAGAGCTTTTACTCCAAAACCGGAGCCTGCCTTTTCAAAGCGCCATTCACCCTCAGCTTTTTCTACTGGTGATGCAACGACCAAAGGATACAGTGGTGTTTTCACCGCAACAGGCATTGCAGAATAATGTACGGCTGTTATTTCTCCTGCTAAGGTTTTTGCCAATGCTTTTGCTGCCGCGATCAATGGCGCAACAAATAATAAAGAATGTCCTTTAACTTCGGCACAATCCCCCAAAGCGTAAATATCCTTCTCCGTGGTTTGCAAGAATTCATCGGTTACCACACCACGATTAACCATTAAGCCTGCTTCGAATGCTAGGCTAATATTTGGCCGTAAACCCACTGCCGAAATAACAAGATCAGGCTTAATAACTGCCTCACTGCTTAAGGTTAAATCAAAGCCATGATCGCTAAAACCTATCGCTTTCGCCGTCGCATTCAAATGCCATTCAACACCCGCATCAGATAAATGCTGCTGCAATTCCACAGCCACTGACTCAGGTAAAACAGTATCCATCGGCACTGAACTTGGACCGATAACAGACACTCGTACATCGGTTGAAGCAATCAAATCATTTGCAAATTCACAGCCAATTAAACCCGGTCCAATTAAAGCCACATGTTTAGCATCTACTAGCCTTTGACGAAAAACAGTGTAATCAAGCAGCGTATTAATCGATAAAATCTCATTCGCCGCATCTCCTTCGATGGGAAGAAGGATAGGACTGGCTCCTACAGCAAGAATTAGTTTTTTATAATGATATTGCGATCCATTTTCCATTATTAATGTATGCGCTTGAGGACTGATCCGCGTTACGACATGATTAATAATAATTTCTGCATTTAATGTTTTTGCCATTGCACCGGCATCAAACATTGCAATATCCTCCGCTGTTTTATCTTTGCTTAATGCATTCGACAACATTGGCTTTGGATAGCTTCGACCATCATCTGAACTGATTAAGATTAATGGTGTTATTTGGTCTAGCTTACGGAATTCTCGTGCAAGTGTATAAGCAGCCATTCCTGTGCCAATTATAATAATAGGATCCATCGCTAACTAACCTCAGATATAAAAAAGGAGTTTTTATTTAAATTAGATTTCAACCATTTCAAAATCATCTTTACCGACACCACACTCAGGACATTCCCAGTCGTCTGGAATATCATCCCAAGCTGTTCCAGGCGCAATACCTTCTTCTGGTAGACCTTTAGCTTCATCATAAATAAAACCACATACTACGCATATCCACTGTCTCATTTTTTACTTCTCCGGTTTTCAAATTAATACTTCTTGGTTAACAGATAATATTTTAACATTCAACCCAACCCTCCCGCTAATCCATCTACACTTTGGCAACCAGCGTGGTCTTTTGTTCCTCACTTTATTTCTACACTAGATCTTGAAAGTGAGAAAAGAGAGGCTTTAAGATTAAATTTATCATTTATGTTACTTTAGGAACAACAACTTATTTTTTCATTATTAAGTGAGATTTCCGATTATGAATTTACCCACGCTTCGTCAATTACAATACTTAATTGCTGTGGTTGATTTAAAACATTTTGGCCATGCTGCTGATCAATGCTTTGTCACACAATCAACACTCAGCGCTGGAATACAAGATCTTGAAGGCCTATTAGGTATCACTTTACTTGAACGCAGTAATCGTAAAGTTCTCCCTACTGCAATGGGTATAGAAATGGCGCAGCGTGCACAGCATATTTTATCTTTATCTGCTGATCTGGTTGATCTCGCTCAATCAGAACGCAACCCATCGACCGGAAGAGTTCGCATGGGTGTTATTCCTAGTATCTGCCCATTTTTATTACCTAAAGCACTGCCTGCCATTCGCCAAAAACTGCCACAGCTCGATCTGATTTTAGTTGAAGATCAATCCGAGCAGCTGGTCAATAAACTGCGGAGCGGCGAGATTGATGTTGCATTATTGGCTTTTCCGTTTGATATCAAAGAACTGAGTCAACATATTTTCGGAGAAGAATCATTTTGGGTGGCCTTACCCAAAAAGCACCCTTTAGCCTCAAAAAAACAGATTGTTGCCGATCAACTCCCCATTGACGACCTATTACTGCTCTCAGAAGGCCACTGCTTACGCGAACATGCACTAAGCGCCTGCCAACTCCCTGCAACAGCTCAGCGGACAAGCTTACAAGGCACAAGCCTATATACACTGATTGAAATGGTCTCTAGCGGCTTGGGGATAACCTTAATACCCGAAATGGCTATCAATTCAGATATGGTSAGCCATGCCGATATATGTATTCGRCCTTTGATAGCAAAAAACAATAAGCCRATRCGTGAGCTYGGCCTWGTCTGGCGACCCAGTTATCAACGCACCCAAACCTTAGAACAATTATCTACAGCCTTTGCCGATGCGTTACTAAATTAGTAGCTTGTCATTTTATTCTGTTTTAGCATAAAAACGTCGAAGCGCAAAAAACTGTGAACTTACACTGCTAAAAGGCGGGCGAAATGTTGCATAAATACGCCCCTTAGGATCGACTACAAAAAGGTGGTGCTCCTGCTCAATTTGATAACTGCCATCGGTATAATCTGTTTGTAAGAATAGGGCGATAAATATCTTACTTAACTTGTCTATTTCTTTTTCTGATCCAACTGCCACCGTAAAGTCATACCCTTGTGATATCAAGAACTGAGATAAATTGCCTGCTGTTTCATGTTGGGCATCCAGTCCTATGGCTAGAAACTGAAAATCGGTATTAGCAAAAGTTATTTGTAAATTTTTCATTTCAGCTAAACTCGGCTGGCAATCTGGCAAACAATTACTGTGCGTAAAGTAAACAACATTCCATTTCCCACCAAACCATTGAGTAGTGAGCGCTAACTTATTTTCAGTCTCTAGCACTAACTTTGGAAGGGGACGAGGCGGAGACTCCAAATAAGATTGTAAGCTTTCGGGTATTACTCTGGTGTCTTTCTGCATTAAGGGTAGGCGGTTCATCCACAAAACGATGATGAAACCCACTATAATGAGATATGTAATCAAAAAACACTTAGAATTAAAGCCTTTACACCGTGCTGCCATTGTTGCTACCTGTTACCATTAAATATGCCTTAGCCACTCATCACTAGAAATAGACAAACTAAACTGCAGTGAGCTGGCACCAACGATTGAATAAAATGTAAACCCTATCACTAAACGAGTCAATGAATGAGTGAAAAGCTATTTAAATCTACTGCCATCGTAAGCATGATGACATTTATCTCGCGGATCCTCGGTTTTGTGCGCGATATAGTGATTGCCCGTTATTTTGGTGCAGGCTTAGGCGCCGATGTTTTTTTTGTTGCTAATAAAATTCCCAACTTTTTACGTAGACTGTTTGCTGAAGGGGCTTTTTCACAAGCCTTTATCCCTGTTTTAGCCGAATACCGTAATCGGGGAGACAAAGATCTTAGCGATCTTATTGCCAGCACCAGCGGTACTCTTGCCACCATTTTATTTGGTATTACCGCCATTGGTGTATTAGCCGCGCCCATCCTTATTATGCTTTTTGCACCGGGGTTTATCGGTGATGATTATAAGATCACCCTTGCCGGTAACTTATTAAAAATTACCTTTCCTTATCTATTCTTTATTTCATTAACAGCATTAGCCGGTGCAATCTTAAATAGCTTTGGCAAATTTGCCGTACCGGCCTTTACCCCTGTATTCCTTAACTTGTCCCTTATTGGTAGTGCAATATGGCTGTCACCACACTTAGCAGAGCCTGTTACCGCATTAGCATGGGGTGTATTTATCGGCGGGGTAATACAACTTCTGTTTCAAATTCCTTTTTTACTCAAAATAGGTCAACTTCCTAAGCCGCGTTGGGGCTGGAAAGACAGTGGTGTAAGAAAAATTATTAAACTCATGCTGCCTGCTATATTTGGCGTCTCAGTTTCACAAATCAATCTGTTGCTTGACACCGTATTAGCATCATTTTTAGTGACCGGCAGTATTTCTTGGCTCTATTATTCTGATCGCCTAGTCGAATTTCCACTCGGTATATTTGGTATCGCTCTGGCAACCGTTATTTTACCCAGCCTATCAAAAAAGCATGCCTCAAAATCTAAAACTGAATTCTCAAATACAATTGATTGGGCGCTACGCTGGGTATTTATTATCGGTACGCCTGCCGCAATAGGCCTTATCTGGCTTGCAGAACCCTTATTACTATCGTTATTCCAATACGGTGAGTTTAGTGCTGATGATGCGCACCAAGCCTCCCTCAGCTTAAGGGCTTATGGCCTAGGTTTATTACCTTTTATCTTTATTAAAGTATTAGCACCCGGTTACTTTGCCCGCCAAGATACCAAAACACCCGTCAAAATAGGCATCATCGCAATGGTTACTAATATGGTATTAAATATTATCTTAATGCTGCAGTTTGCTCATATGGGCCTCGCTTTAGCCACATCGATCTCTGCTGCGCTTAATGCTGCACTGCTTTATATTGGCTTAAGAAAGTTAGCTGTCTATCAACCAAGAGCAGGCTGGAGAAAATTTATGCTGCAACTGCTTGCGCCTAATCTTGGCTTAATATTTATTTTATTGTGGCTAACGCCTGAAACACTTGTATGGGTTGAGTCAACAGTATGGCAACGCTTTACGCTGTTATTTGGGCTAATTGCTGCCGCTGTAACAACTTACTTTGCAATACTTGCACTTGTCGGAATAAAGGTTAAAAGCCTCTTAAAAATAGCTCAATAAACCTAAACTCCCAATGACTGCTCTTATCCAAAGTTTAGGGTAAATAATAAACAACAGGCAAAAAAAAGCCCTCAGCAAGAGGGCCTTTAATATCTATACGACTTCTAAGTCTGACTTAGAAACGACGGCCGATACCAATACCCCAAACAACAGGATTAATATCTACATCAATTTCTGCAGTTCCAACTAAAGCGATACCTTTAAACTTAGCGGTTGTATCCATATCAATATATTTAACATCTAGATTCACAAACCAATCATCATTTAAGGCAATATCAACACCTGCTTGTACTGCTAAGCCAAACGAGTCATCCATTTTAATTTTTGCACCCGGTTGATCTAAGATCCCTGTTACCTGTTCATCAAAGTAATACGTATAGTTCACACCAGCACCGACGTAAGGACGGATATTTGAATTAGGCATAAAGTGATATTGTAATGTTAATGTTGGCGGTAATGCTTTAGCATTAATAACCTGACCTAAATCAACACCGGCAGCTGTTTTTGCTGGATTTTGAGAATCGACATCATGCTCAGAATAACCAAGAATCAATTCTACACCCCAATTAGGTGTGATCATATAGGTAATATCTAATTCAGGAATCGTATCAGAATCAACCGTTACACCATCACCGAGGCTAGTATTAGCTGAAGTCACATACAAATTACCACTGTCATCATTAGGGTTCACATTTAGAATACGGCCACGAATTAACCAGTCGCCTGCTTCATATGCCATTACGGGTGTTGCAATCGCTGAAATACCAGTTGCGGCTAAAAGCGCAATAGCCAATTTTGTTGCTTTCATTATCTTATTCTCCATGAGTAAATTTAAATCTAAAATATTGCAATGATCATACGGAATTATGCAGTCGTTTCCATGATCCACGTCAATTTCTGTGGTAATTATCGTCTTTTTTTGATGATTCCCGCAAGAAAAGCAGGGATATTTGTTTTTTTTTAGCTATGAAAGGCTTTTTTTGTCGCTTTTTAACCACATAATTGTTTCAGTTTCTCGATATTTTGTACTGAAAGCGCTTTGCCCGCAATAGATATCAAGCCTTCTTCTTGGAACCGTGAAAAAAGTCGGCTAATGGTTTCAACCGCTAAGCCTAAGTGGTTCGCAATATCACTTCGTGACATGCTCAATTGGAAATCCGTAGCTGAAAAACCACGCTCTTGAAAACGTTTAGACAGCGATAATAGAAAGGTAGCTAATTTCTCATCTGCTGTTTTTTTACCCARTAACAACATTAAATTTYTATCACCCGCAAGYTCTTTACTTAAACGCGTTAACATTTGTATYTGTAGCTGTGGCATTTCTTSGCCAATTTCTTGYAACATMTCATAAGGYARYTCACACACGCTRCTRCTTTCTARTGCTTTTGCATTAGACTGRTATTCCGATTGGTGTATTGCATCAAGCCCAATAAATTCACCCGGAAAATAGAAGCTCGTTACTTGTTCTCGTCCATCCGAAGCTGAAATTGTCGTTTTAAAYGAGCCTGAWCGTACAACAAAKAGTGAYTTAAAYGGTTGTTCATCGGTAAATAAARTRTGACCACGCTTATAATTTTGACTGCGCTTTATAATCGTATCYAAACGTACRAGRTCATTATTATGYAGSCCYAAAGGCAAGCATAATCGATAAAGAGAACATTCCTGACAGGCAACGGTATGGTCRCGTTCTATCTTCGCAAGATCGTTAAATAARGGSGTTACATTCGTYGCTTGTGTCATATTCTMTTATCATACCCCTTCAAACCTGACTCTGAAACAGTTATTATGCTATTTTATTCTGACATTTTTGGAAACGTCATGACTTCTCGTACCGCTTCTGTCTCGCGCAATACGCTTGAAACTCAAATTGAAGTAACGTTAAACCTCGATGGTAGCGGCCAATTTAAGGCTGAAACCGGTGTACCYTTTCTCGACCATATGATGGAGCAAATCGCCCGYCACGGCTTGTTTGATCTRGAMRTNAAAGNCAAAAGGTGATTTACATATCGATGCCCAYCACACRGTTGAAGATACCGGYATMACAATTGGTCARGCRCTCAAAAAAGCATTRGGCGATAAAAAAGGYATTATTCGYTATGGCCATGCTTATATTCCGCTAGATGAAGCMTTGTCGCGCGTGGTATTAGATTTATCAGGACGGCCTGGTATTGAATTCGACGTCCATTTCACCCGTGACAAAATTGGCGAATTTGATGTTGAACTATTTTATGAGTTCTTTCAAGGTCTGGTTAATCACGCCGGAATGACCTTRCACATTGACTCGATAAAAGGGCGCAACGCACATCATATTGCYGAAACAATATTTAAAGCATTTGGSCGCGCMCTACGCATGGCCGTAACGCTYGATCCTCGTGCGCTAGRRCARTTACCCTCAACSAAAGGTTCRCTTTAAAGYTTAGAGACTCTTATGCAACATATAGCMGTTATTGATTATGGMATGGGCAATTTGCGCTCAGTCTCAAAAGCATTGGAATCTGTGTCAAACGGTATTCCAGTTGAAGTCACCGCAGATCCCGAGCGTATTCTGAGTGCCAGCCATATTGTTTTTCCAGGTCAAGGTGCAATCCGCGCCTGTCTTGCTGAGGTCCAGCGCCTAGGATTAACCGATGTTATCCACCAAGTTGCAGCTGAAAAACCTTTTCTAGGAATTTGCATTGGTATGCAATTACTAATGRCACACAGCGATGAAAATGGTGGTGTAGACGGTTTAAATATTTTTGCTGGCAATGTGCATCATTTTGAAGTTAAGCCCTCACARCATCTAAARGTTCCRCATATGGGGTGGAATCAAGTTCATCAAACAGCGGCACATCCATTATGGAAAAATATTGAACAAGACAGTCGCTTTTATTTCGTACACAGTTATTATGTTGATCCTAATGATAAGTCCATAAGCGCAGCAACAACTGAATATCCAGCTGAATTTACTTCTGCACTTTATAAAGACAATATCTTTGCTGTGCAATTTCACCCAGAAAAAAGCCATCATGCGGGYCTACAATTATTAAAAAACTTTGTAAAYTGGAATGGCCAGCTATGAACTATCAAAATATTAAAAATGGAGAATTATTATGTTGTTAATCCCTGCCATTGACCTAAAAGAAGGTCATTGCGTCCGTTTACGTCAGGGGCGCATGGAAGACAACACCGTTTTTTCAGAAGATCCAATTGCCGTTGCTAAAAAATGGGTTGATGCCGGTGCAAAGCGCTTACATATGGTTGATCTTGATGGCGCATTTGCAGGCAAACCCGTCAACGCAAATATCATTCATGATATCTGCAAAGCATTCCCCGATCTTGATGTACAGATTGGTGGCGGAATTCGGGATGAAGATACCATTCAAACCTATTTAGAAGCCGGCGTTCGTTACGTTATTATTGGTACCAAAGCGGTGAATGCTCCTCACTTTGTAGGCGATGTTTGCGCCGAGTTCCCCGGACATATCATTGTCGGTTTAGATGCTAAAGATGGCAAAGTCGCTATTGATGGCTGGTCAAAGTTATCACACCACGATGTAACCGATATGGCCAAACACTTCGAGCAAGATGGYGTAGAAGCYATTATTTATACTGATATAAGTCGAGACGGTATGATGCAAGGYGTGAACTTAGAATCAACCCGTGATTTAGCACGCGCAATTAACATTCCGGTCATCGCATCGGGYGGTGTAACCGATTACAACGATATTAAAGCCTTGTGCCACTATGAAAGTGAAGGCGTGATGGGGGCTATTGTCGGTCGCGCAATTTATGAAGGCACCATTGAYCTKGCCGAAGGCCAAGCACTGGCTGATCGTCTTAATCCWCCWCAGGATTACAGCTAAATGGGCTTAGCCAAACGCATTATTCCCTGCCTCGACGTTGATAATGGCCGCGTAGTGAAAGGCGTGCAGTTTGTTGATATCCGTGATGCAGGTGATCCTGTTGAAGTCGCCAAACGTTATAACGAGCAAGGCGCKGATGAAATTACCTTTTTAGACATTAGAGCAACACATGACAACCGAGACACGATGGAACATSTTGTTGAAGCAGTTGCCAGCCAAGTTTTTATCCCGCTCACTGTTGGTGGCGGTATTCGTACCGTTGATGATATTCGCCGCATGCTTAATGCCGGCGCAGACAAAGTGGGCATTAATTCAGCAGCCGTGACCAATCCTGAATTTGTACGCGAAGCRGCTGAGAAATTTGGSTCRCAATGTATCGTTGTAGCCATCGATGCCAAATGTGTTTCAGCAGACGGAGAACCTAAACGTTGGGAAATATTTACCCACGGTGGCCGCAAACCAACCGGCATTGATGCCGTAGAGTGGGCGAAAAAAATGGTTGATTTAGGCGCGGGCGAGCTGCTACTCACCAGCATGGATCGTGATGGTACAAAATCAGGTTTTGACTTAGACCTTACGCGCACAGTCAGTGATGCYGTTSCYGTTCCCGTTATCGCATCTGGAGGTGTCGGTAAATTGCAAGACTTGACCGATGGCGTCAAAATAGGCCGTGCTGATGCAGTACTCGCKGCTAGCATCTTCCACTTTGGCGAACACACCGTTGAAGAAGCCAAACAACAAATGGCAAGCCAAGGCATTGAGGTTAGACTCTAATGAATTGGCTAGAGCAAGTCAAATGGGATGCTAATGGCCTTGCACCCGTTATCACACAAGAATATAAAACGAAGCAAGTGCTCACTTTGGCATGGATGAATAGAGAGGCGTTACGCCTCACCTTAGAAACAGGGCATGCTGTATATTGGTCCCGATCACGCCAAAAAATATGGCACAAAGGTGAACAGTCCGGCAATCAGCAACAYATAAAATCCATTCGTTTAGACTGTGATTCTGATGCTTTATTATTAGAAGTCGAACAAAAAGGTGGCATTGCCTGTCATACTGGTCGCCATCATTGTTTTTATAAAAAACTTGTAAACGAARAATGGCAAACAATTGAGCCYGTATTGAAAGACCCAAAAGAGATATACACATAATATGAGTGACGTATTAAACCGACTTGCTGAAATCCTTGAAGAGCGAAAACAAGCCGATCCTGCTAACTCGTATGTTGCCAGCCTTTATCATGGCGGTACCGACAAAATACTTAAAAAACTGGGCGAAGAAGCAATTGAAACGGTCATCGCAGGCAAGGGTGGCGATCGAGATGAAATTATTTATGAAACGGCAGATTTATGGTTTCATAGCTTAGTCTTGCTTGCACACAATAATATTGAACCACGCATTATTCTTGATGAACTTGATCGTCGCTTCGRCCTATCTGGGCTCGATGAAAAGGCAAATAGGAATAAATAATGTCTAACTGCTTATTTTGCAAAATTGTTGCGGGGGAGATTCCATCATCAAAAGTATATGAAGATGATCAAATCTTTGTTTTTAATGATATCAGCCCAAAAGCAGCTGTGCATTTGTTAGTCATACCTAAAATACATATTGTAAGTCTCGACGACCTTACATCAGAACATCAAGTATTAATAGCCTACATGATGCTAAAGCTTCCAGAATTAGCGCGCGCACAAGGGCTAGATGATGGTTTTCGTACCATYATCAATACCGGCCCCGGTGGCGGTCAAGAAGTAGGACACTTACACTTACACATTTTGGGCGGAAAAGGTATGCCCGGATTTAATTAGGAGAGAAACATGGGATTTGGTGGAATAAGCATTTGGCAGTTATTAATTGTATTAGCTATTATTATTTTATTGTTTGGTACTAAGAAATTACGATCGCTTGGTGGCGATGTAGGTAGCGCCATTAAAAACTTCAAGGAATCGATGCGTGAAGGTGAAATAGAAGGTGGTTCAACTGACGATGATAATGTCATCCACCGCTCAGTAGAAAATGAAAAAGATAAACATTCAAGCTGAAACTAAATAAAATGGCACATTTTTCTTGCTCGCCTTCCTCGCAAAAGTGGGGATATARTRCTTCGGGCTATTTCTGCTTACCCATGAGTTCCCGCTTGCGTGGGAATAACGAAATAGCTAATGTTTGATATTGGCTTCTGGGAGATCTTCCTAATTACCGTCGTGGCTTTAGTTGTCGTGGGACCTGAACGGCTCCCTAAGCTCGTGCGCGTAACAGGCCTATGGATTGGTCGCGCTAATTCWTCCATACAGTCTATTCGAAACGAAATYTCTCAAGAACTRCGTGCCGARGAACTCAAGCAGGCTTTAGATAAAACMGTTAATTTAGATGAGATCACCTCTATGGAGCCAAAGTCTATTACTCCCAAAGAAGCTGCTGAAACCAAAGCACTAGAAAAGGATACTAATGACAACGGATAATCAACAACCGTTGATTTCGCACCTAATTGAGCTTCGAGATCGTTTATTACGAGGACTATTAGCCGTCGCAATCATTGCTGCATGCTTGCTGCCTTTTTCAAATGACCTCTATCATTTTCTAGCAGAACCACTCTTACGCCATCTGCCCGAATCAAGCACCATGATCGCAACCGAAGTTGCTTCACCCTTTTTGATCCCCTTTAAACTCACTTTGAGTATATCCATTTTATTGGCCATTCCGGTTTTGCTATTTCAGCTTTGGGCATTTATCGCGCCCGGCTTATATGACAATGAGCGCAAACTGGTCTTTCCATTATTATTCGCCAGCACAATACTATTTTTTTTAGGGATCGCATTTGCTTATTACGTCGTATTCCCGCTAATTTTTGGCTTTTTCACGCAGGCTGCGCCTGAAGGCGTGGCTATTATGACGGATATAAGTAGTTATTTAGATTTTGTATTAAAACTCTTTTTTGCTTTCGGCCTTGCATTTGAAGTGCCCATTGCAACCTTACTACTTATCTGGACACGAGTCTCAACGGTTGAAAGTTTAGCTGAAAAGCGCCCTTACATTATCGTAGGCGCCTTTGTACTCGGAATGTTGCTGACACCACCAGACATAATCTCACAAACCTTGCTAGCCTTGCCTGTTTGGATGCTATTTGAACTGGGCTTATTTAGTGCACGCTTTTTACCGAAGCGAGAAATAGCGAATAATTAGGCGCCATATCGAAGACGCGTGCCATTATTTAATGACAATAATATTTCTTCTGCTCGCAGTTCAGAAGGAAAAAAAGTACCTGATATTTTTGCACCATGGATACTCGTCCCATTGAAGTTTGCACAAACTGTAAAATCAACACCACGCAAATCTGCTTGCCTAAAATAACTATTAGAAAAATCTAAGCCTTCAGCATTAATACCTTGCAAATTAATATGGCGAAAATCACACGATGTTAAATCTGCTTTCTCACCTGCAGAAACACGTTGATTAAATTCATCCACTTTACCTTCTCGCAACAAGCGATAAAGGGGGTCATCGGAAATAGTAGGTAATGCCATCAAAAAGCCTCTAGTTAAACGGTAATATCAATTGTGCTACCAAAATAATTGGCTTTAAAACCTGTCGGTGCACTGTCAGCAACTTGAGCGACTACTTCAGCCGTCTTCACCGTAGTAGATGGCTGCTCACTAGCGACTTCTGTATTATGTGTTTCAATGCCCTGTGACGTTGTGACTCGTCCAGCCAACAAGTTTTCTTGGCTCAAAGGATTGGTCAACGTTGGCTGACCGCTTAATGGTGCTATGCCTGGTATTTCCATTATTACTCCCCTTTTTTATTACTAGTAGTGCATAAAAGAGAAAGCTCAGGCAAAAGCCTAAGCTTTCTCAAAAATTATTATTCAAGCTGAATCCAGCTTTGACGCCCAAGATTACTAGAGCCATTCAGTGGACAAGACCCACCTGCACATCGACCGCCAATTTCACAATACGCACCAGCACCGCCCGTCGTAGTACATGAAACCTCTCCATTTGAAGCTACAACCACTGCACACGTTCCACCACCGTAAATTACACACTTTGCGGATCCAAAAGTATCTGCGCCAGTTATCGTTGGAAGTTCGCCAGAGCTACGATCAGAAAGCGCGACACTGCCCCCCCCTGGAAGGCTCAATATAATGGGAGTACTCGGGATACCTGAATCAGATTTCACGCCGCTTACTGCCGTACTTTGAGCATCGCCACTACTATCTGTCCAATCAGAAAAATCGTTAACTGAGAATTTGCCATCACCATCTATATCAAAAGGTGTCTCACTAAAACGTGATCCTGTTGCTGCATTTAGACTTAACGTCCAACCACTACCACCACCATCACAGGGATCTGCAGCAGGAAGCAGTGTAGAAAGAATGAGCGCATCTCCCCTCACCACCATAGCTGAAACTACACGTTCACCCTTGTTATCAAGCGGAGACGCACTACTATCTATCAAGTCCAAGCGCCAACCTTTATTGTCAACGTGAGATTGCCAACCAGGAACACCAATACTATACCCTGCAACTAACCAATTAATAGGACCATTTGCCGAGGTAACCCGTACCGATGTGCCTGAAGTTGTATGTACAATATCAGCAAGAATTTCTTGAGAAAGCAAATCTGCTCGCGTAATGCCTGATGAACTTGAGCCATAATCCCAGAGGCCATACATTGTCTGCGTTACTTGACCTGTGTCAGTATTATCCGAAGTGCCTATATATCGACCAGTCCCAAAATTTAAAATATAGCCAGCTAATGGTCCACTTGGATGCTCGCTTACGACGATAGGCACGGTGATAGGTTGTAAGCCACTCGAACCATCTGTCGCGGTGAACATAGGTTTTGCAATCCCTGCTGAAACATAGCCATAACTAAAATCCCAGTTACTCGACGCTACATCACTAATATCTATATTCCAGACATTGCCTCGCAAATCTCCAGCATAAATTCTATCAGCAATCATATCACCATTAGTATCAATTACTGTTGGTGTCGACATACCATTTAAGGTTCCACTGCCCACACCAGTATCAAACTTATGAACCGTTCCATAGCTACTACTACTATTAAACTCAACAATATAAAGCACTGCTTTGCCGTTAACACTATTATAGCCATTACCAAAAATAGCGGCCCAACTACCATTATTCAGTCTTACAATACTGGGTTTACTGAAGCTGTACCCCATATCAACATCATCCGTTGAAGTAAACTCCCACATCCCTTTGTGTTCAGCAATAGTCGACTCGCTTTCCCCTGATGGAACAGTTGTCACATCTAAAGCATATATGCCCTTGCCACCGCCTCGCAGTCCACCCACAAGCACAGAATGCCAAGCCCCTGAATAATGTACATCGCCGGTTGCCGGAGCATCATCCACATAATAACGATGATTAAAGCCCTGACCAGCGCTTGGTTTATGCGCCAAGGCATTCAAGTCAGGAAGTAAAACACGAGGAATATAGGCATATTTCTCAGCACCTGTTGCAGCATCAAATGCATGCAACATGCCGTCATTTGCACCTACATATAACATAGAATCACGTGCACTATGCGTTGCACGAAAATCACTATAATTAGCCGTGTACCAACTATCAGGATAGAGCTGTCTGGGTGTGCCTACATAGGTTGGTTCACTATGGACAATATCACCTAATGTATGTGTTCTTGCTCGAAACTGAACATCATCCTGGCCTCGAATATAATTAAGTTGTGCCTGCCCAAAAGCAACGTTTTCAACAATGTTTGGCGTAAAGCGAGTGCTTAATAATATTTTCTGACTATCACTTAAACCTGCCCACGTAAACGGTTTTCCTGCGCCACTCGCATCTAGCGTGAAAATATTTCTAGATCCTGGTGCAAGCACATCTAGTTGGCCTTGAGCGCTCCATTCTGCAGGCTCAATAAAGATACCTGATGACGTTAAAGTATAAGATTTAACATCTCCCGTCCACTCACCACTGGTAAATATCGTTTGATATACCCGTGTAGAATTTGTAAGAATTGTTGAGTTAGCGCTAAGAGAGCTTGCCGATCCACTTGCAGCCAAAGCCGTTAAAATTGCTTCTTTAAGTTGCAAAATTAATTGTTCAGGATTATCTGCCTTGTAATATTTTCCTCTACTATTATAAGCAGCATGCCATAAATCATCGATTTTATATGCATTGGTAGAATTAGGATCCCCCCCCCAAGTTGATGACTCCGTCAAAACTGAGGCACCTGATGCATCAGGGTTTCCAGGCCAACCATCAGCAGCAATTAAATCGGTTAAATCAGGGTCATCAACTAATGAACCTGAGACACCGAAACCAATTCCTATCGTTGTCAAATGTTGTTTATTATTTAGATCAAATCCATCGGTAGGCACTTCATTTGCCAAAGAAGAAAGATCTTCATCATAATATTTTTTTGCCACATCGGCTAAGGTGTCAGTATAGGCATCTCCATCCACATTTGAAATGCCTGGACCACTCCCATTCCAATAGCCATCAGTTAACATAATGGCATAATTTTTCTGACAACTTTCTGTTATTGGGCTCGTTGAATGATTGTTTGTACCAGCGCCAAGATTGGGGCCCCGACCTGCAAAATATTCACCGGCGCGCTCTAACGCAAGCAGTAAGGGCGTACCTGTTGCCGACCATGCATAGCTATACATTGAATTTCTTATGTTGTTATTATGAACCGTTCTATCTGTATCCCCATTGCCTGAACCAGCACCATCAAAAATATCTTTAAAAAGTACAGAAATATTGTTACCACTCCGTTTTTTAGTTCCCATTAAACCGTAGTTAACATCCGGAATTTCAGCTATTAGATTGGCAATTGCACCTTTAGCAACAAATGAACGTTTACGACTATATTGATACCAATTGGCTGTATTTTCTTGTATTTGTGACAAAGGTCGACAAGAAGCCGCATTATCTTTATCTTTACCCAGTACCTTTATACAAAGGGCTGTATCAGCATAGATCGCAGTAGTATCCCAACTATCTAATACCCTCGTATCAGACATGGCTACGCGCATCCCACTCAATTCTGTACCAGTAAAAACAGTGCTACCATTACCCGCTGCACCCAGTTTATCATCTGCATCCCAATAATAATGGCTAGAACGATTATAAACCGTATCGGTATATAACGGTTCACCTTTCAAATGCGGTGTTCGGCGTACTTTTTGTACTATGATTTCCGAATCTTTTACCTCTACACGATAATGTGAGTCCCAAAGATCTACTACTCCATCACCAGCACTACCATCAGGGTTTAAATTTAAATAGCTAAAACAAACATGTTGACCTGCAGCATGAGCCGTCCCCGTTGCGGGATCAACTACGCCTGCAGCATTGTAACTAGCGGCAACATCCGCTGCCGTAATCGTATATCCTCCTGATCCACCGCATTTGCTATCCCCCAGCCTCCACTCTGGCCTGGTTCTTGACGGTAAAGTTCCGGCATCATCAAGCCAAACCTCATAAACAAAACCAGCCTGAACACTTTCAGGGCTAGCATCAACTGCACCATATTCTGTTCTAGGGCGCGCTAAATCAGTTGTAAGGCTATAACCTGCAGTGCCTGATTGCGGGTTACTACGTGCACAATTAAATTTATTTGAACAGCCGCTGGGCAATACTTCCGTGATGTTAGGCCAAACACTATATTGGCTGTTAGGGCTATAGTACAAAACATTGAAGTCTGCAGATCGTGCACGCCAATCAACTAGTAAAGGAAAGGGATCATGTTTACTCATGCCGTGTTTTGTATCAGCAGCCCAAGTAGGCATTGTTACATCAACATTAGGCGTACGAGGCGTACCAACCCAATCATCTGAGCGAATATAGCGTGGAACAACAGCGGGGTCAGCTAGCTGTATAAAATCCAGTTTCCCTGGATTCTCCTCACTCTTCGCTACTTTATTACTAGGGTTATCAATAGCGGTCTCCGTTGATGCAGGATAATTGCGTGGCATATAAGAATTAGGGACCATACATTTGTTGACAGCTGTATAATATTTCATCGGACTTTCTTGACCACGACAGGCTTTCTCATCAGATTTATAATATATATTATCCGTTAAATGCTGAATATAACGGTAATTAGCACTCCTGTATTCCGTCGTACTGTCTTTCTCATTATATGAGCCATCATTACCAATACCATCACCATTAATATCAAAGCGCGCTCTTCCTGATGTCGTGGTTGTATAATTTTGCAGATACTCATTGTGATACTCACCCGTCCTGCTATTTAATGGCCCATTAGCCGTTATTGCTCCTGTAAGCGGATTAACCGTAACGGCCCCCGACCAACCATTAACCCATAATGGACGGTTTGCATGAGGTGCATGATGGAGGATCCTAAACTTAGTCGAAGTATTTTTCTTCCAAGTATCGCCATCATCTTCGCACGTCTTTTTGAGCGCCTTATTATCAAAAGTTGTCCTCCAAGTATCAAGCTCTGGACCAACATTACTCCATGTCTCCCTATAATACGCTCCGCCTCCTGTATCTTGTGCATTAGGGTGATTGCCGCCATTCCATTGCCACGGCGACGAACTCGGGCCAAAATCACCGGTATGAGCAAATATGTTTTTGCTTTGCGTTAAAAAAGTAAAAATACCCTCCATATTTGGAAGCCAATTTATAGCATTAGCGCCACTGGGGGGGGTGGGAGGCGTAGGGGGGGTGGGAGCCGCTTGACAATATCCAACAGGATACTCCCAAAAATAGAGATGCTGAAGTATTAACCGCCAATCATCATTTGCGGCTATAGGTGCGATAAAAGTTCTTTCAGAGTCATTTCTATCATTATCATCGTTCAGATATAACTCGTTAAAACAAACGCCATCAGCATTTTTATCATAACAATATCCTGTATATGAAGACCAAGTAGCATCGACCACTTCACTTGTGGGTGTATCAGACCAGCCAACCCAACCTCCTCGCGCCCAATAACGCATAACATCATGATCATAATTTTGAGCTTTCCAATGTGGAACAGCTAAAACTTCCCAATCCATCGAGCCTGAATCATCAAGAATAAACATGACATTAGGCGTGGCAGACTTATCAATAAACAAAGGGCTTTGAGCGATATCAATTGCCAAAACGGCATTTGAAAAAAAGAGTGATGTAAGCAATAAAACACTTATATTTAGCTTTTGTAATTGTATCTTTATATTTTTAATATTCATAATTAGATTACCCATTCAAATTCTTCTTACACCTATTTAATATGCCTTTAATTGCATGCATCAAATCTATATGTTGTTTGTAGTGTCACAGCACTGTTTGCATCCGGGCCATAGCCCCTAGCTGTTATTCGATAAAAACATTCCCGCGATGTTGCCGCGCCCATCATAACAATCGACTCTGCATGCATAAACTCAATAAAATAATGTGGTGTTCGCGCTACATCGTCGTTGTTAACGTCCTTGTCTGCATCGCCGACATAATTACATGCAGCGGCATCCCATCTCGCTTGATCATCAAAGTCTTCTCCATTTAAGACAATTTCACATGATTTAGATGGATCGGCTAACACTGTTTGACTTTGCGCCGCAACTATTAATTGTGAATCTGCATCAGCCAAAAGAAGTCCTTCTGCTTGGCGTAATGCTGTTTCTGCTAATTGAAACGCTACATTATCATTGCGACTATTGCTTGCCATGCGTTCTTCCATTATGGTTGTACGCATCGCACTCACCGCAAGAAGTGTAATTAAAACCAGCATAATTAAGGCAATCGCAAGCACCACACCTTGCTGAGTATGGCGTGGGTTTATTGCATAATAATTATACTTCACTGATTTTACACACTATTTTAGTCCCCAAAAAAACCATCTTATATGTTTTTAGACTTTTTTCAATCATTACAACTATTCATCCCAATATTACAAGATGATTTATTCTTTTTCTGTGATTAAACTCACCTTTACCAACATCCTGATACCGCCGGATTTTTTGTATTTGTGCTGTCTAAGCTTAAAGTCCCACAGTAATCTGAAGCTTGTGGACCTGTGGGTGTAGCCGTTAACGTAAATGCCGTAGAAGAAGGAGTAGCAACAGATAAGTCATAAAACACTGTTGTCCCTTCTTGTGGTGACGTTCCAAACGGCAGGGCAGGGGGAGCTCCTGCAGTATCTGTATATTTTGAATTTGTGGTGTAATATCGCTCCATAAACCCTGCCAGCTCAACTAAATCTGCTTCCGCAACTCCACGACGGGCATCCCTTATTGCACCTTGATAACTTGGGTAAGCGATTGCCGCTAAAATCGCAATTATAGCGACAACAATCATTAACTCTACCAGTGTAAAACCTTTATTTCTCTTCATTATTTAGTACCTACACCTTAATTAAGTCTATTGCGTATGGCGATTGTAGATGTATAGATTTTTCTTAAACGATTATCAGGTATCGCAGCCCCTGACACATCAACACCATTATAAAAATAGCCTTGTGGAGATGTAGCAACAAAATCATCTAGACTTCGCACCAACAAACTAATCCTAATACTAATTACTTTTTCCATATCTAAGTCAGCCGTATTTGCTGGAACAAAATAAACATTATCACCACTGCCGCGTTGCCCGTAAAGAATTTGCATATTTTCAATACCTGGAACTAATTGTTGCCCTCCTATTGCTAAGCCTGGCGTGTTAATGTCTGGCCCGATGGTATATGTTATCCCTGCTAACCCTGTGTTGCCAGCTGTCGCTGCTGCGAGAAGATAGACCTTTGCGTTAGTACCATAGGTAAAACTTAAGTTGCCTGTTTTATTACCTGGTGCAGGAGGACTACCTGTTGTATGTTCTAGCGTTGTTCCACTTGAAGGGTTATTCGTAATCTGAACAATATCACTAAATTTACAGTCTGTTACTAAAACAATGTCACCTTCTGTGAAATTATTTGCACCACTGCTATCGACTGGTAACTCATCTGATACCAGTGCTAACGGAGCTGTAAGTGCCACGCCTGAGCCTAGAGATCCGAGTGCTCTGATTGAGATGCTATCTGAACCATTTAGCCCATCATTATCTGTACCACCAATAGCGCCAGACAATGAACTAAAAATAGGTAAGGTTTTAAATTGATATTCAGCTGAAGAGGAATCAAGATCGTTGATGGCGTTATTAATCATTTTTCCGCGCCCGCATACCCCTCCATCAAACGCTACCTTTCTAATATCTTCTGTTAAAAAATACATTGCAAAACGTGCATTTTCTTGCATTCTCGATAAATTTTCCTGCATTCTATTGGTTTGCTTTGTCCCTAAAAATACCTGAACAACTCCTGCCATCAAAAATAAACCGAGAGTCAATGCAATCATTATCTCAATGAGGGTAAACCCTTTTTGAGATGTGTTTTTCAATGTATTCATGGTTCAAACCTCGCTACAAAGGAGGCATCACTCGCATCAAGAATACCATTTCTATTATCATCCCATGCAACCGTAATACTATACACACCCGCTG
Organism: Methylophaga sp.; assembly: GCA_002733335.1. Lineage (GTDB taxonomy): Bacteria > Pseudomonadota > Gammaproteobacteria > Nitrosococcales > Methylophagaceae. The sequence goes on from NVVK01000012.1 coordinate 78,181, forward strand.
CAACACTAATATCACCATCTCCTAGAGGTAACGAATTAGCTATATCTCTTTTCCATTCAAATAAATCATGTCCTGCTTGCTCCGTAGCAGTACACCCTATAACCGGTACGGCTATACAGTTTGTCTTTTCCGCTGCTGAATTTTTATAATCTTCCAGTTGTATTAGATTATTTCTATCTGTATTTGATCGCATTCGATCGGTCATATCATAAGCAAGTTGGGCCGCTTTGCCTCGATGCTCTGCACTAAGATTGTTACGCAAAGAACTTATTTGAAGCCCAGCAAGACCTAATAAGCCCAAAGCTAAAATAACAACGGTAATTAAAACCTCTATTAAAGTGAACCCTTTATTTTTTATCATCATTTTTATCTTTTTAAGAACATGTTGTTGCAGGAGCATCTATTCTTGCTCTACCTAAACTGTTAATGACTATTTCTCGGGATGAAGCCACATCTCCATCTAAGCATAAATAAAATCGTCCATTAAATGATGTACTCATTAACCCTGTCGGCTGGTAACTAATTTTTGTATTAAAACCAGAGTTCGCTGTTAATGTATATCTATTTGGTAGCGCATCATGTGTTTTTAAAAGTTCATCATTTGCAATATCAAAATCACCACTATCATCAGTATCAATATAGACATCCCAACCATCTTTCCAGTCAAGATCCACACTACTCTTACTTTGAATAATAACCTCTACATTTCGCATTGCAGCTTCACTACGCGCGTAACTTAATGCCGTAAAAAAATCATTTGCATTTGTCGTCATTCGACTATCCCGTATTAACCCCATAAAACTAGGAATACCAATAGTCACCATAATTGCAGCAATAGCTAAGGTAATCATTAATTCTAATAATGTAAAACCTTGTATTTTATTGATTTTTATCATAATGAATATTTTTATACCATAAATATAACAAGGATACTACTGTACCAAAGGGTGGATAATGGCATTATTGATCAGTTTACGCTCTTTTTTCCGTGTTATTGCTCACACTTTCCATTTTTATCTAATACTTTTATAGTCTAAAAGTTTAAATTAATCCCTTTCTACTCTAAATTCCGTGTAGGATGATCTTAAATTCAATCAAGGTAAAAACCATGCCATTACAACAAGCATTAGTCGATGAAATTGAAGTATTACTTCGTTACAATTTAGATAGCACACAAGAAGGTATAAAAGTTCACCATACTGCACGTAAAGAGCTTATCTCAGCAACACAACGTTTACATGAGAAAGGTTTAGTTGATAGTGCTGATGGCGGATATTTAACTGATTTAGGTCATGAAGCCGCTGAACATACTCAGGCTGCTTTACGAATTTTAACCTCTGATTAATAACGCTACATTTTTCTTTCATAGACAATAAAACTATAAGGGTGCTCATTTTTAGCATCCGCCAAATGATCTTCTCGACTTATTTGCCGCCACTCTATTGAATGCCATTTAGGAAACCAGGTATCACCTTCTAAAGAAACATCAACTAAGGTTAGATATAATTTATCAGCCATTGGTAAAAACTGCTGATATAACGACGCGCCTCCCATCACCATAGCTTCCTCTGCATCCTTACATTCCGTTAAAGCCTCTTCCATTGAATGCACAATCGTACAGTCTTGTGCTGTATATTTTTTATCATTCGTCATAATAATATTCTTTCGGCCCGGCAACACTCTCCCTATCGACTCATGGGTGTTTCGCCCCATAATAATCGGTTTTCCCATTGTTACCTTTCTAAAATAGCGTAAATCGGCAGATAACTGCCATGGCAAATCATTATTTCGGCCAATTAAACCTTGCTGATCGGTTGCTACAATAAGTGCTAATTTCATATTACTACCTTACCTATAAGTCCTCTATAATAACATCTGTATAAGCCATGAATGAAGTATAGAATAAGTTGTGGATAACTTTAGCTGTGGATAAAACAGCTACTTATCCACATGATAAAAAGAATATTAAAACAAGTTATCAACAGCTAAAAACACATTAAACTTATGATTTTAAACTTATAATATTCACTACCCACATATCTACAGGCAATAAACATCATCAACATAAGCTTTTAAATATATA
>NVVK01000013.1 GCA_002733335.1 Methylophaga sp.
CCATTTGTTTCTTTCCAGATACAGCAACATTCTCAAGTGATGGAAAGTTATATTCTGCAATAATTGCAGCAATATCATCTTTACGTTTTTCCATTATTTGATTAAGTAGTGCTTTCCATCCTTTGTCTTGATGTCTAACGCCGAGTGCAAAATTGAAGATATAACGATCTCCAAATTCATTCAGAGGCATGACCTTCATAGCTACTTTAGATTGGCTAGCATAATAGCCCCCTACAGGTCCCCAGGCAAAGGCCACATCAATTTGTCCAGATGCAAGTGCATCTTCGACGATGCGACCAGGATAGACGCGTGTATCGCCTGCCATAAATTGAAAATATTCAACCTGTTCTGCTAAGCCAAGATTTATAATTTTTTCAGTGGCTAATGCACGGTCAAATAAGCCAATTCTTAATTTTTTACCTTCCTTTGTACGTGCGGCAACAATGTCACTGATTTCGTTTAATTCGTAACCTTCACCGGTGCGATAAACCATTACGTCAATCGATTCAAAATAAGGGGTTGTTACTGCCAAACGACCTGGAGAGGCCGGCATACTCATCGCTAGATCGCACATAAAGCGACCTGTTTTAGGATCAACCTTTTTAATTGTATTTCGAGTAAAACCAATTCGTTGTGGAAACCAGTAATACTCAACAGGAATGCCTAGTTCTTCACCAATCAATGCCGCAATTCTATTATCAAAACCTTCTAACTTCTTATTTGAATAGGGTAAGTTATAAGCATCCGCGCAGACTCGAACTGCAGTTTGGCCTTTCACTGGTTTAAAGTCAGCTGCATATACGGAGCTAAAACTCATTAAAAATGTGAATAGAAGAATTGATAAGCGTTTTGCGATCATTATATATTCCTAAAAATTATCGGTACCATTAAGGTAAGAACTATAACCATAAAAAAAGCCCGACACAAGTGCCGGGCTTCTTTATTTAAGTTTTTATGTATTAAATAAATTTAATGCATAAAGGTCTTATAGGCTAAATACGCTTAAAACACCACCTAAGTTAGTCCAGCTAGATAGAGCTGAGTACGCACCTACTGCACCCAAACCATCAGAACTGTTTTCTAAGCTAGGAATAGCAATACCGATACCAGCCCAACCACCAATACCTGAAAGTATTGCGATGTACTGTTTACCGTCATGCTTGTACGTGTTTACGTTACCGATAATGCCTGATGCCGTTTTAAAACGCCATAATTCACGACCAGATTGTGCATCTAACGCTTTGATGTAACCTTCTAGTGTTCCGTAGAATACTAAATCAGACGCAGTGGCTAACGCACCACCCCATGCTGAGAAACGTTCTGGGTTAGACCATACGATCTTACCTACACGTGCATCCCAAGCAATGAAGTTACCTAAGTGTGTACCACCTGGAGCTGGGAACATTTCAAGTGTCGCACCAACATAGGGCTGACCTGAAGTGTATTCAACTTCAAATGGTTCATAATCCATACATACGTGGTTTGTTGGAACATAGAATAAACCAGTACGTGGAGAGTATGCAGCAGGTTGTTGATCTTTAGAACCTAACGCCGCAGGACAGATACCTTGTGTATTTACGTCTGAACCGTTACGTGCTGTAGAATATTTAGCAACACGATCATGAAGACCTGTCTTAAGGTTTACACCGTTAGACCAGTTCACTGCTGGATCAAATTTTTCAGCAACTAACAATTCACCACTTACGCGGTCCATTGTGTAACCAAAACCGTTACGATCGAAATGCACTAATGTTTTACGCATTTTACCGTTGATTTTTTGGTCAACTAAAGGTACTTCATTGATACCATCATAATCCCACTCATCGAATGGTGTCATTTGGTAAACCCATTTAGCCATACCTGTATCTAAATCACGACCGAATAAAGACATAGACCATTTGTTGTCACCTGGACGTTGTACAGGATTCCAAGTTGATGGATTACCGTTACCGTAGTAGAACATGTCTAGATCAGGATCGTAAGAATACCAACCCCATGTTGTACCACCACCGATTTTCCATTGGTCGCCTTTCCACGTTTTCAATGAAGAGTCTTTGCCTACTGGTTTGCCCATAGACATTGTTTTCTTAGGATCGAAACCCATTTCAGCATCAGGACCGGTGCTGTAAACTTGCCATTTTTCTGCACCGGCTAAGTCATACGCTTTAATGTAACCACGTACACCAAACTCACCACCTGAAATACCTACTAATACTTTATCTTTAAATACATGTGCAGCAGCAGTTGAAGTAGCACCACGTTTCGCATCATCACGTTTGTGAGACCAAACAACTTTACCTGTGTTCATGTTTAAAGCAACTAAAGTAGTATCTGCTTGGTTCAAGAAGATTTTACCGTCGCCATATGCTAAACCACGGTTAACCGTGTCACAACACATCACTGGAACAGTTTCGTCGTAGTTTTGTTTTGGCTCATATTTCCATTTGATCGCGCCGTCGTTGTTTAAGTCTAAAGCAAAAACGATGTTAGGAAAGGCAGTGTGTACATACATAGTACCGTCGATAACTAATGCGTTACCTTCGTGACCACGTAATACACCTGTTGAGAATGACCATGCCATTTTCAAATCAGCAACGTTATCTTTGTTGATTTGTGCTAGTTTGCTATAACGTTGGTTGTTATAGTTACCGGCTGCAGACACCCAGTTGTTTTCATTTTCTTGCATTGTCAATAATTCGTCAGCTACTGCTACTCCAGACACAGCGATTGACATCATTGCAATTGATAATGTTTTCAGCTTCATAAAGTTTTCCTCTATTGCTTTTAATTATAATTAAGACACAATTCTGCTTACTTCAAACAGAATGCGTTGGGGAACATTAAGCCCAGTAAATTTAATAGTCAAGTATCTTTCCCATTTTTTTAAAGAGATTTTCCTTATTATTTTCGGGAAGTTTTTCCCACACTTCTAACTAACTGAAAATTAAAGGGTAAAATTCTTGACCTAGATCTCACTTTTGATCATTGATCCACTTCATTGCCAGCTTGATTGCAGCTAATGTGCGCTCAGATCCCAATAACTCAAGCGTCACATCAAGGGGGGGCGACATGGTATTGCCCGTAATGGCTACACGGATAGGTTGTGCAACTTTACCCATGCCAATCTCTCTTGCAACTGAACATTCTTTTATCTGGTCATGAATAGGCTCAGCCTGCCATTCAGCTAAAACGGATAGACGCTGATACATATCTTGTAGTATGTCTATGCTAGTCGATGTAAGGTTTTTTCTAGCTGCTTTTYCATCATATTCTGTCACTTCTTTATAGAAGAATTGGCTATTATTTGCCATTTCAACTAATGTCTTTGCTCGCTCTTGTTGTAAGGCAACAACTTTCACTAAATCGGGCCCCGTAGCGGGATCGATCTCTAATTGCCCCATATGCCAACTTAAATGTGTTGCTATATGTTCAGCTGTGCTTGTTTTTATATACTGTTGATTAATCCATAATAACTTATCAGTATTAAATGCAGAAGCTGACTTGTTTACATCTTTAATATCAAACAAATTCACCATTTCATCAATAGTAAATAGCTCTTGATCACCATGAGACCAACCAAGTCTCACTAAATAATTAAGTAATGCTTCAGGTAAAAAACCTTCATCTCGATAACTCATCACACTAACAGCGCCGTGCCGTTTTGAAAGCCTCGCACCATCATCGCCTAAAATCATAGGTAAATGAGCAAAGATAGGTATCTCTGCTTTTAATGCTTTAAAAATATTAATTTGTCTTGGAGAATTATTAATATGATCATCACCGCGAATAACATGGGTTAACTTCATATCCCAGTCATCCACTACAACGGTTAAATTATAAGTAGGCGTGCCATCTGAACGTGCGATGATTAAATCATCAAGCTCACTATTTTGAAATTCAATATTACCCTTAACGGCATCTTGAACAATGACACTACCTTCAATAGGATTCTTAAAACGAACTACCGGCTGAACACCCTCTCTTATTTCTGCATTATGACGACACTTGCCGTTATAACGAGGTTTTTCCTTATTTTCTCTTTGTTTTTCTCGAATATCATCTAGCTCTTCTTTTGAACAATAGCAATGATATGCATCGCCTTGTTCTAATAATTGTGCAATTACTTCTTTATAACGATCAAAACGTTGTGTTTGATAAAAAGGACCTTCATCGTAATTTAAACCCAACCATGTCATGCCTTCTAATATGGCATTAACGGATTCTTGCGTAGACCGCTCACGATCAGTATCTTCAATTCTCAAAATAAATTGGCCACCATGCTTACGCGCATAAAGCCATGAAAATAAAGCGGTGCGTGCTCCACCAACATGTAAATAACCTGTTGGACTAGGTGCAAATCGGGTACGAATTGTCATATTTGGGTCTCTTAAACTGAGTATTGAATTCAAAAATACGCTATTGTACCAGCAAGCGACTTATATATAAGGCATCAACATGCATAGAATTTTCCTTTTTTTCTCTGCCTTACTCTTATCATTACTTGTTAGTTGTAATTATGAACATAAAGATGAAAACAATAACAACTATCCTATTAAAAAAGTAACTGAAGGCATTTATTACCATCAAGGCGTTCACCAAGATGCCTCAGAAGACAATATCGGTGCGATAGCGAATGTTGGTTTTATCATTGGTGAGCGTTGTGTTGCCGTTATTGATAGTGGTGGCAGCTACCTAGAAGGTACCTATTTACGTCAAGCGATTAAAACCAAAACCAATTTACCTGTCTGCTATGTGATTAATACACATGTACATCCAGATCATACTTTTGGTAATGCTGCTTTTAAAGATGATAATCCAGAATTTATAGGCCATGAAAAACTCCCAGCGGCAATGGCATCCCGTCAAGATTTCTTTGCCAAGGTTTTCAAAGAAACATTAGGCTCTGCTTATGAAGGAACGGAATTTATTTCTCCAACACGTACTGTTTCAGTCAACAGCCCTTTAACACTAGATTTAGGTAACAGGCTGCTTACTATTACGGCTTATACCACTTCTCACACTGATCATGATGTGACATTATTAGATAATAAGACAAAAACATTATGGACCGGAGATCTCTTATTTATGGGACGAATTCCTGTTCTAGATGGTAGTATTAATGGTTGGTTATCAACAATGGATGAACTCCAAACACTGGATTTAAACTATGTTGTCCCCGGCCATGGTATTGCAAGTGATGATCAATGGCAGCAGGGCTTAGAGAACCAAATTCGTTACTTCTCTACGCTACGAGAAGAGATACGCGTCATCATAAATGATATGGGTACAATTGATGATGCATCAAAACAAGTAGGAATATCCGAGCAAAATAGTTGGGAACTTTTCCCACAGTACCATCGTCGGAATGTTACAGCCTCATTCGTTCAACTCGAATGGGAATAAWWKAATAATAATTAATTTAAAAAGTGGAGAGACACTATGTTCAATCGTATTTTAGGCCTATTAACGGCCAGTTTGGCCTTCGTATTTATCAGTGCTSCAGCCAGCGCAGTAACACCTACAGAACCGTTATGGCCGACATTAAAAGTACTGTATTTTGGTGATAAAGCTGAATCTATTCGTGAAGACGCTAATGACTTATTAGTCCTTGAAGCACCTAAACGTGCTGAAGATGCAGCTATTGTACCTATAACGATTAAATCACTCATTCCCCAAACTGCTGATAAATATATTAAGAATATCCATTTTATTATCGATAATAATCCTGAGCCTTATTCTGCAAACTTTCATTTATCACCTGATTTAGGACTTATCAATATTACAACACGTATGCGCGTTGACCAATATACCTTTATCCGTGCTATTGCTGAAATGAATGATGGCTCACTACATATGGTTTCTCGCTTTGTAAAAGCTTCGGGCGGCTGTAGTGCTCCAGCGGGTAAGGATGCAGCTGCAGCATTAGCACGATTAGGTAAAATGCAGATCCGTATGCGGAAGCCGACTATCGGTGAACCTGTAACAGCCCAAGTTATTGTTAGTCACCCTAATTATAATGGATTACAATTTGATCAAGCATCTCGTCGATATATTCGTGAGCATCGTGTTACCAACATAACGATCAGCTATAACRATAAAACCTTAATTGCTGTTGATACRGGTATTTCTGTAAGCGAAGATCCTAGCATACGCTTTACTTTTACCCCAACGAAAGCAGGCATACTAAAAGCRGATGTAAAAGATACTAAAGATCAAGCGTTCACTCAAAGTAAAGAAATCTTATAATTATTTAAATAACACAAGCATAAAAAAAGGCTGTATTTAGTTAAATACAGCCTTTTTTATTTAAGAACGCTTATTTTTTATATTATCTTCTGATTCTGCATGTTTCATATGCTGCTACGTGTTTTTCCTGAAATAAACTAACACCACTGCGCACACCTTTGTCATCTCTAAACTCGCCACCACGATCACCTGGTAAATTTTTCAATTGAAAACCAGTATCCGCTTCTTCAAATTCAGTTTGTGTAAAATCTKCAGATAACATATCAATAACACATGAACATTTATACGTTGCTTCATATAGGTTCATCTTACCGCTGTTGAGCTCAACACATTGTTGTACATATTGCACGGTAGTAACTGTTAGAAAATTATTTGCAGTACCGACACTTGGTAAGACCATCATGCCTGCAACTATCAGTAAAATACTCGTTTTTTTCATCCTCAACTCCTAAATTATTTTATTCTAATGCTGTGGATCTAAAGACTGGTCATTCCGTCGATAGTTCCATGCTTGTTTGGCATAATACCTGAACTTTGTTCATTCGTGTGTAGTTCCCCGCCTTCTCTTCAAATTAGCTTCTAATTTAAATTCTGAAGTATTTGCCTTCCTGACCGCTATAAGTTCATGTAGAATCATTTTTTATGCTAAATAACATCTCTCTGAAATAAATTTAGGAATATCATCTTATGAAAAAATTGCTACTTCATCTTGATACTGATCCCGTACCTAGTGCATTTGACCAAGCTGTTGTTTATGACGCTGGTGTTGATAACATTATTGCTTACGGAGGCATCACTCGAGACAATGTGACTCCTCATGTGCATGGTATGATTTTTACTCGGGGCGGTAAAAACTTAAAAAACAGTGCTATTTTTATTGGTGGCTCTAATGTAGCAGCCAGCGAACTGGTAGGTAAAGCCGTTAAAAAAGCATTCTTTGGTCCAGTAAGCGTTTCCGTTATGCTTGATCCYAATGGTTCAAATACGACTGCCGCTTCAATCGTCCGTAAAGTGGTTAATGATTATGAYATTAACGGCAAAAAAGTGGTTATTATAGGGGGCGGTCCTGTGGGTCAACGCAGCGCTCTTTACTTCTTAAAAGAAGGTGCCGCCGAAGTTATTATTACTTCTCGTAGCTTAGCGCGAGCAAAAGCCGTAACTCAACAAATGAAAGCAGATTACGGTGTTGATATTATCCCTGGAGAAAGTCGTAGTGATGAAGCTGTTGAAAAATTATTAGTCGGAGCGCATGTAGCTATTGCCTGTGGACCTGCTGGTGTTTGTATTCTACCTCAGTCAGCATGGCAAAATAATCCAACGCTCGACGTTATCGCGGATGTTAATGCTGTACCACCTATGGGTGTAGAAGGTCTAGAAGTTATGGACAACGGCACTGAAAAAGAAGGTATCCGCTTCTATGGCGCCATTGCTATTGGTAACTTCAAAATGAAAGTGCATCGTGGTGCAATCAGTGCTTTATTTGAAAGCAATAATCAATTTCTCGATGAAACTACAATCTACGATATTGCGTGTAAAATAGACATCTAATATTTTAAAGACAAAGGTGTTTAATAATTAATTCGAGAATTCGCGTAACKGCYCCGGCACGATTACATTTAGGATTTTTAGATCTAAATGGTAGTACCGGTCGGAAATTTGGAAGTATCGGGCTAGCAATTGACAGTCACCATGTTGTTATCGAAATGCAATTGCAACTTAAAACATCCATTGTCGGTGTTGATGTTTCTCCGGCATTGATTCAACACGCCCATAATATAGTTGAACATTTTTATACTTCGTTAGGGAAAAATATTCCTACTGAACAACACGGTGTGCTGGTTGAATTGATCGAGTTGATTCCATCGCATGCCGGATTGGGTTCGGGGACTCAACTTGCGATAGCCATGAGTACAGCCTTATGTAAATTACATAATATATCGGCAAGCACCCGAGACATTGCTGAACAGTTAGGTAGAGGAGCACGTTCTGGTATTGGTATAGCCACATTCGATCATGGTGGYTTCATCATTGATGGTGGATTGGGCCCATCCTCAACTACTCCCCCATTACTAACGCGCCCTAATTTCCCGCAGAATTGGCGAATAGTCCTTATTATGGATACGAGTAGCCAAGGTATTCATGGTGAACAGGAGTTACTCGCATTCGAAAATTTACCCACTTTCCCATTGGCGGATTCTCAGRCTATTTGCCACCACGTTTTAATGAAATTGCTTCCAGCCCTAGTTGAGCAAGAAATAGCCCCCTTTGGCCAAGCGATCACCGATATTCAATCTTTAATMGGTGACCATTTTGCTCCAGCTCAAGGTGGCCGCTATACCWGCCAGCGTGTCACATCCCTCTTRCTTTATGCCCAAAGCCAAGGCCATACTGGCATAGCTCAAAGTTCTTGGGGCCCAACAGGCTGTATTTTTGTCGAAGATGAGAATACCGCGAAACAGTTAATTATCACACTATCCGACTATGCTAAACAGCACGATATAGACGATACCGGACTCTCRTTTATTACTGCTAAAGCAAATGAAAACGGTGCCGATATTGTTGTATGATGCTATAACGCTTATGATTACTYTATACAGTCAACTANAATAATTAAAGGAACCACCCATGGCTAAACGTTCAATTATCCATATGCTCGATCCTAACTTGAGAAACAGTCCTTTTGATATCAATATGGCACTCGATGCTGGGTTTGATGCCATTATCCCATACCCAAATATTAAGTTAGAAGAAGTTGCAAGCATGACACAAGATGCTATCTTCTCTCGCGGACCATCGGGTGTTAAAAAGACAGCATTATTTATTGGTGGCCGTGACATCGGTCTTGCTATGGATATGCTAGATGCAGCAAAAAAAGCAATGGTTCCCCCTTTTGAAATTTCTGTATTTGCAGACCCAAGTGGTGCATTCACAACGGCCGCAGCCTTAGTTGCTTGCGTTGAACGTGAATTAAAGAAAATTACTAATCAAGATTTAAACGGTGTTAAAGCAATTGTTTTCGGTGGTACAGGGCCTGTTGGTTTAGCCACAGCCGTTATCGCAGCCCAACAAGGTGCTGAAACAACCATTGTTGATCATTTCTCAATTGACACAGCATTAGACTTTGCAGCCGAAGCGAAAGAACGTTATGGCGTCGAATTAACAGCAACCGCAGCKGCTTCTGACGCTGATAAAGCACGGTTAATTTCAAATGCTGATGTCGTATTTTGTGCCGCTAAAGCAGGAATTGAGGTGTTAAACAAATCTGTTCTAGCCGATGCAAAACAATTGAAAGTTGCAGGTGATGTCAATGCAGTAGCACCTTTAGGTATTGCTGGCATCGGTATTATGGATGCAGGTGAACCGCTTGTTCATGCTATTAATTCAAAAGGTGCTGTAGGTATTGGTGCATTAGCAGTAGGGAATGTTAAATACCAATTACAACAAGCATTATTAGAAGAAACACTCAACGGTGAYAARCCTGTTTATTTAGATTTTCGCAATGCATTTGATGGYGCGCGCAAGCTAGTTTAACCTGTAAGTATATTGTTGTGCGCAATCAGCACACTCCTGTACTGATATTTGCACAAAGTGGTCGTTTTATAGCCCAATCAGCCACCCAAGCCGGTTACCGTGTTTGGGTGGCTGATTGCTTTGGTGATCAAGATTCATTGGCGGTTAGTGAACGCTGGCAAAAAATTGCTCCTATTCATCAGTTATCAAAGCARCAAATTYTAGATACGTTTTCCACCCTATCTCAAGGTGAAGAGTGCCTATTAATCTGTGGCAGTGGAATCGAAAAACATTATTCTATTCTAAATAATTTGCCTGCCAATATTACGCTTATTGGTAATTCAGTAAAAACTATTCATACCATCCAAACACCCACTCTCTTTTTTAATCTTCTCAGACAACTTGAACTCAGTTACCCTGACACACGCTTTAAACAACCTAATGATGGTGAATGGTTAACAAAAACATCCTCTAGCTTCGGTGGCACATCTATTCAATATTTGAAAGCACATCAACAAATTGGTGGTGACTATTATCAACACTGTATAAAGGGAGAAAGTGGTTCAGCTTTATTTATTGCAAATGGTGAGCACGCTCAACTTCTTAGTGTTAATCAACAATATCTGCAGCCTTGTGCGTCCTCGCCATTTCGTTTAGGAGGCATAACTTCGCCATGGCCATTATCTGAGCAGCATCAACATCATTTAAAACTAGYRATTAATAAAATAAGYTCATCAACCGGCTTAAAGGGYTTGAACAGTATTGACTTTATAATTTCGGAATCAAATACACTATTTATACTTGAAATTAATCCTAGAATAAGTGCTTCTGCCGAAYTATTAGATTGTAGCGACACCTTATTTCAGCATCATATCAACGCCTGCAATGGCCTACTTCCTGAACAGTCTATTGTTACCGTCACGTCACCATCAAGGCTTCATTATTTTTATGCTCAGAATGAGATAAGCATATCGCCCAAAATGGTATGGCCTTCGAGTTGCCATGATATTCCTTCGGCCGGTACCAGCATAAACAAAGATGATCCTATTTGTACTTTGAAAATCCAAGCATTAACAACTGATTTACTCCAACAAGACTTTTGTAAACTTGAAAAAGAGCTTACATTACAACTATTACTCGATTAAAGACTCACTCGTCATCATCAAAATTATAATTTAAGTCTTTTGATGGTTTTTGAATATAATAACCCATCGCATAATCAACACCTAATCGCCACAGTAGTGCTAAGCTGCTTGCATCTGAAACAAACTCGGCAATACTCTTCTTACCGGCTTGCTTGGTCATTTCAATGATCGCTTTAACCGCAGCCTGATTTTCTTTATCTTTTGCCATATTTTCAACAAAAGAACCATTAATTTTTAGATATTCAACATCAAGCACACTGAGTGTATGTGAAAAATCTAAACCCGACCCAAAATGCTCTAGACCAAATTCACAGCCCACTTTCTTCAATTTAGCAATCACTGCTTGAGTTTCTTCTAAATTATCTATAATAGCTGTTTCACTAATTTCAAAGACCAAAACACTGCCATTAAAGCCATGACCTTTTAACTGAGAAATCAGCCAATTAATAAAAGAAGAATCCAGTAGTGTTTGTTTAGACAGTTTTAAGAAAAATCGTGTTTTCGGAGAATTAGCACGATGTTCAGCTAAATTATTTAATGCGTTTTCAATAACCCATTTATCAATATCAATCACTAATTGTGGCTGCTGAGCATATTTTATAAATTCACGCGCGCGAATAACCGTGCCATCAGGCTCCGTCATTCGGATCARTACATCATATAATTCCTGTGGTGCACCGTGCAAACTAACAATAGGTTGATAATGTAAGGAAAAACCTTCATTTTTTAATGCATCTTGCATTCGTCCAACCCATAACACTCTCTCTTGGCTTTCAGATTCTTTTGCAGAAAGTATAATCTGATGCCTAGAGACATGATTTCCACCTGTTTTCTGTGCTTCTATACACGCCTTATCAGCATGATCTAAACCTTCTTCTGCCGTCAATAGGTTTTCTGTAATTCGGCTAATGCCAATACTACACTTCAGATCAATTATCTTGCCTCCAGCCTGTGAAACATATTCTCCAATCGTTTTACGATAATATTCTGCTCGTTCATCAACATAGCTATCATCACCATTTTGTATAATGATGGTAAACACTTGATCAGAATAACGTGCTAAAAATTCATCCTTGCTTGTCTCCACTTTCAATAATTCAGCCGCTGCTTTTATGATTGCTTCACTTGTCGTTAATCCTACTTGCTCTTTTATTGACTGGAAGTTATCTAATACAATGTACAATAATTGAGATACACCCTCACCTTCACTGGCTTGAAGCGCGGCTTTGCTAAGCTCGTCCATAAAACGCGTACGACTATAAAGACCGGTTAACGTATCATGATCGCGAACCGCTAGCATCTGCTCATCAGAAATTGATTCTGCATGCTGCTCTTTAACCGTTACCTGAATGCAATCTTCACCCTCCACTGCTGCATGTCTAAATTCAATCTGTGCTTCAAATTCCTGCTCATCGGCATTAACACACAATACAGAAACAGTTTTTGCGTTGGTATTAGACTTATCTGAAAATGCCTTAAAAAAAGATTTGAATTTTTTATGCTCACTCSCCATCAGCATATCCATRATAGGTAAACCATCCAAATCTTCAGCATCGTCAAAACCAAATAGCGTTACATAGGCCTGATTAGCATAAATATGCATGCCCTCATGAATATAAGCCACGGCCTCTCTCGATATYTCRAGTAATAGCTGGCTACGTTTATCACTTTCGCGTAAAGCGCGTTCATTACGTCGACTTAGACGACGGATAAATAAGTTTTTTAGCTCTCTAGTGACAGCAAACTGTAAACGTTTTGTCTCATCATAAGCAATAACATCTTGCGCACCAAGATCAAATAAACCACTCTCATTCTCAGTCGTCAGAATAATACAAGGAATATCACGTCCTAAGTTATGTAAATATTCTAAAAATTCTTTGGGTGACACGGTTATTAATGTGTCTCGACAAATAATCAAGTCCCATGATTTTTGATTTAACGCTTCTTTTATATCCGCCATTTTATCATGGCGTGCTGCTCGTACCGTGTGGCCAGAACTTCGAAGTGTTGTTGTGATTACGTCCGCTGTTGTTAATGAATCATCAATCAACAATAATCGTAAAATCTCATCAGGTTTAGCCACGCTTTTTATCCTCTTTTACTAATGTCTTTCTTGCTGTTGGTTTGCTACCTTCTAACCGCGTCATCTGTTGYTCCATCCACTGATAAACGTGSTCATTCAATTCTACTGCTTTTTTATTAGTGCTTATTATTTTTTCACCAATAACTAYCGTAATGGTACCAGGGTGTCGTATAAAACTATGTCTAGGCCAAACTTTGCCWGCATCATGTGCCACCGGCACAACAGCGCATCCTGCATCAACCGCTAATCTAGCGGCTCCCATACCAAACCGTCCCATTTCTCCCCGTGGGATACGAGTACCTTCCGGAAAAACCACCACCCATGCTCCCGATGTTAAACGCTCTTTTCCTTGCTCTAATATCTGATTAAGCGCCTTTCTTCCTGCGCCTCTATCAATTGCGATAGGGTTTAATACCGCCAAACCCCAACCAAAAAAAGGTATCCACAATAATTCACGTTTCAAAACCCATACCTGTGGTGGAAAAACAGCCTGCAATACTAATGTTTCCCATGTGGATTGATGTTTGCACATAATAATACAAGGTTCGTCAGGAATATTGTCTAAACCTTCTATCTGGTAACGAACCCCACATATTTTTTCCACCAGCCATAGATTTAAAATCGCCCATTGGCTCATTACTTTATAACGCCACTTAAAGGGTAGCGGCCACAAAAGAAATCCTATTAGTGAAAATAAAATTGCCGTAATCATTTGAAAAAATAAAAAAATAGCTGAGCGAATAAACAGCATTATACCGTAGGCTCCAACAATGCATTTACGGCTGCTGACAAATCATCATAAACCGTAACATTATCAGGCAAACCGCCTTCTGCTAAGGTTTTCTCACCCTTGCCTGTTTTAACTAAAATAGGCCTAGCGCCTGCAGCTTGTGCCGCCTGAAGATCACGCAATGAATCACCAATAGCGGGTACATTATCCAGKTTGACTCGTAGCCGCTGAGCAAGTTCTAAGAAATTCCCTTCTTTCGGTTTTCGGCATAAACACTCATCATCAGGTCCATGTGGACAATATAATATTGCTTCTAATTTACCACCAACTTGTGTCAGCATCCGCCGCATTTTATTATGGATCCGGCTCAAAGTATCAACATCTAATAAACCTCGAGCAATGCCCGATTGATTTGTTATCACCACCACACGATATCCCGCATGATTTAAACGTGCAATGGCTTCCAAACTACCTTCAATCGGCTCCCACTCAGCAGGCGACTTAATAAAGTCATCCGAATCATGGTTAATGACGCCATCTCGATCTAGAATTATTAGCGGCATAACAGATAAAGTCTCCGTCTATTTCTGCAAATATGAAATATCAGCCACACCTAAAAATAATGCGCGCGTCTGATTTAATAAGGCTAAGCGATTGTTACGTACAGCATCATCATCGGCCATCACCATCACTTGGTCAAAAAAAGCATCTACCGTTTCTCGCATATCAGCCAGTGCGCGTAATACACCCGTATAATCTGCCTGCTCAATCAGCGGTTTAACCTGTTGAGTCACTTCAGCAAGCTTGGTRGCTAAGGCKTGTTCAGCCGGTTCACTTAATAATGCACTATCAATCGTAGCATCGTTGCCATCAGCATCATTTTTACGCAAGATATTACCAATACGTTTGTTTCCTGCCGCTAATGATTCCGCTGCATCTAAACGTCTAAATTCTGTTACGGCACTTAACCGTTGCATAAAATCAAGTGGTCTAGTCGGCTGAACGGTTAGCACCGATTCAAACACATCCGCCTTGATACCTTGATCTAATGCATAGCCTCGCAAGCGATCAAAGAAATAACGCACAACCTGTTCCGTTACATCGTCCTGTGTCAGCTGCGTATCAAAACCTTGCTGTGCTGTTTGTACTAATGTCTGTAAATCAACATCTAGCTTATTCTCAATCACAATTCTAATCACACCTAAAGCAGCGCGACGTAAAGCAAAGGGGTCTTTCACACCTGTTGGCGGCTGACCTATACCAAATAATCCCACCAAGGTGTCTAATTTTTCAGCCAAACTCACTGCCTGACCTGTTTTTGTCTTCGGTAAGCTATCACCTGAGAAACGAGGTAAATATTGCTCCTCAAGTGCTTCAGCAACCTCTTCATGCTCACCCTCTAGCTTGGCATAATARCGGCCCATAATACCTTGCAAGTCAGGGAATTCACCTACCATTTCTGTCACTAAANCACATTTAGCTAATAAGGCCGCTCGCTCGGCCAATTGAGCATCACCGCCAATTTCTTTCGCAATCACAGCCGCTAATTTAGCTACCCGTGCCGATTTATCAAAGACTGAACCTAGTTTATGTTGAAAAACAATCTTTTTTAATTGTGCTTGGCGCTCAATCAAAGGCCGCTTTTTATCCGTTTCCCAGAAAAAGGCCGAATCACTTAATCGAGGCAAAATAACCCGTTCATTACCCGCTAYCACTTGAGCCGGATCTTTGCTTTCAATATTACAAAYTGTAATAAAATAAGGTAGTAAATCACCTGCTGAATCACGTACAGCAAAATACTTTTGATGCTCTTCCATTGAAGAAATAAGGGCTTCAGAAGGCAATTCAAGAAAGCGCTTATCATATGAACCCGATAACGCCACTGGCCATTCAACTAAACCTGTCACTTCATCCAGTAAATCTTCATTGAGTACAGCCTCACCACCTAATTTAGTAGCAATCTCTAATACTTGGCCTCGAATAGATTCACGTCGAGCGGTCATATCAACCAGCACATGGCCTTCTGTTTCTAATTGTGGTACATAGGTTTGAGCAGACTGAATGCGAATAGCTTCAGGATGATGGAAGCGATGTCCGCGACTATCACGACCGGCGCTTATACCCAATAAATCCATTGGAATAACTGCATCACCAAATAGTAATACCAACCAATGTACAGGGCGAACAAATTCACCCGGTAAATCAGACCAGCGCATCCGTTTAACAATAGGTAAGTCAGCCAATGCTTGTAATAAAATATCAGGGATAACGGCGGCTGCATCACTACCTGCTTGCTGCTGTTTAAAGACTAACCAAGCACCTTTATCCGTTTCCATTTTCTCAAGGTCTTCAACCTCAACACCACACGACTTTGCAAAACCTTGCACCGCACGCGTTGGATTACCGTCATCATCAAAAGCCGCCGTCACCGCTGGGCCGCGGCGTTCAACCATTTTGTCTTGTTGACGCACTTGTAAGCCATCGACAATCACCGCCATACGACGAGGCGCGGCATAAGAACGAATAGATTCAAAACTCAGTTGTGCTTTTTCTAAACCTTGTTTAATGCCAGCTTCAAAAGCTTGGATTAACTTTTTTAATGCTTTAGGAGGTAATTCTTCTGTTCCTAACTCAATCAATAAATCGCGTACATCACTCATGATTGATCCCCCTTATTTGCTGCTTGCACCATCGGGAAGCCTAAAGACTCACGTCGGTCATAATACGCCTGTGCAACCGCACGAGATAATGTGCGTACACGTAAGATAAAACGTTGACGTTCGGTAACAGAAATTGCTTTCCGTGCATCTAATAAATTAAAAACATGTGATGCTTTTAGCACTAACTCATAAGCAGGCAATGGCAAGCCAGCTTCAATCATTCGGGCACTTTCACGTTCATAAGTGTCAAAATTAACAAACAAACTATCGACATCAGCATGGTCAAAGTTATATTCCGACATTTCCACTTCATTCTGATGGAATACATCACCATAAGTAACTTTACCGTGCGGGCCATCAGACCAAACAAGGTCATAGACACTACTCACGCCTTGCAAATACATTGCAATACGTTCTAAGCCATAGGTTATTTCACCGGTAACAGGGCGGCATTCTAGTCCGCCTACTTGCTGGAAATAGGTAAACTGTGTCACCTCCATACCATTAAGCCAAATCTCCCAGCCCAATCCCCATGCACCTAATGTTGGTGATTCCCAGTTATCTTCGACAAAACGAATATCATGAACTGACGTATCTAAACCTAACATTTTCAACGAATCTAAATACAATTCTTGAATATTTAACGGAGCAGGTTTTAATACAACTTGGAACTGATAATAATGTTGCAGACGATTAGGGTTTTCACCATAACGGCCATCAGTAGGACGACGAGAAGGTTGTACATAGGCCGCTCTCCAAGGCTCAGGGCCAATCGCTCGCAAAAAAGTCGCAGGGTGAAATGTACCTGCACCTACTTCCATATCATAAGGTTGCAGTAATACACAGCCTTGTTCGGCCCAGTATTGCTGAAGTCTCAGAATCAATTCCTGAAAGGTTTTTGGCGTCTCTGCCACGGCTACCGCTGGTGTACTCATTTATAAAAGTCACAATCTATTAATAATTCGGTGATTATACTAATATATGGGAAGGATGTCGCAGACTGATCTGTATTTATTCATTATTTGAAGTCACGCCCAACATGCTATGCTTTATCATCACTGATCTATCTGATAATGATATTTATTCAAATTTTGTTTTTAAATTACTTTTTAGCGTACCCGCAATCCTAACTTTAAGGAAAAAACAATGAATAGTAAGCCTACTTTTTCTATGCTGCCTATAATAGCTCTCACCTTTACACTGCTTTTCGCGTCATCCCCTGCTACTGCCGATTTGCTGGGAGATCTAAATCAAGCCTTTGATTTAATAAAAAAAGTAGGGAATGTCTTACCTGACAATAATGAATCTTCTMCYGCYYCTCCGCCGACAYCTTCAGTAGACAATAAAAATACTGCCCCTRTTGTAGCGCCACAAGATTTATCACTTATATTAAGCCTGCCACAACACTACTACCAAAGACCTCAATATTTCAATAACTTAGGCTTTGATATTGGTGAATATATAACCGTCCAACCGCTAGATAAAGACACCTTTAATCCCCTGTACGTCCCTTCTTATAAGGGTATTCCTCGGCTCGTTTTAACCCCTAGTTACAAAAAAGTAGAGGCTACTATCCTTATTAAAAATGCTGTAATACGTCGTTTCAGCAATGATATGTTGATTTATCATAATTTACGTTTATTAGATCTGATGGCGGAACATGTTACTGAAAAAAACCTTAAAATTGACACCAGTAATGAGCCTAGCTTTCGTTCAAAATCACGCCGAGATCTTTATTCATTTCAAGGAAAAACACGCCCTAGCGACTCAGGCAGCCGCTCTTACACCTATGTGCCTCGCTATCATATTCAAAGCTTAGTCACTACCCTTTTGCCTTCTGTTCACAACAGCTATTTTTGTGTAGTTGAACAGTGCTCAGGCACGCAGTTTCAACGTAGTGTAATGCAATGGGGCGGATACACTAACAATAATGAGTTTAAATCACGACGGGCTTATTATTCATTTGTAGAAACCGAGGTTCCTAAACTACAAGCTTGGGCAAAATCCCTTAGCAGTGAATCTTATCTCGTTGGTATAGTAGGTTTAGGCGACTATGATTTTGATCGGAAAGGATTTGAATTATTAATTCGTGCACCTAAAGATATTTCTAAACAATTTTTCTACGCCCCTCGAATTAAAGAAAAACGCATATTTTCTCAAGCCGAGCATAACGGCCGACCTTTCTTTTTTGCTATCTCTGAAGCTGATGCCGAAACGTTACAATTACAAACAAAGATAAATTATAGGTCTTCCGGGCTGTATTTTGTAGTAAAGGCTGAAGTTTATAATGCTAACTATGCCAGTGGCGGAAGAACTCATGACCAAACTTATCCGGGTGTTAATTTAGCTTACGATGTAACGGGGTCTATTATAGAGTTTTACACCGATGAATTACTGACTAATAAAGTATTTGAAGCGCCCATCAATAATTAATTGAGGTCTGAATATGTTTAATTCAAAACACCTTGTTTATCTGTGTTTGTTTTTTATTTCAACCACCATACAAGCGGCTCCTCAAAAGCCGTTCACTGACATTGCAGCGCATCCTAATGGTGAGCTAATCCTGCTGCCATCACCCGACAGCRCTGTTATAAAAAGYATGCCTRTTATGGCTYTTAGAGGGCTRCCCGCTTTTGGYAGAAACRCRCTCAAGCTCACCTCRGMTRTTTATAGTAAACAAGAGCTCGATCAACTTAATCGTAATGCGACACGAATTCATTCCAACTTAATGAAGATTAAACTGGCAACAATAAAACCCAATGTTGAGCGATTAAAAAATAATTTTAAAGGTGGCCCTCCATCCACAGTAACAAGAGGCTCAAAATATTATTTAGAACACCCAGAACACGCGGAAGAAGATCGCACTTGGTACATACTCATTACTAACTTAGCCGCTGCCACCCTGACCGAACAATCCTATGCCCAATATATGTGTAAAGATAARAARCCCTGYGCTAAYTTTAATCCCAAAGATCAATCAAGAAAACCTATAGGAACGTGGGGAGGGAGACGAGCTAACCAATTTGAATCGCGTCGTGCTTTCGCCTCATTTATGGATCAAGAACTCAATAAATATTTAGCATGGGCAAAACAACTCAGCGCCGAACCAGAAGTTTATTTTGTGGGAACAATAAATCTCCCTTCTTATGACTTTAATAAAGGTGGTTTTATGATCATGCCTCCCCGTGGGAGCGGCGGGAGCTTAGCCACCAAAATAGTAACCCCTCGCAAGCACTCGTTCGTTAAGGTCAATGAAGCTGAAGCTGAAAAAATCGTTGGGCGAGCGCAAGGCAAACAGCTCTTTTATGTCTATAAAACAAAATTAACCCCTCCAGCCAAATCCTTTAATACTCAACAATTAGCATTTGATCAAACCATTACCTCCGATGTAATAGAAGTCTTTATTGGATCAGAGTTGCAAGATAAGTTATTTGATATTCCACTTTAATCTTATTTAACCTGAACTCTGGATAAGCACAGCCATCCAGAGTTCAGCTTATCTATCAATATTCAAATATATTCAGGCTGCATAACTGCCCTGACTACATAGCGCAAGCGACCTCCTGTGGTTAATGTATTAAACGGATAACACGTCACTAAGGTTAATTGATAGGGATTGGTGTCAACATTAATCCATGCGACATCATTTTTATCGACTATATGCATATCCTGAATGGTGTATTCACGCTTCGCCCCTTCGGTATTCGTCACTGTAATCTTCTCACCTATTTTGACCTGTTCTAAAAAGGAGAAATGAGTATCGCGATGTGCGGCAATAACCGTATTACCTTGTTTGGTTGGTGCAGCCGAGGCAAAAATATGCCCTGGACCGAACGCTAACGATGCACCACTTGACCCCGCCAGCACATATTGATCGATATTATGTGCTGGCATTTGAAGACGGGCAACAGGCCATGTATCTGCCCATGGCCATGGTTTAATTGCAGTTCGTTGTGTTGTCGACTGTTGCCATGCTGAAGCAATAAGCCATTGTGCCAGTTCTGCTTTGGCTAGAATGTAACCGCCTTGGCCAAGGTTCCATACGGCTAACAATGCAAACACTATAATAGTGATACGACGACGGGAAATCTTCACCTTTCGTGGTGAGCCTGTCGAACCCTTATTGTCAGTATTTAGATCCTTCGACAAGCTCAGGATGACCGGTGGCAGGCTTGAAATAACCGGCGGAAAGTTTGGAATGAGCGGTTTTTTTATGTCCACATACTGACTCATACTCTCCTCCAACGTAGTATCTGCATAAGGAGTAGAAAGAAGAAGCCGAAGAATAATTGCAGTTCAGCCAATGTCGCGGTTTGTGGCAACTGCCCCATTTTCCAACCCGCGGGCATATTGCTCGCAATGGCATTTGATTTCATATTCGCTTCTTTTGGACGAACAATCGTTTGTTCAACCGCAACCAGTGAGGTAAATTTACTCACCAGGTGGTGTGCTAATGCAACATTAACTATCGCATCTTTGGTCTCATCTAGCTGACCATTCATACGATACTTGTCCATCAAATGTTCAATCTTGCGTCGAGCCCAAAATGTGGAGACTACCTCTGATGCTGCTCCAGAATGCAGCGCCACCTTTGTTTGCCACTCAGTGCTGCCGAGCATGCCTTTTATAATGATATTATCGGGTAGTTCATCTGCCCGCATTGTGACCAATAAAGGTTCACCTAAATACAAATCAGGAATAATGCGAGGCCACTGTTCTAATACCGTGCCTTCTGGTAACTCAAGGGTGATATTGGTGACTACGGGATGTGCTAATTTAGTAAATAGCGCCTGCATTTTTTGTCTTACTTCTGATTCTGCACCGATATAACTATGACTGCCTCGGCCATATTCTGCTGCACGTCGCATAAAATGACTATTCGGCGCGCTACCAATGCCTACCGTAAATAATCGGCTAGTACCTAAATGCTGTTTGATAATACCAAACAATTCATCTTCATTACCGACACTGCCATCCGTTAAAAATACAATTTGGCGAATGCCATTTGTGCGTTGTTCGCTACTTAAGGCTAATTTTAATGCCGGCGCCATTTCTGTGCCGCCCGTAGCACGTAGCCAATTCACAAAATTACGTGCAATATCTAAATTCACATCGGTCGCTAATAGTGACTTTTCAAACATGCTTTCTAGATCATCACTAAAACGAATAATATTAAAGCTATCTTGTGGACGTAATTGATCTAAACCATAAAGCAAGGCGCTACGTGCTTGAATCATAGACGTACCATCCATTGAGCCTGATGTATCAATAATAAAAATCATTTCACGGGCAATGCTTTCAGTATTCATCTGCTTAGGTGGCATCAACATGACCATCGCATAGTCTTGATTATTCTTATGCTGTTTAAATAATGCAGCTTGCGGTATAAATTGTGGCTTTGCCTGCCAAACAAGTTCAAAGTCACGGCGAGCAGGCACATCACCCATTAATGAAATTTTTCGGATACCATTTTTCAATTCAATGTTTTCAATCTCATGGTAACGACTAATGACTTTTTCAACGGGAAAACCCGCTGCTAACGTTACGTTTAGATTAACAAGGTTGTGATCGCTGGCACCAACAAGCACCGGTGGCGTTATTGCTGATGCATCCGGCACGTGATCGGTATTCATTGCCCAGCCCTGATTATTCACTTGCTTAACGTCTTCTATCTGAGCAATAATTTTGCCAGGAATATATCTCGGTGCAACCACCATCGGAAAACGTAAACTAAATTCATCTTCACCTTGTGTCACCATCTGTTGATATTCGAGGGTGATGGTAATACTGTCACCTGGGGCAATATTCGCCACTGAACTAGTGAAGATATTAGGCCGTTGCTGTTCAAGTAATGCTGTTCTTTTACCCGACGCTTTGGCGGCTTCATAAATCTTTTTAGCTTCTTCTTTACGCTTAATCTCACCAATGATAATACGTTCACCAATTTTCATTTGTAGATGATCCACAGCAGCTGTTTCGGGCAAAGGAAAGACATAAATACCTTCTTGCCATAACGATGTTGGATTAGTAAATGTTTGGCTCACCAGTACGCGTGCCAATAAACCATTTATTTTAATCTCAACATCCGTTGCCAGCGTCGGGCTGCTTAAATAATGGCCATCATCTTGACGAAAAACCAATTGACCTGATGCTAAATCATTAATATGGCGAATGGATTCAAGTTTAGTTTCCTCAACCCCTGCCGCTTGAACGGATGCTGAAACCATAATCACACTCATGAGCCCCACACTGATCACTAAGCCGATAATGCAACTGTAAAGAACACATCGGCCTAAGCTCATTAATATATTATTTTTTACTGATGGTTCAATAAAACTAGGCATTCTACTTCCTCTCGTTTAGAGGGCTCGCATTAATTCTAAAGTGAACTAATAAGGAGCCCTCTTGGGTTGATAACGACTCCATTACAACAAGTAAGRTWGGAAATAAAGMGGAGGGATTAAGGCAARGTGACGAACAATTGTGGCAAAATTCGGGCAGAGCCATTCTATTCGGGTAGAATCGGTATTACACCGTTATATAGAGATAATCAGTATGTGTATAAAAATTGGCATCGTTATGGATCCTATTTCAGCCATTACCATCAAAAAAGATAGCAGTTTCGCCATGTTATTAGCCGCACAGGCAAAAGGTTGGTCACTGTTTTATATGGAACAAGATGATTTGTTTTTACGAGATGGTGTTGTCTCTGCCAGCATGACTCCGCTGTCTGTTACCGAGGATGTTAATCACTGGTATGAATTAGGTGAAACAGTGGTTCAGCCTTTAACGGATCTCAATGTCATTTTAATGCGTAAAGATCCCCCGTTTGATATGGAATATATCTACAGCACCTATTTGCTTGAACAAGCACAGCAGGCGGGTGTGTTGGTGGTGAACAATCCRCAAAGCYTGCGTGATGCMAATGAGAAATTATTTACTGCTTGGTTTCCACAATGTTGCCCCAAAACACTGGTCACCCGCAAAGCCGCATTAATCCGTGATTTTCAACAACAACACCATGACATTATTCTCAAACCCCTTGATGGTATGGGCGGTGCCTCTATTTTTCGRGTGAAAGAAAACGATCCTAATTTTAGCGTCATTMTTGAAACACTTACCGATCACGGCAAAACATCGGTCATGGTTCAACAGTTTMTCCCTGAAATYGTGGACGGTGAYAAACGTATTTTGATGATTAATGGCGAACCGGTGCCGTATGCCTTAGCGCGTATTCCTGCCAAAGGTGAAACGCGAGGCAATCTCGCCGCAGGCGGCCGAGCACAAGGGCAAGCATTAACCGAGCACGATCGTTGGATCTGTGAACAAGTAGGGCCTACTTTACGTGAAAAGGGCTTATTATTTGTCGGCTTAGATGTGATTGGTGATTATCTCACAGAGATCAATGTCACYAGCCCAACCTGTATTCGTGAACTTGATTCACAGTTTGMTCTAAATATAGCAGATGATTTAATGAKYARCATTGAACAACAACWGGCATCACGCTAGTATAACGGCTGGAAATAAACTATAACCCAGGGACTAAGCTACAATGAAATCAATAGAATTTAATGGTAATGGCACCGAGTATTTTAAAATATGGATCGTCAATATTCTATTAACGATTGTTACGTTAGGCATCTACTACCCATGGGCAAAAGTGCGTAGCCGCCGCTATTTCTACGGTAATACTGAACTAGGCAATGCTAATTTTGAATATCATGCCACAGGCAAACAACTGTTTCTTAGCTTTATTATTGCGATGCTTTTATTTGCAGCCTACGTTATTTTAGCTTCCATTAATCCCATATTTTCTGTTGTGTTAGCCGTAGCTTTGATGTTAGCGGCACCCTGGATTATCTGGCGTAGTATTAAATTTAATCTACGCATGATCAGCTACCGTAATGTTCGTTTTGGTTTTAAAGGAAATGTCGGTGGTGCTTATGCTATATTTTTAGGTTATCCAATAGGAATGTTGATTGCCTTAGCCATTATCGTCGCTATTGTTATAAGCGTGTTGGTACCTATATTGGGTGAGAAAGCTGGGGGGCTCATGGTTCCTATCATACTTGTTTTTTACCCTGTTTTTTTTGCTCTGTTGAATAAAATCACCAGTAGCTACATCACTAATGGCACACATTTCGGCCAAGGTGATTTTGCTGCTGATTTTAAATTCAAACCTTTCTTTATGATTATGCTTAAAGGTATGGGCTTAGGCATATTACTCTCCATTATTGTCTTTATAGTTATTGGTGTACTGGCCTATCTTTTTATTGGTGTAGAACAAATTACTGCGTTAGGTGACCAATTTAAAAACATGGATCAAGGCGTTCCTCCTGCACCATTATTTTTTATACTTATTTTTGCAGTTTATGCCTTATTAATATTGGTAAGTCTTTATGTTATGTCTTACCTTAAAGCTCGTCACCGTACTTATATTTTTGGTGAAACACGATTGGATAATTCAATTAGTTTTGAGTCAACGTTTCGTACCAATACCTTTTTTGGCATCACCGTCACAAACCTTTTGCTGATGATTTTCACGCTTGGGTTAGCTTACCCATGGGTCGCAGTACGTACTTATCGCTATTTATCTGAAACCGTTAATGTAGATGCGCCAGAAGGACTAGATGGCTACATTAGCAAACAAGGTAGTGAGGGGGCTATAGGGGAAGAGCTTGGCGAAGCCTTTGATATTGATGTAGGTGGTATTGCCTTTTAAGGTAAGTCCTATGATAGAAGGTAAGCTTTATTTAGCAGGGCAGTCTGATTTTAGCCCTGCCAAACTTTATTTACAGGCGGGTGGCTATCAAATTCATGTCGAAGGTGGTGCAAGTTCCGTAGGTTCAATTGAACAGCTAAATATTTCCGATCGCTTAGGTAATATTGCTCGCAAAATCACTTTGCCTGATGGCTCAGTATTTGAATCAAAAGAGAATAATGCGATCGACACGGCTCTAAGAAACAATCAGAAATCATCTGGTTTCATGGGCTTTGTCCATGTGTTAGAGCGTAATATGGCGTTGGCTATTTTCAGCATTTTCATCACCGCTGGCGTTATCTTTTCAAGCTTAAAATGGGGGCTCCCATTTGCCAGTCACGTCATCGCACAAACATTACCAGAATCGGCAAATCAAGCATTATCTAACAATGTTCTAGAATTTCTAGATGAGCACATTCTTGAAGAAAGTAAGTTAGGCCGCGATCAACAGGAAAGACTGCGCCAACACTTCGTTGATTCCATTGTGCCACTCTATCAAGCAGAAGAATCACCTGAGTTTAAACTACATTTCCGGTTCTGGCCATTGGGTGAAGATGGCAGCATTGCTAACGCATTAGCCCTGCCTTCAGGTGATATTATTGTCACCGATCGCTTTATCGAACTAGCACAATCTCAAGATGAAATTGATATTGTATTACTCCATGAAATGGGCCACGTGGTTGAACGCCATTCATTAGAACAAGTGATTGAAGGCAGTGCTATTATCATCGTGGTGTCGATGGCATTTGGTGATGTCAGTTGGCTTGCAGATATGGGTGTAGGTGTCGGCTCATTTCTTATCAGTAGTTTTTATTCCCGCAGTCATGAAACTGAAGCCGATAAATTTGCCTATGAACATAGCTTATCAGCGGGAATTAATCCTGCAAGTTTAGGTCTTATTTTAAACCGAATGGAACAAGATATGCTCCATAAGGATGATGCGAGTAATAAAACGGATAATGACGATTCAACTGCTGAATTATCTGAATCAGAACAAGCTGAAAATAATTCTGAAGATAGTTATGAAGATAAAAGCAACGATTTGTCCGGCTATTTTTCTACCCATCCCAGCTCCGCTGAACGCGTTGCAATGGGTGAGCGCTATCAACACTGTTTCGACCAAGGCTTAACTCTTTGCCCCCAAATTAATCAACAAGAATAGATCCTATAATGAAAATAATGCCATTACTCCTCATTTGTTGCGTGCTAATACTCAGTGCATGTGACAGCGAACCACGTGCTCGCCAAGCAAAATTTTATGCCTTTGGCACCGAAATTGATATTAGCCTTTATGATGTTGATCAAGAAACAGCCAATAACACCATTGGAATCTTAGAGCAGACCTTTTCAAATATTAATAATACATGGCATGCATGGCAGCCCAGCACATTATCACGCATTAATGAAGCCATTGCAGCCGGGCAAAGCATTGCCATAGAAGAAGATGTTGCTCAACTCATCGCTTTGGCCTCATCACTGGCAAAAGAGAGTCAGCATTTATTTAACCCTGCGGCCGGTAAATTGTTTGAATTATGGGGATTCCATCAAGATAACTGGTTTGAATCTCACCCACCACCCAGTGAAGAAGACATTAATATCTGGTTAGCAAGCAGCCCGACAATGGACGATATTCAGATTGAAAATGGTGAGCTTACTAGTCTTAATTCTGCCGTTAAATTAGGTTTTGGTGCATTTGCCAAAGGCTATGCTGTCGATCAGGCTATTGCCGCATTGCGACAGCATGGAATCAATGATGCCATTGTTAATATCGGTGGCGATCTTCGCGCTATTGGTTCTCACGGCAAGCGTCCTTGGGTTATAGGTATTCGTCACCCTCGCAAAGATGGCATGATTGCATCTATCGCATTACATAATGATGAAAGTGTTTTCACCTCGGGTGATTACGAACGTTTTTTCATCTATGAAGGTAAACGTTACCCTCATATCATTGATACCAGAACGGGCTATCCAGCCGATCAGGCTATGTCTGTTACCGTTTTGCACAACAATGCTTCTCTCGCTGATGCAGCAGCTACTGCCCTTTTTGTTGCCGGTGATAATTGGCCTAAAATTGCAGCTTCAATGGGCATTACTTATATCATGCTGATCAAAACTGACGGCCAAATTGAAATGTCGCCTAAAATGGTTGACCGGATTCGATTAATCAATAATCATAAACCCGTTATAATTCGTAGCGAAGAATCATAAATCTAAAACATTATGGCAAGCAGAACTACTAATAACGACCGGCTTATCTTTACGCTGCTATTTTCAGTTATCATTCATTTGGTCATTGTGCTAGGCATAAGCTTTAATGTCACCTCTCCTCCGACCAATACTCCGCTCGTTAATTTAGACATTACGCTGGTCAAACAACAGACAGAATTAGCGCCGGAACAAGCTGATTTTTATGCCCAGGCTAATAATGAAGGCGGCGGTGAAACAGAAGAAGCCATGCCCGATCCAACGCCAAATACTGTTGATTCCTCTTCAAGTGATGCACCTGATTCTGATAGTGATGTTCCTTTTAATCCGCCGACACCGGCGGCCATGACTCAAATTCAACCGCGCCAAGACATCGAACCACCAACACCTGATCCTGTTATACCTGAAACAATAGCAACACCTGTTGAGCCAATAAAACCTGAACAACGTATTGCAGAAAAAAAACAGCCTCCACAACATGAAAAAATAATCACCCAACAACACGCTGAACGTAAAGTTGAGCAAACACCCAAGCCAGATGAAAACGTTAAGGCTGAAATAGATTCAATGCAGCCCAAACCCAAATTATCAGCTCAAGAGATGATGTTTCAAGCTAGAAATAATATCGCCAATTTACAAAAAGCATTAGATGTCTCGACAAAAGCATTGAGTAAGCGACCAAGGAGACTGAGAATTAGCTCATCAACTAAAGCCTTTGCAGCCGCCGCTTATATGCGATCGTGGGCAATGAAAGTTGAACGAATTGGTAATATGAATTACCCAAAAGAAGCCAAACGCCAAGACATCAATGGCAGTTTAATGCTCAGCGTTGATATTGAATCAGATGGCAGTGTCGGCCCCAATGGTATCGTAATATCACGCTCATCTGGCCACGACGTTTTAGACCAAGCAGCCGTGCGAATTGTCCGCTTAGGTGCGCCCTATGCCGCCATCCCTAAAGATGTTCTTCCAGAAGGATACGACGCCTTAACCATTATCCGTACTTGGCGATTTGAAACCAATCGTGGCTTATCTTCCGGCAAGTAACTGATAGCCTAGCTGCGCTTTACTACAATCACTTGGGCTCAGCTTTAATTGCGTTGCCACCTTATTAGCAAAGCGAATTAATTGTTCAACAGAACCTGTTTTGAGCTCCATTTCTATTTCATGTATCGGTGTGCTTAATTGCTTTGTCATTACCTTGCCATAATCATAAGCAAATTCAATTTGGGTATTTTCTTCTAGTGTTATTTGCAGCGTTTCTCGCTTAAAATCAGTGGTAAAGATAGGTTCTAGTTTCGACCATATGGTTTCATTTTCAATGATGGCTTTCAACGGTGTTTGTTTCAATCTCACCAAATCAAAGGCTTCTTTTTCTAAGATATGTTCCCATTCTTGCCGTTGATGCAAACCACTTTCAGCATGACCCGATGTTTTGACCGTCTGTAACCACTGGCCACCTTTATTACGTAGTCGTAAACCTAAGCCTTGTGCCATTAAATAGTTATCAGGCGTATCGTAATAAATACTGATGAGCCGCTGCGTTTCAAATTTATCCTCTGCGAGCGAGCACAGCCATGTCAATGACCGCAAATCAAGCTTGTTCTCACCCTGAACCTGTARTTTAACTTCTTGTTCTAATATCATCGTTTTAGTAACGGTTTCAAATAATGACCGGTATGCGATGCTTTATTGTTCGCCACCTCTTCTGGCGTACCAACTGCAACCACCATACCACCACCGGATCCACCTTCAGGCCCCATATCAATCACCCAATCTGCTGTTTTTATCACATCTAAATTATGTTCAATAACCACGATTGTATTGCCTCGGTCACGTAGCCGATGTAATACTTTTAACAGCTGTTCAATATCGAAGAAATGCAATCCGGTTGTCGGCTCATCTAATAAGTACAAGGTTTGACCCGTGTCACGTTTAGAAAGCTCTTTAGCCAATTTCACCCGCTGTGCTTCACCACCCGATAATGTGGTCGCATTTTGGCCTAGTTTAATATAGGTTAATCCGACATCCATTAGTGTCTCAAGTTTTTTAGCTACGACAGGAATATTGGTAAAGAAGTCATTGGCCTCTTCAATTGTCATATCTAACACTTCGGTAATCGTTTTTCCTTTATAACGAATATCAAGCGTTTCACGATTATAACGCTGACCTTTACAGACATCACACGGCACATAAATATCAGGTAAAAAATGCATTTCTACTTTTATTAAACCGTCACCCTGACAAGCCTCACAACGGCCACCTTTAACATTAAAACTAAATCGCCCCGGAGTATACCCTCGTGCACGCGCTTCAGGTGTCCCTGCAAATAATTCTCTAACGGGCGTGAAAATCCCGGTATAGGTTGCAGGATTAGAGCGCGGTGTTCGGCCTATTGGGCTTTGGTTAATGGCGACCACTTTATCAAGCTGGTGCAGCCCTAACACCTCACGATGAGGAGCCGGTTCATCCGATGCCCTATTCAAGTCACGTGAGGTCACTTTTAACAAGGTATCATTAATTAACGTCGATTTCCCTGACCCTGAAACACCCGTCACACACGTCATTAATCCAATCGGAATATCAACATCTATATGTTGTAAATTATTGCCACTCGCACCTCGAATAGCGATAATACTATCGCGATCAAATGGCATGCGTTTCGCGGGCACTTCAATTTTCTTCTTTCCCGACAAGTATTGGCCGGTAAGTGACTGATCACTGTCTATTATATCTTGAGGTGTGCCACGCGCTACAATTTCACCGCCATGCACTCCAGCACCTGGACCAATGTCCAAGACATAATCTGCTGCACGAATCGCATCTTCATCATGCTCAACAACGATCACCGTATTACCTAAATCACGCAAGCGCGTTAAGGTGCCTAATAGCCGTTCATTATCACGTTGGTGCAAACCGATCGAAGGCTCATCAAGAATATACATCACGCCCACCAGCCCTGCACCGATCTGACTTGCTAATCGGATTCGTTGCGCTTCTCCTCCTGAAAGGGTTTCTGCACTACGTGCAAGCGTCAGATAATCTAAACCCACATTCACTAAAAATTCTAAACGCTTGGCCACTTCCGTCACTATCTTGCTAGCAATTTCACCCCGACTACCTGGTAGTGACAGCGTATCAAAAAAGTCTTTTGCTTCGCCAATAGGAAGGCTCGTCACATCTGGTAAATTAGTCTGGCCCAAAAATACATGCCGCGCCTCTAAACTTAGGCGTGCACCATTACAATCGGGACAGGTTCGAACAGTATGGTATTTGGCCAAGTCTTCACGCACGCTATTTGATTCTGTTTCATGATAACGGCGTTGTAAATTAGGAATAATGCCTTCAAAAGAATGTTGTCGTATTACGGTTCGGCCACGATCACTGATGTAATTGAAATCAATTTTGGTTCGGCCACTACCATATAACACGACGCTTCTAACATCCTCAGATAATGCGTCAAATGGCATTTCCATATCAAAGTCATAATGCAGTGACAATGATTGGATCATTTGATGATAATAGGCATTGCGACGATCCCAGCCGCGAATAGCGCCAGCGCTTAGACTTAATTCAGGATGCACCACCACACGTGCAGGATCAACAAACTGCTTCATCCCCAAACCTTCACACGTTCCACATGCTCCGGCAGGATTATTAAACGAAAACATCCGCGGCTCAAGCTCTGCGATAGAATAACCACAACTAGGGCAAGAAAAACGAGAGGAGAAGACAGTATCATTGTCCTCGTCATCCATCCCCACCACGCGCGCCACACCTTCACTGATTTTCAAAGCTGTTTCAAATGACTCTGCCAATCGCTGTTGCAGATCAGGACGCACCTTAAAACGATCAACTACCGCTTCAATGGTATGTTTTTTCCGTAATGCTAATTCAGGTGGATTATCTAATTCAATCACCTTGCCATTTACCCGTGCCCGAACAAAGCCCTGCACCTGTAAATTGGCCAAAATATCTTTATGCTCTCCCTTACGATCTTGCACCACAGGCGCTAGCAACATCATTCGTGTACCTTCTTCCATGGCCAACACCGTATCCACCATTTCACTGACCGTTTGAGCCGCTAAAGGAAGATCATGTGTAGGGCAACGTGGCTCACCTGCACGCGCAAATAATAAGCGCAAATAATCATAAATTTCAGTAATGGTRCCGACCGTTGAGCGCGGATTATGCGAGGTTGACTTTTGTTCTATCGAAATAGCCGGAGATAAGCCTTCAATATGATCCACATCGGGCTTTTCCATCACCGACAAAAATTGTCTCGCATAGGCAGATAACGMCTCAACATACCGCCGTTGCCCTTCAGCATATAACGTGTCAAAAGCAAGTGACGACTTACCTGAGCCCGATAATCCGGTGATCACAGTAAGCGAGTCACGCGGTATGTCTACATCAATATTCTTTAAATTGTGGGTACGCGCACCACGAATACTTATACTCTTCATTAAGTTTCCGTATAAAATAAGTCAACACACCAATATACTATTCAAGCCACAATGACGCAAAAACAAAATACTAATTCAGCGCTTACCTCCTTAGAAAAACGCAGCATTGCGGGCCTTTCGAGTATTWTTGCATTRCGCATGCTGGGCTTATTTATGATCTTGCCGGTGTTCTCCCTYGCCGCAGATCAATATAGCCACGCAACCCCCATGTTAATTGGCTTAGCAATTGGTGCTTATGGGCTCACCCAAGCATTATTACAAATCCCTTTTGGCATGTTATCTGACCGAATTGGACGTAAACCTGTCATTACCATCGGTTTATTATTATTTGCTGCGGGTAGCGTTGTTGCCGCTACGGCCGATTCTATTTATATCGTCATTGCCGGTCGATTATTACAAGGAAGTGGTGCGATTGCGGCAGCAATCATGGCATTAACAGCTGATCTTACCCGCGATGAACATCGTACCAAAGCAATGGCAAGCATTGGCATTAGTATTGGTTTATCCTTCTCCATTGCCTTAGCAGCAGGAGCGGCACTTGAAAATTGGATTGGTTTATCCGGTATTTTCTGGGCCACCGCATTATTATCCTTAGTCGGCATTGGCATATTACATCTTTGGATCCCCACTCCGACACGGCTGGTAAACCATCGTGATATTGAGCCTGCTCCCCAGCAGTTTATGAATGTATTTCGTAATGCTGAAATCATGAGAATGGTACTCAGTATTATGATATTACACTGCCTACTGACCATTACTTTTTTCGCATTACCTATCGCACTATTTGAGCATGCAGGCCTGGCCAAAGAACAGCATGGTCTTATTTATTTACCCATCTTAATTCTTGCATTTATTAGCATGGTGCCCTTTATCATCATCGCTGAAAAACGGCGTAAAATGAAAGCTATCTTTATTGGATCTATCGCCGTTTTAGCGCTCGCTCAGCTAGGTTGGAGCCTAGTTTCCACCTCACTTTATGGCCTATTGTTTTGCCTCTGGTTATTTTTCACTGCCTTTAATATTTTAGAAGCAAGCTTGCCATCATTGATGTCAAAACTCAGTCCACTCGCTAATAAAGGTACCGCTATGGGGATATATTCTAGCGCTCAATTTTTAGGGGCATTTATCGGTGGCGCAGCAGGAGGCTTACTATTCAGCAAGTTAGGCGTTACAGGTGTATTTCTTGCTGGTGCAATATTAACCGTCATTTGGCTGTTGTTAATATTACCGATGAAATCGCCAAAGCATTTATCTACCCGCATCCTTCATCTTGACAATATCACTGACGATAATGCGCATCATATTGCGCAACAACTCAATAACATTAAGGGTGTGGCCGAAACCATTATTGTTGTTGAAGAAGGTGTTGCCTATGTGAAATTCTCACCCGATGAAATTGATGCCAACGCAATCGATACTTTTATCGTAGAATAGACGATCAAATTAAATACCTCAGGAGCACACCATGTCAGTAAATAAAGTAATTTTAGTAGGAAGACTCGGCGCAGAACCTGAAAGCCGTGCATTTCCTAATGGTGGCTCTATCTGTAACCTTCGTTTAGCAACATCAGAAAGCTGGAAAGATCGTCAATCAGGTGAACGCAAAGAACGCACAGAATGGCATCGCGTTACCTTAAACAATCGCCTTGGTGAGATTGCCCAGCAATATCTACACAAAGGTTCTCAAATCTATATTGAAGGTCGTATCCAAACACGAAAATGGCAAGATCAAAGCGGTCAAGATCGTTATTCAACTGAAATCGTTGCCAATGAAATGAGAATGTTAGACAGYAAAGGTGCGAGCGATGGCGGACAAGGTGGCTATCAACAAAGCGCTCCAGCACCACAAGCATCGCCTCAACCTGCATCACCTTCAGCTGGCCCAGATTATGGTTCACCACAAGGCGGCGCGGACTATTTAGACGATGACATTCCGTTTTAGAGAGTACTTAATACCCACATTGTAAAATATAAAGTTAAGGCCCATTAARTATGGGCCTTTCTTGTTTTCAGTGTAATGACCTAACCTCAACCTGTGACTTCTGGCTATCTGAGCTAGATAGAGCTGGCAACAGTAGTCCCAARTTATGGGGCTATGTTGATTCAGTCTGACTGCATAAATAGAACAAAGATCTATTCAATACTCACATACAGSTGGTGCTTCGCTTCACCCGCTAAAATTGAAAATTCTCATTAGAGTAAAACGACTATCTATCATTAAACCTGCACCAATATTGACTTTGAAACTATTAAAATGCACGGTATTGGTGCTAATCACCGGAAAYCCCAAYACRAACAAAAYACTCACAACWAGTTGATTAATAACGCTTATTTACCACTTTAGCTTATATGGCATATCAATTGCTTTGTATTCGGTAAGTGCGAGATGGTTATATAAGTCATCATGGCAATAAAAATAGATTACTAGGGTTCCGGTTAGGCAACTAACGTCTGGTCCGAGAGTAATCGACCT
The DNA here is from genome assembly GCA_002733335.1 of Methylophaga sp. Taxonomy (GTDB): domain Bacteria; phylum Pseudomonadota; class Gammaproteobacteria; order Nitrosococcales; family Methylophagaceae. Next base: position 34,280 of record NVVK01000013.1, read on the forward strand.
TCACAGTGAAGGTTACACGGAGGGATAAAAGCCCGGGAGATTGTTTATATAAACATCTCTCGCCCCGATCCGAAACCTAACTGTGGAGTATAAAAAATGATTCGTAAATTTTTCCGTAAAAGTAGTGTTCTTCTACTTGCATCTTCTTTAATGTTCACCCCTTTGGCAAATGCCGAAGTAAAAGATAAATTTAGCGTTGCATGGACAATCTATGCTGGCTGGATGCCGTGGGATTATGCCGATAACGCAGGCATTGTTAAAAAGTGGGCTGATAAATATGATATTGAAATTGATGTTGTTCAAATCAATGACTATGTCGAATCAATAAACCAATACACTGCTGGCCAATTTGATGGCTGCACCATGACTAGCATGGATGCACTGACTATTCCTGCTGCGGGTGGTGTTGACTCAACATCATTAATCATTGGTGATTTTTCTAACGGTAATGATGGCATCGTATTAAAAGGTGCTGAAACTACATTGGCTGATATAAAAGGTCAAAATATCAACTTAGTTGAACTGTCAGTTTCTCATTATTTATTAGCACGTGCTCTAGATACTGTTGGACTAACTGAAAAAGATGTCAAAGTTGTCAATACCTCAGATGCTGATCTAGTTGCTGTATTTGGCTCTGAAGATGTGACATCAACAGTCACATGGAACCCGCTACTGTCTGAAATAACCTCTATGCCGAATGCGAATAAAGTATTTGACTCAAGCCAAATTCCTGGCGAGATTATCGATTTGATGATTGTTAATACTGAAACATTGGCTGATAACCCTAAATTTGGTAAAGCGCTTGTCGGCGCTTGGTATGAAATTATGTCTGTGATGGCAGCAGGTGACGAAGTGGCATTAACTTCTATGGCAGTGGCTTCAGGAACTGATTTAGCAGGTTATAAAGATCAATTAGCTGCAACTAAAATGTTCTATGCACCTAAAGATGCCGTGATGTTCACCGAAAGTGAAGTCTTGCCTGAGACGATGAAAAGTGTAAGTCAATTTTCATTTGATCACGGAATATTAGGTGATGGTGCAATGGATGCTAACTTTATCGGCATAGAATACCCAAATGGTGTTGTAACCGGAGATAAAGACAATATTAAACTTAGATTTGTTGCTGACTTTATGAAAATGGCTGCCGAAGGTGAATTGTAATTAAGCTTCTTGTTACCGTTTGGAGAGTCTTATGAAACGTCTTATTAATCAGTATCCAAGTCGTATAGGAAAAGTATTGCTAGGACTCATACCTTTTATCTTGGTAATTGGTCTTTATGCCTACGCATCGCATGAACGCCTAGCCGTAAATCCTAATGATAAGTTGATGCCTGCCTTCAGTACGATAATGGATGCTGTTCATAAAATGGCGTTTGAACCAAGCAAGCGAACAGGAGAATATTTACTGTTAGCTGATACCACCGCTAGCCTTACACGTTTAGGGACGGCGGTGCTTATCAGTGCACTCATTAGTTTAGTTGTGGGAATTTTAGTGGGGGTCATTCCAAAAGCGAGATTTGGTCTTTCGCCAATCGTGACGGCAATATCCTTAATTCCTCCACTGGCTATATTACCGATCTTATTTATCGTTTTTGGCTTAGGTGAATTGTCAAAAGTCATGTTGATTGTATTGGGTATTACACCTTTCTTGATTCGTGATGTGCAATTACGGGTGATGGAATTGCCCGAAGAGTTGATTATCAAAGCACAAACATTAGGTGCCAATAGCTGGCAGGTGATTACCCGTGTGGTGCTGCCTCAAATATTACCAAAGCTGATTGATGCACTGCGTTTAAGTATGGGTTCTGCATGGCTATTTCTTATTGCCGCCGAAGCCATATCATCTACCGAAGGTTTAGGTTATCGCATCTTCTTAGTTCGTCGTTATTTATCGATGGACATTATTTTGCCTTATGTTGTTTGGATCACGATTTTGGCATTTGCGATGGATTACTTACTACGCAAGCTCTCTATTAGTGTCTTTCCTTGGCAAAAACTAGCTAAGGGAGATGGCAAATGAAATCCATCGAACTGAAACACCTCTGGAAAGAATACGGCGATAACATTGTGTTGGAAGATCTTAACTTAACAGTCAAGGCGGGTGAATTTGTCACTTTAGTAGGTGCTTCTGGTTGTGGTAAAACCACCTTTCTAAAAATATTATTAGGTATCGAAACAGTAAGTCGAGGACAACTGTTGTTAGATGATGAACCTCTAATTGATGAACCGGATGCTAATCGAGGTATCGTTTTTCAACATTATTCAGTCTATCCACATCTTAATGTTGTTGAAAATGTCATGCTAGGCGAAGAGTTAGCTGCTTCACCGTTACTCGGTAGAACCTTTGGTAAAAGACGTAAAGTGATACGGCAACATGCCATTGAAAYWKTAGAAAAAGTTGGATTAAGCCACGCTATTGATAAATACCCGGCAGAGTTATCAGGCGGTATGCAGCAGCGTCTTGCCATTGCGCAAGCATTAATCAAAAACCCAGCAATATTATTACTTGATGAGCCCTTTGGTGCTCTAGACCCAGGCATTCGTACCGATATGCACAAGCTTATTTTAGATATTTGGAAAGAAACCAAAATTACTATTTTCATGATTACTCATGATTTAAAAGAAGGATTTGAGTTAGGAACGCGTTTATTAGTATTCGATAAATACCGCAATGATCCCGATGAACCTAATCGTTATGGTGCAAAAATTACCTACGATATACCTATTGGCAAGATGGATGACCCAACAGCAGATGAAATACAAAACTCATTGCTTAAAGAAGAGCAGAAATAATTATGACAGATACAAATATACTTTATGAAGATACTTTACCCGGAGGTGCTCACTGGTCAATGTTGGTCAGAAAGGGCACGACAATCCGCTTTATTGATAATGAAGGCGGAGCTAACTTAGCAGCATTAATGTACAACCCGACTGAGAAATTAGAACGTTATAACGCACCGGATACACTTAAATGCCAGCACACATTTAAATTAACAAAAGGCCATTGCTTATATTCTGATATGGGGCATATTTTTTGTGCCATTACAGAAGACAGCCTAGGCTGGCATGACACCATCGGTGGTAACTTAAGTGATAAAGCAATGGATGCTAAATGGGGAACCAAAAACTATCAAGATAACTTGAATGATTGGACGTTAAGTGGTGACCATGCCTTTTTAGTTGAACTGGCTAAGTATGGTTTAAACAAACGTGATATGGCGGCGAATTTAAACTTGTTTAGCAAAGTTGAACCAGATGATGAAGGCAACTTGAGCTATGTTGAAAATCATAGCCAAGCTGGGGACTTTATTGAACTTCGGTTTGAAATGGACACTTTGTTGGTGATGCATACTTGCCCACATCCAATGTCGACAGTAGCAGACTACCCAAAAAAATCTGTTACTTATCAGATTAGTAAATCAGCTCCTATCACTGAAGATGATCTATCTATGAATTTATGTTCAGAAAATCAACGCGGATTTAAGAATAACGCGCTCTACCATTTATGTTGTGACCACGGTTGAGCCTAAGGAATAGTTATCATGATTAAAGAAAGTCATTTAAAGGCTGAAAATGCCATTTTTACAGAAAAAATATTAGCAGGYGATTATTGGATAAAAGAAGTCAAAGYGGGTCAGACCTTCCGAATTYTAGATCTAGAAGGTAATCAAGCTGCAGAYACSTTATTTTATAGTACAGCAGATCCGGCTGAACGTTACAGCGCGATTGATACCATTCGYGAGCAAGCTAATGCTTACCTTACTGCCGGTACTAAATTGATGTCTAATATGAGTAATACCATGTTAGAGATCACAGCTGACACCTGTGGTCGACATGACACCTTAGGCGGGGCCTGTTCAACAGAATCAAACCAAATTCGTTATGCATTAGAAAAAAAATGTATGCATGCTTGTCGTGATAGTTGGATGTTAGCGATCGCAGAAAATGAACAGTACGGTATTRGTAAACGCGATATTACTCATAATATTAACTTCTTTATGAATGTACCCATTACCCCTGAAGGTGGTTTGACTTTTGAAGATGGCATTTCAGAAGCCGGTAAATACGTTGAGATGAAAGCGGCAATGGATGTGATTGTATTGATTTCAAACTGCCCTCAGCTTAACAACCCATGCAATGCTTATAACCCAACACCAATAGAAATCTTAATCTGGGATTAATAATCATTCTGCTTTGGGACGTCCCGAAGCATCGAAAGTATAGCTGGGACGACCCAACCAAAGTGATGATGAATTATGTTTAAAAAAATACTTATTGCAAATCGTGGCGCCATTGCTACTCGAATTATTCGTAGTTTGCATGAAATGAATGTGCAATCCATTGCCATTTTTGCAGAAGCCGATCGTAACTCACTGCATGTGCAACAAGCTGATCAGGCTTTTTGTTTGGGTGAAGGTAGTGCCAGTGAAACCTACCTTAATCAGCAACGTATTTTAGATATTGCGATTGAAAACCAAGCAGAAGCTATTCACCCGGGTTATGGTTTTTTAAGTGAAAATTCAGACTTTGCACGGCAGTGCGAGCAACATGGTATTGTCTTTCTCGGCCCGACACCCGAGCAAATGGAAGCCTTTGGCTTAAAGCATCGTGCCCGTGAATTAGCCCAACAAAATAATGTACCGTTATTACCAGGCAGTGATTTATTAACTACAATTGAAGAGACCATTAGCACAGCGGATAAAATTGGTTATCCTGTCATGCTAAAGTCTACTGCTGGTGGCGGTGGTATCGGTATGATGTGTTGTGATACTCAGCCTGAATTAGAAGAAGCCTTTGTTTCGGTCAAACGATTAAGTGCCAACAACTTCTCAAATGATGGCATATTCATCGAGAAATTTATCTCAAAAGCACGCCATATCGAAGTTCAAATCATCGGCGATGGTGAGGGAAAAGTATTAGCATTAGGTGACCGAGATTGTTCATCACAACGCCGTAATCAAAAAGTAATAGAAGAAGCACCTGCAGCTAACCTTCCAGATGACGTGCGTTCCGGCATGCAAGAAGTCGCAGTACGTTTAATGTCAGCCATTCACTATCGCAGTGCCGGTACTGTTGAATTTGTTTATGATGTTTTGAGTCAGGAATATTATTTTCTTGAAGTAAATACCCGTCTTCAAGTTGAACACGGCGTTACTGAAAAAATATTTGATGTTGATCTTGTTCGTTGGATGATTGAAATTGGTGCTAAAGAAGCGCAATTACCAGCCACGGCTCCTGAGCCTAAAGGTCATGCCATTCAAGTACGCATTTATGCCGAAGATCCGTTTAAAAACTTCCAACCATCTTCTGGATTACTGACGCAAGTTGAGTTTCCAACTAACGAAGGTTTACAGATTGATCACTGGATTAAAGCTGGCCTTGAAGTATCACCATTATTTGATCCGATGCTAGCTAAAGTCATCAGTTATGCCCGTTCACGTGATGAAGCACAGTCACAATTAGTAAATGCATTAGAGCAAACGCATATTTATGGTATTGAAACCAATATTGAATATGTYAGACAAATTTTGCTAGATGAAGCATTTTTAACTGCGACCATTACAACACGTTATTTAAATGAATTTAGCTACGCCCCCCTCACGATTGATGTCTTATCAGCCGGTACCTTAACGACAATTCAAGATTACCCTGGTCGACAAAACTACTGGGATATTGGTGTGCCGCCGTCAGGCCCATTCGACAATTACTCCTTTCAAWTGGGTAACGAATTATTAGGTAACGCCCCTGATTGTGCTGGCTTAGAAATCACACTTCAAGGCCCAACATTAACGTTTAATATTGCTACTTCGGTAGTGTTGGCCGGTGCTGAATGCAAAGCAACCGTTAATGGTAAAGATATTGCTTTTTGGCAAGTMATTCACTTAAAAGAAGGTGACAAACTAGCTATTGGTAAAGTGATTGAAGCAGGAACACGTGCCTATTTATTAGTTGCCGGTGGTATTCAATGTCCTGAATATTTAGGCTCAAGATCCACCTTCACATTAGGGCAATTCGGTGGCCATGTTGGCCGAGCATTAATTACCGGTGATGTATTACATCTATCAACAGAGACTAAAGCGTCAAACAATACACTAGACTCTAATCTAATGCCTGAAATCACCAATCACTGGGAAATTAAAGTCATTTATGGCCCACATGGTGCACCAGATTTTTTTACCGATAATGATATTGAAGCCTTTTTTGATGCCGATTGGGARATTCACTACAACTCAAGCCGTACCGGCATTCGCTTAATTGGTCCAAGACCAGAATGGGCTAGAACCGACGGTGGTGWAGCGGGRCTGCATCCGTCRAATATTCATGACAATGCTTACGCGGTTGGTAGTATCGACTTTACTGGCGATATGCCCGTTATTCTAGGACCCGATGGCCCCTCATTAGGTGGCTTTGTTTGTCCTGCAACTGTGATTACGGCAGAGCTATGGAAGCTTGGCCAACTTAAAGCGGGCGATACCGTACGATTTATGCCTATTGCCATTGAAAAAGCAGTTGAGTTAGAGCAGGTACAAAAATCATCCATTAGTAAATTGAAAAAACAGTCTGTGGAAATGCCATCGATTGGTCTTACTTCACCGATTTATGCTTTTGTCCCAAAAGAGATTCATGGCCTTGATATTACCTACCGTTTGGCCGGCGACCATTATCTGTTAGTTGAATATGGCGAACAGAAACTCGATATCAATTTACGCTTTCGTGTCCATGCCTTAATGCTCAATTTACAAGACAAAAAAGTGACAGGAATTCATGAATTAACACCGGGCATTCGATCGCTGCAAGTGCATTACAATAGCCAAAAAATGTCGGTTGCAGCATTAGTCAATTTGCTAAAATCGATTGAGCATGAATTAAAAAATGTTGATGAACTCGAAGTGCCGTCACGCATCGTTCATATCCCAATTTCTTGGAACGATGATGCCTGTCGCCAAGCAATAGAAAAGTATATGCAATCGGTGCGGCATAATGCGCCGTGGTGTCCGGATAATATCGAGTTTATTCGCCGTATCAATGGCCTTGAATCGGTAGATGACGTTAAAAAAATTGTGTTTGATGCTAGCTATGTCGTGATGGGGTTAGGAGATGTTTACCTAGGTGCTCCAGTTGCCACACCGCTTGATCCTCGCCATCGCTTAGTCACCACGAAATATAATCCTGCACGTACGTGGACAGCAGAAAATTCAGTCGGTATCGGAGGTTCTTACCTCTGTGTCTATGGTATGGAAGGGCCAGGTGGTTATCAATTTATTGGCCGTACTCTGCAAATGTGGAATCGCTATCAACAAACAACTGAATTCACCAAACCGTGGTTATTACGTTTCTTTGATCAAATCAAATTTTATGAAGTCAGTAGTGATGAATTACTGCAAATCAGACGTGATTTTCCGCAAGGAAATTACCCACTGAAAATTGAAGAAACTACATTTAGTTTAAAACAATACAACCAATTTGTTGACGATAATAAAACCGAAATTGATGCATTTACGGCACAGCGTCTAACGGCTTTTGAACAAGAGCTACAACATTGGAAAGATAACGACTTATTGCATTTTGAAACTGATCAAGCCATGGATCGTTCGCAATCTGAAGTCGAAGAATTACCCGATAATTGTATTTCGATAGACAGTCCAATGAATTGCAGCTTGTGGAAAATCGAAGTTGAAGTAGGTGACGAAGTGAAAGAGGGCGATAGTTTACTGATCCTAGAAGCAATGAAGATGGAAATAAAAGTCACAGCCACTGAAGCTGGAGTGGTGAAATCAATTGATAAAAAAGCCGGTTCACAAGTCAATGCTGGTGCTCGATTAGTTGTACTGGAGGTGAACTAATGGACTTCTCAACATTGGATATGACCATTCCAAGCATCCATACTGCCTACCGAGAGGGTTCGCTGACACCTGATGAATTAGTTGATCACCTTTTAAACCGCTGCGATGATTATCTAGATCATGCCATTTGGATCCGACAACTTAGCAAACAGGAAATACAGCCGTATTTAGAGCGTTTAGTAACGTCGTCAATTGAAGATTTACCCTTATACGGCATTCCTTTTGCCATTAAAGATAATATTGATCTTGCTGGCGTGCCAACAACAGCTGCCTGTGTTGAATTTAGCTATGATCCGGCTGAGCATGCTCATGTGGTGGCTGAATTGATCAATGCCGGCGCTATTCCGATTGGTAAAACCAATCTGGATCAATTTGCTACAGGATTAGTCGGTGTTCGCTCTCCAGAGCCTTGGGGCCCGTGTAAAAACAGTATTAACCCTGATTATATTTCAGGGGGATCAAGTGCAGGTTCAGCAGTAGCTGTGGCCCTTGGCTTAGTGACATTTTCATTAGGCACTGACACGGCAGGTTCAGGTCGTGTACCTGCTGCATTTAACAATATTGTCGGTTTAAAACCGAGTAAAGGCTTATTAAGCACCCAAGGCGTAGTGCCTGCATGTCGCAGTCTAGATTGCGTCAGTATCTTTAGTTTGACCACCGATGATGCCAATAGCGTATTTGATGTTGCAGCACATTTTGATAGTGCGGATATATATGCCAGAGCCAATATCGACACAAATAAGGCTAACTATGGTCAATTAACACACGCTTCATTTCGTTTTGCTACACCGACAGTCAAACAACTTAACTTCTTTGGTAATGACGAGGCTAAACTGGGTTTTGAACAAACGGTGAAAACACTAGAAAGCTTGGGTGGTATTCACCAAACCATTGACTTTGAACCGTTCTTAGCGGCTGCACGATTACTGTATGAAGGCCCTTGGGTTGCCGAACGACGCGTTGCTACATCCGGTGTGAAACATGAGCACATGTTGCCTGTTATTCAAAACATCTTGGCTTCGCAAGTGGATGCTACAGCTGATGATTTGTTTACCGCACAATACAAGTTACAAGCCTGTTATCAACAAGTGAAGCCAGTTTTAGCTGATTATGATTTTATTCTAACACCAACAACCGGCACCATTTATACCCGTGAAGAAGTGCTAGCTGATCCCATTCAACTCAACAGTAATTTGGGCTATTACACCAACTTTATGAATCTATTAGATTGCAGTGCTATCGCCGTACCAGCAGGCTTTGCATCAAATGGTTTACCCTATGGTGTTACTTTATTTTCACGTGCATTCAGTGATAGTCGCTTAATGTCTTACGGCAATGCTCTGCAGCAAGCACTCAACATAGCTCTTGGCTCGACAACACATCCATTACCAAAAACAACAGCTAAACAAGCCGGTGTAAGCGATCGAATTGAGCTGCTTGTTTGTGGCGCTCACTTAGAAGGCTTGCCATTAAATTGGCAACTCACTGATCGTGGTGGAAAGTTAGTTAAAAAGACAACGACTTCAGAAAATTATCGATTATATGCTCTTGCAGGTGGCCCACCAGAAAGGCCTGGAATAGTAAGAGATGAAACACTTGGAACAAGTATTGAAGTTGAAGTTTGGTCAYTGCCAACAGCTCAACTAGGCTCATTTGTAGCCAATATTCCTGCACCTTTAGGAATAGGAAAAGTCGAGTTAGCAGATGGCTCTTGGCTTACTGGRTTTATCTGTGAACCTTATGGCATTGATACCGCAACAGATATCACTCATAAAGGCGGATGGCGGGCACATATTTAAAATTTGGGGGAGATGACAACGGCGTTATTTCATTCATGAACTTAGCAATGAAAAAGTTCAAACTTGTACATTTTTATTATTTAACTTGGAGATTTATTTCATGAAAAAAACAATGACAGCTTTATTAATAGCATCAAGCTTATCGGTTACAACATCTACATTTGCAGAAAGTGCTTTTGATAAAGAAAATTTTAGCGCAAACATTGCAATTACATCAAACTACCTATTCCGTGGTATCACCTTATCGAATGATGACGGTGCTGTCAGTGGTGGTTTTGATTGGGGCTACAATGGTTTCTATATAGGTACATGGGCAAGCTCAATATCMGCAGTTGAAACAGAATCATTTGAAATTGATTACTACGCTGGCTATGCTGGCGAAATGGGTGGATTTGCTTACTCTCTAGATGCTATCTACTATGATTATCCAGGAGAGCAAGGTTCACCAACAGCAGAACTAGCCTATTATGAGTTTGGTGGCTCTTTAGCTTATACATTTGATGCGAGTATGGAACCAACAGTGGGCGTATCAGTAATGCATTCACCTGATTTCTTTGCTGAATCTGGCAATGCGACAGCGATTGAAGGTTCATTTGATCTAAGCTTACCGATGGGTGTTGGCTTAGGCTTTGTTTATGGTAATCAAGACTTAGATAATAGCCTCAACCCTGTGGATGACTATAGTTACTACGGCGTATCATTGTCGAAATCATTTGGTATTGCCGATGTAACCGTTGGTTACAGTGATACTGACAGTGATGGCGATACGTTCCAAGGTAGCAAAACTGATACGTTTTACATCACTGTTGGTGCTGCTATCTAATCATCTATCTTATAACGTAGTTTAGAAGCTTTAAACTACTTAAGCCCGATGGATCATAAAAGGCCCTAGACTAAACTTTAGACTAGGGCTTTTTATCAGTAAAGGATTAACTCAATATGTAGTGCATCACTCATTTCGGGCACAGGATCTTTTTGTGCTTTTACGTAACAAACATGTGCAAAGAATGATGCACCGCACCATAGTTGAGCAAGAACACCAGCACTCTACATCATAACCTATTGAATTAAAATAGATAATAAACTGGCACAATTAATGTATTACTTTATACATCAATTAGCTTTCTCTATTGCAGATTAATTGGTATGTTTCGTCTCTCTTTAAGGGCAGCCCAATATTTTGGGTTGCCTCTTTTTTTGCTTAAAGCATACCTTCTTTGATAATAAACTCGATAATATTAGTTAGGCCTTCGCCGGTCTTAAGGTTTGTGAAAACATAAGGTTTTTCTATTCGCATTCGCTTGGTATCACTTTCCATTACATCTAATGAGGCACCGACATAGGGTGCCARATCAACTTTGTTGATAACGAGGAGGTCTGAACGCGTAATACCTGGYCCGCCTTTTCTGGGRATTTTTTCTCCWCCAGCAACATCGATYACATAAATCGTAATATCTGCTAATTCAGGGCTAAAGGTAGCCGATAAATTATCCCCCCCRCTTTCGATAAAGATRATATCTAAATCARTGAAAATTTCACTCAGATCTTCAACAGCAGCAAGATTCATTGAYGCATCTTCACGAATGGCCGTATGAGGGCAACCGCCCGTTTCAACCCCGATGATCCGATCAGCCGAAAGTGCTTCACTTTTAGTTAAAAACTGGGCATCTTCTTTCGTGTAAATATCATTCGTAACGACAGCTAATTGATAGTCATCACGCATCGCTTTACAGAGTGAATCTAATAAGGCTGTTTTACCTGAACCTACGGGGCCACCTACACCAATTCGTAATGGCGCTTTGTTTGTAGTCATAATTATTCTCTTTTTAATTAAACTCTACGATCTAAATAGTCGCGTGTATTGTGTTTCGTGACGGGCRCTGGCATACGCCAATGCCGGTGATGAACTGCCTATTTCATCATCAGATATTATAAGTCCCTGCGCCACTGCCGCTGATAGGGGTTCCACTAAATCACGTAAAATACGCTGACCAGAGACTTGGCCTAAAGGGATCAGCTTTACGCCGGAAATAACAAGATTCTCTAGCCATGCCCAAGCAAAACCATGGGCGGCTGTATTTATAGGAATAGCCCATTGATTCGCAGCTAATGCAAAGCCCGCCGTTTGTGTTTTGGCTAAAATCGGCTGAAAATCAATAGCAATATCCATATCTAAATCAACTAATAATCGCGTCATTGCTCGGCCACGGTTATTTTCTTCCMGCCTCAGTTCACTCGTTTCTCTATAGGCCAATAAGATATCTGACCAGCGTTTTAATGCTAATTCRTCACTGTCTTGRCACGCTCTCGTCATTCTCACAAAWATAGGAATTTCAAGCTGTTGTAGATTCGTTTTTATTAGATCTAATAACCACTGCCGYAAATCATCTTCACTATTGACCCATTGGCATTCAACCGTCCATTCCAAACCTTGTGARTAGGTAAATCCGCCTATTGGTAAAGCACTGCTACATAATTGCARTAGCYTTATTAAACTGCTMTCMAACRGCATNNTNATTTNTTTNNNATGAGTAGCAAAGCCGATAACAACGACTAATARTATRCCCAGCGTTAAAGGCCATACATGCTCTGGGTTTGAGAAGACATGTRATAGATTTTCTAACATGCTGTGGCCATGCTCTTCATGTGCGTGAGCTAAAACTGGAAATAAGGTAATTAGTGTTACAAGTAGTTTATTCATTATTGAAAGTTCCTCATTAATCTTCATGATGATGGTGGTGATGTGRGCCCGAGCTTCCGTACGCGCCAGATTCAGGTTCAAATGGTGCTTTTTCAAGCTTTACATTTAATCCTAGCCCTGCAAGCATGTCATCTAAAACATGATCATGCAGATAGCGAAGCTGTCCGGGATTAATTTGTAAAGCTACATGTCGATTACCTAAATGGTAACTCGCCCTAGCGAGTAATAAAGGATCGGTGCAATGAACTGTTGATACGGWCTCATCCGCAGCGATAATTTCAACAACTAGACCCTTCGTACTCACTAATAAGTCTCCGTGGTTAAGAGTCAGCCCTCTTTCTAAGAATAAGCCAACACCACGGCCATCATCTAATATTGATCGCAATCGACTTTTAACGCGACTTGCCAGCGGTAAAGTTAAGCTAGCSTGTACYTCGGCKGTTTCRTTCAATTTTTGTATTAGCTCAATCATAATTAAAATAAAAAATAGCGTTGAGCTAACGGCAATTCTACTGCCGGTTCACAGCTTAATAACTCCCCATCYGCAAATACTTGATAGGTTTGAGAATCAATTTCAATGTTAGGCTGGTAATCATTTAATACCATATCYGACTTGCTTATATTTCGGCAATTTTTGACTACACCAATCATRCTTTTTAAGCCAAGCTTGTCAGCAATGCCATCTTCAGCRGCAGCTTGTGACACAAAGGTCATACGCGTGGCATATCTTGCACCACCTAATGCTGCAAACATWGTGCGATAGTGCACCGGCTGGGGTGTTGGTATTGATGCATTKGGGTCYCCCATTGGTGCAGCCACGATCATTCCGCCTTTAATAATTAAGCTTGGTTTGCTTGCAAAAAATGCYGGTGACCATAAAACAAGATCCGCTAATTTACCGATTTCAATCGAGCCTACTTCATGTGAAATACCGTGCGTAATCGCTGGGTTGATGGTGTATTTAGCAATATAGCGTTTTGCTCTAAAATTATCGGCAGAGTCATCATCCGTTGTTAATGGGCCACGTTGCACTTTCATTTTATGTGCCGTCTGCCATGTACGGGTAATCACCTCTCCTACTCGTCCCATTGCTTGAGAATCAGACGAAATCATTGAAAATGCACCCAAATCATGCAAAATATCTTCTGCTGCGATGGTTTCACGACGGATACGAGATTCTGCAAAGGCGACATCTTCAGCAATGCTGGGATCTAAGTGATGACAAACCATCAACATATCTAAATGCTCATCCACCGTATTGACYGTATAAGGTCGTGTTGGATTTGTTGAAGATGGCAATACAAAGGATTCACCACADGCTTTGATAATRTCAGGHGCATGACCGCCACCGGCACCTTCTGTATGATAGGTATGAATAGTGCGGCCTTTCATTGCCTCTAAGGTGTGCTCCACAAACCCTGATTCATTCAATGTATCGGTATGAATCGCTACTTGCACATCCATTTTTTCAGCTACTGTTAAACACGTATCAATTGAAGCTGGTGTTGTCCCCCAATCTTCATGCAATTTRAGRCCWATTGCCCCTGCTCTCACTTGTTCTATTAATGGCTCTTCAGCACTGGCATTACCTTTACCTAAATAACCGATATTCATCGGTAATTCATCTGCTGCTTCCAACATACGATGGATATTCCATATACCTGGCGTACAGGTAGTGGCCTTCGTGCCCGTTGCAGGGCCTGTCCCTCCCCCTAACATCGTAGTGATACCTGACATTAGTGCTTCTTCAACTTGTTGTGGGCAGATAAAGTGAACGTGAGAATCGATTCCGCCTGCTGTTAAGATCTGGCCTTCACCGGCAATCACTTCTGTACCTGGTCCCACTACTATATCAACACCAGGTTGCACGTCAGGGTTGCCGGCTTTACCRATACCGACAATACGGCCATGTTTAATACCAACATCTGCTTTAATGATGCCCCAATGGTCCATAATTAAAGCATTGGTGATAATCACATCGACCACTTCCGCATCAACGCGTTGACATTGCCCCATACCGTCACGAATAACTTTGCCTCCACCGAATTTAACTTCGTCACCATAAATAGTACGGTCATCCTCTACTTTAATCCAAAGCTCGGTATCACCAAGACGAACAGAATCCCCTGTCGTTGGACCATACATTTCCATATACGCTTGACGGCTAATTGTGGTCATTGTTGCTTATCCAGAGAACCCATCACCTGCGCATTAAAACCAAATACTTTTCGGTCACCGGCAAAGGCGACAAGCTCGATTTCACGTGTTTGTCCGGGTTCAAAACGCACAGCCGTTCCTGCTGCTATATTAAGACGAAAACCATAACTTTTATCTCGATCAAAAGTGAGTGCAGGGTTCGTTTCAAAAAAATGATAATGCGATCCCACCTGTATGGGTCTATCACCTGTATTAGCAACATTGACTATAGTCGTTKCTCTACCTTCGTTTAAGGTTATCTCACCTTCTGCAACACGAATTTCTCCAGGAATCATACTCRATACTCCTTAGATGCCAACTTATACAATGGGATCATGAACGGTRACAAGTTTAGTTCCATCTGGAAATGTGGCTTCAACTTGCACATCGTTAATCATTTCAGCAATGCCTGACATCACATCAGTACGCGTTAATAATGTACGGCCATAATTCATCAGTTTAGATACACTCATTCCGTCACGTGCACCTTCTAATATCGCAGCACTGATATAGGCAATAGCCTCGGGGTGATTAAGCTTTACRCCWCGTGCCTTACGTCGTTCGGCAAGTAATCCAGCAGTGAATATGAGTAATTTATCTTTTTCTCTTGGGGTCAAATTCATAATTAATCCTACTAAGTAGCCCATATGCGTGGCGGACAGGCTTTACGATTGAGTATYATCGGYCGTAATGCCATCCATATTTGAGTGAATAGCTTTCTACACTGTTCGGTAGAGCCGCCTAAATAACGTACTAATAAACAATCTTCAATTAATGTGGCGGCAATCAGTACTTTCGTATTATCGGTCAATAATGTTCGCACYAACTCCAACATAGAATTATCTGCAGGTGCCGCTACAAACATAGCCATGACCGAATTATCACGCAAGCCGGTTGGTGCATTTAATCTGTCAGCCTCRACCTTCATTTTTTCTATTACGATCGGGCGATTATCACGTGTAAGCATAAAATCTAATTGCAACACACCTTCGGTAAATTTTTGTTGATTGACTGGCAGGCCGAAACAATGTGTTTCCCAGCCGATAAAKCGTGATGATGACGTTAGATCAATATGGGTACGCATATGTGCTTTTGCACCTGGAAAATAGATATTTTCCTGAGGTAACCATTCTAGTGATGCACCTTTGTCCACAGTTAAATTTTGCTGTTGATATGCTACATAACCTTGGCTTTTGTAAAGCTTAGTTGCTCCAGGTGTGGTTAATAGCGTGTTGGCATATTGCTCGACATGGGAATTAATACATAAGCGGTCACCCCCGACAACGCCTCCAGGTGGGTGTARTATATAGATATGACAGACATCACCTTCTGGATAAAATGCACGCTGAACAGCTAATGGGCCCCTTTGCTGACGTGCTGACAATACTGTTTTATCAGTTCGAGCAGTGAATGTTAAATCAAGTTGCGCTTCCCAGCCCGACTGAGTCACTTTCGGAAAATCATCAACTGATTCCATGCTAAGAAAACCATTGGAGTTCATCATCTTCAATATTTACACAGACAGATACTTACTAATTTTATCAACATCAACATCTTTTCTAAGATCTTCATGGATAAACTTTCCTGAATCAATAACAATCAATCGATCAGCAATCGCTAAAGTGAAACTCAATACTTGTTCAGATACAATGATGGTTATCTCTCTCTCTTTCTTTATTTCATTAAGAATTCCAGCAATATCTTTAATGATTGAAGGTTGAATACCTTCTGTTGGCTCATCGAGTAACAGTACTTTCGGATTAGTGACTAATGCACGAGCGATAGCTAACTGTTGTTGCTGTCCACCTGATAAATTTCCGCCTTTACGATGACGCATATCGAATAAGACCGGAAACAAAGCATAAATATCTGCTGGTACTTCTTTAAGACCAGAGACCTGCATGCCTGTTTCAATATTCTCCTGAACACTCAGCATTGGAAAAATCATTCTTCCCTGTGGTACGTAAGCTATTCCGCTGGCAACACGTTGATGACTTTCATTCTTAGTCACGTCTTGGCCATCCATTATAATGCTACCTTTCCCCGCTTCTAAAATACCAATTAATGATTTAAAAAGGGTCGTTTTCCCCATACCATTTCGGCCCATAATGGCCAAGGTTTCATTCTTTTTAACCTCAAAGCTAATGCCGTGAATCACTTCACTTTGCCCATAGCTCACATGCAAATCGGATACTTCAAGCATAATTAATACCTCTTAACTTAGTGTCCCAGATAGACTTCAATAACATCAGGGTTATTTTGGATCGTTTTCATATCACCTTCAGCCAAAATTTTTCCTTGATGAAGTACTGTTACCTTATGGGCGATCCGAGCTACAAACTCCATATCATGTTCGATTACGAGAACTGAACGCCCCTTACTAATGCGATTCAATAATTCTGCTGTTTGCTCACGTTCTTTCACACTCATACCTGCAACAGGTTCGTCCAGCATCAGTAATTCAGGATCTTGAATCAACAGCATACCTATTTCTAACCACTGTTTCTGACCATGACTGAGCAAGGCAGCCTCCATACTGAGTAAGTCACCGAGAAATATTTCATTCGCTACTTCATTAATACGTGCATCAACTTCAGGGGTTCGCTTAAAGGTTAAAGCCCCAAAAACACTGCGCCCTTTTGGATATGACACTTCGAGGTTATCGTATACAGAAAGGTTTTCATAAATCGATGGCGTTTGAAACTTGCGTCCGACACCAGCATGAACAATTTGATGTTCAGAAAGCATCGAAAGCTCTTTGTTTTTAAATTTAATACTGCCTGATGTCGATTTTGTTTTTCCACAAATCAGGTCAAGAAGTGTCGTTTTACCGGCACCATTTGGACCAATCACCACCCTTAATTCATCTTTATCGACATAAAGACTCAAGTTGTCTACCGCCTTAAAACCATCAAATGAAACGGTTAGGTCTTCAATAGCGAGTGCGAAATCAGTATTACTGCTCATGACATATRYKSSTYRAWYKTANMMGWCGRAMWTKGCRGNNRTTYRYYWRYWKTCYTTNMYAGSGNCKAGNYSYTCMKMSTSTTWRWCSAWGNKYYMGCCAAACTTATAAAGTTCATTTGACTAATACGGCTGAATTGGCTTTTGCCGTATTTATCCCAGATACCAGCAAGTCCATTAGGAAAGAACATCACCACCGCAATAAATAATCCGCCCATTAAAAACAACCACATTTCAGGAAATGTTTCTGAAAAGACCGTCTTGCTATAATTCACAAGCAATGTGCCGTAAACCACACCAATTAATGACATTCGCCCACCTACTGCTGCAAAAATTATCATTTCAATCGAAGGCACAATACCGACAAATGAAGGTGACATGAAACCAACTTGTAGTGTAAACATGGCCCCACCGATGGCTGCTATCGCCGCAGAGATGCAAAAGATAAATATTTTAAAATTAGCCACGTCATAACCTGAAAACCTCACCCTGTCTTCTTTATCTCGCATGGCTAACAACAAACGGCCAAACTTACTGGTCAGAATAAATCGGCTAATGAAAATCACCCCAAATAACAACATCGCATTAATGAAGTAAAGGATATATTTAGCCGAGTCAGTACGAATATCCCAGCCATGTATCGTTTTTAAATCGGTTATGCCATTAATCCCACCGGTATAGCCTTGTTGGCCAACAATCAACACCGTCATAATGACAGCGATAACTTGGGTAATAATGGCAAAATAAACCCCGCCAACACGGCGTTTAAACATTGAGTAGCCAATAATAAATGCAAAGATTGTCGGTACAGCAATCACCGCAAACAAAGTAAAAGTAAAGCTATTGAATGGCAGCCAAAACCAGGGGAGCTCGGTTAACTGATTCCAATCCATAAAATCAGGAATCCCTGGTGTTGATTGTATTTTAGTACTAATAGGATCAGAGGCTTCAATCTTCAAAAACATGGCCATGCAATAACCACCTAGCCCAAAGAAGATGCCCTGTCCTAAACTTAAAATCCCACCATATCCCCATAATAAAACCAAACTCACCGCTACAAATGCGTAAGTTAGGTATTTGCCAACCATATTCAATCGGAACAAGTCGAGTGACAAAGGTAAAATCACTAAAATAAGCACGGCAAGAATAATCATGCCTATCGCACCGTTTTTACCCCCTAAAAAACGTTCATAGATAAAATTCATGTTGTTCTCCTTATTCGCTTATTTACGGACTTTAATTGAAAATAGGCCCTCAGGACGCATCATTAAAATAATCACCAAAGTCAATAAAGTGAAGACTTTAGCCATTGATCCACTGATAAAGAACTCGAGAATTGACTGGGCTTGAGCGATGGTAAAGGCGGAGGCAATCGTGCCAAACAAGCTAGCGGCTCCACCAAAAATAACCACCATGAAGGTATCAACARTATAAAGTGATCCTGATGTAGGACCCGTTGATGCAATGGTGGTAAAAGCAGCACCTGCTATGCCAGCGATACCGCAGCCTAACGCAAAGGTTAATCGGTCTATTTTTTTGGTGTTAATCCCTACCGCACCACTCATCACTCTGTTTTGCGTGGTGGCCCGGACAGCTAAACCCCATTTAGATTTATACATCAAGATGTAAACCACTACCGTTACTACCGTGGTTAAACCTAAAACAAACATGCCATTAATGGGAATATAGATTGACTCCGTAGGCTGATACGATCCCATTAACCAATCAGGAAGTGTTGGRCTTACTTCACGCGCACCAAATAGTGAACGAAAAGTTTGCTGCATAATTAAACTTAAACCCCATGTCGCTAACAGCGTATCAAGTGGTCTTTTATATAAATGCCTTATAAGAATAAACTCAGTTAGATAGCCAAGGATCCCTGCAACAATAAAGGAGGCGATAATGGCAAAGATAAAATAGTACTGAATAAACTCAGGGAAATACGTTTCACTGATAACGGATAAAAGATATGTGGTGTAAGCTCCAACGGCCATAAACTCACCGTGGGCCATATTAATCACACCCATTTGTCCAAAAATAATCGCCAAACCGAGTGCCATCAGTAACAGTACGCTAAACAGACTCAAGCCAGCAAAACCTTGCATGGCAAGAATTGACGTTAACTCTTGTATTGAATACTCACCCATAACGCATACTCCGTAATAAAGTTTCTAACGAAAACATTAATTTCTCACTCACTATCTTGTACTTAATAACAGGTTGGTCATCACAACCAACCTGTTTCAACATTAAAGTTATTGAACTCGTTCTGTCCTATTGGTAACCTTTAGGGAATGGATTAGGCTCGATTAAGTCAGACTCAAAAACAACGGTCGCTTGACCATCTTTACCCCATTGGCCTACGCGTGTTTTGCTCCATAAATGGTGATTAGCATGCAATTTCACATAGCCTTCTGGCGCCATTTTCAATTCAATGCCAGCCGTTTCAGAAACTGCCACCACTTTATCGACATCAAAGCTACCTGCTTTC
The DNA here is from genome assembly GCA_002733335.1 of Methylophaga sp. GTDB lineage: Bacteria > Pseudomonadota > Gammaproteobacteria > Nitrosococcales > Methylophagaceae. The sequence goes on from NVVK01000013.1 coordinate 54,278, forward strand.
TCTACTGCTGCTTTCCATAACCATGGGCCTAAATAAGCCGCTTGAGTTACATCGCCAATCACACTGTCCTCGCCCCACATTTCTTTAAACTCTTTAACAAATGCAACGTTATTAGGATTATCTAGGCTTTGAAAATACTTCATTACCGAGTAGAAGCCTTCAAGGTTCTCACCACCAATACCTAATACTTCATCCTCTGTTACCGATAATGTCAGCAAGATTTGTTTATCACCCGTAATGCCCGCGGCTTTCAATTGTTTAAACCAAGCGACATTACTACCCCCTACTACCGCAGCATAAATAACATCCGGCTTTTTAAGGCGAATTTTGTTAATGGTTGAACCAAACTGCGTRTCGCCTAATGGCTTGTAATCTTCACCAACCACCTTACCGCCTAAGACATTTTCAATATGTTTACGCGCAATTTTCATTGATGTTCGAGGCCAAATATAATCAGAACCAATCAAATAGAATGTTTTCGCTCCTTTTTCTTTGGTCACCCAATCTAAGCCTGCAAGRATCTGTTGYGTTGCTTCCTGACCTGTGTAGATAACATTATGTGATTGCTCAAGACCTTCATAAAATGTCGGATAATAAAGTAAGCCGTTTTCTTGTTCAAATACAGGTAATACTGCTTTACGTGATGCCGAAGTCCARCAACCAAATACYGCTGCCACTTTATCTTGAACTAATAATTTTCGAGACTTCTCTGCAAAGGTTGGCCARTCACTAGCACCATCTTCTTGAATAATTTGAATTTGGCGACCTAAAATACCGCCAGACTCATTAATCTGCTTAATCGCTAGCTTTTCAGCTTCTTGTGCRCCGGTTTCACTAATGGCCATGGTGCCGGTTAATGAATGTAAAATACCCACTGTAACCGTTGTATCAGTAACAGCTTGGCCTGTAGTCGTTGCTTCTGCAGCCATWGCAGTCGTTGAAATAAAWCCTGCAGCTACCATTGCACCAAACAATGCCCTCGTTTTACCTAAAAACTTTCTTCGGTTAAATTTACTCATCCTATATCTCCTGATTGATATAATTTTTAATAYAGTTTTACTACGCGTTGATACTTAATGTCCCAGCATCCAAGGTCTTGCCGTTTTCTTCGTTTGCATCAATAGGCCATTTCCTTTATTCATTGAATTAGAGGTTTCTTTATTTTTTGGTTTACAGGTATGAGAACCTGAACAGCCGCAACTAGAACGTCGAATTTGTCTTGGCTCATGTGCAGCCTTTTCATTACGTTCATGGGCAACACGTGTCGCCTTACTCACTAACGCTAGGTTTGGAGCTGAAATAATCCGTGGAGACAATTCACCACACGAATCACAATAAGCTGGCTTACTGTATTCACTCATTTTTCGAAGCATGCTAAACGTCCCGCATAATTCGCATTTATAGTCATAGAGCGGCATAGTCAAACCTCCTATTTACGATGCCTTAACCATATCGGTTCCCGGTTTCACTAGTTTTAGTGGCCCCTCGGCATTTGGTCTRATATCAAAATCAAATATTTCCGTTGGGATCCATAAGGTTGCACAGGCATTCGGGACATCAACCACTCCGCTGATATGACCTTCTACAGGTGCAGTACCYAGTATCGATACGGCTTGCTGKCCCGTATAACCAAACTTCTTCAGATACTCAATGGCATTCAGACAGGCTTGTCTGTAGGCCACATTCACATCTAAATAATGTTGCTTACCTTGCTCATCAACTGAAATACCTTCAAAAATCATAAAGTCACGGTATGTTGGCGTTAGTGGGCTTGGTTGGAATAATGGGTTTTTAACGCCATATTTTTTAACGCCATCTTTAATCAGAGTCACTTTAATATCTAAGTAACCTGCCATTTCGATCGCACCACAAAATGTGATTTCACCATCACCTTGAGAAAARTGAAGGTCACCCATTGATAAGCCGCCATCCTTAACGTACACAGGGAAATAAATCTTAGAACCCTTTGTTAAGTTTTTGATATCACAGTTACCGCCATGCTCACGCGGTGGCACTGTACGGGCTCCTTCTTTTGCAGCATYMGCCGCAGCATCACCCTTCATTCGTCCCATAACAGCGGCGTTATCTGTAGGAGGRCATGCTAGTGGCGGCACACGTTCAGGATCCGTTGCAATCAAATCACCTTCACGTTTATTCCACTCATCTAAGATCTCTCTAGAGGGCAAACAACCAATTAAGCCAGGATGCATAATCCCAGCAAATCTTACGTTAGGTACATGACGTGATGTCGTGTAAATACCATGAAAATCCCAAATAGATTTAGCTGCTTCAGGGAAATGATCAGTTAAAAACCCACCGCCATTTTCTTTAGAAAATAATCCGTTAAAACCCCATTGTGAATCTTCGAAAGTGCCAATTTCTAAGATATCAACCACCATCAAGTCACCCGGCTCCGCTCCTTCGACTCCAATAGGTCCGCTCAAATAATGAACCTGATCTAGGTCAACATCACGAACGTCATTAGCACTATCGTTATTACCAATTTGACCACCGGTCCAATCCATACATTCAACCCGAAATTCATCTCCAGGTTTAACCATTGATATCATCGGTAAATCTGGATGCCAACGGTTATGTATCTGACCGTCTTGTTCCCATGGTTTTTTATCTAAATCAAGCTTTATCAGCGTTTTCATTTCTCTCTCCTCTTTATGAAGATGTTAATTTAAGCTAAGGGTTAAAATTGAAGCTGTAGACCTACAGTAAAGGTATCTTCGTCTGCTTTATCTGTAATTTCTAAAGAGCGGTAAACCGCAGATATTTGGGCGTTGTATCCATCAATGATGTAGTTAACACCAAAGTCTGTTCGCTTAGTTTTAACGCCATTGTCAGCATCGAAACTTTGATAATGGACGATAGGCATGAATTGACCCCAACCCACTTTTTCGTTGAATATGAAGCCTGCACCTAAGGCAAAGGCTTCACCTTGTTCACTGGTGAAAACATCGTCTGTATCATAGTCATAATATGCAGCTTCAAAAGAAACYGTACCTGCGGTTAATTTTTTCTCAATTAATAGATCAACAAGCCACTGACTATAATCACCCACATCTGTTGTTGATGCTGAGCCATCACCTTTATAACGAGCAGCTACACCAATAGTGAAAATATCTTTAGCGCCTAAATAGTTACCTGTGCCGTAATAACCAGGCTCTTTATCCCAGAAGCTATATTGCAAACGACCTGCGTACATAAGCTCATCGCTTTGGTCTGAGTTTGATGTTGATTCGTTAGCAAGACCGCTAAATAAAAATATTTTATCTGCTTCAAAGGCACCAAATGAATAGGCAAGACGTTGGTCCATGGCTGTTGCCACAATAGCTACACCATCATCACGACCAATGGTTCCTCCATTCCAACCGTAGCGTGCAACTATGTTCTGCCAGTAACCATCGCCGGAGGTGTAATAAGGTCCGGCCATATTGGCACGACTACTTGGAGATAAGAAGCGACCAGCCCAGACAGCAAAGTCAGGAGTAACCTGAAAAATACCTACAGCATCGATTACTTGAAAAGTGTCATTACCACCTGACTTTTCAGTATTAAACATACCTTTTATATACTTATTTAGACCACCAGACACATATAAACGAGCACTGTCTAAAGCAAAATCATTTGAGTTCCCACCATCATTTGCTGCATCTTCAACACTGCTGTAACTGCCTCGCATACCAAAACCGACACTGATATATTTATCTTCACCAAATGTAATCGTACCAGCAGCATAAGATACTACTGGTGTCATGCTTGTTGCACTCGCTAAAGCAATTGCGATTGCCAAGCTTCTATTTTTGATTTTCATGTGCTACCCCTGAGAGAATTATTCGACATTTAAATAGCTCATTGACTAGCACCGTTGCTCGTCGAAATTGAACTTCAGAAACCATCATAGAGAGATGTCTTTCAATCTTAAATACGTCAAATTGCGTAGAAACGATTGAAGTRATTTGGGGTAGGCTTAACTTGAAACGTTAAACTTAAGAGATATTTAAATGAACATTAATAAGCAAAAAATGACTACGATATTATTAACGAGCACTATGCTTTTAGCCTTAAGTAGTTGTGGCGAGTTAAGTTATAAACGTGGTGCAAGTGCTACAGATTTTCAGCAAGATAAAATTCATTGCTCAACAGAATATAAGAAAGAATCCGAYATTGAATCATGTCTAGCTAAAAGTGGCTGGTTAGTGGTGAGCGTCGATAAACCCCTCTTTGCTGAAGCTACGGCGGATATAACAACCGTTCAAGCGATCTCTGACAAAAAAGTAACCACAGAAAAAGCCCCGGATCCTCTGGAACTCATCGCCGTCGGGTCCTGGTGGAAAATAGGGGCTGCACCCAATRTACTAATCACTGATAGTGAAAAATGCGTCGCTGAATTAGGCGAGRGACATCAGACTCAGAATAATWTGAGTTTGGTCACCAGAGGATTARTAARCTGCATGAGTAGTCAAGGCTGGTTTGCTTTAAAACAGTAGTTTTACGACTCATTAGACTTGGCTCACCCTCTTATAGAATGTAATTTAGTTGAGGCCTGAGACGCTGCGGCTGTTCTCGTTTCAACCCCAAGTTTAACGAAGATATGTTCAGTATGTTTATTGATTGTTCTTGGGCTGATCCCAAGGATTTCGCTAATACTTTTATCTGTTTTTCCTAACATTATCCAGTGCAAAACCTCAGACTCACGGTTAGTTAAATTGAAAATAGCTTTGAGCGCTTCGATCTGAGCTATTTCAGATTCTTCCCGTAATATTATTAGCCATTGTTCATCATTATGGATGTCGGCATAATTAAAAATAAGCCTTCCAGTAGGAGATTGAATAATAAGCGGTCTAAGCATCCTKTCTCCGCCAAGATGCAACTGAACAACCCAATCATGAAATACATCTGGCATGCCAGAATTAGGCTGGGCAGCACTGTTCATATATTTAGCAATATGCACTCTAGCTAAAGGCGTTTGCCAAATGATTTTCCCCGTTTTGGGGACAATGGCAATAGCAGCCTGACCAAATGCATCAAGTGCTCCTTGTGTTTGACTCAATACACGCGAATTATTGAGATGCGTATTCAGTCGAGCAATCACTTCAATCGGGCTGAAAGGTTTAGTAACATAATCAATACCGCCCGATGAAAACCCTGCGACGACATGTTCCGACTCGGTCAGGCCAGTCATAAAAATAACGGGAATATGGCGTGTAACCAAGTTATTTTTTAAGTTACGACAAACTTCAAACCCATCCATTTCAGGCATTAATGCATCAAGTAGAATAATGTCTGGTATGACTTTTTGACTAATCTCCAATGCCTTCTTACCATTATTTGCAATCAACACTGTGTAGCCCGACTCCACTAAAGAATCATGTAAAAATGCAAGCGTATCCGGTATATCATCAACGATGAGCACCACGGCACCTTGTTGATGATCAAACATCGGAAAGTTTCTTTTTAAGAAATATTTTCATGCTATCCAGTTCAAAATTATCTGATAGTCTACGTATATCACGTATAAAATGTTCATAGTTGGCATCTTGCTCATCTAATTCAGCAATCAATTTACGCAGACCTATTACATATCCCATATCAATCATGTCCAAAAATTGATTAAGTACTTTGTTAGGAGGTAAGGCATAATCATGGGATAAAGATGAAATGGGTATTTCAGGTTCAATCCACTCAAGATTCAAGCGTTCACCGATCCAGTTTATAAGATCCAACAAATTCACTGGTTTCAAAATAAAATCTTTATCTGAAACACCRGATGAATTTTCAAGGTTTATATCAAATGCGTTTGCTGAGACAATCCCTATTATCACCTCTGATCGATGAATATTTCTAATCAAATTAATGGTTTCCCTCCCATCCATCTCAGGCATTGCCAGATCCATAAAAATAATGTCAGGTTGAAACACTGGATAGAGTTGCAAACATTCTGCTCCCGAAGCGGCCTCTTTGACTTCAAACCCTAAAGGCTCAAGAATGTTGAACAATAGCTCTCTATCCACCGGCTCATTATCAACCACAAGTATTTTTYGTTTTGAACCTTTATAGCCGATCGGCATTTTCAGCGTAAATGCCGATAAGCTTTCTTCAATGATGACGGTTGGCAAGAATAACCGTACTTTAAACAGTGTCCCAATGCCTATTTGGCTTTCTACATTAAGCTCGCCGCCCATCAATTCAGTGAGTAACTTACTAATCGTCAAACCTAGACCAGTACCGCCTACACCTTTAGATTCAGTGCCACGAACAAAAGATTCAAAAATCACCTCCAATTCAGATGATTTGATTCCTGGCCCGGTGTCTTCCACTTCCATGGATAAAAATTCACGTGCATAGTTAAAACGTAAATTGATAGAACCTGCCTGAGTATATTTGACTGCATTGCCAATAATATTGAGCAATATCTGACTTAGGCGTTTCTGATCAGCGCGAACTACACGTGGAATATCTGGGCTTATATCACAGTTAAGTTTCAACCCCTTATTTACCGCCTGAAGCTCAAACATACTAATAATATGTTGAATGTATTCAGGCAGCCTTAGTGGTTTCACATCAAACTTTAATTGACCATTTTCTATCCGTGCAATATCTAGAGTGCCTTCAATTAATGAAAGTAAATGGTCACCACTTTTAAGAATTACTTTAACGGCATGTCGATTTTTGTCTTCATCAGAGGCATTATTATCAAGCAACTGAGCATAGCCTAAGATACTATTAAGCGGTGTCCGTAATTCATGGCTAATGCCGGTGATATATCGACTTTTGGCCTGATTTGCTTGCTCGGCAACTAAACGGGCTTGTTGCAGCTCTTTATCAGTCTGGTCATGCAGAACAATTTCCCGCTGTAACAAACTAGTTTGATAATTTGACTCTTGCTGAGCAATTTTACGACTTTTGGAGGTCAAAATCACCCACCAGACAATAATGCCACTCACCAGTACTAACGCTGAAAATGCCTTTATAAATCCAACTTTAAGTTCAGCTAAGACATAAGTAACATTGTCAGTAATCGTCAGCTCAACATGTAGATAAATTAGACCAAAGATTGATGCTAGCATTAACAATGTTAGCATCATCAAAAACAGATAATGTCCGGTTCCACTATCAATATATGACCATAATGATTTAGGCAATAACTTCATCATAGCAGCCTGCCACTGCTCGCTTAATCTAGCATGAGGTTTACAGGCATCATCACAACGGACATCAAGACAGCAACACAAAGAACAAATTGATCCCTGATAGGCAGGGCAATGAGCGATATCATTAATTTCATATTCACGCTCACAGATACTACATATTTCCGTTTTTTTACTGGGATCAAATTTGAACGGTTGTCTTGCCAGATAATATTTACCTTTCGTCAACCAAGCGATAACAGGCGAACTAATAAAAGCGATGGCCATAGCAATAAATGACGAAGAGGCCTGAGCTTCGAGCCCAAACACACCAATAAACGCCAACACGGAAAATAAAGATGCGAGAACCATTGACCCAACGCCAACGGGGTTAATATCGTATAAATAAGCACGACGAAATTCAATTCCCTTCGGGCTTAAACCCAATGGCTTGTTGATAACTAAATCAGCCACTACTGCCGTTATCCAAGCAATAGCAATATTGGAATATAGGCCTAAGACTTGTTCAAGCGCCTGAAAGACATCTAATAGCATTAGCATCATAGCTATCACTACATTAAACACTAACCAGACAACCCGTCCCGGATGACTATGAGTGAGCCTAGCAAAGAAATTTGACCACGCCAAAGAACCTGCATAGGCATTGGTGATATTGATTTTTATTTGAGATAGCACCACAAAAAAAACAGTGACAGCTAATATTATTTCGGGATTAGAAAAGACATAGCTAAAACCTACTTGGTACATATGAGTAGGGTTAACTGCCTCTTCCAAGGACTTATTAGCCGCCAATGCCAGATAGGCTAGCAACATACCAGCAAACATTTTAAACATGCCCATAAATATCCAGCCTGGCCCGGCTAAGAAAACACCTAAATTCCAGTTAACTCTATTTTCAGCTGTCTTCTCGGGCATAAATCGAAGAAAATCAACCTGCTCGCCTACTTGCGGTATTAAAGCCATGCCAATACCCACGGCTGTTGCAAACATGTAAATATTAAAACTGCTGTCATAACCTGATTCACCTGCAAAACTCATCAATCCCGTAATAACTTCAGGTTCTTTCATTACTATAAATACAAAAGGCAACGCCATTAAAAATAGCCACAATGGTTGCGTAATCATCTGAAACTTACTAATTAAGGTCACACCGTGAGTAACTACTGGAATCACCACAAAAGCTGAAATTAGATACCAAATGTAGATGGGTAAACCTAAATACATCTGCAGGGCATACGCCATAATTACAGCTTCTAAGGCAAATAAAATAAACGTAAATATTGCATAAATGAATGATGAGATAGTTGAACCGATATAGCCAAAACCTGCACCACGCGTAAGAAGGTCCATATCCAAGCCATATTTTGCAGCATAGAAGCTAATCGGTAAGCTAGTTAAAAAGATGATTAAACTGATCGCAATTATCGCCCAAAATGCATTTACAAAGCCATAATTTACTGCCAGCGTGCCACCAATCATTTCCAATACTAAAAATGAAATCGCGCCTAAAGCGGTATTTGATACCCTGAAAATAGTCCATTTTCTAAATGAATGGGGCGTAAATCGAAGTGCATAGTCTTCTATAGTCTCATTGCTAACCCAAGTGTTGTAATCACGACGACTTTTAAAAACACGCATCGGTTCATCATGTGGAGATGAGTTTATAAATGACTCATTTTGTTTCAACTTATCGCCTTATTTTAATTTAATGGGAAATATAACTTGATCGTGACCATGTTTATAACTTATTGATAGACCTAAGCATTTAACATGCCTAAATAGATTAAATTGAATTATTCGCCCAGAAATCAACTGTGGAACAATAACCCCCTTAAATATAGCGGGTTTATTAAAATAGACATTGGATTTTACGCACCATAAACGTGCGTAAAAATAGCCATAAGTTAAAATGGTGCAGAGAAAAGTTTGGTTTTACCCCGATCTGACAGGCATTGAATTAAGCGTATGAGAAATTAGGTGATTCGGGGCAAATCAACTATGAGGCAGTGATCTGACCATCCAAAACCTAGCAAGGACAGATCATATGCGTGGTAACTCTAAGCGTTTTTAACTACTATTTATTCTCTATTTTGTGAGGGACGTCTCAATTTTCCTAGTAAATATAGGCAGTTATAGTACTTAGGTACAATGTTTATGTTCTGCAAAGTTCTTATAATAGTATGTGTAATTTCAGTTATATTTTAAGGAAGATTGATATGAAGGCACTTTTCGCTGTTCTTTTATTAGCAAGCACTAGCATTTCCAATGCAAGTACACTTTTTTTTGAAGATTTTGAATCCGGGTTAGGTCAGTGGAGTGATGCTTATCAAGGCTTTAATGCTCAGACTGTTGCCGACCCGCTCAATAGTGGTAACCAAGTATTAAACTTCACAGCACTCCGAGGTGGCGGTGATTTAYTTAGTTCAAATGCATTCACCAGCACCACGGGCGGTTCATTTATTTTGTCATTTGACTACTTAGGAACCTGTGGCACCCTAAATTGTGGTGGTTTTATTGGAATAAGCGCCAATACAACTGCAGCATCACAAAGATGGCTAGGTGGTACGACATCACCTTATGCTGACCTACTTCCTGATACAGGCGAATGGGAACATGTCTCTATCACATTTTCATCTCCTCTAAATGCCATTCATCTGATGCTTGAAGACTGGAGTGGCTCAGCTGGCATTGCGGGCGATGCATTTTTTGATAACATCATGTTAACCGATGCCAATGGCCCAACACTTAGCTCAATTCCAGTTCCTGCTGCTGTGTTCTTATTTGCTCCAGCGCTCATTGGTTTTATGGGTTTACGTCGTAAGGTAAAATCTACGATCGCTTAAACTATCAAAAGATAGCCTAAAAATAATAAAGCCGTAATGAGCTCAATCATTACGGCTTTTTTTGTTCCCAAAAAAATGTTCTGCTAAAATAACACTCTTCCTTCTTCAATTAAGTAATTGAATGTCAAACCCTGCACAAAAAACATCACGATTTTGGATAATTGCCATCATGTCATTGCTGTCAATGACAGGGCCGTTTGCCATTGATACCTACTTGCCAGCTTTTCCCGCTATTGAAGCAGAATTTGGCATCTCTCGGGCCTTATTATCGCAAAGCCTTGGCTTTTATCTGGCTGCATTTGCCGTTGCCACTTTATTTTGGGGGCCCATCACTGACCGCTTTGGGCGGAAAACAGCCATTATCAGTGGTATGTCAATCTATCTGTTAGCCTCTTTGGGCTGTGCCTTAGCAGACAATTACAATCACTTTTTACTCTTCCGTACCATTCAAGGTGCTGCCGCTGCAGGCGGCATTGTTGCAAGCAGAGCACTGATTCGCGATATGTTTGATTCTAAACATGCCCAGCAGGTCATGTCTTACGTCGTTATGTTTTTTGCATTGGCTCCGGCAATAGCACCTATTCTAGGAGCGTGGCTACATGAAGCTTATGGCTGGCGAAGTATTTTTTACTTCTTAGCATTATTTTGTGCTGTCGTTATAGGCTTAATATTAACGCTCGTTCATGAAACATTGGCGATTGATAAACGACAGTCACTGCACCCTGTAGCGATATTATCCGTTTATCTAAAAATGCTTAGTAACTTCCGACTTCAGGCACTTGTACTCGCGAATGGTGCCTGTTTTGGAGGGTTCTTTTTGTTTATTGCAAGTTCACCCACAATTCTTTTTGATTTTCTAGGATTGGCAGAAAAAGACTATTGGATGCAATTTACCCCAATGGTCGCTGGCTTAATAATTGGCTCTTTTATTTCCAGCAAGATTAGCCATAGTTATTCTGCCAAAAAAACGATTACTACTGCATTAACCATTATGATGGTTGCAACCATTTTGAATCTATTGCAAGCGTACTTTCTTCCAATATCCATCGTCGGCTTTGTCTTTCCGTTATTTTTATATGCCTTAGGCATGGGTATGGCAATGCCTACTTTTGCCATTATGGCATTAGACTGTTTCCCTGAAAATAAAGGCAGTGCTTCTGCGGTACAAAGCTCTGCATTGATGATGGCCAATGCTTTAGTTGCCAGCATTATTGTTCCGGTCTTTGATAGCAGTCTAATCTCACTTGTTGTAGTACAGTTCGTTTTTATCTCTGCCGCTGTTTTACTCTGGTTAGGCCGAAATATTTAAACTCACTCACTCTGTTTTTATCAATTCAAAATCTGAAATTGTTGAACAAAAATCAACTCGCACGCATTCGCGCCCGTATCCTTTCGAGTTAATGAACTTTGCCAATGCCAGCCATCATCCGCATCAGCACGAATAAGGTATCCTTCTATTGCTATAAGTTGACCTTGTTTAGCCATTGCTATTGCATCTGCAACCTGATCATTGGCTGGCACCATATGCATATTGGCACTTTGCGTTTCAATTTCATTTCTTGGGATGGGGAGTTGTTGTACATGCCAACGATACCATCGCCTAGACTGCGAAATATCAATCTCTGACAACACGCTTTCATCAGACATATTTTGCCAACCTAAAGCCAAGTCGACAGGGGACAAATCAGCTTCTCGACCTAATCTGTATTTTGTTTTCGATAAAATTTTAGCTTTAATCTTGAAATCTGCTAAGGGAGTAATATGAAAATCCTTATAATCAAAGGATTCATTATTTAATGGTTTTGTTTGAACGGGCGCTTCAGCAACCTTAACACCGTCACCTAACACCACAACAGGATCGGAGCCGAATAGCCTCCAACAAACAAGCATTGCAACGACAAGTAAGGCTATATTTTTCATTTCATGACAACGTCATTAAGATCNAACCGTTTGCTCGCCCATGCTATTAATACCAGCACAGGTAGCCCTATAACAGCCGTCATTAAGAAAAATTGTTGATAACCCATCACTCCGACCATGGTGCCAGAATAGCCACCCAATACCTTAGGTAGCAAGGTCATTAATGAACTGAAAATAGCATATTGCACTGCGGTGAATGAGATATTGGTTAGACTGGATAAAAAGGCAATAAAGGCAGCACTGGCCAAACCGGCTGATAAATTATCTGCTGAAATAACTAAATATAACATCGGCAAATCATGCCCCATACTGGCTAGCATCATAAATAATAAATTTGTCAGTGCCGATAACACCGCACCTAAAAACAAGATCCGCATCACCCCAAAACGAACAGCAAGCAATCCGCCTAAAAACCCACCAACAATGGTCATTAACAAACCAAAGCTTTTTACTACGGTGGCAATTTCAACCTTGGTAAAGCCCAAATCTTGATAAAACACATTGGAGATCACGCCCAATACAATGTCTGAGATTCGATATAAACCAATTAATGCTAATAACAGCCAAGCCAACGACCAGCCATAACGCTGAAAAAAATCTTTCACCGGTACAACATAAGTTTGTTGAACAATATTTTGATTTATAACGCCTGATTTAATAACAAATTTGGCAATCATAAATGCCACGCCCAGCGCTAAAATCAAACGTATTAATTCAATAATAAATCCGGCTAAATATTTGTTCGACACAATACCGGTTAACGCCGCTTGAATGGTTTGAGAAAAGTTTGAACTGAAATAGAAGCTAGCGATGAATCCCGCCGCCGCTAATATAAATAAAAGTAAAAAGCCCAAATAGTCTTTTTTATTATCTAGGCTATGATCATTCTGCTGGCGATTAGGCTCGTCTATTATGAGTGTTGTTATGATGCCCACCAGCATAACGCCAGCCATGGCTAGATAACTCCATTTCCACGCCAAATAGTTATAGGATTCCATTGTGGAGCCCCAATAGCTCGCTAAAAATAACGCACCTGCACCCGCAATCAACATACCTATTCGGTAGCCCGCAATATACGTTGAGGCCATCAATGCTTGTAAATCACTGTCTACCGATTCAATACGATAGGCATCAATAACAATATCTTGTGTAGCCGATGAAAACCCTAACAATACCGCGCCTATTGCCATTGTTGAAAGTGCCACACTGGCTGGATTCGTCAATGCCATCATGCCAATAGCGAGCATGATCATTAATTGAGAAAATAATAACCAGGCACGACGTCGACCCAACATAGCGGTCAAGAAGGGCAGGGGTAATTTATCTACTAACGGAGCCCAGACAAATTTAAAAGAGTAACCGAGTGCCGCCCAACTAAAATAGGTAACGACAGAACGTTCAACACCCGCTTCACGTAGCCATAAACTCAGTGATGAGAATATTAATAAGATCGGAATACCTGCTGAAATACCAAAAAATAGCATCGTTATCACCCGAGGGTGCTTAAATGCTTTTATCGTATCTAGCCAGCTATTCATATTACTCATACAGCAGGTGGCTCATAGTCATAATCAATAATTAATGGTGCATGATCAGAGAAGCTTTCACCCCGATAAATTTCAGTCGACAGCACTTTACCCTTAAGACTAGGAGACAACACATGATAATCAATCCGCCAACCTACATTATTGGCGCGTGCCTGCCCACGATTTGACCACCATGTGTATTGATGCTCTTCTTGCTCTAATTCGCGAAATGCATCAATAAAGCCGACATCATCAAACAAAGTATCTAACCACGCACGCTCTTGCGGTAAAAACCCTGAATTCTTTAGATTACCTTTCCAGTTACGAATATCTTCATTTTTATGCGCAATATTCCAATCACCGGTAACGATATAATCCCGACCTGATGCTTTCATTTCTTCTAACTTCGCCATCATATGATCCATACAGCGATATTTGAGTTGTTGCCGTTCTTCTTTCGATGATCCCGATGGCATATATAAAGAAATAACACTTAAGTTGCCAAATTTTGCCTCAATATAGCGGCCTTCACTGTCGAATTCTTCATTCCCCATTCCCACAATCACATCATCGGGTTTTTGCTTACAATATAATGCGACCCCGCTATATCCTTTCTTTTCAGCATCATGATAAAAAGTTGAATAACCTTGCGGGTGATATAGTTCATCGCTTAACTGATCAATTTGCGCTTTTGTTTCTTGAATACACACCACAAAAGCCTGCTGTTTTGCTACCCAATCAAAAAAACCTTTTCGCCCTGCCGCCCGAATTCCATTGACATTTGCCGTGATAATTTTCATACTTTCCGCCATCCATTAAAGTTGCCACATCATACCACTAGATTTAAAGCAGATCTTTCTTTGACAAACCGGCCTGTTTTCAGGATAATGCTCTGTTCTTTATATATTAGTTGGTCTTTAGGAGACACAATTTTGGCAAACTCAGCACAAGCAAAAAAACGCGCTCGTCAAGCAGAAGACGCTCGTCAACGTAACGCAGGCCAACGTAGCGCAATGCGTACAACGGTTAAAAAATTACAAGCAGCCATCGAAAGTGGTGATAAAGAACAAGCAACCGCCGCTTTTAACGTTGCTGTTCCTGCTCTAGACAAAATGGCTCGTAAAGGTATTATCCATAAAAATACAGCTGCACGTAGCAAAAGTCGCTTGAACAACGCTGTTCGCGCACTATAATTTAAGCATTTAATCTCTGTTTAAACAAAAAACCGGCTTTCGCCGGTTTTTTTATGCCTAAAGAATGACTAAATTATCCCGATGGATTAATTCTGGTTCATCCAGGTAACCCAATAATGACTCAATGTCTTTACTCGCGCGTCCCATAATGCGTCGCGCCTCGTCCGCATTATAATTCACCAATCCACGCGCAATTTCATTYCCTGACATATCAGCACATACCACGAGTTCACCACGGGTAAATTTACCTTCAACCTTTTGAACACCTACAGACAAAACACTCCGTCCTTGTTGTCTAATTACACTCACAGCACCATCATCCAGCGTTATCTTGCCTTTTGGATTATGTCCTAGCAACCATTGTTGGCGTGCTGTCATCGGCTCATTATCTGGCCATAACAACGTACCCACAGCYATTCCTGCCGCTAAATGCCGTAAGTTATCAGGCTCTTTACCTGAAACAATAACAGTAACTGCACCTGACCGTGCTGCACGACGTGCTGCTAATAACTTGGTCGCCATGCCGCCACGCCCTAAAGAGCCGACGCCTTCGCCTGCCATGGCATCCAATGCCGAATTACTCGCCGCAGAGGCCGCAATCATTCGTGCATTCGGGTTTTGTCGTGGATCAGAATCAAATAAACCATCTTGATCGGTCAAGATGACCAATACATCCGCTTCAATCAARTTCGCCGTCATCGCCGCCAAGGTATCATTATCACCAAAACGTATTTCTTCTGTCGCAATGGTATCGTTTTCATTRACAACAGGAAGGACACCCARCTCTAGCAAACTGTGTAAAGCACTGCGCGCATTAAGATAACGCCCACGATCAGACAAATCTGAATGGGTTAATAAAATTTGCGCGGTATGAATRCCGTGTTTTTTACATTCTGATGAATAAGCCTGAATTAAGCCCATTTGGCCAACACTCGCTGCCGCTTGCAGTTGATGCAATGCCTTAGGCCGTTTCGTCCAACCTAGCTCTTGCATACCTGCCGCAACAGAACCTGATGTCACCAGCACAATTTCYTTACCTTGCTCTCGCAACAGGGCAATTTCACCTGTTAACCAACGTATGCGCTCAAGATCTAAGCCTTCGCCCACGCGCGTAAGTAACGCGCTGCCAATTTTTATGACCCAACGTTTCGTATTAACAAGTTGTTGGTGTGGATTTTCCACGGTTTAATCCTCTTCTTGTTCTGCTTTTTTCGCTTGTTCTTCTATTTCGTTTAAATTATCAAGATAGTCCATTATTTCTTCACATAGCACATCACAGCCTTCGCCTGATTGTCCGCTCACTCTAAAGACCTTTCCCTGCCAGTTCAATCGATCGAGTACTTCTTGGCAAAACTCTTCACGTATATCTTCAGGCACTAAATCCATTTTATTCAACACTAGCCATTGGTCTTGGCTACCGAGTGCATCGCTGTATCGCTCTAATTCTTTATTGATGATTTTTACACTTTCAACAGGATCTTGTTTTACATCTGCAGGCGCCATATCCACCATATGCAATAACAATCGTGTGCGCGTTAAATGGCGTAAAAATTGAATACCTAACCCTGCGCCGTCTGCCGCACCTTCWACCAATCCTGGKACATCGGCRATCACAAAACTACGTACATCTTTCATCGTAACCACACCCAAGTTTGGGTATAAAGTGGTGAATGGATAATCAGCYACTTTAGGTTGTGCAGCTGACACTTGGCGAATAAARGTTGATTTACCSGCATTAGGTAARCCTAACAAACCAATATCAGCTAATAATTTCATTTCTAAACGTAAATGACGTTCTTCACCAGGCGTGCCCTTCGATGTTTGTCGTGGTGCACGATTGGTGCTTGATTTATARCGGGCATTTCCYAAACCATGCCAGCCGCCTTTTGCCACCAGCAATTTATCACCRTCTTCGGTGAGATCACCAATTAACTCATCAGTATCATCATCCCAAGCTTCMGTRCCWATMGGMACTTTAACAAAGCGATCTTCRCCKYKTGCWCCGCTACATAGCTTACCTTTGCCATGYTCGCCRCCATCRGCCTTATAATTTCGGTTATAGCGAAAATCAATTAAGGTGTTTACTTGTTTATCTGCAATTAAATACAGATCACCGCCATCACCGCCATCACCGCCATCRGGYCCACCAAACGGAATATATTTTTCRCGACGAAAACTYAGGCARCCATTWCCRCCACCRCCTGCGCYTACTATTATTTTCGCTTCGTCTACAAATTTCATTTTCTTTNACCCAGAAACAAAAAAGCCCTGTATTAACAGGGCTTTTTAGCTGTTTGCCCTAGTGGGCCAACATTCATTATTTAGTCAGCAACAACACTTATGAAAGTGCGGTTTTTAGGACCTTTAACTTCGAATAAAACACGGCCATTTGCTTTTGCAAATAAGGTGTGGTCTTTACCCATACCTACGTTAACACCTGCGTGAACACGTGTTCCACGTTGACGGATAAGAATGTTACCACCTAAAACGGCTTCACCACCATAGCGTTTTACACCAAGGCGTTTCGACTCCGAATCACGTCCGTTTCTAGTACTACCACCCGCTTTCTTATGAGCCATCTTTCAAATCCTCGTTTTCACTTTGGAGCAGCCATCATTATTAATATGACGTATGCTCTCTAAAAATATGTATTTATTGTTGTTAGTCCAACAAAAGACCGGCAATTTTAACCCCTTCCAGCAAAGAGATCAAATGTTAATTAAATTCTACATCCTAATATTTTGATCCTACGTGAATTATACACTGAAACTAACACCCCCAATTCTGGTTATATATTTCCCCTACTCACCCAACTATACTGCATAAGTGAATTTACRAAAAGTTACACCTTATATTAATGTGCCAAGCATGGTGTGAACTATGTACGGAAAACCTCAGGTCTTTGGAGTAAATAAGAATGTCCGAAGATGGCTGGGTTGCAGAATTTTTCAAGGAAAAACTATGTTTAAAAAAATCTATATAGCTTTATTTACTATCATCCTCTTTACCCCTATGGCCAATGCCGCCCCCGTTTTATGGCTAGGCGATAGTTCTGGGCGATTAGGTACTGTTGATGTTGGCACCGGAGCCGTAAATGTAATAGGGCGCATGGGGAGAACCATGACAGACATTGCTTTTGATGCTAGTGGCAATCTCTGGGGGATTACCTTTAKCGGCCTTTATAGTATAAACAAAACAACCGCGGCCAGCACTTTGGTTGGCAACTTTGGCCGAGGGTCACTTAACGCCTTAGTTTTTGCTTCTGATGGTACATTATATGGCGCAGGAGGAGGAGCCTTATTTTCTCTAAATACTGGCACAGGCTTAGCTAGTACTATTGGGTCGGGTCCCCGCAACTCATCTGGCGATTTAGCTTTTGTGGGTGGAGAATTATTTTTAAGTACAATTGATTTCCCTAGTGATGCACTTGTAAAGGTAAATACTTTTGACGGCTCACGCACTTATGTTGGTCGTACAGGCTTTACAAACGTTTATGGKTTAGCCAGTCCTGACGGCGCGAATTTATATGGTTTATCTGGAACTTCTATTTTGTCAATCAGTACAGCGACTGGACTTGGAAGTTTTATTCGTGACTACAGCGGTCATGGCCTTGGACAGGCCTACGGTAGCGCGTTTATATCAGAAGCAACGCCTGCTGTTCCCGTTCCGGCAGCATTATTTATGTTTGCTCCTGCATTACTAGGCTTTTTGGGCCTACGTCGTAAAGCCAAAAATGTTATAGCGTAACACCGTACTTTTAGTAAAAGCCGTAATTGGGCAATCCAATTGCGGCTTTTTATTATCCATTTTTCATACAAGCCGTTAGCTTAATCTCAGCTAAAAACATAAGAATACATTCTAATAAGCACGTCCTGAAACACGTGTGTTGTCAGTGCCGTTAAAATATAAATTCTTCAAACAAATGTTATAAGGCTTATCTGTGGATATTCAATTTGGAGCATTCATTCGTATTTGGTAATGACTTGCTACCTAAAAATATGTATTTATTATTGTTAATTCAACAAAAGACCGGCAATTTCATCGCCTTTCTGCACAGAGATCAAATATTAATTCTCATTTGAATCGAGTAGTTGCCATTCATTCGGATTCACTGCATAGAAATTATCATGTAATTCTAGATTTAGAACTGGGAGTATATACTAATTTAAACGGGGTGAAAGGCGCTCAATTGCTAGCGTAAACAAACTATTTTAGGCTGGGTATGACGCTAGGACGAGCCCATTCGAGAATGATTGTTGATAGCTATTGTCTTGAACAGCTTCACGTAAAATATCTTTAGCACAACTTTTACATTTACCGCAGCACGTTCCTACGTCAAGCGTCTTCGTTAAAGATTTATAGCTGCTAACAATGCCTTCTTCTACAGCACTGCGTATCTGCGTATCCGTTACCCCATTACAAATGCAAACAAACATAAAATCTAAACCTTAAAAATAATTCTAGGCTCACAATACTACAAATGATAATCATTTGCAACATCGTTTTTCTTTGCACCTCTACCCTCGCTACTATCTTCATATATATCAATAAGTTATAGGTATGTTTATCGTGACTTTATCTTCCCCTTCTTATATCATCATCACTAATTGGCAAGCCATTCCCTGAAAGTACACTCANTGATAGCCAGCCCAGCACTCCAATCAAATACCTAAAGGAATAATTATGAAAGGTGATAAGAACGTACTTCGGTCACTCAATACCTGCCTAAAAGATCAGTTAACAGCTATCAATCAGCTTTTTTTGCACGCTCGCATTACAAAAGATTGGGGTCTAGGTGAATTTAATGAACATGAATACAAATGTTCGATCTATGCAATGAAAATGGCGGATAGCCTTATAGAACGCATTCTATTTCTTGAGGCTTTACCTAATTTGCAAGATCTCGGAAAACTCCAAATCGGTGAAAATATACCTGAAATTTTATCGTGTGATTTGAATATGTTCTTAGCCATGCGCAGTAACATCCAAGATACGATGAAACAATGTGAGGATGCAAAAGACTATATTTCGCGCGATATGCTGGAAGACATTTTAGAAAAAACTGAAGATTATATCGACTGGAGAGAAACACAGCAGTGGTTRGTTCARAATACAGGGCTTGAAAATTATCTACAATCACAGGTAGGAGACTAATCATGAAAGGCAATAAAAACGTAACGGATCAGTTACAAATTCTTCTTAATGGTGAATTAGCCGCCCGTGATCAATATTTTGCACATTCGCGCATGTATAAAGATTGGGGCTTAAATAAAATTTATGAGCGYCTCAATCATGAAATGGAAGAAGAGACTGAGCATGCTGATGCGTTAATTGAACGGTTATTGTTTCTAGAAGCTAAACCCGATTTTTCACAGCAGGAAAAAGTCAATATCGGCACAACGGTTCCAGAGATGTTACAAAATGATCTCGACGTTGAATACAGTGTCGTTAAAGCATTAAAAACCGCTATTTTAGTCTGTGAACAAGCGCAAGATTATGACTCACGCGCTATTCTCATTAAGTTACTCGATGATACCGAAATGGATCATACCTATTGGCTTGAACAACAGTTGGGATTAATTGATAAAATTGGCTTACCAAATTATCTACAAAGTCAGATGTAACCTTCACAAAATCTGAGAATACATTATAATGAAGCGCATCATATAAGCTGTCGTTATGTGTCGGYCATGAACGATACATAACGAGTACGTGTTTCAAATAATTTTATAGTTATAAGGTTCGCCCGTGGATATTCAATCCATTTACTCACTCATTGAAGACGATATGTCAGCTGTAGATTCGATGATTCAATCTCGACTACAGTCTGATGTTGTTCTAATCAATCAACTTGGCCACTACATTATTAATAGTGGCGGTAAACGCTTGCGTCCCGCATTAGCTATTTTATGYGCCCGTGCTTGTGGCTATAAAGGTGAGCGGCACCACAATCTTGCGACCATTATTGAATTTATTCATACCGCAACATTACTTCATGATGACGTGGTCGATAATTCAGATATGCGTCGTGGCCGTGAAACAGCGAATAGTTTATGGGGCAACGAAGCCAGTGTTTTAGTCGGTGATTTTTTATATACGCGTTCATTTGAAATGATGGTCGAAATGAATTCAATGCCGYTGATGAAGATCTTATCTCATACTACGAATGTTATYGCTGAGGGTGAAGTATTACAGTTATTAAACTGCAATGATGCTGACACCACCGAAGAAAGCTATCTTGAAGTTATTCATCATAAAACCGCCAAATTATTTGAAGCGGCAGGGCAATTAGGTGCCGTAATTAGTGAMAGTTCTGCARAACTTGAATCCGCCATGAGTGACTATGCYATGCATCTTGGTAGTGCATTTCAATTAGTGGATGATTTACTTGATTACAGTGAGTCAAGTGATGTTATTGGTAARAATATTGGTGATGATCTTGCCGAAGGCAAACCCACTCTTCCTTTAATTTACGCTATGCGTCAAGGTGACGAACAACAGGCTAAAGTAATTCGCGAAGCCATTGAACAAGGTCAACGCGATAAAATTAATGACATTATTACTATCATCAAYGAAACAGGGGCGATTGCTTACACTGCCCAAGCAGCAAAAAATGAAGTCGATTTAGCAAAAGCATGTTTATCAATATTGCCTGACTCAGAATATAAACAAGCACTTATTGCCTTAGCCGATTTCTCAATTGAACGTAATTATTGATTTACAATATTTTAACGCGTGACTTGATTTGACAGCGSTTCATCACGTATAAATTGCATAATATTCGCCACAGTGATCGCGCTAATATGCTGCAATGCTTCCTGAGTAAAGTAACCTTGATGACCCGTTACAATTACGTTTGGAAAAGTAGTTAAACGCTGTATCACATCATCCTGAATAATCTCTGATGAATGGTCTTCAAAAAATAAACTGCCCTCTTCTTCATAGACRTCAATTCCTAGATAAGCGATTTTATGGCTTTTAATTGAAGCTAGMACTGCTTTTGTATCTAACAGYCCACCTCGACTAGTATTAATGAGCATCACACCTTGTTTCATCATCGAAATAGCTTCAACATTAATAATATGGCGTGTATTTTCAAGTAGTGGGCAATGTAAGGTGATAATATCTGATTGTGAAAACAATGTGTTTAAACCAACAGATTGGAAACCCTGTTCTTCACATAACTGAGCTTTATCTGGGTCATAAACTAAAATATTACAGCCAAAGGCTTTCAGCCGATCCCCRACAAGTTGGCCAATTTTTCCACAGCCAATAATCCCTACTGTYTTTTGATAAAAATCAAAYCCTAATAAACCGTTTAATGMAAAATTGCCATCTTTTACTCGRTTACAYGCTTTAGGCAATTTTCGACTCAARGCTAACATTAAGGTTAGCGTRTATTCCGCTACGGAATAAGGTGAATAAGAGGGAACATTGACCACCTTTATACCCAAATTGTTTGCCGCTACTAAATCRACATTGTTATATCCTGCACACCGCAGTGCGATTAACTCCGTGTGTCCTCTCGATAATACTTCTAAAGTATGCGCCGATAAGTCATCATTCACAAAGGCACTGACCACCTTATAATCAGCAGCCATTGGGGCACTAACAACATCTAATGGGAAGTGATAACAATCAAACCCRATCTTCCCTTCTGCCGCTCTGGCCAGAAAATCCTGATCATAGGATTTTGCACTGAATGCTAAAAYRGAATTAAGCATCATCTTAAATCAACGTGACACATTAATCTTAAACCTTGGTTTCAACAGGCAAATGTTCTAGATGCCATATCTCTTCATTGTATTGATTAATAGTACGATCAGATGAAAACTTTCCTGAGCAAGCAACATTCATAATGCTCATTTTTGTCCACCGCTCTTGATCGCTATACGCTTCCTCTACCGTTATTTGAACATCAATATAACTTCGAAAATCTGCCGCCGTCATCCAGGGATCCTGAGCACTTTTAATCGAGCGTATAAGATCATCAAAAATATTGGGTTCAAACTGATTAAAGTGGCCYGTTTCAAGCAGTTTAATCACCTGCTTTAGATCGGTATCTTGCTCAATAATTGAAAGGGGATCATARCRCTCTCGTCTATGATTAATTTGCTCTTCTGTTAGACCAAACAAAAAAAAGTTATCTTCGCCCACTTCTTTTAATATCTCAATATTGGCACCATCCATCGTGCCAATAGTAACCGCACCATTCATCATCATCTTCATATTGCCCGTACCTGAAGCTTCCTTACCGGCTGTTGATATTTGCTCCGACAGATCTGCTCCCGGACAAATCTTCWSSMKNGCTKRMRYRMRKKWNTCGSGTMRMAAWNARTNAAWCTCAATCGACCTTTCACTTCTCTATCATTATCAATTACTGCCGCCACATTATTGATGAGTTTGATAATGTTTTTTGCGATCTGGTAACCCGGTGCGGCCTTACCTGCTATCAATACACAGCGAGGTACTATGGTTTCATCACCCGCCTTAATCCGAATATATAAATGAATCACATGCAATATTTTAAGTAGCTGACGTTTATATTCGTGAATACGTTTCACCTGCACATCAAAAATAGCATYCACATTAATTTTCACRCCATGTTGCTGGTGTTTATAGTCTGCCAGACGCTGTTTTGCAGACTGCTTGATATCTCTCCATCGTTGTCTAAACGCTTTATCTTCACTATATGGGATGAGCTGTTTAAGCAGTGTCAGATCGTGTATCCAATCAGGGCCTATTGTCTCCGTAATGAAGGCCGCTAATTCTGGATTTGCACCTAGCAGCCACCGTCTCGGAGTTACACCATTAGTTTTATTATTAAATTTTTGTGGCCACATCGCGTAGAAATTGGCGAATATTTCTCGCTGTAATAATTGAGAATGCAGCTCAGCAACGCCATTCACCGAAAAACTACCAACAATCGCTAAATATGCCATCCTGACGTGTGGAACGTCACCTTCTTCAATAAGCGACATCGCCTGTAATTTTTGATTATCGCCAGGCCACCGTGTCGCAACCTGTGATAAAAATCGTGCGTTAATTTCAAAAATAATATCCATCAGCCTCGGCAGCAAACTRGTGAATAAACTAAGTGACCATTTCTCTAGTGCTTCAGGCAAAAGTGTATGATTGGTATACGCCATAGAAGACGACGTAATATCCCATGCCGCATCCCAACTTAGGTGATGATTGTCGAGCAATAACCGCATTAATTCTGCTATGGCGATACTGGGGTGAGTATCGTTTAGCTGAAAACAGTTTTTCTCTGCAAACCGACTAAAATCTTCACCATACAATCTAACCCAATGTGAAATAACATCTTGCAAACTCGCTGAAACAAGAAAATATTGCTGACGAAGTCGAAGAGCTTTGCCATTTTCACTGCTATCGTTGGGATAGAGTACCATCGTGATATTTTCAGCACTATTCTTCTTCGCCACTGCCTGTGCATAATCCCCAGAGTTAAACTCATTAAGATTAAACTCCTCGGTTGCAACCGATTTCCACAAACGAAGCGTATTGACGGTGTTATTTTGATAACCGGGAATAGGCGTATCATACGGTATCGCTAAAACATCATTGGTGTCGAGCCAAACAAAGCGTTGACCACCTTTCTCATCTGTTTGCATCTCGGTATACCCGCCAAATTTGACGTGGTGAGCATATTCCAATCGCTTAATTTCCCAAACATTTCTGAGGCGTAGCCAGTGATCGGGCTTTTCTTCTTGTTGGCCATTTACAATGAGCTGTGTAAACATGCCATATTCATATCGCAAACCATAACCAATAACGGGCAACTGCAAGGTGGCACAACTATCCATAAAACAGGCTGCCAACCGACCTAATCCGCCATTACCTAAACCCGCATCAAGTTCACCCTCAATTAGCTCTTCAATCTCAATCCCCACTTCATACATGGCCCGAGTCGCCGTATCAACAATGCCGAGATTTATCATTGCATTACTCAGAGAACGCCCCATCAAGTATTCCATTGATAGATAAAAAGCCCTTTTAGTTTGCGCTTCTTTATACGTTCGGTGTGTCTCATTCCATCGTTCCATCAAGCGATCACGAATAGTCATGCCTAATGCTTCATAAGCATAATGCACGCTATGACTTTCATCATCTCGACCTAAAAAATGAACATAGTATTCTTTGAAACTATGAACTAAATCTTTCTTTTTCAGCCCTTTTTCAGTCACATGCTTAATCGTGTCACAGGGATTGCTTTTAACAAAGTCAGAATTAGGCATGGGAACATATCACTCAAAAAGTATTAACTAAGCCAAGGTTAACTGAGTCGTATTGCAAAATTATTAAATATGCTAAAAATGAAAATATTAATTGTCAGAGAGACGAGCATAGCCTATCGTTTTGAATAGTTTATTTTTCCTATTGTATAAAGGAGAGTAAAACCTAAAAGCATCGATAGTGCATCCACAAATAATGTAGACAATGGTATCGTCAAATCAAAAGAGAGCAAACCATTTCCTGTAGTGAACATATTCACTACAGGAATTCCAAGAAGTAATACACCACTAAGTTGAAGCAAATCAACCGCCGCTTGTTTTGCTTTTCGCCTAATAAAAGTCCATATCAAACACACGAGCCAAACGGCGAAGTACGCCATAAAAACCCAATCATATCGTTGATCTAACGTATTCCCCATAGGCAATAGTTTATTCGCATAAAAAAGAGTCACGGTAGCTACAACCATACCACTACAAATACCAACGGTTAGCAAACTTAAAAAAAGCCCCTGTAGATTCAAGTGAACAACGCAACAGTTATACTAAAATACTGATTTGCAGGAGAGCATTTGATGAAACGAATGAAGCGCACATTTACTCAAGAGGAA
>NVVK01000014.1 GCA_002733335.1 Methylophaga sp.
TAACGGTTGAACACTTAAAATGCCAGCATTGTTGACCAACACATCAATGCTACCCAATGTGTTTTCAACCAGATCAAACATGATTTTTACTTCACTAGACTGAGATACATCTGCTTTGACAGCAATAGCTACTTGACCATTTTTGATTAATTCTTCAATAAGCTTCTCAGCAGCATCTGAACTGGTGGCGTAGTTAATAACAACAGCAAAGCCATCGTCTGCTAAATGGCGAGCGATGCTTGCACCAATTCCTTTAGAAGCACCAGTAATTAACGCGATTTTTTTATTTGTATCCTTATTCATTTATTAACTTCCTTTCTTTAGTTTTTTATATTTTCATAAAAGACTATAGAGTAAAGTTACGTAATTGTAAATATGTAACTTACATTATTTGTATTTAGTAACTTTTGTTCTCCTTTAGGGTTTAACATCATAACAATATGATAAACTTTCTCTAAAAAAGGCAGATTATGGCTAGAACAGGTTTAAATCCTCAACAAATAAAAGATAAAGCAGTTGAACTGGCAGCATCCCACATGAGACGAGATGGCTTTAATAAAGTTCGACTGGCAGAGATTGCCCGTGATTTAGGGATAAGCCATGCTGCACTTTATAACCATTTTTCGAATAAAGATGCATTATTTGATAAGGTTTCTGAAAATTGGCTCTGTGATATTGATGCGTCATTAGAGAAAATTTGTTTCACTGACGTCGCTCCTATCAAAAGAATTCATCAGTGGTTTATATTCCTTCATAGGAGTAAGTTGCAAAGAGTTGTCGATGATCCTGAACTTTATAAAGCCTTTGATTCTGCCGCTGCTAATATGAAGCCCTTTGTTAAAACGCACTTAAAAAATATGAACACGCAAATGTGTTTTATGATCAAGGAAGCAATGGAGAAGGGCGTTATAAAAAGACAATCAGTAGAGGAGGTTGCAACTATTTTATTTGAAGCTACAGAAGCATTTCATGCTCCTGCTCTTGTAGCTTGGCATTCAAATGAAAAACGAGAACCTCTCTTAGAAAAGATATTAAATGTGTTAATAGATGGATTAAACCGATAACAGTTTTACCTTAATTGCTATCACTAAATTAAGTAGATTTTTATTCTTAAATCTTAATTTAAGAAGGGGCTGTATACGTAAAATAATTTAGAATGGTAGCAATTTTGTGCCGTTTCACCGACAATTAGCACATATTTAGATTGAAACTGTGCAATTAAGGGTGAAATAAAACGTTGATAAGTGATCGTAGTCAGTTATGACTGAGCAGGAAAAAACCTCTACCGAGTTCTGGAAACACAAAAGACTCAGCCAAATGACGCATCAGGAATGGGAAAGCCTATGTGATGGCTGTGGACGTTGCTGTTTGCACAAGCTAGAAGATGAAGAAGGTGGTGCGATCTATTACACCCGCGCAGCCTGTGCTTTGCTTGATATTCAAACTTGCCGCTGTTCAGATTACCCAAATAGACAGGAAAAAATGCCGGATTGCCTTCAACTGAGTGTTGAGCATGCCGAACATTTCGATTGGTTACCTAACAGCTGTGCTTATCGATTATTAGCCGAAGGCGAACCCTTACCTGAATGGCATCCTTTGATAACGGGTGATGCTAACAGTGTGGTTAAGGCGGGGATTTCTGTTCGTGAAATTGCACGAGCAAATTGTGACCTTGATAATCTGATCCCYGAAATCATTANCTTTNAMCGGYAAYCAGGTAAAGTTAAATGACACCTGAAGAAAGCAGAGAACTAACAGCACGGCTTGAAAAAGCAGCAGTCTAYCTATTAAAACTAGATAGATATCGCAAGCCAGATGATCTAGCRCGGCGTTTYGGTTTGCCMGTGCCYGTRGTGAGACATTGGTGGCGACATGTAGAAGATCAAAAGAAAAMACCTATTCTTGATCGYGAACTYACCCCYAAACAAGCAAAAATGCTTCGTAAAGCRAGYCAAGTRCTTGATGGYTGGGAAAAAGTRAAACGMTAYCGTCCCGAATGTGGYGCCAGATTATCCAATGGACGAAAATGTAAACACAGTGTCGTCATCAGGCARCCAGAAGGGTGGAGTCTAGGTGCATTAGCTGAGCGTTGCCGCATGCATGGTGGCATGGCACGCCGCATTATCAGACGAAAAAAAGACATCGAAGATGATGAMTCTTAACTGCCATCGTGGATAAAACAACAGATAAGCCACTGACGAAAACACCTTATTTAACGCCTGAAACGCAGCAAGCCCAACGCTTATTTCATGGGCGAGGCCATGCTTATCAAGGCTATGAACATATCTYCATYGATTGGTTATTTCCGGTTATATTAATCACGCTCTATAAACCTGTTGATGCAGATGACTTGCAACAACTCGCCCAAGATTTATGTGCACGAATTTCTATTTGTCGTTCTGTTCAGGTTCAATATCGCCATYTAAAAAACACCCCTTTCGAATTGTTAATAGGCGATGAACTATCTCAAACGGTAGTTGAAGAAAACGGACTAAAATATCAAATCACATTAGGAAGAGCTCAAAAYACCGGGCTRTTTTTAGATATGGAAAARGGSCGWMMGTGGGTGCAACAMAACGCACACAATGCCAARGTRTTGAAYTTATTYTCCTACACCTGTGCYTTTTCMRTCGCCGCCMTATCAGGCGGAGCAAAACACGTRTTYAATATCGACATGAGCCGTGTGTCACTCTCTACAGGRCGRGAYAATCACCGYTTRAACGAGCAAGATACCMRWARMGTKAAGTTTGAAGCTATCGATATCTTYAAATCATTCGGCCGAATAAAGAAACACGGNCCCTNATGATTTATTRATTTGCGATCCGCCATCTTTTCAAAAAGGCAGTGTTGATATTAGGCGCGATTATAAAAAAATAATCAGACGCATACCTGAATTTATGAATTCGGGCAGCCTATTGATGCTGTGTTTAAATTCACCTGATTTAGATGAGGAATTTTTGAAAAAGACGGTTGCAGATGAATGTTCTAATTGCCATTATATTACTGAAATTGAGCCGCCAGAGGTATTTAAAGAGGCCATGCAGGGGAAGGGTTTAAAGGTTTTTATCTTTGAATATAGCATTTGAGCTTGCGCCTTGGTAATGACTGTAATTCTACTAAAAGGGGCGCCGCGCTTTTGCGGCGTCCCAATCAGCAGAGCGAATGACTTGAACAGCATGTTAGATATTGGTTTTTTTCATTTGGATGACGGCGACCAATTAAAAGCTTCTTTTTTGCCTTCAGAAAACTGCTTTTCTGATAACTTTGTTTTGACGAATTTTATACATTGCCGTGTTTTATCGTTAAGTTCTATTGCTGCTGGGTTTGCATATTTTCCTGCACGTAAGCACCAAACATATGCATTATAATTATCAATATGGCCATTTTGTTCAACATGCCCCTGACCATATTTGTTAGCCATATTAAACATTGCCTCTGCCGAACCTAAAGTAGCAGCTCGTAAATATAGCTCAACGCCTTTTTTTCTGTCTTGTGCAACACTCAATCCAAGATCGTAAAGTGAACCTAGATTATTTATTGCTAGATCATGATTTTTTTCTGCGGCTTTTTCGTACCAAGACATCGCACTTTGATAGCTATGTTCAGCTTGATAGATGCTACCCAAGCTATTTTGTGCTTCAGTATGGCCTTGTTCTGCAGCTTTTATGTACCATTTTTTTGCTTCATGACCATCTCTTGGTGCTCCTATACCTGTGTCATAAGCACTGCCTAACTCGTACTGAGATTGAATGTCGCCTGCTTTTGCTTGATCTTCCAATGATTTGATGTGATTTGAAACTATTTGATGGTTTAGGCTACATCCTTGAAATAATAAGATGGTTAAGACTAAAAAAATATTCCATTTATTCATGTACTCTCCATTTTAGATATTTAACGTTGCCAATCACTGGGATTTTGTGGCGCGATAGGAACCAAAAACCAAAAGGGTCAGACTCTGAGCCAATTTTTTCTAAGGTGATATACGAATGTCGGCTGATGCCATACCGCAGCCCAAGCAGGTTAAAAGTCCACTGTGAACCGATCTGCATACTAATATAAAGTTTTCTGGAGACGGTAAAGTAGGGCCAACGCCTCGTCTTTCGAAAGAGGTGAAATGGCTTTAACAAGTGCTGCCTCTATTGGCACCGTTGCCTGTCGGCCTTGCAGTGCCATAGCCTCACCACTTGGGGTTAATCGGGCTAGTTGACGGCGTCCGTGGCGGTCATCTTGCCTCCTGACAACATACCCTGCCACTTCAAGACCGGCCAGAACAGATTGCATGGACTGAGGCGTGATAAATGCTGCATGCGCGAGATCCGCGTTTGTCATGTCCGGTTGGGCTATCAGCGCGGCAAGCACCGCGTTTTGTGCGGTGGATAGGCCGCAGGCCTTTAGTACCTCGTCCATCCGACGGCGTAATCGATGCTGGGTTCTTTTTAGGTTGTAGCCCAAAGACCTGTCCAGACTGTCTTGCTTTATCATGTAAGGTTCCTTATACTATGTCAGGTAGCTGATATTATACATCTATTAGGAGAAAAACGTATGGCATATCTCACCGGTATCGATTTTGTGGGCATTCAGGCAGATGACCTAGAAGCCGCCAAGGATTTTTATAACGGCAAGCTCGGCCTTCCGATCATAAAGGGACCACCTGGCGCTGTGGTATTCGACGGCAAGCCAGTGCCTTTCGCTGTTCGCAAACCCCTGTCCGATCTGTCAGCTGCGAAAGATCATCTTGGAGCCGGTGTCGCGCTTTGGTTTGCCTGCGATGATGCCGATGCCCTGCATGCAGATCTCGCCGCAGACCAGGTCGAAATCGTATTTCCCCCAAAGGATGGCCCATTCGGTCGATACTTCGCTTTCCGCGATCCGTTCGGCTACACAATCACAACACATACTGCAATTGGATAGTAGCCCTGATATGACAAGCTACTGGATGCGGGCATGCGCGGCAGGCCGTAATGACGAAAAATCAAGTTGGCTGAGGCTCCCCTAGTTTAACGGACACTTTAAATAAGCGACAATATCGCTTAAGGAGTATCCAATGACAGATAAAAGAAAGCCGTACAAAACATACACCAAAGAATTCAAGATTGAAGCCGTTAGGTTGATGACCGGCTCTGATACATCGCCTGCTCAACTAGCAATGGAATTAGGCATTCGTCGTAATCAGTTGTATAAATGGAAAGAACAGCTTGAGGATAAAGGTGATGATGCGTTTCCAAATAAGCTAGGTAGGCCACGTAAAGAAGAGCAGAGTGATATGGCCACGCTCCGCCAGGAAAATAAACGCCTGAAGGAGGAAGTCGAGATCTTAAAAAAGGCCGCTGTAGATTCAAGTGAACAACGCAACAGATATACTAAAATATTGAATTGCAGAGGAACATTTGATGACGCGATTAAAACGAACATTTACCCAAGAAGAGAAAGATCTTATTTTTGATTTATGGAAGCAAGGGGCTGGCTTCAGTGATATAGGACGAGTAATTGAAGCTCAACCTGGCTCGGTGTTTACCATTCTCCGTGAAACTGGCGGTATCAAACCACAGCCACGAAGCAGAAATATAACTCACCTCACCAGTGAAGAACGTGAAGAAATTCGTGTAGCACTATCAGCAAAAATGAGTATCAGAGCGATAGCTAGGTTATTAGAACGTTCACCGTCAACCATTTCTAGGGAAGTTTCTCGTAACCGAGGCAGACGCTATTACAAAGCGATTGACGCAGACAGACGTGCAAGACGAATGGCAAAGCGTCCCAAACTCAGTGCTCTGGAGATTAACCAAGAGCTAAAGCAACTGGTTATTGCAAAGCTAGAATTAMAATGGTCKCCAGAGCAAATATCAGGCTGGCTTAAGGTYGAATATTCTAGACGCAAACGCATGCAGGTTTCCCATGAAACCATATATAAATCACTGTACGTGAGAGCCAGAAAAATTATTCATCATTCGTTTACCCAATACCTTCGAAGAAAGCGTCCTATGCGCCATAGCCGCTTTCATGCAAGAAGCGGTGACCGATCTTTTATCAATATCATTAAAGGTGTTTCTATTCACGAACGCTCAAAGAATATTGAAAACCGAAAGTCGCTCGGTCATTGGGAGGGAGATTTAGTCTCAGGCTCTGGAAATACGCACATTGCGACACTTGTTGATAGAAAATCTCGATTTACGATTATCTTAAAGCTTGCCGGTAAAGACGCTGAGTCAGTTCATCAAGCATTATTGACTACATTCAAGAACATGCCGCCACACTATAGGAAATCCTTGACTTGGGATCGAGGTATGGAGCTGGCGAAGCATGCTGATTTAACAAAAGAAATTGGTTTGCCTGTTTATTTTTGTGATCCACAATGTCCATGGCAACGTGGTACGAATGAAAACACCAACGGTCTTATCAGGCAGTACTTCCCTAAAAAGACAAGCTTATCACCACATTCACAAGATAGGCTAAATGAAGTAGCAAACCAGTTAAATGAGCGCCCCAGAAAAAYATTGAAATTTAARACRCCATCRCACATGATTGAMAAGAGTGTTGCAATGATTGCTTGAATCTACAGCCGTGTACTTTGCCAAGGAACTCAAGTGAAGTACGCATTTATTAAATCCCAACGGAAATACCATGCCTTAACACCATTATGTTTAGTGCTAAACGTCTCGACTAGTGGCTATTACGATTGGTTAGATAGACCACCCAGTACCACTGAGCGTAGTAAACAACGCTTATTAACCAAGATCCGTTGCTTCCATCACGCTAGCCGTCAGACTTATGGCTCACCTCGTATTCATAAAGATCTCCTTGCAGTCGATGAATGCGTCAGTGTTAACCGGGTAGCGAGACTGATGCGAGCAGAAAACATTCAATCTAAAATGGCCAAACGGTTTGTTATCACCACGTACTCTAAAAATACCTTAGCGCCGGCTCCCGATCGGTTGAAGCGAGCGTTTCGAACCGCTGCACCAAACCGAGCTTGGGTATCCGATACCACCTTTATCCGAACACGTCAGGGCTGGCTATACCTAGCCATGATGCTTGATTTATATTCACGGCAAATTATAGGTTGGGCTATGAGTGAGCGTAATAATGCCAAGTTGGTGATAGATGCCTTACAGATGGCCCTCGCTCGTAGAGCGATTGAGAAGCCCATTATTGTGCATTCTGATCAAGGAAGCACCTATGCATCGAATGATTATCAATGTCTATTAAAACAAAATGGACTATTACCCAGCATGAGTCGAAAAGGTGAATGCTATGATAATGCGGTAGCTGAGAGCTTCTTTGGCACSTTAAAAACRGAATGGGTAGATACGCAAGATTATCGAACGAGAGAGCAAGCAAAACAAAGCTTGTTTGAATATATTGAAGTGTTTTACAATCGCAAGCGTAGACATTCATATTTGGGCTATGTAAGCCCAGCTGAATTTGAGCGGGCTAACGCCCTTTAGTTAATTCCTCCGTTATATTGGGGGAACCTCAGACCACCATTAACTTAAAGCTGTCATAAATCGATACAGGCAAAAATCAAGCTGGCTATCTCCTGATTCTAAAATTCACGGTGCAATGACATATTTTGAACTGGAATCAATAGGTAATTCACTTAGCGAGTGTTTCATCTTATTGACATCTTCCATTGGGCTGCGGCCAAAAAACCGTTTATATTCACGGCTAAACTGCGAACTACTTTCATAGCCTACTTGTAGTGCGGTTGACGCGGCGGTGCCTCCACCTTGAATCATTAATGTTCGCGCTTTATGTAGCCGAGTCTTTTTCAAATATTGCATCGGGGATGTTGTGGTCACGGTTTTGAAATTGGCATGAAATGCTGCCACACTCATGCCCGCTTCTGCCGCTAAGCGGTTTACATTAAGCCCGCTGGCAAAGTCACTGTGAATTAAACGTAATGCTTTACCAACTTTACTTACATTATTTTGGTGAGAAAGTGCGGCCCGTACAGCGGAACATTGTTCACTGGCTAAAGCCCGATAATGAATTTCTCGAATAATAGACTGGCCAATAATTTCACTATCACCTTTAGACTCCAAGGTGGCGAGTAGGTGGGTAACGGCATTGATCATATTGTCATCCATTGCGGTAGAGACAATGGCTTTAGGTTGACATGCTTCCTGTATTTGAGTGCAGTCTAGCGCTAATAACAGTTCAGAAATAATATTCAGATCAAGTCTAATTAAAATAGCTAGAAAAGGTTCTTTTTCTGTTGCAATGGTTTCACTTTCAAAGGGTAATGGAACAGATAGAACTAGAAATTGTTGGGCATTGTAATGGAAGGTTTCTTGCCCTAGGTAACCAATTTTGTTCCCTTGGCAAACAATGACAATGCTGGGCTCATACAGTACAGGGCTTCTAGGTGATGAACGGTTTTGTCGATATAATTTAACGCCATCAATATGGGTTAAAGTGAAACCTTCACTGGGGGCTAGCGAGTTTAAACTAGAGATCACAGCTATCGCCTTAATGTAAGAATGTAAGCTAATAATTATGAGCTAAATAAARTTAATAGGCAATCTATMGGGAGTATTGGTAGCCTATTAAYTTATAAGGTAATAGTTTTAGGCAATAGATRARTAGTAATAGGTATTCATTCATTTCAGTATAAATCATACACTACACTTCTAATTTGAACAGGCTAATCCTATTCAATTTTTGTTGCTAATAAAAGGATGACGTAATGAAAAAGAAGATYAATCAGGTATTAAATGTTGCCATAGGCATTATGCTAGGGGTGAGCTCATTTTCTTCACTAGCCGATGTCGATGCAGTAAGAGCAAACCTAAGTAGACTCAATGTTCCGGCTGGCTTTAAGGTTGATATTTATGCCGAAGTACCGGGTGCTAGACAAATGACATTAGGCACCACAGGCACTGTTTTTGTTGGCACACGAGATAATAATGTTTATGCCGTAGTGGATAAAAACAAAGACCATAAAGCTGATAGTGTGCTGACTATGTTAGATGATATGAAGGTTGCCAATGGTGTGGCCATGCATAATGGTCATTTATATGTGGCTGAGCAACACCGTATTACTCGCTATGCTGCACCAGACTTTGATCTTAAGCTACCGTTTAAACAAATGCGTGAAGTGATTTATGACTCRYTACCTGATAAGTTTCACCATGGCTGGCGTTATCTYACTTTTGGTCCAGATAATAAGCTGTATGTGACGATTGGTGCACCATGTAATATTTGTGACCCAGAAGGTATTGAAGCATCAATAATTAGAATGGATGCTGATGGYAGTAATGTAGAAGTGTATGCYAAAGGTATTCGTAATTCGGTCGGCATGGACTTTTATCCGAATAGTAATACTCTATATTTTACCGATAATGGTGTCGATATGATGGGGGATGACATTCCCCATGGCGAATTAAATGCAGCAGCTCAAGAAGGTATGCATTTTGGCTTCCCATTTTATGCTGGGGGTCATGAACGCCAGAAAGATTGGCAGGATAAAACACCACCACAAAAAGTAACTTATCCTGAATTAGAATTGCAAGCACACTCTGCTAGTTTAGGTTTTAAATTCTATACGGGAACACAGTTTCCAACTGAATTTAAAAATAATGCAATTATTGCTCAACATGGCTCATGGAATCGAAATGAACCAGTAGGTTATCAGCTARTTCGTGTTCAATTTGATGATAATAAGCAAGTGATTAGCAGTGATGTCTTCATTGATGGCTGGTTAAATAATGGCGAAATATGGGGACGACCTACCGATGTACTGCAACTGCCAGATGGTTCATTATTGGTTTCAGATGATTATAACGGTGTGATTTATCGCATCAGTTATGGTGRAGGAMAAACMGYGTTAACAGTCACAAATACAGTGACTGATCTTGTGATGCCGGAGTCAGTTATTAGYCATCCMGRTGGSCGTGTATTTATCACTGAAATTGGYGGTTTTGGTAARAAGGGTGATGGTAAAGTCACTCAGTTAAACCGCGATGGTTCAAGACAGGTTTTAATTGATGGCTTAGATGATCCTARAGGRATKGATTTATTTAATAATCAACTTTATATCGCTGATATTAATCAGGTTATTCGTGTTGATTTACAAGGTAAAAAAACAGTCATAGCCAAAGAAAGTGATTTTCCTAGCAAAGCTGTTTTCTTAAATGATATTGAAATAGATGGCCTAGGGAATGTGTATGTGTCTGATAGCGGTGATGATAATGGCAAAGGCAGTGCTATTTATAAAATCACACCCGATGGTAAGGTGACCGAAATTATTGGAGAACAATYCGGTATTAAGCGGCCGAATGGTTTATTAATGGATGGTCCTAATAAATTATTGGTAGCTGACTTTGGCACAGGTGATTTATTTCAACTTATCCTKGAGCCAGAGGTTAAAATATCACATTTAAACAGTGGTTTTGGCGGTGCAGATGGTCTTGTTCGTGATAGCGATGGTTTRCTCTATATTAGTGATTGGGCTAATGGCAAAGTKTGGCAGTTAACGGATCCTAAAGCGACACCACAACTGATTACTGAAGGTCATCAATCAGCAGCGGATATTTCACTGTCAGTTGATGGCAAAGCACTTTTAATGCCTGATATGAAAGCAGGGCTGTTAGTACCGTTAATTATTAAATAATTAACAATAAAAAGCCGGCATTAGCCGGCTTTTTTAATGATGTATGCAGACAATAAAAAGACAAGCTCAACAAATAAAAAAGTCCCATGCATCCACTACATAGGGCTAATATATGGCCGAGAGTCAGTCCGAAAAACTGTAATATTTTAAGGTGTAACAACATTAAACAATGCGCTTAACTAGCTGAACAGTATAATAATATTCCCTTATATATATTGGGTCTGTAGTACCGGGAAAATAAAGGAATTTTCTGCTATGC
Source organism: Methylophaga sp. (assembly GCA_002733335.1). Lineage (GTDB taxonomy): Bacteria > Pseudomonadota > Gammaproteobacteria > Nitrosococcales > Methylophagaceae. Next base: position 10,872 of record NVVK01000014.1, read on the forward strand.
AGGTAAGAGGGCTCGTTGGGACAGATTTTATTCTATCTTCAATGCGCCGCGATCTTGGGCATATAAGCTATGAGAGATATTTGATTGTGTTATTCAGTAGGCTATTCGCTTTTTAACCGACCTGTAGCTTGTCTAAAGTAATTCTAATTAAAGGTAACTTACCTGATAGTTTATATTGCTTTGGTTGTTTAACACGATCACAGGCAGCCTGATCTACTTTCCACTGTTACGACTAATAATAGATGGCGAGCGGTCTAGTCTATAAGCAATYAAACGTAACGATTYATGAYTTGTAACTTCTGTAGATATTTTCTCACGATCAATGTTCAAGTGTGYAGTGCATTCGCGTTAAGTAAGTCTATGTGGGTACAGGTAAGTTGTCACCAAYAAATTATGTTGATAGCAAATTTAACCCAACAACACCACTAACAATCAACACTAAACAAGCAATATGGATGAAGCTAGTTGGTTCATTAAAAATCAATATACCAAATACTGTGACACCTACGGCACCAATACCAGCCCAGACGGCATAGGCTGTGCCGATAGGGATTTGCTTTGTTGCCAAAGAAAGTAAATAAATACTTAGAGCGATGAAAAATACCGCTAATAGCGAGGGAATGAGCCGGGTAAATCCTTCTGAATATTTCATAGCTATAGCCCATATTATTTCTAATAATCCTGCGAAAATTAGGATACCCCATGCTAGGAATGTCGAACTCATTTTTGACTCCTTATAAAATTGATTTTCTTATTTTAATGTACATGAAAAAGTTCCTGTCAGGAAATGTTTATTATTGGTGCAAGATTTTTAAGGTTTGTTTTACTTTGGTGCGACATTATGTAGATGCGATATAGGATGTTCCCTATCTAGTTGAAAACAAAGAGTATTATATTGTGGCACGGAATGTGTATTTCCTACAGGGAACTATTGTTTATTCGTGGTAATTTTAAGGTTAAGTTATCACTCAACATTACCTGTTAGGAGCAAGTTTATGAATCAAGACTCAATCATAAGAAATTCAGTACTCAATGTCCGACACAAAGAATTAGGTTCTAAATTAGATGGCGACACATGGAATGGAATGCCTGTTCCATGGCGTTATAACTCAGATCCGAATGATGAGGTCGTGGCGGTTAGAACAGCTGCAGGACTTTACGACGTCACGGGGTTAAATATTGTCAATGTTACTGGTTCGGATGCACTTAGTGTTCTAAATCAATTGGTAACGATTGATGTTGCCAAATTAGAGCCAGGAACATCACGTCTTGCAGCGGAAGTGAATGAAGACGGGGCGTTAGTCGATGACATTATGATCATCTGTGATGCCAAAGAAAAATACCGTTTATCTCATGGCAGCGGCGCCACTCAGGAAGCATTAGCTAAATTGTGTGAAGGCAAAGATGTGAGCTTTGAGCAAGATTTCGATGTGCATATTCTGTCACTACAAGGTCCGAAATCAATTGATGTATTGGRTCCAGAAGTTAATTTTGATTTGGCAGAGCTTCCCTACTTCAAGAATATTAAAATCACCTTATTTGGCTGCAAGGTATTTCTGGCTCGTGGTGGCTATTCTGGTGAGAGAGGGTATGAAGTCTATTGTAGTGCTAAAGATGCTGTTCTCTTATGGGATTGYATTTTGGAGAAAGGCAAGCCCTATGGTGTTATTCCWGCGTCATGGGATTCCCTAGATTTAACGCGCGTTGAAGCGAACTTATTGTTCTTTCCTTTTGATATGCCYGAGGGTGACACAACACCTTGGGAAGTGAATATGGGATGGTGTATCGATCTCGATAAACAAGCGGATTACATCGGTAAGTCTATGGTATTGGCTTCGAAAGGTAAGGAACGCATYAAGCAGGCCGGCATGATTTGYATGGCCGATGATGCCRTTGAGGTGGGTAGCAAAATTTATAAAGACGGTTCTGAGATCGGAGTGGTGACTAGTTCAAGCTATAGCCAGTATTTGATGCAGTCTCTAGCAATGGTACATCTCAAACCAGAATTTACAGCATTGGGTACAACGGTTGTTATCGGCGATGGGATTAAAGCCTATGTGACGAAAACACCGTTCTATGATCCGATGCGTTTACGTACTCACCCTAAGAAATAGATTGAGGATCGAGTAATGAAAAGAGGTTATTGGATAAAAAGTAAACCTAAGTACAACATGCTGTCATGGCGTGAYAAGGCTTTGGGACAYATGTTGATCGCGCAGGGAGAAGACGGCGGTTTATCTCTGGTAAGACTGTTTCAGCAACGCTGCCCAGATGAACCATTAACAGTATTATTTTCGGGTGATGATAAGACCCTTAAAAAATACGCTGACAATCTGAGTGATCTTGTCCCTGAAGGCATGAACACATTTGAGAGTGATGAAGCGATTCTGAGCGAACTTAAATATCAGTTGACGGTATGTCTTATGGGAACACAGTTTTATGTCGCTGGAGATGAAGCATTTATTTGGAAAATAATGGCTGAACTCGCTGTCTATGGGGTRCAGGATTGTAATGTYGAAAAAGAGCTTTGCGGCACGCTAGCACGCTCTGTTTACTGCGTTCATTGTAAGACGATTGATAAYGATGTTCATCACAATATTMATCAATGCAGTGGTTGTGGCCGAGACGTATTTGTTCGAGATCATTTTTCTCGTCGCCTTGGCGCGTATATGGGAGTGATGGTGGATGCCGAAGTTCCCGGTGATCTACCTAGCAGACAGGAGGTCTATCCATGACAAYACTTACTGTAAAAGTAGCTGACGTAGAGCAAGTAACGGATGTTGTTAAGCATTTCACTCTAGTACCTGCAGATGGCGGTGCTTTGCCTCCTTTTTCAGGTGGAAGCCATATCGTTGTTTCTTTAAATATTAATGGCCGTATTCACCGAAATGCCTATTCATTGATGGGGTCTACCGCACGCGTTGATAGTTATCACATTTCTGTACGAAAACAGGAAAATTCCCGTGGTGGTTCGGTGTAYATGCATGAAGAGGTTAAACCAGATTCAATCCTAGAGGTAAGCTATCCGACTAACTTGTTTGCCATTAACAAAATGGCTCGACGTCATGTTCTGGTAGCGGGTGGCATCGGCATCACTCCCTTCATGTCACAAATTTCCGACTTGAACCGCCTCGGTTATGACTATGAGCTGCACTATTCTTATCGTTCAAGCGAGCATGCAGCATTTAGAGAGCAGCTCGAGAAAATGTGTGGTGACAAGGTATTTTTCCATGTCGATAGTGCAGGTAGTCAATTAGATTTGAAGGACTTATTAAGCCATCAACTCTTAGGCTCACATGTCTATATTTGCGGTCCAGAACCAATGGTTAAGGCATTATATCTGTTGGCTGAAGAGCTAGGTTGGCCAGAAAATCATGTACACAGTGAACAGTTTTCTTCACCACCTATGGGAGATGAATTCAAAGTCAAATTGGTAGAAAGTAACATTGAGCTGGTTGTTTCAGGCGATATGAGCATGCTTGAAGCTATTGAAGGCGCAGGGGTCGATGCAGCGTTTCTCTGTCGTGGCGGGGCATGTGGCCGTTGTGAATTGGAAGTAGTKGAKTNRWKACGNGWSMRTYGCAGCATAACGACCACTATTTGAGTGACGCTGAAAAACTAGCGGGTAACAAGATTATGCCGTGTGTATCTCGTGCTAGATGTTCTCAGTTATCACTAAAACTTTGAGGTAGTRCCCATGAATATGAAATTTAAACAAGAAACATTTCGCGATGATTATACCTTCGGAAATTCGCTTGAATCGATTCGTCGTTTTCCCTTTCCGTTTGATCAAGACGAATATATGTATAGCGTTAATATCGAGCCTCAYACTAAAGGTGAGCCTGGATCATATATTGAGTTTGCCATTGATATCGATGAACACTACGTTGCTGAATGCGAAGAAAAAAAGATTGTATTGAATGACGACCCGCAACGGTATATCGCTCTGCCACACATGGTGGATGCACAGTGGGATATGGTTGAAYTGGTAATGGAAGCCTTATCTACAGATTATCCTGATCAATTCCAACTCACCAAGGATGGGGATAACTGGCAYTGGATTAATAAGCCATTAGGGGTTGATCAGGCTTTTATTTTTGGTGATGAATCTAGTTTAYCAATGGATCCGTTCGAATATATCGGACGYCAAGTTCAGGGTGAYTGGGTTGTTTTGGACCAGCGTGATGGTAATTTGTTTGCCGATATGGGCATTGTTACTGCACAAGCCGACTGGTCTGCGGCATTTGATGCGGGTATGTCATTTCAAGAATGGCATAGCCCTGTGCCCCATGCTAATGAAATGGGCATATTTGATCGGGCTTTGAAGTTTTTGCTGACCATGCAATATGGCAGTCCAATTAGACGYCTTAATTGGACTATGACCGTTAATCCTCGCCTAGATACATCACCTGAAAATTATCCACACTGGGGTCCTGACAATGTATCCGTTACACCAGAAAATRTCGGTAAAAAGGTTCAYTTGCGTGTGGAGTTGCAAGCCTTGTTCAGGCTACCACGTAGYAATGCCATTGCGATCAGCATCCGTTGTTATCTCATTAGTTTAGATGAATTAGTAGTCTATCCTCGCTGGGCCAAACGTTTGCACCGGGTGCTCAAAAATCTTCACCCTGATCTTATCGAGTACAAGGGACTCACTAATTATCATCAAATGATGATTGATTATCTAGCTCCGATGGATGATGGCGCTGAGATCGGGKYTGGGACGCAACGAGAGTAAATGAAAGCATGAATTTTTAGAGTGTAGTTAGTGTTCGTAGGTTTGTTTTTYRAAAWTGTGTGAGGCCAACGACGGTACCGAAACACAACTATTTTTTTATTAATTTGGAGATAAAGTAAATGAATAAAACTTTTAAAAAGATAATGATCTTATCGTCGTTATCACTGGTCTCAACGAGTAGCTTTGCAGAGGGTGCATTTGATACTGAAAATTTCAGTGCCAATATTGCCATTACATCAGATTATATTTTCCGTGGCGTATCCTTATCAAGTAATGATCCTGCTGTCAGTGGTGGATTTGATTGGGGTTATAACGGTTTTTATCTTGGWACATGGGCAAGTTCAATAACAGARGTCCAAGGGGAATCATTTGAAATTGACTATTACGGTGGTTATGCCGGTGAAATCAACGGTATCTCATACTCATTAGATTATATCTATTATGATTATCCAGGTGATACGGGTGCAGCTGATGATCTGGCCTATTATGAATTTGGTGGTTCATTAGCTTATACATTTAGTGGTGATATGGAACCAACCATTGGCGTATCTGTAATGCATTCACCAGACTTCTATTTTGAAACAGGTAATGCTACGGCGATTGAAGCTTCATTTGACTTGAGYTTGCCTGCTGGCTTTGGCTTAGGCGTTTACTACGGCAACCAAGACTTAGAAAAAAGTGTATATGCTATTGATGGTTATGATTAYTTCGGTATTTCATTATCTAAATCTGTTGGTAAATTTGACCTAAGTGTTAGYTATGCTGACACCGATAGCGATGGTGAAACTTTCCAAACATTTGACACAGGTGAACTGTTCTTCACTATAGGTGCATCAATTTAAACCAGTAAGCGTTTAGTTTTTATCAACGTGATCTCACGAGGAATATTTTTCGTAAGGTCAARCCAACTCAKTCGRTGTTTTCCCATAAATTTAGGGGATAAACCTAGGCTTACTTATGCTTCGATAAGCTGCATGATTCTCTAACATACTAATTTGGTGCAATTTTTTGGTGCCATAGAGAGTTAAATGATCCATGTTGGGGCAGAGAAAAGTGAGATAGGAGAGAGGGTTTAAATAAGTTTATGAAAAGTAAGCGTTTTTTAAATTGGCATAAATTATGCATTTCCTACCGAGAAAGATTATTTACTAATAGTTAAGTTTTCGGTTTGTAAATTTAATTTTTTTATCATTATTTTAGGAGTGATACTTATGGAAACATCGGTACCGTCGACGGTAGAGCTTCAAGCTCTGCTAGACATGACTACCACCATCAATATGGAAGTATTTTATTGGTGGTGTACAGCATTAATGGTTATTATTCATGCTGGCTTTTTAGCTTATGAAATGGGGGCTTCCCGTCTTAAAAATGCATTAGCATCAGGCGTTAAAAATATTCTGGCATTTGCCTTTATCGTGCCAACATTTTTCTTCTTTGGTTGGTGGATTTATTTAGCGATGTATGGCGGTTTCATSCCAGATTTTGAAGCGGGCGCGGGAGGTGTGCCTTGGTCATTAAGCATGGGACCAAATCTYACTGATAATGCAACGGGTATTTTCTGGGGTGCATTTGTTTTATTTGCTGCCACTACAGCATCGATTATGTCAGGYGCAGTAATTGAGCGTATTCGTATGAGTGCATTTATCATCTTAGCCATCATATTAGGTTCAGGTGTTTGGATTTTGGCAGCAGCATGGGGTTGGCATCCAGATGGTTGGTTAACAACAGAATGGGGTTTCCATGACTTTGGCGCGGCTGGTTGCGTTCATATGATTGCTGGTTTCTTTGCATTGGGTGTGATTATCAACTTAGGCTCACGTCTTGGTCGATTTGATGCTAAAGGCAAACCGGTYGCCATTGAAGGGCATAGCATGCCAATGACGGTCATCGGACTTATGCTTATCATTGTTGGTTTCTTCGGCTTCTTAGGCGGGTGTATYATTTATTCTGGTACTGGCCAATGGACCACAATCTTCGGTACACCAGCTACATTGTCTGCAGTAAGYTTTAACACACTAATGGCATTTTCTGGTGGTTTGATTGGTGGTTACATGATTACACGTCAACCATTTTGGATGATGTCTGGTGGTTTAGCAGGTATTATTTCTGCGGCACCAGGTTTGGAACTGTATTACCCACCGATGGCATTCYTGATTGCACTATTTGCAGGTTCAGTTGCACCGCTAGTTGATAAGTTTATAACAAACAAATTCAAACTAGATGATGCAGTTGGTGCCTTTGCGGTACATGGTGTGAGCGGGATGATTGGTCTTGTTGCACTAGGTATATTTGCAGCAGGCTATCCAAATGTGAATGGTCCAGATATTTCATTTATGGGTCAATTGAACGGTGCACTTGTAATGGCAGCGCTGGGCTTCATTCCTGGTTATGTTGTGTCACTAGTTATGTCTAAAATGGGCATGCTACGTGTACCMCCTAAAGCAGAAATTGCTGGTCTAGACTTGGTAGAAGTACCTTTGAAAGCTTATCCAGAAGGTGTTCCAGCATCTGYTTCTGAAAAATCTGTAACAATATAAGGAGAAAAATTATGGCAAGTCCGATTACAACTTGGGAAGGTGCTGAAGTCATATTCACCTTTGCCGATAAACCCGGCATGATAAGTCTCATTCTGATAATTTCAATTATAGCTACTGTGTGTGCAATTGTGGCTACAATCAGACATGARAGTCATAGCTACATCGACTACCACGAGTAGTCTTCGTATGAATGGAGAGGCTACCGAAAGGTAGCCTCTTTGTTTTATAGTCTTCACCAAGTAGTGAAATAAAAAAATGGCACAGTATCGAGCAAACATYGGAACTAAGACGTGGAAATTTCAAAGTCTAAAAGATCTTATGGCMAAAGCAACGCCTTTGAGATCTGGAGATCAACTCGCCGGATTGAGTGCAGAAAATGCACAGGAAAGAGTGGCTGCTCAAATTGCACTAGCTGATGTGCCTTTAAAACAGTTTTTGAATGAACTGGTAATCCCTTATGAACAGGATGAAGTCAGTCGTTTAATTATAGATAAACACGATTTAATTGCATTCTCATTAGTTTCATCCTTAACCGTTGGTGCTTTTCGAGACTGGCTTTTGAGTGAAGCTGCTGACTCGCAAACACTTAAAGTTTTAGCGCCAGGCCTGACACCTGAAATGGTTGCRGCTGTTTCAAAAATAATGCGTATACAGGAYCTGATCCTAGTTGCACAGAAATGTCATGTYGTTACTGCCTTTCGTTCAACCATCGGCCTGCCCGGAAAATTATCGACACGACTCCAACCAAATCATCCTACAGATGATCMGACAGGTATTGCTGCTAGCGTGTTAGATGGTCTGCTTTATGGYAGTGGTGATGCGGTGATTGGCATTAATCCCGCCAGTGATAGYCCACAAGCCGTGCATACMCTGATGAACATGTTGGATGACGTTATTCAGCACTATCAAATTCCCACTCAGTCTTGTGTATTGACTCATGTCAGCACACATATGGCGTTGATGGAAAAAGGGGCTCCAGTCGATTTGGTGTTTCAATCTATTGCYGGAACTGAGGCMGCGAACGATAGTTTTGGTATTAACCTAKCGATGTTGAAAGAAGCACATCAGGCTGCGTTRTCACTTAACCGTGGGACAGTAGGYAATAATGTCATGTACTTTGAAACAGGACAGGGTAGCGCTTTGTCTGCCAATGCACATCATGGTGTTGATCAGCAAACTTGTGAGGCACGTGCTTATGCTGTCGCACGTGAATTTGATCCACTGCTGACGAATACAGTGGTGGGATTTATTGGTCCTGAATATCTTTATGATGGAAAACAAATTATTCGAGCAGGTCTTGAAGATCATTTCTGTGGTAAATTACTAGGCGTTCCGATGGGCTGTGATATCTGTTATACCAATCATGCAAACGCTGATCAGGATGATATGGATATGCTATTAACACAATTAACTGTAGCCGGCGTTAACTTTATTATGGGCATTCCTGGTAGTGATGACATCATGCTCAACTATCAGACGACCAGTTTTCATGATGCTATYTATGCCCGTCAGGTATTGAATAAGGCTCCTGCTCCCGAGTTTGAGAAATGGCTAAAAAATACCGGTATATTTAACAATAAAATGTTGCCTACCACCTCAGCTGAACAACCATTACCACCTGCCATGCAAGCCTTGATTGATAAGATACTATGACACAGGAACAGCACACACCGCATGAGAAACTCTGGCGTCGCTTGCGTGATTTYACAGAGGCAMGAATTGGTTTAGGCCATACGGGTTGCAGCATCACCACAGAACATCATTTGGCTTTCCAATATGCTCATGCCTGTGCTCAGGATGCAGTGTGGCGATCATTGAATTGGGATGTTGTCACGTCTGGTTTAGTTAAAATGGATGTCGAGMTAATCAARGTCGAAAGCGAAGCCACTGATCGTGGTGAATATCTGCAACGGCCTGACTATGGTAGGCAGTTGTCTGATGCATCCAGAAATAAGCTATTGGTTTTGGATAAAAAACCGGCTGATATCCTAATTGTTATTGCAGATGGTTTATCAAGTACCGCTATAGAGCAAAATGCTGTGAGTATGACGAAAAGCCTGCTTGAAGCTTTTAAAGAACAGGGCTTAGCGTGTCCTTATGTGTGTCTGGCAGAACAATCGCGGGTGGCATTGGGTGATGAAGTGGCACAATTGCTTAATGCGAAACATCTTGTTTTATTGGTGGGGGAACGCCCGGGCCTTAGCTCACCTAATAGCCTTGGTATTTATTACACATACTCGGCTAAAACAGGCTATACCGATGCGAAGCGTAATTGTATCTCCAATGTCCGCACGGGTGGTCAGAGTGTTTCAGCAGCAACCAACCGTCTGATGTGGCTGGTGCGAGAGGCAGAAGTAAGAAAACTCTCCGGTGTGCAGCTCAAAGATGAAAGTGATTTAGGCGYACTAGCGCTAGATCMTCAGCAAAAAAATATTCTTCTTCCATAAGTGAAATTTATATGCGTGTAGTAGTTTTGCAACATGAACCGAATGAATGGATTGGTTCTATGGCACCTTGGTTTAAAGMYAAAGGTTATGAWCTGAGTACTATCATGGTGTATCAAGGAGAACCGATCCTAGCCGTCGATGACTTTGACTGGCTACTCATTATGGGGGGAGGAATGAGTGTTTACGAGGAAGATAAATACCCTTGGTTGGTGATTGAGAAACAGCTAATTCGAGATGCTATCGCTGCCAGTAAAAAAGTATTGGGTATTTGTTTGGGCGGGCAATTAATTGCTAATGCATTGGGGGCGAAGGTTTATTCTGGAGACGATCAAGAGATTGGTTGGCATAAAGTGACTAAAACCAATTCGATAGCAACATGGTGCCCCGATAGTTTTAAACCACTGAGCTGGCATGGTGATCGTTTTGATTTACCTAATGGKAGCATTGGCTTTGCCAAYAGTTTAATCACYCCTAATCAGGGYTTTTGTCTGAGTGATAAAGTTTGGGCTTTACAGTTTCACCTTGAAGCGATTTCRGATTCAGTMYCCGACTTTTATGCTGTCACTGGTGAGATGCCAGAAGGGAAATATGTACAAACGGTTGAGCAGATGATCGAAAATAACTATGTTGCTGAAAGCAAGCCGGTGATGAATGCATTATTGGATGTGATTGATGGTGCTTAGATAGTATTTWTCYAACTCCCYMATAAAATGATATAGGGTTATATGCGGTTCAAATACGCCCCCCCATTTGAGATAGATTGGAGAAAGATAAACAATGAGTTATTTTAGCTTAATGGCAAAGYGTTTATATAYTTTTTCCTTGGTTTTCTAAGTACCATTGAATCCTATTTCAACCATAAAGGCATCACCTGAACTAAAGGRGATCGGGTCACAATCATCTGGTGTAATGACCAYACTACCTTTAATTCCCAAGAGGCATAAGTCGTATGATAGGTTGCTAGCGTTGTCTCTTAGCAACTGGTGAGCATAGATTAAGTCAGCTGGGAAAGCAAATTGCACTGATTCACATAGCACCAGAGTCTGTCACACAAAATACAAACTGGATGACATTCAAAAACGTCTTAGCGGAAAGTCGTTAAACTATTATTTTACGATCTGAAGCGTATACGACTGTTTTCATAGATGAGCTAGTTCAGTCAGAAGTTTACTACTGCTCGTTGTAGTGAATGACAGAAATAAGCTTGATGGGAACCTCTAATAATTTAAGCGGGCCATGTGGAATATTACCATCAAATACTAGRCTGTCCCCTGGCTCCATTTCATATTCACTGTTACCGTGTTGATAAAGTAGTTTACCCTCTACCAGATAGATAAATTCTTCCCCYGGGTGAGCAAAGGTTGGAAAGACTTCTGCCAGATCGTCCATAGTGATGATAAACGGTTCTACATTACGACGTCCTCCACGTTGATAGGCGAGGAGGTGGTACTTATGTCCTTTCTGAGTGCCTCGGCCGACGACTTCTAGACCTTGACCTGACTTGGTAAAGTGGGCATTACTGTCAGGTTTATCGTATTCTTGGAAAAGTTGAGAGAAAGGCAGGCCGATAGCATTACAGAGGCGTTGCAAAGTATCAAGACTGGTCGCTACCTGAGCATTTTCAATTTTGCTAACCATGCCTTGACTAATTTCAGAAAGTTGGGCGACATCAGCTATTTTTAAACCACTTTCCTGTCGAGCTTGTTTTACTTTCATGCCTATATATTGCTCTAGGCCAAATGTCTTATTGTTTAGTTTATTCATTGCTATTCCCAATAGTTACGCACTGATATTGTGCATTTATTGCTCTACGTGCACAAGTGCAGGGCAGTCTCCCTTTTAACACCTATTCACAAATATTTCAGATTTCCATTTAAATTTAATAAAACCCTTGCAAAATACCCTTCAAGAATAATTGTTTCCTATCAGGAAATTCTTGGCACAAGGGTTGCAATAGATTATATGAAAAATAATTTCTCAATAGTAAATATTATTAAGAGAAGTAAATTAAATACCTTTATACAAGATTGCAATTNAAGGAACTCATAATGGATCCAAAAAAATTTATTGAAGAAAATGATATTAAATTTGTATTAGCTCAGTTTGTCGATATTCACGGTGTTGCTAAAACAAAATCAGTACCTGCCAGCCATTTAATGGATATAGTAGAAAATGGTGCGGGTTTCGCTGGTTTTGCTATCTGGGGTTTTGGGATGGAGCCCCATAGTCCTGATCTTTTAGCAAAAGGTGATTTGGCTAGTTTGAGTACTGTACCTTGGCAGCCAGGTTATGCCCGTATTGTTTGTGACGGTCATGTGAATGGCAAGCCMTRCCCTTATGACAGCCGTGTYGTGATGAAAAAACAATTAGCAAGACTGGCAAAAAAAGGCTGGACATTGAATACAGGTTTGGAACCTGAATTTAGTCTGTTTGATCGTGGTGAAGAGGGTAGTCTGAAACCAGCAGATACATCGGATAAATTGGATAAACCGTGTTATGACTACAAAGGTTTATCTCGTTCACGCGCTTTCCTTGAAAAATTTGTGGGTTCGCTGCAGGAAGTGGGCATGGACGTGTATCAAATTGATCATGAAGATGCCAATGGCCAGTTTGAGATTAACTATACCTATAGCGATGCATTGACCTCTGCAGATCGTTTTACCTTTGTTCGCATGGCGGCAGGTGAGATTGCTCATGATATGGGTTTAGTATGCTCTTTCATGCCTAAACCAGTGTCAGATCGAGCTGGAAACGGTATGCATTTCCATCTTTCAATTAGCGATGRTGAAAGTCCAAATATATTCCATGATGACAGYGATGAAAATGGGCTAGGTTTATCTGAAACTGCCTATCATTTTATGGCAGGCTTGATTCATCATGCAGAAGCCCTGTGTGCCATTGCAGCGCCGACAGTCAACTCTTATAAACGTTTGGTTGTAGGTGGYTCAGCATCTGGTGCAACTTGGGCTCCAGCCTATATCTGTTATGGCGATAAYAATCGTTCAGCACTAGTRCGAATACCTTATGGTCGTTTGGAATTCCGTCTTGCTGATTCTAGCTCTAATCCTTATCTGGTTCATGCAGCACTGATAGCTGCCGGTCTTGACGGTATTGAAAAACGTATGGATCCAGGCAAGCCAGTAAACGAAAACTTGTATGCCATGACAAAAGAAGAACTAAAGGCAAACAATATTGGTGTGTTGCCACAGAACCTTAATGAAGCCATTGATGCATTAGAAGCCGACACGGTATTAACCGAAGCAATTGGATCTGAAATCATGGCTGAATTTATCAAACTTAAACGCGATGAATGGATTGACTACAGTCGACATGTTTCTGAGTGGGAAGTGAACCGTTACATTGAATTTTTCTAGAAAATAAGTAAGGAAGGAGNTTTTTATGTGTGGAATTGTTGGGCTCTATTTAAAAAATGATAAATACGAAAGTCAGCTGGGAGCGTTATTTAGCCCCATGTTGATTGCGATGACCGATCGTGGTCCAGACAGTGCTGGTTTTGCTATTTATGGTGACGAAGTGGGTGATGATTGGTTGAAAATAACCTTACGTCACGCTGATATTAATTACGATTGGAACGCATTGTCTGAAGGTATTAAACACAGCTTAGATGCAGAAGTGATCTGGTTTAAAAATGATCGTGTAGCGGTGTTTAAAGTACAGGCTGATGAAAAAGCCATTATTGCCTATTTGGAGCAAAATGCGAGTGATGCAGACATTCTTAGTACAGGTAAATCGATTGAAATTCTGAAAGAAGTAGGCTTGGCTCAAAACATTTCAGATTCATTCAACCTGCCTGCYATGAAAGGTACGCATATCATTGGTCATACTCGTATGGCGACAGAATCTGCGGTCACGATGGCTGGGAGTCATCCTTTTTCAACCGGTGAAGATCTTTGTTTGGTTCATAACGGCTCATTATCTAACCACAACGGTTTACGTGAAGTTTTGGAAGATGCAGGTATCAAATTTAAGACTGAAAATGATTCTGAAGTGGCAGCAGGTTATTTTGCTCACCAATTACAAACTGGAAAAACGTTAGCGGAAGCATTAGATAGTGCACTAGAAGATTTAGATGGTTTCTTCACCTTCGCAATTGGTACTAAAAATGGCTTTGCAGTTATGCGAGACCCTATCGCATGYAAACCAGCGGTGATAGCTGAAACAGATGACTATGTGGCAATGGCTTCTGAATATCAGGCTCTGACCACATTACCAGGCATTGAAAATGCCAAGGTATGGGAACCGGAAGCTGCGACATTGTATGTCTGGGAACGCAATAGTTAATAAGAGGTTAGCAATGAAAACGATAGATTTGACAGAAAATACTGTCACCGACTTGAAYCAAGCATTACATGCTCAGGCGGTTGAACTCACTGARGCTGACTGGACGGTAATTAATCCTAAGGGCGCTCATAACSTRGCCGTAGGSCTCGATGAAGCACTCAATATTGATATTAAAGGTCCAACAGGATACTACRCTGCKGGYATGAACAAAAAAGCCAATATCACCATTCACGGTAATGCCGGACAAGGTGTGGCAGAAAATATGATGTCGGGCATCGTTCGTGTTACCGGTAATGCCTCTCAATGTTCAGGTGCAACTGCACATGGTGGTCTATTGGTGATTGAAGGTGATGCGGGTGCGCGTTGTGGTATTTCGATGAAAGGTGTGGATATTGTGGTTAAAGGCAGTGTTGGCCATATGAGTTGCTTTATGGGACAAGCGGGTAGCTTAGTMGTGTGTGGTGATGCTGGTGATACGCTTGGTGATTCACTGTACGAGGTTCATATTTATGTGAAAGGCACAGTGAAATCACTTGGGGCTGAYTGCATTGAGAAAGAAATGCGGGAAGAACATATTCAGGAGCTACAAGGCTTACTAGAGAAGGCGGGAGTGGATGAGGATCCAAAATCATTTAAACGTTATGGTTCTGCACGTCAGCTGTACAACTTCCAAGTAGATAAAGCTTCAGCTTATTAAAATAAGGATTCATCATGAGTAATAAAGAAACTGAATATCTAAACGGCTTACGCGAGTCAGCTACTTTTGATAGAAAAACGATTAACGACATTCAACGCGCTGCAGATACAGGCATCTATGACATTCGTGGTTTTGGTGCTAAACGTAAAGTCCCCCATTTTGATGACTTGTTATTTCTTGGGGCAAGTATGTCTCGCTACCCACTAGAAGGCTACCGTGAAAAATGTAATACCAAGGTTACCTTGGGTACACGTTTTGCCAAAAATCCGATTGAACTGGATATTCCAGTCACCATTGCAGGTATGAGTTTTGGTGCCTTGTCAGCTAATGCTAAAGAAGCGTTGGGCCGTGGAGCCTCGATTGCTGGCACATCGACCACTACAGGTGATGGTGGTATGACACCAGAGGAAAGAGGTCAGTCGAAAAARCTGGTTTATCAATATTTGCCATCTCGTTACGGTATGAACCCAGATGATCTTCGTAAAGCAGATGCRATTGAAATYGTTTTGGGACAAGGTGCTAAACCTGGTGGTGGTGGCATGCTATTAGGCCAAAAAGTCACCGAGCGTGTTGCAGGAATGAGAACCTTRCCAATTGGTGTAGACCAACGTTCTTCTTGTCGTCATCCGGATTGGACTGGCCCCGATGATCTCGCGATCAARATTCTAGAATTACGTGAAATTACTGCTTGGAAAGTACCCATTTATATCAAAGTTGGAGCCACTCGTACTTACTATGATGTGAAACTTGCAGTTAAATCTGGTGCTGACGTTATTGTCGTGGACGGTATGCAAGGAGGTACGGCAGCAACACAAGAAGTATTCATTGAACATGTGGGCATTCCAACACTGGCTGCGATCCCTCAGGCAGTACAAGCTTTGAAGGAAATGGGCATGCATCGTAAAGTGCAACTCATTATTTCTGGCGGTATTCGTAATGGTGCCGACGTCGCTAAGTGTATGGCATTAGGTGCTGATGCTGTTGCAATTGGTACGGCTGCTTTAATTGCTCTGGGTTGTAATCATCCTAAATGGAACAAAGAATACCAAGAGATTGGTTCAGCAGCGGGTTTCTACGATGACTATCAAGACGGYAAAGATCCTGCGGGTATTTCTACCCAAGATCCTGAGTTGATGAAACGGTTGGATCCTGTCRCAGGTGGTCGTCGCCTTGCTAATTATTTAAGCGTGTTGACAATGGAAGCACAAACCCTTGCAAGAGCCTGTGGGAAAAGCGACCTGCGCCATCTAGAACCAGAAGATTTAGTCGCATTGACTATTGAAGCATCTGCTATGGCTAGAGTGCCTTTGGCAGGTACGAGTTGGATCCCCGGTCAAGGCGGATATTAAGTGACTATGTCTTACTTTTATKTAGTAAATAATYTGGCGACAGGTGAGGATTTATAAATGCCGTTTGCTTTGCTTAAGTATGGTTTGCGTGATGATTACCCCTTTGAAAAGGATCGTGATCTTCCACCACCAACGGATCTGAAACATCATTATGATGTAGTGATTATTGGTGCTGGCGGACATGGTCTAGCTACAGCGTATTATTTGGCCAAACACCACGGTATTACCAATGTTGCCGTGTTGGAAATGGGATATCTAGCGGGTGGGAATATGGCACGTAATACAGCTGTAATTCGATCGAATTACCTGACATCGGAAGGCGTGAAATTTTATTCTGAGTCAGTAAAAATGTATAAGAATCTTTCCAATGAGTTCGACTTTAATATTATGTACTCACGTCGAGGTCAGCTAACCTTGGCGCAAAGTGAATCGGCCGTTCGCGCTTTTCGCCAGCGTGCAGAAATGAATAAGCACTTTGATGGTGATACCGATTTAATAGGGCCTGATGATATTCGTGAATTGGTCCCTAGCTTAAATATGAACGCGGGTGGAATGCCAGTTTTAGCAGGTCTTTGGCATCGTGATGGTGCAACAGCYCGCCATGATGCCATTGCTTGGGGTTATGCCAAAGGTGCAACCCAGCGCGGAGTGGAAATTCATCAACAAACGGAAGTCATCGATGTGATTGTTGAAAACGGTCGAGCCACTGGAGTAAAAACCAATAGAGGTCAGGTTAATGCCGGAGTGATTATTCAAGCCGTAGCAGGGCGAAGTTCAYTGTTGTCTTCTAAGGCTGGTTTTCGTATGCCTATTGTGTCTTATCCGTTGCAGGCGATGGTGACACAACCCGTAAAACCATTTCTTGATCCMTTGGTCAGTTCACCCGCTTTGCATTGTTATGTTCAACAAACTGGGCGGGGTGAAATTGTCCTGGGTGGTGGTTCAGATCCGTATCCGCTTTATAGCACGCGTTCGACATTGCCAATAAAAGAAGATGTTCTGACCAATGCCGTCAAACTATTCCCCTTTATGGCCAATCTGAGATTGATGCGGCAATGGGGCGGGATCGCTGATATGACCTCTGATTACAGTCCTATTATGGGGTTGAGTCCGATAGAAAATTATTATCTGGATGCTGGTTGGGGAACATGGGGATTTAAAGCAACACCGATTGTCGGTAAAACTATGGCAGAACTAGTTGCGAGTGGCGGAGTCGTGCCTGATTTGATTAAACCATTTTCGATGGAGAGATTTAATCGCTTTACCCAAGTCAACGAAATGGGGGCTACGGCTGCCAGCCATTAGCAGCGTTTTTTCTGCTGAATAAGGCAGAAAATACATTGTTAATATGTGAATTGATGACGTTTTAAGTTTTTGGAATAAAACAATGAAAATTTTAAATTGCCCATTAAACGGCCCAAGAAATATCAGTGAGTTTATTTATGGCGGAGAAGTGAAAGCCATGCCTGATCCGAACATCTGTAGTGATCAGGAATGGGCTGATTACGTCTTTTTCCATGACAACACGATAAAGGTTGTCAAAGAGTGGTGGTGTCACAGTCCATCAGGTTATTGGTTTATTGCTGAGCGACATACTGCTAGTGATGAGGTTATGCGTACATATGATCCACAAGAAACTTTTAATGAACGTGTTGAGTTCGGCCAGGCAGGAATATAAGACATGAGTGAGTCATTTCGTTTTGATGCGCCAACGGGCATACTCATAAACCGAGATAAACCGTTAATATTTGAGTTTGAAGGTAAACGTTACCAAGGTTATGATGGTGACACACTGGCGAGTGCTTTATTAGCCAATGGTCARTGGATCATGTCACGTTCATTTAAGTATCACCGTCCACGGGGACCTTTAACGCTGGCTGGACAGGATGCAAATACTCTTGTTCAATTAGGTGGTGAACCTAATGTATTGGCGGATCGWCAGCTATTAACGGGCGATGAAACTGTTTTTGGTCAAAACTATGTGGGCAGTCTGGAAAATGATCGTAATGCCTATATGGATAAGCTTGGCCGTTTTCTGCCTGTAGGCTTTTATTACCGTTCTTTTTTCAGACCACTAGGTATTTGGGACACTTGGGAAAAGCTGATTCGTAAAAAAGCAGGTCTGGGCGTAGTTGATCTTAATTTTCAGCCAGAGTATTACGATAAGAAATAYCTGTTTCATGATGTTGCCGTGATTGGTGCYGGTGCGGCAGGCCTAACGGCTGCTCTGACAGCTGCGCATGCTGGTGCCAAAGTTCTGCTAGTTGAAGAAAACCCTATCCTGGGCGGYTCTCTTAGTTATCATCATTTTACTGAGAAAGGCTATGCAGATTATTTGTATCAGAAACTGGTTGATGATGTAGAAGCACACCAGAACATTGATGTGCTGTTAAATGCTACATGTAATGCTTGGTTTGTAGATAATTATCTGCCCATTATTCAGGGTAAACGCATGTTTAAGGCTAGAGCCAAACAATGTATTGTGACAACGGGCAGTCTTGAACAACATGTGGTCTTCAGAAATAATGATTTGCCAGGCATTGTAATGTCGAGTGCCGTTGAACGCATGATTAAACTCTATGGAATTTGCCCCGGTAAAACGGCTGTGGTACTTGCGGGTAATGATCACGCCCTCAATACAGCACTAATGCTGAATGAAGAGGGTGTYGATGTTAAAGCCGTTATTGATATGCGAGCTGATGGCGTCAACAAAACACTTGTTTCAGAGCTACTGAAAAAAGATATYTCTTATAAAGCGGGCCATACCGTCTATGAGGCTTTTGGGAAAAAAGGCA
Organism: Methylophaga sp.; assembly: GCA_002733335.1. GTDB lineage: Bacteria > Pseudomonadota > Gammaproteobacteria > Nitrosococcales > Methylophagaceae. The sequence goes on from NVVK01000014.1 coordinate 29,737, forward strand.
ATAAACACATCAAAGCAGTGGAAGTGAGAGCCATCGTCGCTAAAGGTGAGGTGGGTAAAGTATCAGAATTAATTGAGTGTGATTTGTTATGCATGTCATCTGGCTTTATGCCGACATATCAATTGCTATGTCAGGCTGGGGGGAAATTGGTTTATGAAGATGAGCATGCTCGCTTCCGAATTGAAAACTTGCCGAAAAATCTGCATATTGCAGGTTCAGTAAATAGTATTCATGGCCTTGAAGAAGTGGTGGCTGATGGTAAAAAAGCAGCGGTAATGGCTCTTAATCTATTGGGATTTAGTACAGAACAGCCTGAAATGGTCGAATGTAGCCTGAAAACGAACTTTGATTGGCCGATTTTCAAACATCCAAAAGGTAAGGACTTTGTAGATTACGACGAAGATTTACAAGTTAAAGATATTATTAATGCTACACGTCTTGGCTACCGTGATGTGCAACTTGTTAAGCGCTATTCCACCGTTGGTATGGGGCCATCGCAAGGACGTCATTCAGCTTTACCTACTGCTCGATTAGTGGCTAAAGCAACCGGTCGAAGTGTTAATGAAACAGGTGTTACAACTGCGAGACCGCCGTTTGCACCAGAAAAATTAGCCCATATTGCAGGTCGAGGATTTTCGCCTTCAAAACATACCTCTATGCATCAGCGCCACCAAGAATTAGGGGCACAGATGATCAATGTCGGCGGTTGGCAGAGACCGGCTTTTTATGGCTCTCCTGAGCAGCGTAAAACATCGGTTTATGATGAAGCTAAACATGTGCGAAATCRGGTAGGCATTATGGAYATCTCTACGCTTGGCGGGATTGATGTTCGTGGTCCGGATGCGGTTGAGTTTTTAAATCGAATYTATACCGTTAATTTTACTAAACATCCCATTAATCAGACGCGTTACGTAATGATGGTGAATGAGCATGGCGTGATATCTGACGATGGAATTGCTGCAAGATTGGCGGAAGATTATTTTTACCTTAGTGCTMCAACCAGTGGTGTCGATCGTGTGTTTCGTGAAATGAAAAAATGGAATGCACAGTGGCGATTAGATGTGGATATCATTAATGTGACTTCAGCRTTTGCAAARGTYAATGTAGCAGGTCCAGATGCACGTAAAGTGATTGAAGGCCTGATAAGCGATATTGATTTCAGTGCTGARTCATTTCCTTATCTAGCTTACCGTGAAGGAATTGTAGCKGGTATTCCTGCGCGGGTATTACGAGTCGGGTTTGTAGGGGAGCTTAGCTATGAAATTCATGTGCCAGCTCGCTTTGGTGAGGYGATGTGGGATGTRATTATGGYGKCAGGARAACCATTTRATTTAAAACCATTTGGTGTTTTAAGCCAGCGGATACTTCGTCTGGAAAAAGGACATTTTCTGATTAGTCAGGATACCGATGGCATGACTCATCCAGGTGAAATTGATATGACTTGGGCACTTAAAACCAATAAACCTTTCTTTATTGGCTGCCGTTCGGTTGATATTGTTATGGCACAACAACAAAAACGTAAATTGGTCGCATTTACACTACCCGTAGGTGCTAACAGTCCTAAGGAAGGTCATTTGGTGTTGAAAGGGGATGATATCAGTGGCAATGTAACGTCTTGTGAATATTCACCGACATTAGATCTCATTATTGGTCTGGCTTATGCTGCTGTTGATCAAAGTGAGGTGGGTGGCCAAATTCCAATTCGAGTAGATGATGGTGAAATTGTTAATGCGACAGTAGTGAACAGACCTTTTTATGATCCATCTGAACAGCGTCAGGAGTTATAACATGACTTTACAATCAACAAACATGGCGCGAAGCCCTATTTTGAAGCAACTGAGCGCCCAACAGGAAAATCTATTTCCCATTAGCCAAACAGGTTCTTTTATCATTGATATGACACTTTATGCCAAAACAGGCCTAAGGGGAAAAACGGCATCTAAGGTAATAGAACAGGCCGGTTTGGCACTACCAGCCAAGCCAAATCAGGCTATCGATAGTGAGCTGGCCACTGTTCTGAGATTGTCAGATAAAGAATATTGGCTACTCACAAACAGTGAAAATAAAGACTTACCCGAACTCAAGATGAGTGATGATTGCTATAAAGTATTTTGCCAAGATAGTCATGCTTGGTTGTCTTTCAAATCACCATTTAAAGCTGATGTAATGGCAAAACTATGTGGAGTTGATCTACGTGAACCGGCTTTTCCATTAGGCGCCATTGCCCAAACAGTTGTTGCTGGCAGTAATGCGATCATTGTTCATCATAAGTGGGACAAAGAAGCAGTGTTTTCTATTCTATGCGATCGTTCAGTAGCACATTATCTGTGGATGGTAATGCTGGATGCTATGGATGAATTTAACGGAAAAGAAGATGATTTTATCAGTCTGTCATTTTAGGGTGGGGATGATGAGTATGCCACTCAATATAACGCTGGGAGATGTGGTCAGCTTATTGGTGCCGAGCAGGCTTATGTCAGTAATTAGGCTGATAGWAGCACAGGCGTCGAGCCATATTTATTGTTTATTAAAAGGCAGTAGACGGTTTATTCATTTTGATAATAGAGCTAAAAAGGATGTAACGCTGTTTAGTTATTAAACCTACGTCGCGCGTAGTGGTATGCTAAGTGGTATGCGAGTGGGTACTTTGCAGGCTTGTATAGCAAAAAAGCCCCAAACATCAAATRYTTAGGNCNAWATATGGCGGAGAGTCAGGGATTCGAACCCTGGGTAGGGATAAACCTACGCTGGTTTTCAAGACCAGTACATTCGGCCGCTCTGTCAACTCTCCAAGACGCGRAATAATACGCGAATCRTCGCAACAAAACAAGCTGTTGAGGTAGATATATTTTATTAAGCTTGCACTTTTGGACGGAGAGGGTACGATCTTAGGATTATGTCAGAAAATCAATCCCAATTAATTGACCGCTTTGGTCGAAAAGTAACCTATGTACGCATGTCGATCACGGATCGATGTGATTTTCGTTGTGTTTATTGCATGGAYGAAGAGATGACCTTTATGCCACGCGAACAAGTGCTCACGTTAGAGGAAATTATTTTTCTCACTCGTGCATTTTGTGAACTGGGTGTGGAAAAAGTGCGAATCACAGGCGGTGAGCCGTTGGTAAGACGTAACGTTGATTGGCTGATGGCTGAAATTGGCAAGCTTAAGCAAACAACGGCACTTAAAGAATTAACGTTAACAACAAATGGCTCTCAATTAAAAAAATATGCGGTGTCGCTAGCGGCAGGTGGTCTTGATCGCATTAATATCAGTCTTGATTCRTTGAAGAAGGATCGCTTTAAGGCGTTAACACGAACGGGGGATTTGGATACTGTTCTAGAGGGTATTAATGCCGCTAAAGAGGCGGGGTTTAAGCGCATTAAGCTTAATGCCGTTATTATGAAAGGTCGCAATGATGATGAAATTATCGATCTTGCCTTATTCGCAATTGAGAATGATCTTGATATTTCCTATATTGAAGAAATGCCGTTAGGCCACGTTACCCATGAACGTGAGGAAAGTTTTTGTTCCAGTGATGAAATATTGGCAACATTACAAACTGCTTTTCAATTACAGCCGAGTACGAGTACAACCGGCGGGCCTTCGCGCTATTACCAAATACCAGACGTTCAAAGTAAAATAGGATTTATTTCACCTCATAGCCATAATTTCTGTGAGAGTTGTAATCGTGTACGCGTCACAACCGAAGGTCGACTGTTACTGTGTTTAGGTCAGGAACATTCTATTGACCTGAGAGGTATTATCCGTCGTTATCCSGGGGATATGGAACAATTAAAAACAGCGATTATTAAGTCGATGGACATTAAACCTGAAGGACATGATTTTAATCTTAGTGAACAGCCGATTATCTTTAGACATATGAGTGCTACCGGTGGCTGATTMTCGACCTATRATGACGAATGAGGGCCTTCATTCRCTGCACTCAACTCAAGTTGTTGATGAACACGGGCTACCGCGTGAAATCGCATTRACGGGTGAAAGACCRCTGACGATATATCTTGATAAAAAAGAGATAGTAACGTTGATGACAATGGGGACTCAGCCAGAGTTGTTGACGCTGGGCTATTTACGCAATCAGGGATTAATTCAATCTTTGGAAGATATTATTGCAATACAGGTCGATTGGGATGTTGAGGCTGTTGYAGTAACAACRCRACATCAGCAGGMAAATATTGAYGCTATATTATCAAARCGTACTGTGACYAGTGGCTGCGGACAGGGCACCATGTTTGGTAATGTGATGGCYGAYTTAGATCGGCTTACCCTGAGTTGTCCAGATTTTAGCGCGCARACCATTTATCAAGTRCTRGATGGCTTRGCTGAATATAATAARGTGTATAAACAAGCTGGRGCRGTGCATGGCTGTGCTTTATGTTCAACTTCRGGTCACGTGAGTGTTTTTGTTGAAGATGTTGGACGGCACAATGCTGTYGATGCTATTTCTGGTTGGATGTTATTGAATGATGTAGCGGGCGATGACAAGGTGTTTTATACAACAGGTAGGCTAACYTCCGAAATGGTTATTAAAGTGGCTCAAATGCACGTTCCTTTGCTTTTATCGCGCTCTGGAATCACAGAAATGGGCCTGAGTATTGCCCAGAAAATTGGYATTGGTCTGGTRGCWCGCGCTAARGGCAAACATTTTTTAGTTTTTAATGGCATAAAACAATACCNAAARATAAGCGTGTAATATTTAYCCATATAATCTTAARTTATTACTTAAGTTATAGCACTAGATCAATGATTTAAAATAATTTTACTTTGAATTTAYTTATAATAAGTAGTATTATTTTGRTTGGTGCAGTAGTCGTAATATTGCRATGGAAATTTTATAGGTTTTTTATGATGATAAARAAGCCTAAAGATTCGGYTTTGATTGCCGAAAAAGTAGTTATATATTTTTCTCAAGGTAATGAGGATGCTAAGTGGCTTCCATTAAATACAATATAAATGAACATACTAATTCATACACAACTGGTCGGAGATTAATGACAGTTCCAGATCTCAATAAACATGTAGTTATCGTTGATGATGAATCAACGGGCAGAATGATTATGGGCAAAATTCTTCATCAGGTGATGGATAATATTGTATTGCATGAATTTGAACACCCAGCGGATGTATTGGAATGGCTGGATAATCATCATCCAGATTTAATTGTTACTGATTATCGAATGCCTGATATCAATGGTATCGATTTTATAAAAAGAATACGTGCACGCAAGGGCTGCCAAGATATTCCTATTATGATGATAACCGTTGCAGATGAAAAAACAGTACGTTATAACGCATTAGAAGCGGGAGCGACGGCATTTTTAACCCGTCCTATTGATCATATAGAATGCCGAACGAGTTGTAGAAATCTACTTAAATTAAGCGAGCAGCATTCAATTATTCAAAAACGAGCCGAATGGTTGGCTGAACAAGTTGAGCTGGCAACGCAGAAAATTGTTGCACGTGAGCAAGAGGCACTGATGTGCCTAGCTAAAGCCGGTGAGTACCGTGATGAAGAAACCGGTAATCATGTCATAAGAATGGCAAAATACTCACGCCAAATTGCAGAAGAGTTAGGCATGTCTGATGAGGAGTGTGATTTTCTTGAATATGCTGCTCCTATGCATGATATTGGCAAAATAGGCATACCTGATGGCATTCTTCTTAAGCCGGGTAAATTGAATTCTGCCGAGTGGGAAATCATGCAAAAACATGCTGAGATAGGGCATGACATCTTAGTCGATAGCGAATCTAAATATATGCAGATGGGAGCAGTGATTGCGCTGACACATCATGAAAAGTTTGATGGAACGGGTTATCCAAAAGGCATAAAAGGTACGATGATCCCTCTTATTGGACGAATCGTTGCTGTTGCAGATGTTTATGATGCTTTGATATCTGCAAGGCCTTACAAAATGGCATGGCCGGTAGAAAAAGCGTTGGATTATTTAAAAGAGCAATCAGGGAAACACTTTGATCCTGACTGCGTTGAGGCCTTTTTTAAACGACTCGAAAAAATAAAGAATATTGAAATTGAGTATGCAGATAACCCAGATTCATAAGATATAGTAAACAGGACAAAAGGAATTAATACTATGTTTAAAAATAAAGGGTTCGTGTGGTTTAAAGAGCGAATAAAAAACATTCACGATGCCGAACCTGAGCAAATCGTTATTCGATTGATAATCGGACTATTTCTTGTTCTTTATTTTTCTATTTCTTGGACAGATACAGCGGTAGTCTCACCGTTAGCTAATTCAATGGTGTGGTATTATGCGGGCGCGATAGTGCTTGCTGGTGCACTTCTTATCGAGCCATCATCCTCATCTGTTCGGCGCACAGCAGGAATCTTTCTAGATATTATAACGTTATCATCAGCAATGATGATGGCTGGGTCGGAAAGCCTCTATTTCTTTGGTATTTACTTGTGGGTTATTTTAGGTAATGGCTTTAGGTTTGGCGTTAATTATTTATATATCTCCTTAGCAACAGGTATATTGGGCTTTTCCGTTGCGACTGAATTTGGTGAGTATTGGCAAACATCACAAAACCTAGCTATYGCCCATAGTTTATTGTTTTTATTGAYATTTATACCCTTGTATGCTGCTTTTCTAATCAAAAAATTACATGTGGCAATAGAAAGTGCAAAACAAGCGAATGAGGCCAAAAGCCGATTTTTAGCCAATATGTCACATGAGTTAAGAACACCGCTCAATGGTGTAATTGGCTTAGGGGATTTGCTGCGAGAAACAAAACTAGATACTGAGCAGGCTGATTTAGCCAATACTATGCATAAATCTGCTCATACCTTGCTTGGATTAATTGAGAAAGTACTAGATATTTCTAAAATTGAAGCAGGAAAAATTGAAATTACCAAAAAGCGTTTAGATTTACATTCTTTGGTGAATTCTGTACTAGAAATGCAAAGCCCAATAGGCGGTGCTAAAGGCTTAACTGTTTCGTGTACGATTGATTCTAATGTACCATTTTTACTTGAAGGAGATCAGCAGCATATAAGGCAGGTTCTTATTAATTTAATTGGTAATGCCATTAAATTTACACAACAAGGATCTGTTAATTTACACCTTTACAGTATTAGCAACGATGATGATTCGACTAGATTGCGTTTTGAAATAAAAGATACCGGAATAGGTATCGATGCGGATTTGCTCGATAGTGTCTTTGATGATTTTACTCAGGTAGGTAAGGTTTCAGAAGGGGGTACCGGCCTTGGAACAACCATCTCAAAAGAGTTAGTGGAATTAATGGGTGGGGAAATAGGGGTAGAAAGTAAGCGCTATAAAGGCTCAATATTTTGGTTTGAATTACCTTTCAATATTGTACCGTATGAATCCTTAGATATTTCTGATAATAAGCTGCTTGTGATGTCAAAAGAACAGACCGCAGCAGAATTAAGACCCATATTGGACAATTGGCAAATAAAATTTGATGAAGTAAATTCGCCTGTTAAAGCATTGAAATTACTGAATCACGCTATTGAGCAAGGCGATAGACATCAAGTCGTTTTGGTTGAACGGGAGTGTTTGGCTGATTTCACACCGAAACAGTTTTCAGAAATGCTTAAGGCAGAGCGTTTATTGAATAATATTTCATGGGTGTTGTTAGATAGTAGTGGTGGTGATTTAACAGAAGAAGAGCTAGGAGAGCATTATATCTCCGTGATTTCTGACATACTCGATAAACGCTTATTATTTAATGCCATTCATGCGGCACAGAGTGTTCAATCAAATTCAGAAAATGTAGTATCTCTTTCAGATCATTATGCAAAACAAATAGGGGCTAAGCCTTTAACTATTCTTGTTGCAGAAGATAATGTAGTAAACCAAAAAGTTATTGATGGCATATTAAGACGAGCAGGCCATTCAGTCATTCTTGCGAATGATGGTGAACAAGCACTGGATATCTTAGAAACAGAGATTGAAAAAATTGATTTATTAATTGTAGATAAAAATATGCCTGGTCGATCAGGTGATGAAGTAGTTCTAGCAATGCAATATATGAATGCTGATAAATTAATCCCAACAATTATGTTAACAGCAGATGCCACACCCGAAGCAAGGCAAATAAGTCTGGATGCGGGTGTCGATGAATTTTTGACAAAACCACTTGATTCAAAAGAATTATTGGTAAAAATTGCAAAATTATCAATGCAGAGCAACAGTAATAGTGACAAGCAAATAGATCATAATCAGAAGGTGGCACAGCTCTCGGCTAACCCTACATCTGAGAAAGAAAAACGGCTAGTAGAAAGTGACTGGTTTGATGAAAATGTATTCCAATCATTAATGATGTTAGATACCGACCCCAACTTTATTGTAAAGCTTGTTGAAGGTTTCATTTATGATGGTCAAAAACATATGAGCAGAATTGATGACGCGGTTGTTGATGACTATCTACAACTTCGTGAATCGTTACATGCACTAAAAGGTTCTGCCGCTGAGTTAGGAGCGACTAAACTGGTTGATATCTGTCATAAAGGTGAGGCTTACAAGCCATATGATATCGGAACAGAAAAGATGTTCCGATTAAGTAGTGATATTAAAGCAATATATGAAAATACGATAACAGCCTTAAATAAAGCAGTGTCTAAGGCTGTTACCGTTGATTTAGCAGATAATAATACAGCGAGCTAAGCTACGAATTTTTTACTTTGACGAGCCACTAAGCGTTCCATCATTCGTAAATCTTTATCTGTCAGATTTAAAGCTGCATCTGCCCAGATGTTAGCGATATCAAYAAATTCTTGGTATGGAATTTCATTGCAAACATCATTAACTTTAGACATAGCACTAAAACTGTTAGCCGAACGTTTTGCCGCTTTTATGTATTTGTATAATTCAAGTTCTCCTTCKCCYTTATCRGCTAAAATATCGATAATCCCCATATCATAGAGCTCTTCTGAGCTATATAGYTTTCCAGATAAAATCATTTTTTTAGCAACAACGGGCCCTACTTTTCTTGAAAGAATGGAATAGGCACCCATTCCAGGGAAGAGGTTAAATAAAACCTCGGGCAAGCCTAATTTCACACCGCGCTCGGCAATAACGAGATTAGCTGACATRGCGGCYTCAAAMCCGCCTCCTAAAGCATCACCCTTGATAAGYGAAACAGTRGTTAAATCTAGGTCAAAATGTTTCATGTTTTGATATACAAGATCMACGCCTTCTATGGCATAAGCTAATAATCCTTCACGGTTCTTTTGCTCAATCAATGTGCGGAATAAGTTTAAATCGCCACCAAGATTAAAAATCCCCTCTATATCTGAGCCTAATACGAGATAATCGTATTTCTCATTTCGGGTGTAAGACATTTCAGTTTTAATGTGGTTTACGTGTGATTTTAAATCGTTTAGAAGGTTAGGCGTAAAACAGGGTCTTGGTGCTGATTTCATTAAAAGCCAAGCTATTTTGTATTTAGCATCATAATGCGTTGCTAATTGAGAATATTGATGTTCATTCTCCTGTACTTGATATTGGTTTGATTCTTGAATGTGTGAAACATTGGCCAAATYACTACCCTGAAAGCTATCCAAATGCGCTAAATTATCCATTCCCTTTTCTCCTGAAATTAATTGGTGATGCATAAAAWTTTAAAATTAAATGCTCCTTATTTTCGACTGAAATCAGGCCTTATGTCTAGATGATTTATGCATTTATATCGCCAATTCCAGCGTGGTTATTTCTGTTCATAGGGTAAAGAAAGATAATAAAATGTACGTGGATTGAGTTGTAGCTATGGTTTGTAATTAATTGTTTTTAAAGCGTGTCGTTTCGTTACAACCAATTCTAGGGGTTGGATATAATGGAGAAGTGTGATGGAGGTCACATAATTTTTTAGACGTAGTGCACGTTTTTTTAGAAATGCGCAAAATAGGTCACATTATGACAATTAATGTTTAGAAGAATTTAAGTTGTACTAAAAGGTGTTTTTTCAGAATTAAATATATCTTAAGTATGTTTTGGGTTTGATTTCGGACGTTTTTACACTTAAATTTAATGGTTGTTGCTATGYAGCTGAAAACGTTTTAAATTATTATATTCATTCGCTTATGTTTTCGCCGTTGGTTTAGTGTCAACACGATTTATTTTCACAGCAAAGACAGTTCAATCTGAAAATAAGTCTTATYNCTTGTGGCAAACTTAAAATTAAGTYTTCATATTTGTAAATTATAGACGAATTTTTATTTTATTTCTCAAGATTTACGTGTAAATTTAATAATATGACGCCGATCTCGTTTATTTGGGCGGCCTTTGTCATATCGAAATCCGAGCGGTTGACTTTTAATTTCTTCGTGCAACTTTTTACGCTTTTCTATACTTGCTTCACTTTCAACATAGAGTTGTTGAGCTTCAGGAGCAGGGCGACGCTGTTTAGACAAACCTAAAATGGTGATGATATGCTCATAAGGTGGTTTGGAGATAGATAATACATCGTCAGGCTTAATGGTTCGACTGGGCTTAACTCGGTTTTTATTCAGATGCACCTTACCACCACTAATGGCTTCTACTGCAAGTCCTCGTGTTTTATAAAATCGAGCCGCCCACAGCCATTTATCTAATCGTTGAGATTCTTCTGAGGGGATTTCTTTTTTTGCCATGTCTTACATTTTAAGCTTTACCTTGTAGTTGAGGCAAGATTGATTCATTTTCTAATGTTGAGGTGTCCTGMGTKATTTCATCACCTTTGGCTATTGTCCTTAATAAACGGCGCATAATTTTGCCTGAGCGCGTTTTAGGCAAGTTGTCGGCATAACGTATCTCATCAGGTTTGGCGATGGCTCCAATTTGTTCACCGACCCATGCACGGAGTGTTTGAGTGAGTTCGTCATCAAGGCCGCCTTCTGGGCGTTCTCCTTTGAGTACGACGTATGCGAAGATTGATTCACCTTTTATATCATGGGGTTTGCCTACTACTGCTGCTTCTGCAACTAATGGATTTGCGGCTAAGGCCGACTCAATTTCCATGGTGCCTAAACGATGTCCAGATACGTTTAATACATCGTCAATTCGGCCCATAATCCAAAAGAAGCCATCTGCATCACGGCGWGCACTATCACCRGCAAGGTAGTATTTKCCGTCGAACATAGGCCAATAGGTGTCTTTATAACGTTGATCATCGCCCCAAACAGTTTGAATCATGGATGGCCAAGGTTTGCGCATCACTAAATAACCGCCCGCATTAGCTTGCGTAATTTCTTCACCTTGTTCATTTACTACAGCAGCATCAATGCCGGGTAGCGCGCGTGTGCATGAKCCCGGCGTGGTGATGGTGACGGAAGGCACGGGTGCAATCATATGRGCACCTGTTTCAGTTTGCCACCAAGTATCGACGATAGGGCARCGCTCTTTACCAATGATGGTGTGATACCACATCCATGCCTCGGGATTTATGGGTTCACCTACCGTGCCTAATAAACGCAATTTAGAAAGATCATAGCCATTRGGAATATCATCACCATGTTTGATCAATGCACGAATAGCGGTCGGTGCGGTATAAAAGATGGTGACACCATGACGTTGACACATATCCCAAAAACGGCCTGCATCAGGGTAGGTAGGCACACCTTCAAAAATAACAATTGTTGCGCCTGTAGCTAAGGGACCATATGCAACATAGGTATGACCKGTAATCCAACCTACATCAGCGGTACACCAAAATACATCTGAATCTTGAATATCAAATACCCAGCGCATGGTGGTAATGGCATTTAATAAATAGCCGCCTGTCGAATGCTGAATGCCTTTTGGTTTACCGGTTGAACCGGAGGTGTAGAGCAAGAATAAAGGATCCGTCGCATTCATCCATTCAGGTTCACATTCGGCAGATTGGCCTTGCTCGGCATCCGACCACCAAATATCACGTCCAGACTGCATGTTAATCTCATGACCTGTTCGTTTAAGYACGATAACAGATKTAATGCTCTCACAGCCTTGTTTTAACGCGGAATCCGTTGTTGATTTGAGCTCAATAACACGACCAGCACGATTGCCGCCATCGGCTGTGATCACTATTTTTGCTTGTGTATYTTCAATACGATCTCKTAGTGATGACACCGAAAAACCACCAAARACAACCGAATGAATAGCGCCAATACGCGCGCATGCTTGCATTGCAATCACTGCTTCAGCAATCATCGGCATATAAATAATGACGCGGTCACCTTTACCGATATTCTGCGCTTTGAGTACATTGGCAAAAACACAAACACGTGAATGCAATTCACGGTAGGTGATTTTCTGTACATCACCGGCATCGCCTTCAAAGATAATGGCCGTTTTGTCGGCATTTTTTTCTAATTGACGATCAAGACAATTATAAGAAACGTTTAATTTCCCATCTGGAAACCAACTAAAAAAGGGTGCGTTTGAAGAATCTAAAGTAGTAGAGAAAGGAGTTTKCCAATCAATTTCCTTACGCGCTTGTTCAGCCCAGAATGCTTCATTATCACGTTCTGCACTCGCATAAAGTTGGCTTAGGTCATTAGAGCTTAATGCGGATGTTTTGAGAAAATCGGCACTGGGTGGAAAGTGACGCGTTTCGTGTAATGTTGATTCAATATTGTCTTCAGACATGTGCTAACACCTTTATGCAGGAATGATTTACTTTAGAGTATAAATAAAAAAACCTCCCAAAAATATACTTTTGGGAGGTTTTTTTGTTTTAAAGTTTAAGTTTAGAAGAAACCGAGAGGGCTTGTACTGTAACTCACCAATAAGTTTTTAGTTTGTTGATAATGGTCTAACATCATTTTATGCGTTTCACGGCCGATACCTGATTTTTTATAACCACCAAATGCGGCATGGGCAGGATAAAGGTGATAACAGTTTGTCCATACACGTCCTGCTTGAATACCTCTACCCATGCGATACGCTAAATTCATATCACGTGTCCATAAACCTGCACCCAAACCAAATTCTGTATCATTAGCAATTGCCAATGCTTCAGCTTCATCTTTAAAGGTAGTGACTGAAATAACTGGGCCAAAGATCTCTTCTTGGAAGATCCGCATATTGTTRGTGCCTTTGAATATGGTCGGYTCAATATAATAGCCMGAATCAAATTCACTGCCTACTTGCGCGATATTACCACCGAGTAATAGYTCAGCACCTTCYTGTTTACCAATTTCAACRTATTCAAGAATTTTTTCATATTGTTGTTGTGAWGCYTGYGCRCCRACTTGYGTATTGGTATCAAGTGGRTTACCRCGRATTATTTTTTTAGAACGATCAATYACAATYTCAATAAATTCATCGTAGATACTTTCTTGAATTAAGGCGCGAGAAGGGCAGGTACACACTTCACCTTGGTTAAAGAASGCTAAYACAGCSCCTTCAGCACATTTRCTAATRTAATCATCTTCTTGTCGCATAATATCTTCRAAGAAAAYATTRGGTGATTTACCCCCTAATTCAACCGTTGATGGAATAATGTTCTCAGCYGCAMGTTTCAGAATRTGTGAACCAACWGGSGTTGAACCKGTAAAKGCRATTTTAGCGATACGGGTACTGCTTGCTAAAGCTTCACCTGCTTCTCTACCAAAACCATTGACGATGTTCAATACACCTGGTGGTAAACAATCACCCATTACTTCCATTAATATTAAGATGGAAACAGGGGTTTGTTCTGCTGGCTTCATTACAATGCAGTTTCCGGATACTAATGCCGGTGCCAGTTTCCATGCAGCCATTAATAATGGGAAATTCCAAGGGATAATTTGACCGACRACRCCTAAAGGYTCATGAAAYTGGTAAGAAACKGTTGTTTCATCAATCTCGCCCATKGTRCCTTCTTGRGCACGCATACAACCGGCATAATAGCGGAAGTGGTCAGCASMTAAAGGCACRTCGGCMKYYAAKGTTTCACGTACCGCTTTTCCGTTRTCCCATGTTTCRGCTACGGCTARTTTTTCAAGRTTYGCTTCAATTCTATCTGCRATTTTTAATAGAATATTTGAGCGTTCTGTTACCGATGTTTTGGCCCATGCATCTTTGGCGGCATGAGCGGCATCAAGTGCTAGATTAATATCTTCTTCTGTTGAACGAGGGATTTCACAAAATCCTTCACCTGTTACGGGTGTGACATTTGTAAAATAATTTCCTTTCACAGGAGCAACCCAGCCACCATTAATAAAGTTACCATAKCGCTCTTTAAATGAAACAACGGAGCCTTCTGTTCCTGGTTGTGCGTAGATCATAATATGTTCCCACTATTTAGAAAATRTAAAATCGAATMATAAACCAGCTAGCGCTYAATATGTTGATTTTTATTCCTAAAAACTTGACTAAGCGTCCAAGTTCATCGGAGAATGAGGTTTTTAATTTTAGCTTGAACGCGGTTAATATTATGGTTGAAGCACAGCTAGATTTAGATAGTAGGCGGGAGCAGCGTCATTTATTGATTGAAAATAAGGTCTCTTTTCAGGGGGCGGATTCGGAATTAAGTGTTTACGACACCTTYCGRTCCGCATCACGAGTGGGACTTGGTGCAGATCAATTGCTRTTTTGTGGCATGGTYACRGGCAAAAAGGTCATGCACTCGGTTCATAATGGCTTAGAAAAGAACCAGATTTTTTTACCGCATGAATCGTATGTTATGTCGCCRGGYGAATATGTTGAAATTGATTTTCCGGAAGCAAATGAAGCGCAGCCRACGACCTGTTTGACGATTGAAATATCAAAAGAACGAATAGAAAACGTCTCTGAAAARATGCGAGATCTAACGCAATTAGGAGCGTTAGAACATGATTGGGAATATCAGCCCCATATTGTGCACACGCATCACACCACCGCGACACAACAACTATTAGAAAAGTTGGTAGCGCTATTTACGCATAATCATCCTGATAAAGAAATGATGGTTGATTTAGGTGTCTCTGAGCTTATTATCAGATTGTTAAGAGAGCAGGGGCGTGCGCAATTATTAAGCTATTGCMGGCAAACTCCTGATGCGAGTGGCATTACGCTTGCCATCAATCATTTAACACAACAGAGTGCGCTACCATTAGATATAGGTGAACTATGTCGTTTGGCCTGCATGAGTAGAAGCAAATTATATACAGAATTTAAAAAACAATTAGGCTGTTCTCCTAGTGAATATTTGCAACAACAGCGTTTAAAAAATGCTGCAAAATTACTCCAAATAGGCAATAAAGTGAGTGAGGTGTGTTACCACACAGGCTTTAATGACTTAAGCCACTTTAGCCGTCGGTTTTCTCAGTTTTTTGGTAGTAGCCCGACACAATATCGCAATACATATTTACCTAGCATTAACATTAAATAAGTTAGACAATATCTACCGTAATTGATAGGATGGCCGAGTGTTTTACTCGACTATTATAACGATAGCCCAACACTGAATAATACAAATCAAATAGGAGCCATATATGAGCGTTTTAGTAACAAAAAAAGCCCCAAAATTCACAGCTGCAGCGGTAATGCCCGATAATACAATTAATGAAAATTTTTCATTATCTGATTATAAAGGCCAGACAGTTGTTTTATTCTTTTACCCATTAGATTTCACTTTTGTATGTCCATCTGAAATCATTGCACATCACCATCGCGTAGCAGAATTTGAAAAACGTGGCGTGCAAGTCATTGGTGTTTCAATTGATTCACAATTTACACATCTTGCATGGCGTAACACGGCTATTAAAGATGGTGGTATCGGTCAAATTGATTTCCCATTGGTAGCTGATACTGATCATAAAATCATGAAGAAATATGGCGTTAAACATCCTGCTAGCATTGCTTTACGTGGTTCATTTTTAATTGATTCACACGGCATTGTGCGCCATCAAGTAGTGAATGATTTGCCTTTAGGTCGTGAGGTGGATGAAATGCTTCGTGTCGTTGATGCACTTCAATTCCATGAAGAGCATGGCGAAGTATGTCCTGCTGGCTGGAACAAAGGTGATGAAGGCATGAAAGCTGATGCAGCAGGTGTTGCAGAGTATCTAGCTAAACATGGCGATGATTTATAAATAATTTCAGCATCTCTCTGAAAGACCTTCTTCTTAATATGAATTGGAAAAAATCAGAGCTAAGTTGAATAAAATTATAGTTGCCACATAAAAAAGCCCCGATTAATTCGGGGCTTTTTTTGTTTATGATGAATGAACAGTATTTCTTGTTATACGCGGTTCTTCTCGCGAATTTCATCTAATGTTTTACAATCAATGCAGAGGGTTGCTGTTGGTCTAGCTTCAAGACGACGGATGCCAATATCTGTGCCACATGATTCACAGTAACCGTAGTCACCTTTATCAAGATCTTCGAGTGATTGTTTGATTTTTTTAACCAATTTACGTTCACGATCACGTGTGCGCAATTCAAGTGTGAATTCTTCTTCTTGTGATGCGCGATCATTAGGATCTGGGAAGTTAGCCGCATCGTCTTGCATATGATGAACGGTGCGATCCACTTCTTCCATTAGGTTACTTTTCCATGATTCAAGAATCGTTCTGAAATGTGAGTATTGATCGTCATTCATATAATCCTCACCTTTCTTTTCTTTATAAGGTGTGAATTTCGCTTCAAACTGTGTAGAGCCCATGTAAACCTCAAATATGTTTTTTCATAATTAAGGGCGAATCTTATAACAGAATTACCCAAAGCATGCAAAAATTTTGTTATTATTCTACCTTATTTTTTAATGAAAAAGAGTGATATGACGCAATTAAAAGCAATTATTTTTGATGTAGATGGCACATTAGCAGAAACAGAACGTGATGGACACCGTGTTGCATTTAATCTGGCCTTCTCAGATGCAGGATTAGATTGGAATTGGGATGAGGAGTTGTATGGCCAATTACTCGCTGTGACGGGTGGTAAGGAGCGTATTCGTTATTACTTATCTGAATTTAATACTGATTTTCAAGCTGAGGGTGATTTAACATCGTTTATTGCTTCTTTGCATGCTGAAAAAACTAAATATTACGTTGGATTATTAGAATCCAATGCCATTGCATTGCGGCCCGGTGTGGTTCGGTTAATTAATGAGATTAGAAGTAGCGGTTTGCGGCTAGCCATTGCGACGACAACGACGCCTGAAAATGTAACTGCATTAGTCACCAATACCTTGGGTGTTGAAGCGCTGGATTGGTTTGAATGTATTGCCGCAGGTGATATTGTTCCGGCTAAAAAACCGGCTGCTGATATTTTTGTGTATTGTCTAGAACAAATGGGGCTTAATGCCGATGAATGTATCGTGTTTGAAGATTCTGCAAATGGGGTACGCTCTTCTTGTGGGGCACATATTCCAACAGTGGTGACCTTAAATAATTACACTAAGGATGACGATTTTAGTGGTGCTGTTTCAGTGTTAAATCATCTGGGTGATGACGCGCTAGCATGTGACGTTATTAGCGGTCAAAATATTAAAGGTTCTTTTGTGACCGTTGATGATTTAAAACGATTTCACGCGCAACAATAAATATGACCGATATTGCTCAACGTGCGAAGGATATTACGCCATTCCATGTGATGGATATCTTGGCTCAAGCGAAGAGATATGAAGCGCAAGGCAAGGATATTATTCATCTCGAAGTRGGGGAGCCTGATTTTGAGACACCTCAGCCCATTATTGRTGCCGGTATTGCAGCATTAAAAGCGGGTAAAACACATTACACACCCGCACTGGGCCTGCCTGAATTACGCGAGGCGATTGCGGCTTGGTATCAGTCACTATACCAAGTGACGGTGTCGCCAGAACGTATTGTTGTTACACCCGGTGCTTCAGGTGCATTAATGTTAATCATGGGCGCATTATTAGAACGTGATAAAAAAGTCATGTTAGCGAACCCTGGTTATCCCTGTAATCGAAATTTCGCTCGCTTTGTTGAAGGCCAAGCGCAAGTCATATCGGTTGATGCATCCGATAACTATCAGCTTACCGCTCAACACATTAATGCACATTGGCAGGATGATACTGCTTTAGCGTTAGTTGCCTCGCCATCGAATCCTACGGGTACCGTATTATCGCGGCAGAAATTAAGTGATTTAGCGACAGCAATACAGGCTAAGCAAGGCCATTTTGTGGTTGATGAGATCTATCATGGTCTAAGCTACGATGGAATTGAAACACCGACGGTATTGTCAGTGGATCAAAATGCCTTTGTGATAAACAGTTTTTCAAAATTCTTTGGTATGACAGGCYGGCGTTTAGGTTGGCTAGTGGTACCTGAAGCATATGTACCTGTGATGGACCGGTTAGCACAGAATTTATTTTTGGCAGCACCTACTATGTCTCAATATGCCGCATTGGCTGCATTTAATGGTAATACTTTAGATATTCTAGAGCAGCGTAGACAGRTTTTTGAACAACGYCGGAATATACTATWGCCTGCATTRCAAAATGTRGGGCTAGAGGTGAAAACAACACCGCAAGGTGCATTTTATATCTATGCAAAYTGTAGCGCGCTRCTTAATGARAAATTGCCCRATAGCATGGCGCTGTGTAARCATTGGTTRMAGGAAATAGGCGTAGCGGTGRCACCGGGAAATGATTTTGGYGATAATTTAGCTGAACAACATATTCGTTTTGCTTATACTGTTGRGCAAGATCGTTTATTAGAAGCGATAGAACGCATTAAAAATATTTAGGAACAGACATGACAACATCAAAAATCATCTATACCAAAACRGATGAAGCMCCKGCRYTGGCAACACAWTCTCTWTTGCCGATTATCCGAGCATTCACASSTACCGCCGATATTGATGTTGAGCTYAGYGATATTTCATTAGCRGGSCGWGTCATTGCTAGTTTTCCGAATTATTTAACRGCTGARCAGCAAATTGATGAYGCACTGGCCCAATTAGGGGCGTTGGCATTAAAGCCTGAAGCAAATATTATMAAGTTACCCAATATTAGTGCCTCTATCCCSCAATTAAAGGCCGTCATTAAAGAGTTACAACAAAAAGGGTACAACTTACCWGAYTATCCTGAAGARCCTGCTAACGACGAGCAGARGCAGATAAGAAGCARCTAYGACAAAATTAAGGGCAGTGCRGTGAAYCCTGTGCTGCGTGAAGGCAATTCAGATCGTCGTGCACCACCTGCGGTTAAAAATTATGTACGCAAGCATCCACAYCGTATGGGCGCTTGGAGTAGTGAATCAAAAACACATGTCGCCAGCATGGCTGACAATGATTTTTTTGCAAATGAAAARTCGGTCACGATAACAGCAGCAGGAAATRTGCGTATTGAACTCRCAGATAATGCTGGCAATAKCACGGTAYTAAAAGARACAACRSCCGTATTASMGGGTGAAATYATTGATGCTACGGTKMTGAATAAAAATGCACTCTGTCGTTTYATTGAARCTGAAATAGAAAGTGCYAAACAACAAGGTGTGTTGTTTTCTGTGCATTTAAAAGCGACGATGATGAAAGTCTCTGACCCGATTATTTTTGGTCACTTTGTCTCTGTCTTTTATAAAGATGTATTTGAAAAACATGCAGCAACATTTGAACAAATTGGCGTAGATGTTCAAAATGGATTAGGTGATGTTTATAGCAAAATAAAAACCTTAYCAGCAGCGCAACAAGCAGAAATTGAAGCRGACATTCAAGCTGTTTATGCTTYACGTCCTGATATTGCGATGGTTGATTCYGATAARGGCATTACTAATYTACAYGTACCTTCAGATGTAATTGTCGATGCATCMATGCCAGCGATGATCCGCGGTTCAGGTCAAATGTGGAATAAAGAAGGCAARCARCAAGATACYAAAGCCATTATTCCMGATCGTTGTTATGCCGGAATTTATCAGCAAACAATTGATTTTTGTAAAAAACACGGTGCWTTTGATCCCACWACAATGGGTAGCGTRCCGAATGTGGGGCTGATGGCYCAAAAAGCAGAAGAATATGGCTCACATGATAAAACYTTTGAAATTTCTCACGCTGGCACGGTTCGRGTAATAGACGATAAMGATACTGTTTTATTAGAACATACGGTTGAGCAAGGTGATATTTGGAGAATGTGTCAGGCTAAAGATGCMCCGATTCAAGATTGGGTGAAATTRGCAGTAAATCGTGCMCGATTAAGYAATACCCCTGCTRTTTTTTGGYTAGATAAAAACCGAGCWCATGATGCTCAAATGATTKCYAAAGTTGAACAATACYTGCCAACACACGACACMGCWGGGCTTGATATCCAAATTCTATCACCAGAAGATGCACTTCAGTTTTCAATGGAGCGCATCATAAAAGGTGAAAATACCATTTCTGTAACCGGTAATGTATTGCGTGATTATTTAACCGATCTATTTCCGATACTTGAATTAGGTACCAGTGCAAAAATGTTATCAATCGTACCGTTAATGAATGGCGGTGGTTTATTTGAAACAGGAGCAGGTGGCAGCGCCCCCAAACTGGTACAACAGTTTGATCAGGAAAACCATCTACGTTGGGATTCATTAGGTGAGTTCTTGGCACTAACGGCATCATTGGAGCATTTAAGCCATGTTACGGGCAATAAAAAGGCYCAARTTYTGGCYGATGCWTTAGAYAAAGCAACCGGTGATTTTTTAGATAATAATAGATCACCTTCTAGCAAAGTCGGCGAATTAGATAATCGCGGCAGTCATTTCTATTTAGCAATGTATTGGGCGCAGGCTTTAGCTGAGCAGACGGATGATRCWGAAYTACAATCTARTTTTRYTRCKCTAGCGAAAACATTGGCAGACAATGAAGATAAAATTGTCAAAGAATTGAATGACGTTCAAGGAAAAGCAATGGATCTTAATGGCTATTAYTTTGCCGATGATGACTTGCTYGTACAAGCAATGCGACCTAGCAGTAYCCTGAATAATGCGATTGATAGCCTTTAAAAAAGGAAATAGCGATGTTTAAACAACAATCTGGTTTTTCACTTTCACAGATCCTATTGTGGGTTTTCGTCATCGCGAACAGTGTGGCTTTGGCCTGTATTTACTTTGCTAATAATAAAGGGTTAGATTCAGAAATCCCGAATCTAGTGGGCACGTGGAGCGGTARGAACGTGACTGTTTCAGATGCAAAAGGCTATAAAGAGTGGGATAACAAAACAATCAAGATCACAGAACAAAAAGATCGCCGTTTTCGGGGCTCATTTACGTATGCCGATGGAACGAAAAACTTTTTTGGTGTGATCTACCCCGATAATATCTCATTCACTTGGGTTTCAAYGCCAAGCAAAGGCTTTATTCACGGTCGTATTCTTGATGATAATACGATTGGTGCTTGTTATGTTGAAACATGGGAGCAAGCGACAGCAGGTTGTGCGACGCTTGAGCGGCAATAGCTTAGCAGGTGCCACTGAACAGTGGAACATGCTAAGACTCCGCTTATGTTTTTAAATTATCCAAATACAAAGCCGTAGCGCCCGCCACCGCAGCGGGGATCACTAAGAAGTTCACAAACGGAATCATGGTTGCGCCTAATGTGGCTAAGCCAAAGCCCAGTGCTAATGAACGCTTTTGTTTTAATAGGGCACGCTGTTCAGGGAATTTAAGCTGATGATTTCCCATAGGGTAATCATGATAATCAATGGCAAGCAYCCAGCTTGAAAAGGCAATCCACAGTACGGGGGCAATGATATTGAGAACGGGTATCCAAGATAAAATAAATAACGGCACCATCCATAATAAAACATACATTAACTTGCGGATTTCATTCCAGATTAACTTAGGTGCGTCTTTGGCTATTTCTTGCCATGAAAGGCTGGGTGGGGTTTGACCCAATAGTTTCGTTTCTACCGCTTCGGCGAGCAAGCCATTAAAGGGCGCGGCCAATATATTGGCGATAATTGAAAAACTAAAAAAGACAATGAGAATAAGCAAGCCTGCAAACAAAGGCCAAATAAACCACATGATCCAGCCTAACAACCATTCTGGAATCCATGTTGGGATAAAGTTATTGATCCATTGGTCAAATCTAGTAATGCCAAGCCAAATGGCAAAACTGAATAATAGGGTATTGATGGCCACTGGAATATAGGCAAAACGGCGAATACCTTTTTGATGRATTAAGCCAAAACCTTTGAATAAGTAGCTTGCACCTTTGAATAATTCGTTCACAATTAAATGTTTCCTTGGGCTATTAATGCCGCACCATAGGCGGCATCGGTGTGATCAGCTACCGTAAAGGGTACGGTAATGTGTTGCTGACGTATAGCCTGCCATACTAGGTTGTGTGCTCCGCCACCGACGGTACGAAGGCTTGTCATAGCTACTGCACCGGCATTGTGCAGGCATTGATAAGCGTGTTGTTCAATTTTAGCGATGCCGGCGAGCATGCCATGCAAAAATTCAACATCATTTGTTGGGCGGGGTGTGAGTTTAGGTTGGAGCATAGAATCATTGACCGGAAAWCGTTCGCCTGCCGCTAGCAATGGATAATAATCAGCTGGTATCGCATCGAGCGTTATTTTATTGCTTAGCTGTTCGAGCTGTTGCGAATCAAAATAATGTTTAAGTACCGCGCCGCCGGTGTTTGATGCACCACCAACTAACCACTTATCGCCTAGGCGATGGCTATAAACACCTTGTTCGGGAATAAAAATAGGCGTATTGCTGATGAGTTTCACGACTAGCGTTGAGCCTARTGATGTGACCGCATCACCCACKTTATGCGCMCCTGTTGCGAGCAGGCCKGCAATGCTGTCRGTTGTGCCAGCAAYAATTTTGGGRACAGCGTTAAGCTTGAATTTTTGACAGAGTGYAYTTGATAATTCCCCRATCACTGYGCCGGGAGCAACAACTTTAGGTAAAAATGAAGGATCKGTAAGCGAAYTAATCCATTCCGGCCAGCATTGCTKAAYAGGATCGTAACCGGTTTTAAGTGCATTATTATGATCGCTAATRCCTAATGCTGCACCGAGCTTGAAGTTAATCCAATCTGCTTGGTGCAATAACATTGCATCGTTGAGGAAATCATTGCGTTGTTGTAAATAAAGTAGTTTTGCGAGCCCGCTTGAGGCGCCGTGTGCCCCTGATTGAGATGGCGCTATCTCATCTATTAGTTTGCTCTGCTGAATGGCACGAGCATCGTTGTACATTAAAATGGGGCTAAGCGGATGACCGTGCTTATCAGCAATTAAAATGGAGCCCGAAGTGGCATCAACCGCAATAGCCTGAAGGTTGTAGTCCTGACATTGTGAAATAACGWGSGTTAATGTCTGTARCACGACTTGCCATTGATATTCTGGATCTTGTTCTGATTTAGGCRGGGKCGWAGCAGGRATGARCAAKGRYRYTTGCTYACTGGCAATAAYGTTAGATTGTTCATCGATGGCAATSACTCGACACCCTGAAGTGCCGAGGTCAATACCGATGTAKGCGTAAYTATTGATATTTGTTAGGGTAAAAYRACAGGRGTAGGTGCGACCCAACCTTCYTTTCTATGCTCYGCSACAACATTAGTATAAACRCCRCCACGGACATTRAATATGCCAGTGACACGCATGAAACGTGGTTGAGTTGCTGCAACTAAATCATCAAGAATTTGGTTGGTTACTTTTTCATGAAAGGCACCTTCTTCACGATAGGTCCACATATACAGTTTAAATGATTTTAATTCGACACATTTAAGGTCGGGTACATAATCAATTTTAATGGTGGCAAAATCAGGCTGTCCTGTCATCGGACATAAACAAGTAAATTCAGCTGTCTCAATGTGAATGGTATAATCRCGCYCAGGAATTGCGTTGTCGAAAGTATCGAGTTGTTTGCTTGGTTTTGTRGACATAATGAAATCTCAAGTACGGTAAATGGGACTATTATCCCTTATATAAGGTTGYTTAGTGTTAGAAATTGTAATTATTTTTATTGTTGTTGNTGCWSKMNTTTGCMGSCGTRGTTKGSTATGCGRTACATAGTACGCGTAAACGGAAGAAAAATAGTCGGCTTGTTCCAGCGGCTCGTATTGAGCCAGAACTTGATAGCGCGAATGCCTTTAGTGCGGTATTAGAACAAGAAATGACTCCGCATACCATTGCTACTGATGTAACGTTAGATGCTGAGCCAACGGTAACGGTGTCTGAACAGGCCATAAATACGCAAAAAGAAAATAAATCACCGCAAAATGAAATCGATTTTAAGGCCAATGATGAAATTGACCTCAATATTGATCTAGAATCAGCGCCTGAACTTGATTTAGATTTAGCATCAGAACCAGAACCAGCAATGAATACGGTAAATGATTGGGATATGGTGATTGCTTTTACTATTATGGCCATTGATGGACATAAATTTTCGGGTGAAGACATTAAGTTTGCGCTAGAGAATGCACAATTTAAGCACGGTGAAATGCAGATATTCCACCGTTTAACCACACAGAATAAAACACTGTTTAGCGTGGCTAATATTTTAGATCCGGGTAYATTTGATATTGAAAATGTTACGTCAATGGCAACGCCTGGTATCTTAGTATTTGCTAAATTTCCTGGGCCTATTAATGGCTTGGCCCTCTTTGATGAGTTGCTTGAAACATCGCGAACACTCACTATGAAATTAAGCGGTATTTTATGTGATGAATCACGTCAAACCGTGACAGAAGACATTATAGAGACAATGCGCAGTCGTATTTTAAGTTTAAATTTTTCAATGCATTCAGAAAGTAATCAAGATAACCATGTCTATTAATGTAGAAAAACGAGCAGGCACACTTCGTGATTTGCTCAATAAATATAATCATTTGTACTATGTTAATGATGAACCTGAGGTCACCGATTCAGAATATGATCGCTTGTTTAAAGAGCTACAACAAATTGAAACRGAYTATCCGTCATTACGCACACCAGATTCGCCTACACAACGTGTAGGRGGMAAAGCGCTAGACAAATTCAGCCAAATAACMCACGCATTACCGATGTTGTCACTTGATAATGTATTTGATACGCCAGAGCTTGAAGCGTTTGATCAGCGCGTTCGAGATTGGTTAAATACGACGGACACGCAAATCTATGCTGCGGAACCTAAATTGGATGGCCTCGCCATTAGTATTCGTTACGAACAAGGGATTTTAGTGCATGCTGCCACCCGGGGTGATGGTGCGGTGGGTGAAGATGTGACCGCTAATGTGAAAACCATTGCAACGGTTCCTTTAAAATTGATCGGAAAAAACATTGCTGATGTAATTGAAATTCGCGGTGAAATATTTATGCCCAAAGCAGGTYTTGAGGCGTTAAATATGCAGCAAATTGCAGAAGGTAAAAAGCCCTTTGTGAATCCACGTAATGCCGCGGCCGGTGCATTGAGGCAATTAGACTCTAAAATTACAGCGAGCCGGCCATTGGAAATCTATTGCTATGGTTTGGGTGAAATCGAGGGCATGGATAAACCAGAAAGTCATTCAAAGGCAATGAAACAGATAGCTGAATGGGGTTGCCGTATTTCACCTGAATTACAATGTGTTGAAGGTGTCGAAGCTTGCCTTGACTATATTAAGCAGTTGGGYGAACGCCGTGATAGTTTAGATTATGATATCGATGGTGTRGTGCTTAAAGTTGATAATATTGCATTGCAAGCACGTYTGGGTTTTGTKTCRCGTGCCCCTCGCTGGGCGATTGCACATAAATTTCCYGCCCAACAAGAAATGACCGTAATTGAAGACATTGAAATTCAAGTTGGACGCACCGGTGCATTAACGCCAGTTGCACGCTTGCAACCCGTTTTTGTGGGTGGCGTAACGGTCAGTAATGCTACTTTACATAACCAAGATGAAATTGAGCGTAAAGATGTACGCGTTGGCGATACTGTTATTGTACGACGGGCAGGAGATGTAATTCCTGAAGTTGTGCAAGTTGTTTTATCTAAGCGTCCTGATAATGCAAAGGCATTTGTAATGCCAACAGAATGCCCAATTTGCCAGTCTGAAGTTGAGCGTATTGAGGGTAATGCTGTCGCACGGTGTAGTGGCGGACTTTATTGCCCGGCGCAAAGGAAAGAAGCGATCAAGCATTTTTCCTCACGCAAAGCGATGGATATCGATGGYTTAGGCGATAAAYTGGTTGAGCAATTAGTYGATGAAGGYTTRATYAATGATCCRGCAGATTTATTTCAGTTAACGGTTGAGCAGTTATCCAGCTTAGATCGAATGGGTGAAAAATCGGCAGTTAATTTAGTGAAAGCACTGCAAGTAGCTAAACAGACTAAATTTGCACGTTTTTTATATTCTTTAGGAATACGTGAAACAGGTGAAGCGACAACACGTTCATTAGCRAGTCACTTTTTAACATTGGATGCGTTACAGCAAACAGATGAAGCATCATTAATAGAAATTGAAGATATTGGCGGYATTGTGGCACACCATATTGTGACTTTTTTCCAGCAAAGCCATAATCAAGAAGTGATAGCACGGCTGATTGAGGCTGGAATAAATTGGCCTGAAGAGCAAGCAATTGCTGTGGACTCGGTATTAAGTGGCAAAACAATTGTATTGACCGGCACTTTAGAAGTGCTATCGCGCAGCGAAGCGAAAGAAAAGTTACTAGCATTAGGTGCTAAAGTATCAGGCAGTGTATCGAAAAAAACAGACTTTGTTGTCGCAGGAAGGGATGCAGGATCGAAGCTAACGAAAGCGGAAAAATTAGCTATTACGGTAGTCAATGAAGCAACATTAATTGAGTGGTTAACATGACGGCACTAGCAGAAGCAATCAAGAAAGTAGCGACGGGACCTCACCTAAGCAAAGACTTAACACAACAAGAATCGCGTTTAGCGATGGATGAGGTTCTATCTGAAAAAGCCGATCCTGTTCAGGCGGCTGTCTTCTTAATTGCATTAAGAATGAAGCGTGAAACCGATGATGAGAATTTAGGTATTTTAGAATCAATTCAATCGGTAACAGCACAGTTCTCATGTGAAGTAGATGAACTGTTGATTCTGTCCGATCCCTTTAATGGCTATAATCGACATTGTCCTATTGCTGCTTTTTTGCCTGCGGTATTGGCGGCCTCTGGCTTGCCGGCTATCAGCCAAGGCGTGAAAGAAATGGGGCCTAAGTTTGGCGTGACACATTCACAGGTTTTAGAACAGGCAGGGGTAGCAACAGACCTTTCGGTAGCCCACGCTGCAGCGCAAGTGAATGATGCTGAACTTGGCTGGGCATACCTCGACCAAGCTCAAGCGACACCTCATTTATTTGGCTTGCAAACATTACGAACCCGCATTATAAAACGGCCTAGTTTGGCGACACTTGAAAAGCTAGTGATGCCTTTAAAAGCTAAAAATAAAACCTATCTACAAATTGGATTTGTTCACAAAGCGTATCCACCTGTTCTCGCATGGCTGGCTGCACAAGTTGGTTTTGCATCGACATTGATGGTGCGGGGAATAGAAGGGGGTGTTTTGCCTACCTTGCGTGAAACATCTAACTGTTTTACAGAACGTTTAGGCGTGGCTGAGCCTTATCCGATTTCACCGGAGTTGTTTGCCATTTCGCAAGACACACGCGGTGTATTGCCCCTTCAGGGTGAGAACGTGACAGCAGCTGCAACCGTTGAACTAGGCTTAAAAGCCTTGTCTGGTCAGTCTGGTGCTGCATTTGATAGCTTAATCTTAGGTGCAGCAATGGCGTTAAATCATTTTGGATTACAAGACTCACCACAGCAAGCAGCAGATCATGTGCGCGCGACCATTAAATCAGGTAAAGCAAAGGCGTATTTTGAACGAGGAGTAAAATAAGTGGTTTTCCAGCATCAATTAGACTTCACAACATCAGGTCGTAGCACGACTAATATTACAGATCAAATTCAACAGCTTGTACAACAATCAGACATCCAGATAGGCACCTGCCACATCTTTGTTCAGCATACCAGTGCCTCATTAATGTTATGTGAAAATGCCGATCCCGATGTGCGTGTTGATTTAGAAACGTATATGCAACACATTGTGCCAGATGGTGATCCGATGTTTTTGCATCAAGATGAAGGTCCAGATGATATGAGTGCACATATTAGAACCGTGCTGACGAACCCAGATCTTACGCTGCCTGTGCGTAATGGCCGTTGCGACTTGGGTATTTGGCAAGGTGTTTATTTATGGGAACACCGTACACATAGCCACCATCGACGTGTGATTGTTACTGTTCAAGGTGAATAGTAATAGCGAAGAGTGTTAATTTGCTTTGATGAATAATTGTGCTTTTTTCATTAAATCAAAAGGAGCAGATCTCCCTCCCATAAATACTTTTAGAAAGTCATCACTTACTAGTGGTTGTTTAGGATCAATACTAATGAGCAATTGATCGGGCTGCTGAGTAAACTTAATAAGCTCTTCAAGCATAAGTGAATAAACGGGGCTGTAATCGCGCAATGATGACTGCATTTGACGTAATTGAGCGACCGCTTGCTGGGTTAACTGTTCACTAGATAAACCGGTTTGTTTGGCTGAGACTGCCCGAACCTTTTCAACCACACCATCATTTTTAAATGTTATGGATAAATTGTTGAGTGTCGTTGCCAGCAAATCTAAGGTTAGCGTATCTGAAACTAACGATTCATTGGTATCTACAAATGCTAACCAGCCTGTATTACCCAATGATAAATCAGCTTGAATACTAAAGTTATCGTTCACGGATTGAAATATTGYAGCACTAAGAAGCCCTGTAGATTCATCTAGTTTATAGTGTGCGTGGGTAGAAAAACTTAGTTCATTTCCCATTACCTCTACGAATGATTGTAAATCAGCATCACCGCTCACCATTGCATCACTTAAGTATATTTTGCCATCTGTAATATCAATACTGATTGACAGAGGAATACGGTCTTGATTATTTTCATCACGTATTTGCCAATTTAATCCTGAAATAACGGCCTTGCCAAGGGTGACATCTGGCTCTTGTTCATTGCCGTGGATTTTAAAGTTTTGTACTGTGATGTTACGTGCAATAGGTGAGGCATCAATGCCATCATAGCTTATYTCTACGCCCTGTGTTTTTGCATCGTCAATAATGGCAATAATTGCTTCTTCGGCATAAAGATCAGCTTTATTGTCGATATAAGCATAGGCTACAGCCAAGACAATCACTGCAATAAAAATAATAGTGATGACAGATAGTCCGCCTTGTATCTTATGCTTAATTGTATTCATCGGTAACTCCATTTGTGGATAAATAATGATTAATAAATTGTAATATACGCTAATTACTAGTCAGCTGAAATGCAAACCTCTCGTTTATCGCTAAAAACATTTTTTGTAAAAAATGAGYGTTCATTTATGCGGTATAATGCTCCGTTAAATTTGCATTGAGGAAAGCGTAATATGCTGTTATCAGCTAAACAAGACTGGCTAGGAAAYATTAGAGGRGACATTCTTGCTGGGATTGTTGTTGCATTGGCGCTTGTGCCAGAAGCGATTGCCTTTTCTATTATTGCCGGTGTTGATCCTAAAGTAGGTTTGTACGCTTCTTTCGCCATTGCGGTGATGATTGCTGTTGTTGGTGGACGACCCGGAATGATTTCTGCTGCCACCGCTGCTACTGCCTTATTAATGGTGACATTAGTAAAAGATGAAGGTTTACAGTTTTTACTAGCCGCAACTGTGTTAGCCGGCGTTTTACAGATTGTGGCAGGTTATCTTAATCTTCATAAATTTATGAGTTTTATTTCTAAATCAGTAATGACGGGCTTTTTGAATGCCTTAGCCATATTGATTTTTATGGCACAGTTGCCMGAGCTWACAGGGGTKACATGGCATGTTTAYGCYTTAACRGCATTAGGTTTAGCGATTATCTACCTGTTTCCTTATGTRCCKAAATTAGGYCAAATKYTACCGTCACCGCTGGTTAATATCGTTGTTATCACCCTTATTGTCTATTTTATGAATATTGATGTGCGCACCATTGGTGATATGGGTGAGCTTCCGGATACCTTACCTATTTTCTTGTGGCCTGATGTGCCGCTGAATTGGGAGACTTTAAAAATAATTTTTCCGTATTCGATTTCAATTGCCATTGTTGGRTTGTTGGAATCATTAATGACTGCCAATGTYATTGATGAGYTWACMGATACTGAAAGTGATAAAAAACGTGAGTGTAAAGGGCAGGGCATTGCMAATATTGGTTCAGGYTTAATTGGTGGCATGGCAGGTTGTGCSATGATTGGACAATCGATAATCAATGTTAAGTCGGGTGGACGTGGTCGATTATCAACCATGGTTGCAGGTATGGTTTTATTGATTTTAGTGGTCTTTTTAAGTGATATTTTGTCTATCGTACCKATGGCAGCCCTAGTTGCTGTGATGATCATGGTGTCGATTGGAACCTTTGATTGGGGTTCCATTAAATCACTCAAAACCAATCCTACTAGTGCATCAATAGTGATGATAGCGACGGTTGTYGTAGTCGTTTGGACACATAATCTAGCCTTCGGTGTATTTACCGGTATTTTGATTGGTTCATTATTTATGGCACAACGCTTRAGYCARTTCATGTATGTYGAATCTGATTAYARTGAAGAWACMGATACACGAACATAYAATATTATCGGGCAGATTTTCTTTAATTCCTCTGATAAGTTTATTGCYTTTTTTGATTTTAAAGAGGCGGTTGATAAGATTGTAATTGATGTTCATCGGGCCCATTTCTGGGATATTACGGCTGTTGCCGCACTCGATAAAGTAGTGATTAAATTGCGTCGAGAGGGCGCAGATGTCAGTATTATCGGATTAAATGATGCGAGTGAAACATTGCTTGATAAATTTGCCGTACATGATAAACCTGAAGAAATTGAGAAAATTATGGGGGGACACTAATAAATGGCGTCACTTAAAAAATGCGTTCTTGCATGCATAGATGGATCTGATCTGGGAGATGCTGTTTCGGGCTAYGCTATTTGGCTTTCAAAAAAYAGYCAGTCKCCGATYAAGTTTTTACAYACKATTGAGCATTCACATCGCACTGAACATGCCCATCATGAGGGCACCATTACGCCTAATATGAAAGAGCATTTATTAGATGAGTTATCGGATGAAGAGCGCTCTGAAAGCAAACAACTTATTGCCGAAGGAAAAGTAATCCTCAATAACGCTCGCCAAATGGCCGAGCAAGCAGGTTTGAGTGAAATCATTGCAAAGCAACGTCACGGTACGCTTCCTGAAGCACTAGCAGATTTAGAATCTGAAATAGTCATGGTCGTATTAGGGTCAAAAGGTGAAGACCACGATGGTAAGAAAAAAGGTTTAGGCTCGCAATTAGAAGAAGCGATTCGTGCGATTCATGCGCCAGTATTCATTGTAAAAGATGAAAAACTATCCGAGCCTAAAAAGCTGATGTTTGCTTATAACGGCAGCCCAACATCTAAAATAGCGCTTGAATTTATTAAACAAGGCACATTCTGTACGGCATCATTAGAAGTGCATTTAGTCTGTGTTCATAAAAACTTAGCGGATGCAGAAAAGCTTGTTAGCGAGGCAGAAAAGATTTTATCTRAAGGTAATATTAATACAAAAACCAAGGCATTGGCTGGCGAAGCAGTGGAAGAGCTTATTCGTTATCAGCAACAGAATGATATTGATACCACAGCAATGGGTGCCTTTAGTCATGGCAAGGTACATGGTTTATTTTTCGGTAGTTTTACGACGCGCATGTTGCTAGAAAGCAGCACTAACTTTTTGTTAATACGATGAAGAAATTTGGTGAAGAAGGCTCGTATAAAGACGAGTGGGAATTTGAGAAAAGTAAATCTCAAATTAAACGTGAGTTATTAGAACTAAAAGACTTAGGTAAAGAACTGCTTAAATTGCCTATTAAGGATATCGATAAGCTTAATTTATCTGAACGCTTGTATGAAGCGCTTGTAAAAGCACAAGGTATGACGCGTGGTGCATTAAAAAGGCAGATTGGYACTATCGGTGGCTTGATGGTGCATGAAAATTATGATGAGATTAAACACAGCATCGATAAAATACGCCAACAGCATAATGGAGAAATCAAACAGTTTCATCAATTAGAACTCTGGCGAGATCAATTGTTGGCCGGTGATAATGATGTGATGAGTACGCTACGTAATCAATTTGATGATTTTGATATTCAGCATGTTAGACAATTAGTCAGAAATGCAAATAAAGAAGTAGAGCAGAGTAAGCCGCCTAAATCAGCACGATTATTATTTAAGTATTTGCAACAATGCGAAATAAGTGAAGATTAGCTTTTAGCTAATTGAATAATAAAACGGGCACCACCGATAGGGCTATCTTTTAAATGCAGACTACCTTGATAAGCATTAACAATATCACTTGCTATGGCTAATCCTAGCCCATGACCCTCTACTTGAGAGTCGATGCGCTTGCCACGCTTTATGATAGTATCGCGATCTTCTTGAGGAATACCGTTACCGTTATCATCAATGATTATCTCAAGAAAATCTGCTTTCCACTGAATCATAATATTCACTTGGTTATGACAATATTTGTAGGCATTGTCGAGTAGGTTTCCAAACAACTCATACATATCACCTTCATCGGCATGAANAAAAATATCCCGCCTTATTTCAAATTGATACTGAACATTCTTTGATAGGTAAACCTTGTCGAGTGATTTCAATATCTTACTGATCACATCTCCAAGCGATACCGGAGCCTGCAAGCTGCTTTGACCTTCGGTTGATGCACGTTGTAATTGATAATCTACAAGGTCAGAGATACGGTCTAATTGCTCATGCGCAGTCAGGCGTAATTCAGAGGACTGGGTATGATTATCAAATTCACCTCGTAGCACAGCTAAAGGTGTTTTTAAACTGTGTGCTAGATCGGCCAGTGARTTTTTATAACGCTCTCGGCGTGAATACTCATGATCAAGGAGTATGTTTATATTTTGGGTAAGYTGATTAAGCTCCGCGGGATAGTCTTTAGATAAGCGTTTTTTATCACCACTTTTAATGGCATTAAGATCGTTAGCAACATCATCCAAAGGTCGTAAACTCCAACGTAAAATAAAGGCTTGAGCAATTAATAACATCAAACCTGTGCCCCCTAGCCAATACCATAAACTACGTTGAAAGCCCGTCTTTTCTTGCTCAATTGAACTTAGTGCCTCAGCTATATTGATGGTGTAATTGAATTCTTGCCCGAAATCACTTTCCCAAATGAAGCCATAAGTAAGTGTGATGAATTGACCTTCATCCGCAATTTCAACTATTGAAATTTGTTCATTTGAGACGCCGTCGACTTCAACTTCAAGCTGTCCAGGTAAACCTAAAAATCGCCCTAATGTTGATGATGATTGCCAAATAACATGGTGATTACGAGATATTTGGGCATATAAACCGGAATTTGGAATGGAAAATTCTGGCTCGGGCAATTTAGCAGGCATATCTACTAAGCCATTACTTCTAAATTCAACCGCTGATAAAATGCTGTAAACATAGTTTTGTAACCTTTTCTGCTGCGCTTTGTCAGCGCTGATTTGGAAGGCATTGTTTAAACTAATGGCAGAAAGCCCTAAAAAGGCAATTAATACCAAGCTTGCGGCAAAAAATAAGCGGTTACGAAAAGAAAGCTGTTTAATGAACACGTGCTAATGTGAATCGGTATCCACGCCCACGTAATGTTTCTATAGGGTTAAGTGTTTTATCCGGGTCAAGTTTAGTGCGYAGACGTTTGATAAACACTTCAATAACATTACTGTCACGATCATAATCTTGTTCATAGATATGTTCAGTAAGTTCTGTTTTAGAAACYACCTCACCGGCATGTAACATCATGTAATGAAGTAGACGATATTCATAGGCAGTTAATTCAATAGGCGTGTCATCATTGGTGACCTCTTGGCTCGTAGGTTGCAAAGTGATGGGGCCACATTGCAATGTGGCACTAGCCCAGCCTGATGCCCGTCGAGCTAAAGCATTAACGCGTGCCAACAGCTCTTCAAAATGAAAAGGTTTAACAAGATAATCATCAGCACCAGCTTCTAAGCCTTCTACCTTATCTTGCCAGCGTCCTCTTGCTGTTAAAATCAAAATAGGGAAATCTTTGCTTTCTTCGCGAAGTTTTTGAATAACTTCGATACCGGATAATTTAGGCAAGCCTAAATCAATAATAGCGACATCATAAGGCTGTTCTAAACCTAGATATAGGCCTTCKCGACCATCAATGGCTATATCAACGGTTAAGTTTTGTTTTTGGAGCTGCTGGGCAAGGGGCTCACGAATTTGACGCTCATCTTCAATTAATAAAATACGCATCAGCTTAGTCTCGTGTTGGTTTTGGCGGCAATCCAGTTGAAGCATCAAGGTAATGAAGCCTTATTTCACCATTATCATATAGCACTTTGATAAGGAAAAACGTTTTTTCAGCTGTTTTTGACTGCTCAACAGATAATATTTTACCGTGAGATTCTAGCTGGATAAGTTCAGCTGCTGATTGTTTGGTCAAGGGCAGTTGAATATCATGATCCGACGCAAAAGAAAGCGAGCTTAATGAGAATAGCATGAGCGCAAGGATTAAGTGTGTAGTGGGCATGTATTTAGGTGAACAAAGAAAATGAGATTTAAAACTAAACACCCCTCTTAGAGTGATACTTGTTATGAGGGGCGTATATAAAGGACMRTTTTAAGTTATAGCTTATTTCATGGCCTTATTTGCTTTTTTCACGTAGTATTTTAACGCACCTTTAGGTTTGCTTGCTGTGATGGCCGCAAGATTTGTTGGGTTGCCAACAATAATAACACCCCCCATTCTTGCGCCCCAATGAGGAGTACATTTGTAGAAATACACACCTTCGACTGTTAGTGGCTGGGTTTGGAAACTTTCACCCAATTTTGACATCCAGCCTTCAGCACCTTCGGGAATCATACCTTCTATACTTTCAGTGAGATGAATGCTCATTGCTTCCCAAGAAACGGTATCACCAGGGGCAATTTTAAGAACAGTTGGCTTGTATTTCATACCAACAGCGGTGATGACGTGGTTTTCAGCAAGCACCGTTGATGATAATAATACTGATGCGCTTAGTACTACACTCATAAGTAGTGTTTTAGTATGTTTCATAATTTGTCTCTTGTTTTGTTATGATTTTTAAAGTTATTTTTAGGATCTATTTTTACTTTGTGTCATTTGCCTGTATAGCATGCCATACCGAAACTGAATCTAAGCTGAACAAAATGATTATTTGATCATGATAAGTATGAAAAGAAGCAGTAAATKCACTGTTTACARCACTATTAGCACAATGRRTTACTGGTTTTAGAGACAAAATTCGGGAGGRTRAWTTGTGTTATATGACGTGTTTAYCTATYTTTTAATGMCAGAACTTCATAAAAATAGATAWATTCAGATTTGAATAATCGAGAGGGGTAATACAAAATAGATTTTTTATTACGAAGAGCRGGGGRRMGRGCTAARTAAAGTAATACAATAATGATGTAGATGCAAAAAACCCATTGCTCCACTAACTGAAACAATGGGTTTAGAATAGATARACTATTTGTTAAACCTAGCGATTATTTTGCTTTTTTAGGTTTAATGTTACCAATTGCACCATCAGAGCGTGCTTTTAGGTAGCTGTATAATTTTTCACGGTTTTCCATAACTTGAGCGTTCGCTTTCCATGCYGGCATACTACCAATTTGACCTGATTTACCATTTTCTACGATGCTAAAAAATTCTTCCTTAGAGATGATTTTTATGCTTTCGAGTAAGTTTGCACCCAATCCACCGTCATCATTACCCATTCCATATTTAGCATGACAACGTGCACACCAGTTACGGAATAATTTAAAGCCTTTATAGCTATCAGCATCAAGATATTTACCATCCGTCACAGTGTAAGGTGCATCATTGGCATAAGCAGGAAATGAGACAGCACTCAATGCTAATGTTGCAGCACTGGCAAGCAKAATAAGTTTTTTATTAAATTTCATTGTTCTCTCCGGTTGRAAATAATGTTACTTCGTACTTTATTTTATAATTTCAGCTCTATTTATTTGGCTGTCATGATCTACTTTAACAAAGCTAAACTGAACGTAAGCTGAATGAAGCTTTACTTGTATTTTAATAAATCTAACATCATGATTTAGCTGGGGTTATTCTAGTTATTTAGTAATAATTATTTACAGGACGCACTGAAACTTCAACCGGAATTCGTTTTCCAGGACGATGATCCATATGCGTAGTATAGGATTGACCGTTATAACGATAGCTAACACGATAACCGTCACTTTGCTGTTCTTCGTGATAGCGTTCGGTCATCCGACATTGTTCAACTGTGTCGTAATTAGATTGTCGTTGTGATCGGTTGTGATTATAGTCTCGGCCAACAGAACCGCCGAGCAAAGCACCTGCAACAGTCATTATTTTTTTGCCACTACCGCCACCAAATTGATTTCCTACGACACCACCTACGATGCCRCCTACAATRGTRCTAGTRTAGGATTKATGTTGATTSCGGTTYGATCTGTRTTGCTGTTCTTGCCARCATTCACGKTGTGGTGTTGRAACWCGYACTGTTCTATAKAGAGRCTCRACGTGAGTAACACGCGCARARTCKTCAAAATTATGCTTAGATTGATAATGTTTATTSCCAGCAAATAAYGGTGATGATGATARWGCYAAGAGTGTTGTTAAACTTAWTGTTGAAAKTAATTTKTTCATAGCAGCTCCTCCTYTGAATGTGTAGCTGTGRAATAAAGCTTAACAAGAGAAGGATGAACCGAAGCTGAATAGAATCGAGTTTTATTATTATATTTTTTGATGGTTTCAAAATCAATTAAGCTGTKCCAGCCTATAGTATAGCTAGCGATCGTGTAATATCCGCTAGCGTGTGGACATATTGGATGAGTTTGAAAAARWAATTAAATTATCAGCAAAGTGACCATTGTTTTTCTAATCGTTTAGCYGAGATGGGATAGGGTGTTTTAATGTTCTGTGCATAAAGTGATATGCGAAACTCTTCCACCATCCATCGGTAATGTTCAAATTCAGTGGTTGAATTATTAGCAATATGGCTTAAATAACGTTGCCAATGAGGAGCGACTTCAGCCATCCATTGTTTATCRCGRCTAGGRTTGTCTGCTAATTTATCAAGGCGTTGRCCGATGGCTTGAAAATAGAAGGGCAAGCGTTTTAATACGCTATTGGGGGTGTGATGAACAAAGCCTTGGTATAAAAGGTGATTCAGTTGTWCACGAATTTCTTTAATGGCATAAATAGCGGTGAGTGGCATTTTATCTGACAAACGTTTGGCAATGGCGTGATATTCAGCCAAAGGTTTGGCAATTTGTTTGGCAAGATCGCTCGCCGTGTTGATTAACTCACTACGTTTTTGTTCCAAACGCTTTTCAAAATCCTGTTTGTTTGTTATCGGCGATTGTTCTAATAAAAAACAACGGTCAAAAGCAACATGAATA
This sequence comes from Methylophaga sp., assembly GCA_002733335.1. Lineage (GTDB taxonomy): Bacteria > Pseudomonadota > Gammaproteobacteria > Nitrosococcales > Methylophagaceae. The sequence goes on from NVVK01000014.1 coordinate 67,103, forward strand.
AGATCAGTTTTAAGTTGTTCACACGGTGTAATCTTTGCGTCTTGCTCTTCATCGCTAAAAGGAGARGGCGGCACATTGGCATAATGYAAGCACATTGTTTTAATRTCAGGCAGATGTTTACGCAGATATTTAATMGAGTCTGCYTGTGCCAACATAAATAAACGTCGTAAGCCTTTAGCYGTAAAATCGACCGCYTGTTTRCGTGTRTCCATGAGYGTTAAATCAAYATGATCRCCTCGATCAACAATYGCGGGRTAAGCGGTCATTTCAAGGCCATTTTGTTCTAAGGTAATGCTTTCTGGCAGATCATCAAATGACCACGTTGTTAATCCTTGTTGCTCAAAATCACTGTCGGGTAATTGCCTGAAGCTAGCGGCCGCTTGTTTGGCCCACTTGTGTTGTAGCTGCACTAAATCTCGACCTTCATCAAGTTGCTTTCCATCATCATCCACCACTTTAAAGTTCATTTGTAAGTAGTTGGGTAAGCTGTCTATATTCCAATCTGACAGTGCAATTTCAACACCGGTTTTCTTGCGTAACTGCTCGCTTAAAGCWGGTAATAAAGCACCTGATTCAGGAGACATATTYTTTAAACTAGTATCGGCATAATTAGGMACKGGAATAAAATGACGRCGCTGTGACTTAGGCAGACTCTTAATTAAGAAGATGACTTTATCACGCAATAAACCGGGCACTAACCATTCATAACGTTCAGCATTGGTTTGGTTGAGCAATGACAAAGGAATKGTTTGGGTRATACCATCGTGTTGTTTTCCGGGTTCAAAATGGTATTCCAAAYTAAGRGGAACRAGATTMACCAGMATTTGATCGGGAAASGCATCATCGGTGACGTGATCAGCTTGATGYTGCATYAAATCATCACGATTTAARAAYAATAATTKAGGTGTGTCTTTTTCAGCTYYCTTACGCCATTTTTCAAARCCKGCACCATTGATAATRYGTTCRGGAATGCGATCTTTATAAAACTGAAATAAYACTTCATCATCAACYAATACATCACGRCGACGTGATTTCTGTTCTAGTTGTTCAATGCTTTTGATTAAATTAATATTGTGTTGAAAGAAAGGCGCTCGGCAGTGCCAATCACCCTGAACAAGGGCATCACGAATAAAAATCTCATGTGACATTATCGGGTCGACAGGGCCAAAATGAATTCGTCGACGTGCCACAATCGGCAGGCCAAAGAGTGACACTTGTTCAAAAGCCACRACTTGAGCCGGTTTTTTCTCCCAATGCGGATCGGCATATTGCTTGCGAACTAAATCACCGGCAACAGGTTCAATCCAGTCTGGTTCTATTTTAGCAACAATACGGGCATAAAGCCGTGCTGTTTCAACTAATTCAGCYGCCATRATCCAYTTAGGYCCTTTTTTATGTAAGGCCGAACCGGGGAATATTTTTAGTTTAAGATTACGGGTGCCACTGTATTCTGTTTTATCACTTTTAAAGGCGATATTACTCAATAAACCTGATAATAAGGCTTGATGAATTTCACGATAGTCAGCAGGAACTTGGTTGGGTTTAAGCCCCATTTGTGTCACTTGAACGTGTAATTGTTGGTGAATATCATGCCATTCACGTAAACGTATAAATGAAAGAAAATGTTCTTTACAGTATTTGCGTAATTTRTTTTGGGTMAGGTGTTTTTTCTTATCGTGATAAAGYGTCCAYARYTTAATAAACCCTAAAAAATCTGARCGCTCATCTTTATATTTATTRTGYGCTTCATCTGCCGCTTGTTGYTTATCCATWGGGCGTTCMCGTGGATCTTGAATGCTCAATGCGCTGGCAATAATCAAAATCTCGGTCAAACAGTTTAGCTTTTGACNRCTAATCACCATTCGGGCRATRCGAGGGTCAATAGGCAGYTTGGCWATCTGRCGACCACTTTCRGTTAGCGTRCGTTGTTTRTYWACAGCRCCWATYTCTTCAAGYAATCTAAARCCATCRTTAATCATTTTYTGAGGKGGCGGATTAATAAAWGGGAATTTTGCAGGYTCACCTAGTTTSAGYGATGACATTTGCAAAATAACMGAKGCCAGATTGGTTCTTAATACTTCCGGATCGGTRAAAGCAGGGCGGTTTTTAAAGTTTTCTTCATCATAAAGGCGAATGGCGATACCGGCAGCGACACGGCCACAGCGACCTGAACGTTGATTTGCACTAGATTGCGATACTTTTTCAATGGGTAGACGTTGCACCTTATTACGCACACTATAACGACTAATGCGGGCAAAACCAGGGTCAACGACATAGCGAATTCCCGGCACGGTTAATGAAGTTTCAGCTACGTTGGTGGCTAAAATAATGCGTCGATGTTGACCTGTTTTAAAGACACGGTTTTGTTCAGCAGCAGATTGACGTGCGAGTAGCGGCAGAATTTCAGTATTGGGTGGATGATGTTTACGCAATGCTTCTGATACATCACGAATATCGCGTTCACCCGATAAAAAAACCAATACATCACCTTGGCCTTCTTTGCACAGTTCATCTACGGCCTCAACGATCCCACGAATCATATCGTAATCACGTTGTTCATCATCATCACCTGCGGGGGGGCGATAACGAATTTCAACGGGATAGGTTCGTCCTGTTACTTCAATAACAGGTGCATTAGAAAAATGCTCTGAAAAGCGTTTAGTATCAATGGTTGCCGAGGTGATAATGACTTTTAAATCAGGGCGTTTTGGCAGTAATTGTTTTAAATAACCTAGTAGAAAATCGATGTTCAAACTACGTTCATGTGCTTCGTCAATAATGATGGTGTCGTATTGGTTTAAAAAGCGATCATTTTGCGTTTCGGCTAATAAAATACCGTCAGTCATTAATTTTATATAGCTTTTATCGGCCTTCACTTGATCGTGAAAGCGAACTTTATAACCTACAATATCACCGAGTTCAGATTTTAATTCTTCTGCAATACGTGTGGCAACAGTACGAGCGGCAATACGTCGTGGCTGAGTGTGTCCAATCAAACCGGCGACACCGCGTCCTAATTCTAAGCAGATTTTGGGTAATTGTGTTGTTTTCCCCGAGCCTGTTTCACCACTTAAAATGATGACCTGATTTTCGCTTATTGCTTTCGCTATTTCATCACGGCGATCAATGACGGGCAGGTCACCGTCAAATATCGGTTTTGGTAGGTTTTTTTGACGAAGTGCACGTAACGCGACTGATTTTGTAATTTGTTTTTCTAAGGCAATTAGTTGCTCTGGCTTTTCTTGGCTATTCTTTCGCAGATTTTGAAGGCGGCGACGCAATGGAAATTGGTCAGCCAGCATGGCTGTTTTGAGCCGTTGTTCAAGTTGTTGTATTAAATTAGTCAAAAGCCGCGCGTTATATTATGTGAAAGTGATAAATTAAGAGTGATAAGTTATCAACTATTTTAACGTAACTGCGGCAAAAATAGAGATTACTTTATGAGCAGGTATTAGATATACGCAATCGTGCTTATTATTAAGATGAAGCACGATTGCTTAATTGTTGATCTTAGTTTTTTTCTTCTACTTTTTTCACTGGGCAACCACTGTTGTCAACGCTACCATCAGGCATAGTGGTGTTACAGAATACTACGCCACGAAAGACGGTATCGGTTATCGTTGCACCGCTTAGGTTGGCATTGCTTAAGTCGGAGAAATTAAATTTTGCATTGGTCAGGTTTGCACCTTTCATATTAGCGCCGTCAAAAATAGCATCATTAGCGAGTGCATTGGTTAAATTAGCATTTTCAAAGTTTGCATTATGCACTCTAGAATGGGTAAACCATGCCCCGACTAATGTGGCATTGCTCAAATTAATATTTTTTAAATTTGATTCGCTCATATCAGCACCATTTAATACTTTGCCCGATAAATCAGCATCATTTAATGAACAATGATGACAGTTACGTGTTTCAAGTAAGCGATCAATATAAAGCTGATCAAATGCTAATGCACTGGTAGCGGTTAACAGGCTGGCCAACAATAAAACTATTTTCATCTGATTTTCCTTTATGAATTGAACGAATGCTATTTCCAAGTATTATTAAAAAACTGTTCTGATAATGGACGACGCTCACGTGTTTTTAGTTCCCTGTCGAGTTGTTCTTCACTCAATGTGTCGAGTGCAGCAGGGTGGCCAATCGCTATCATAGCCCAGCATTCAATATCATCAGGCACTGCAAAGTTGGAGCGTATTTTATCGCTATCAAAGCCGCCCATTTGATGGCTCATCAAACCCAGAAAGGTTGCTTGTAAACATAAACTTATACTCGCTGCACCGGTGTCGTAACCAACCCAACGGTTGTCGGCATCATTATGGCTAAAGGTTTTAACAGAAGCTGCAAGCACTAAAACCGATGCATTTTTAGCCCATTCTTGATTGCCTGGTGCTAGACAATCGATGGCTTTTTGCCAGCTGCTTTCGTCAGTGTGTTTATTCCATACAATAAACCGCCAAGGTGCATCACCATAACAAGACGGTGCCCAACGCGCCGCTTCACACAAAGAAACAAGGTCATCATCACTTATAGGAGTCGTGGGATCAAAGGCGCGTCCACTCCAACGTTCGGCAATAATGGTGCTGATTTTCTGATCGGTTACGGCGGGTTTTTCAATCATAGTGTTACTTCCTAGGTAATTTAATGACAGGTTCTTTTGCTGGACGATAAAAAGCGGCGATGTGACCAATAGTCATCACGATATTCGAACTTGATTTAAGTGAAATAGCATCAATCATTGCTAGTCGTTCTGCTTTTTCTAAGCCAGATACTCGCACTTTGATTAATTCATGTTGTTCAAGTGCATTATCAATTTCTGCATGCACATTGTCGGTCAAACCTTTGTTACCAATCATTACTACGGGTTTTAGCGGGTGTGCCAAACCTTTTAAATAGCGTTTTTGGTGGTCATTAATTGCCATGAAGTGTGTTACCTATAGGGATTAAGGTTAAAATAGTCGCTTATTATATCAGGATCGTTTTCAACCCTCATGACAAATCATAAATTTACCGTTACTGCTGCGCGTGGCATGTTGTCTTTATTGGCAACTGAATTAGCTGAAATGGGTATTAAAGATACCAAGCAAGAGCAAGGCAATATTCGTTTTATGGGCAGTTTAGAAGATGCTTATCGCGTCTGTCTATGGTCACGTGTTGCCATTAGAGTGCTTATGCCTATTGCGCATTTTTCAGCAAAAACGACGGATGAACTTTATCAAGGTATTCATGATTTGCCGTGGGAAGATCATATTGATGCACAAGACACTACCATTGCAGTAGATTTCAATAGCTTTCGTTCTAAGATCCATCACACACAATATGGTGCACAGCGCGTAAAAGACGGCATTGTTGATCGTTTTCGTGAACAAACGGGTGAGCGACCTTCAGTTGATCTGTTGCAACCTGATCTGCGGGTAAATGTTTATTTAAAAAATAACCAAGCCATTGTGAGCATTGATTTATCAGGTGAAAGCTTGCATAAACGTGGTTATCGCGTAGCCAACACGGCTGCACCACTCAAAGAACATCTCGCTGCCGCTATTTTAATGACAGCACAATGGCCGTATCTCGCCAAACAAGGCTGGGGTTTAGTAGACCCAATGTGTGGTTCAGGTACTATTCTTATCGAAGCGGCGATGATTGCAGCCGATATTGCCCCAGGTAGCCATCGTGATTATTTTGGTTTCTTATATTGGAAACAGCATGATAAAGAAGCATGGCAACGACTAAAAGCAGAAGCGGAACGTCGTCGTCATAGTGGTTTAGCACGTTTGCCGGTGATTACAGGTGGTGATAGCAACATCAAAGCAGTAGAAGCCGCACAAGATAATATTGCAGAAATGGGATTATCTGATCGTATTCRTGTTGAACATCGTGAATTATTAGATTGGCCATCACATGCTAAAGCATTACCTGAAAGTGGTTTAATTGTCTGTAACCCACCTTATGGTGAGCGTATGGGAAATGTCGCTGAGCTCCATTATTTATATGAAAGTTTGGGTAATATTGTGAGCCAATCACTGCCTGCATGGCGAACAACTATGATTACTGACAATGAAAAATTAGGTGAATTTACTGGGCTGAGTTTGTTTGACAGCACACCATTTGATAATGGCCCCATTCCTTGCCAAGTCTTATGCTTTCGCGCACCTAGACCCGTTTCAAACCGGTCACAACGTGCAGAGCTTGTGGAAGAAACGTCGCCAGTTGAAATAGAAGCAAAAACCGAAGTAGTTATATCGGAAGACATTGAACTATCAGAACATGCCGAAATGTTTGCTAATCGATTGAAAAAGAATCTAAAACATCTAGGGAAATGGGCGCGTAAGAATAAAATCGAATGTTATCGCCTTTATGATGCAGATTTACCTGATTATGCTGTAGCCATCGATCTGTATGCTGATCATGTTCATGTGCAAGAATATGCACCGCCTAAATCCATTGATCCAGAAAAAGCAATACAACGCTTAAATGATGTGATGCAAGTGATCCCTCAAGTATTAGCGGTTCCGGCTTCACATGTGGCATTAAAATTACGTCAAAAACAACGTGGCACACAGCAATATGAAGCACATGGCACACAAAAGAAACGCTTTAAAGTAACAGAATATGATTTGAATTTCTGGGTGAATCTAACCGATTATTTAGATACCGGTTTGTTCTTAGATCACAGAATTACACGACAAATGATCGCTGAGCGTGCCGCAGGAAAAGCATTCTTGAATCTATTCGCTTATACCGGTTCTGCAACCGTTTATGCCGCAGCAGGTAATGCCGAATCAACCACAACGGTTGATATGTCTAATACCTATCTGCAATGGGCTGAAGATAATATGGCGCTCAATGGCTTCACCGCTGACAAACATCGTTATGTGCGAGCCAATTGCCTAGAGTGGCTGCAAGAAGCACAGCAAGCACCCGAAAAATACGGCCTGATATTCCTTGATCCACCAACATTTTCAAATTCAAAGAAAATGGACGGCGTGTTTGATATTCAACGGGATCATGTTTCGTTGATTAATATGGCTGCTAATTTGTTAACCAAAGAAGGTACATTACTCTTTTCGACCAATCGCCGTGATTTTAAAATGGATAATGATGCACTCTCAAATCTAAAAATTAAAGATATTAGTCATGCCACATTGCCTAAAGACTTTGAGCGTAATACGAAAATTCATTACTGTTGGACAATTACTAAATAAGCCAGTGAGTATATAAATTTAAAGTCTTGGTACGAATAGCTTTAATTGACGTTAGCATGCTCATCAATTAATTCAATAATAGACACATCGCAGCTAGCACAGCCCGTCGTTGCACCGGTGGCAGAGGCTATTTTGTCTATATCGGTTGCGCCATTTTCTATTAATTGGATAATTTTCTGTTTTGTGGTGCCAGTGCAAACACAGATAATATCTTTCTTTTCTTTTGGTTCAGCCATTTTAATAGGTTTTAGCTAGCTCAGTGAGCAGGATCATTTGTGCAGAAATGACTTCTTCATCTTCAGCACGTTCAACGCGATGATAACGACCATCTTCAGACAGGATCCACGCTTGGCTATTATCTGACAAATACAGTTCAAGATCAGTGATAATGCGTTTCTTTAACTTCTTCTGTTCAATGGGGAAACACGCTTCTACACGGCGTAGTAAATTACGTTTCATTAAATCAGCACTTGCCGCCCATACTTCACATTCGCCGTCATTCTCAAAATAAAATACACGTGTATGTTCTAGAAAACGACCAACAATACTACGCACATGGATATTGTCTGATAAGCCTTCAATACCCGGTTTGATACAACATGTGCCACGCACAATAAGATCGACGGTAACGCCGGCAATAGAGGCTTTGTAGAATGATTGAATGATTTCGGGTTCAACCAATGAATTGACTTTGGCTATAATGCGAGCAGGTTTGCCAGCTTCAGCATTTTCGGTTTCACGATGGATGCGATCTAATAAACCCTGATGCAATGTAAACGGCGCATGCAACAATTTATTCATTTTTGGGATGGTGCCTAAACTGGTGATTTGGGCAAACAAATTACTTACATCAACGGCAATTTTTTTATCCGAAGTCAGTAAACCATAGTCGGTATAAATACGTGATGTACTGCGATGGTAATTACCCGTTCCCAAGTGAGCATAATAGCGAATTTTATTATTTTCACGACGTAAAATAAGTAACATCTTAGCGTGCGTTTTATAACCCACAATGCCATAAACCACATGCACAGCCCCTTTTTGTAAACGGGCGGCTAAGGCGACATTGGCTGCTTCATCAAAACGTGCRCGYAATTCAATCACCACGGTGACTTCTTTACCAGCCTGCGCYGCAGAYACTAAGGCATCAACAATAGGTGATTTAGCACCSGTTCGATACAGTGTTTGTTTGATGGCTAACACAGCAGGATCGCTCGCYGCTTGTTTTAAAAAATCGATAACAGGTGAGAACGATTGATAAGGATGATGTAGTAATACATCTTGCTTATTGAGTGTGGCAAATATATCGCTATCAGATGACACATTTGATGGGCGACCTTGGGTAAAGTGCTTAAATTTCAAATCGGGGCGATCRATRAGCGAATGTAATGCTTGCARGCGACTTAAATTGACKGGCCCATTTACTAGATAGACATTATTTTGATGCATGCCACATTGCACACGCAAGAAATCGACCATTTCTTCAGGGCAGTTATGGGCAATTTCTAAGCGTACTTCATCACCGTAGTTYCGATGTGTTARCTCATCSGAAATAGCGACTAATAAATCACTGGTTTCTTCGGTATCAATGGCCAAGTCACTATTTCGCGTTACTCTAAATTGGTAACAGCCTTTAACGGTCATGCCATTGAATAAATCATCTGCAAAGGCATGAATAATAGAAGATAAGAACACAAAACGATGTTCGCCAGCTTGACTTAGTTCTTCAGGCAATTGAATGACGCGAGGCAATGCACGTGGCGCGGGTAAAATAGCTAAACTGCGATTGCGACCAAAGGCATCTTTACCGACTAGAGAAACAACAAAGTTTAAACTTTTGTTGAGCAGGCGAGGGAAGGGATGAGATGCATCGAGACCCATTGGGCTAAGAACGGGCGCGATATCTTCTAAAAAGTAGGTACGTAACCACGTTCTTTGTTCATCTGACCATTTTGCACGATGTAAAATCTCGATTGATTGCTCAGCAAGTGCAGGTAGTAATACTTCGTTAAGCACTTGATATTGTTCATCTACTAACTCGTGAGCACGTTTGGCAATGAGTTTTAAAACATCATTAGCCGTGACTTGATCGGCCTCGAGATACGGGTCACCAATTTCAATTTGTTGGATTAATCCCGCCACACGCACTTCAAAGAACTCATCAAGATTAGTCGATGAAATGCAGAGATAATTTAAACGCTCTAATAACGGCACATCAGGATCTAAAGCTTGTTGCAAAACACGCCAGTTAAATTCTAATAAGCTTAATTCACGATTAAGATAAAGTTCAGGGTTGCTAAAATTAATTTCTTCCATAACCTTTCATTATATAGTTTATTTGTTACAGGGTGATTAATATATCGAAAATGGAGGCTAAAGCTATACGTTTATACTGAAATATTACACTGTCATGAAAGATCACAAGAAACTATGAGGCCATAATTTTATTTTACAGATGTCAATTTCTGTTGAAGCATGACTGTTATCCAAGCAGCAAATGCACCAATAGAAATCGGACCAATTAATGCTAAAATATTTAGTATTGATGGAGATGAATGTGATGCAAAAACTGATATTAATCCTAAGAAATAACAAAGTAAATTGTTGAGTATAGGGAGATCTCGCAACGAGACTACTATCATGGCAACGATAAATATCATTAAGGGTAGAGTGTACTCATGCATTACAGGTCCAAGAATTTCAAATCCTAAAGTTGCAATAAACCCTAGAGCGATACCTAGCCATACACAAATTAGATTTACCATTCCTGCTTTTATGTTGTGTCCACGAGTGAGATACGCAACCCAGCCAATAAACATAGCCCATACTTGAAATTGTAGTGAAGAGCTGGCAGTTGCAGCAATAGTCGCGGATATAGCCGCAATACTAGTAAACCCTAAATGCTGAATCAAGGGTTGATAAGGATTTGTATTTATTTTCATTAATGTTCTCTTTTAGGTATTAAATTNAWACNTGMYWATTTWTANGKTYWYTWKNAWGWWYKRMARYWAYAWWNCKTNCSAAAWKTWNTTYAKRSRRWWSSGMWGANAAGMSWNTCTMARWRARMYYWMSWAMTKCAKYYGMMKMYKNCAWRMGSCWNAGARCSATYWTMRRYYWAKYMWYSAWWMSYACGSARSSWYTSWMMNGNNTTTAKCNCWAGCASMWYGYWKASNARCAWRRAAWSAMWMNNAAMTTTASMRAWGKMWTNTRGCTSTMSTWWWSRWTNTASKSSWRGCAYMKTKRCAAWKKTWYKSMTCAYWWMWNCGMKTNNACCWWYWAGMWATRMTWSWNGTTRYMRYARRMMMMGSCGNNCTASWSMATKWWYSRNAATNACYANNAMCTMWKAATTMWWWMRMKRACNCTTWTRTRMARRCWTCWWSWRMMRMWTTNGTRCYGYTATWWANNGCMTATCYGSRCWTATTANAKCKYSMRGMWWSWRCYMGAWAAAWWSMWRNATAKRASMASNNTTRTTKMAACKARNAAKCWKSWWCRMRTWMRRWRTWMRAGAMRMSWWNCKTRTWRMNNGAAWMRWSMWKWNTYARWKRRTYMAWNTRAWGYWKKTGSWMACKRWNNTRAACNASTTARNATRNCAKCMWWRYKSAYSRMYWYNATCAMYRCTWYYSAAKSWRWWWNCARMNAGAKYWWANNCATKATTTKKASTTCACTAGACTGAGATACATCTGCTTTGACAGCAATAGCTACTTGACCATTTTTGATTAATTCTTCAATAAGCTTCTCAGCAGCATCTGAACTGGTGGCGTAGTTAATAACAACAGCAAAGCCATCGTCTGCTAAATGGCGAGCGATGCTTGCACCAATTCCTTTAGAAGCACCAGTAATTAACGCGATTTTTTTATTTGTATCCTTATTCATTTATTAACTTCCTTTCTTTAGTTTTTTATATTTTCATAAAAGACTATAGAGAGATTAATTTGAGTGGAAGAGACGGCCGTCGCGGAAATATTAGTTGGTACTGAAGGAGCGGTAACGTCAGATG
>NVVK01000015.1 GCA_002733335.1 Methylophaga sp.
ACTAGTCTTGCCAATTTAGCGATGTTGGTAGTGCAATTTAAACCTAAACAGCAACAGATATTGCTCAACCGATTAGAGGTCTATTATCAGGCGCGCGCTTGGACCTTGAGTGTTGCAGATAGAAATAGAGTTAATGAGTTTGTAGAAAAAGCTTGGCAAAAACGTAAAACGAATTACCTTAGTAAGTGTTTTCGTAGTTGCACGATGACGGCGTATAAAAAAACATTTTCTCAACAGTATGCCTTTCGGAGCTCATTTTTAGACGAGGCAGGCAGTGAGTTTATTGATAAAATAGATGAGCTTGTGTCGAATGGACAGATCTTAAAAGCGGGCAATTCTGCTACGGTTGTGCAAGTGGAATATGCGGGCAAGAAATTGGTAATAAAGCGCTATAACATTAAAAATTGGTGGCATTTTCTTAAGCGATGTTATCGTCCTAGCCGTGCAGCCGCTTCTTGGAGAAATGGCAATTTATTGCAGTTATTAGGGATTGCCACCCCTAAACCATTAGGTTTTATCGAAAACAGAATTGGGTTTTTTAGGAAAAATGCCTATTTAGTCTGTGAAAGAAGTGGTGGCCAAGAGATCTTAACCGTTTATAAATATCGCCCACCAACAGAAGATGAGTTAACACAACTCAAAGATATTTTTAAACTATTTAAACAATACCGAGTTAGTCATGGTGATTTGAAAGCATCAAATTTACTGATAAAGAAAAAAGGTAAAATCCAATTAATCGATTTAGATGCGATGGAAGAACATGGCAGTGATAAGTCGTTTCAACGGGCGTTTATTAAAGATAAACGCCGATTCGTAGAAAATTGGCGAAATTCAGATATTAAAACGGCTGTTGAATCGTTATTTATATGATGTTATGAAAAAGTGAATGCCTAATTTAATGTTTTTAATAAGAAAAAAATGGACTCTATTTCCACCGTGGGATAAGACAGCAGCGCTTATCTCACAATTTGAATCTATGGAGCAGATTTTCACTATAAAAGCAGAGATCATTTCTAAAAGCCCCCAAAGTGAAATATTTTCTCAAGTTGTTGACGGACAAACCTACTTCATAAAACGTTATTTTAGAACAAAAGGTCTGGGTAGTTGGCTCGGATTTTCTCGGTTGCGGGTAGAAGCGAGAAATCAGAATCTATTTAATAAGTTGGGCCTCGCCGCTGCCCGCGTTGTTGCTTATGGCGAAGACTATTTTTTTACCAAAACGATTCGAGGAGTTTTGGTTACTGAGGGAATAGAAGACGTTATCGATTTAGTGACGATTATTAAAAATGAACCGCAGAAGTTTAGTGATAAAGTCTGGTCTAATCATGTTCTTATTGATTTGGCAAGAGTCGTAAAAACATTGCATGACCACCAGTTTTGCCATAATGATTTGCATTGGCGAAATGTGTTAATTCAGCAGCATAGTGGCAATGATGAACCTAAAATTTTTCTTATAGACTGTCCCTCAGGAAAACGCCTATTTTGGCCATTTTTATACCATCGAAAGCTTAAAGATTTGGCTAGTTTGGATAAGCTTGCAGCACAATATTTGAGCAGAAGTCAGCGTTTAACGTTTTATTTGGAATATCGACAAATAAAAAGACTCACCACAAAAGATARGATGATGATTAAGGGTATTTTTGCTCGCAAGGCGAGTCGATTAAAGCGGAAGTTAAAGAGAAACCTATAACGCTAAAGCAGTAAAAAATCGATTCCAGCGTCGGATGATTTTTTTATTACCGAAATAATAGGAATAACTAGCAATAGGAATGAAATCTGCATTGCCTATATTATCAACAATATGAAGTGTGCCTGTACCATCCTGTTTTGTTTGATACAGAATGTTTTTAGGTTTAATAGGCATTGAAATAATATTATTCTCAAGTAGATATAGTTTCAAATGCGCTAATGCGAGCAAGATATGTTTTTTATTCTGAGTGACATAGTCTTTATCAGCAAGATAATTTTCCAGTGAGTTTGATACCTTACCGTCATGGTCTCGTATCAAGTCAAACACTGCACCAGGGCCCATATTGGTTTCGATATTACCGTGGAATCGAGGGAGCATCTCCCACGAGATTTTTCGTTTTTCTAAAAAGTTGTAATAGTGTTGCTCACGGTCCGTTTCTTGTTGGTTACCGTTCACTACCACCTTGATGCATTTAGTTTTATCTTCGGGATGTAAAAAGCATTCCCGATGAAGGCCTTTGCCAATCATGGTTGGAGGAGAAAGTGTGATCATAGTACTATTTGGTCACCAAAATATCTTCCATTACCAGATATTCGAGATCGGAACCATAAAACATGTTTAAGGCATCTGTTGGGCTACAGACCATAGGTTCACCCCGTCGGTTTAATGAGGTATTGAGCACGACTGCATTGCCGTTTAGTTTTTCCATTTCTTCCAATAAAGAATAATATCTAGGATTGGTGGCTTTAGTGACAACTTGAGCTCGAGCTGTACCATCTTCATGCACCACTTCTGGAATACGATCTTTCCAGCTTTCACCGACATTAAACGTAAAGGTCATATAGGGGCTGGGATGGTTGGTTTGCAATATTTCAGGGGCAACTGTGTCGAGCATACTTGGGCAAAATGGACGCCAGCGTTCACGATATTTGATTTGAGCATTGATTCTATCGGCCACGCCAGAATGATTTGGGCTACCAATGATACTTCGGTTACCTAATGCACGAGGGCCAAATTCCATTCGACCTTGGAACCATGAAACGGGATTACCTGCATGCAATATTTCAGCTGTTTGTTGGGTCGTATTTTCTAATTTTTTCCACGTTACATCTTTAGGATAACTGTCACAGGCATCGATACATTGCTGTGTTGTGTAGGACGGGCCGAGAAAAACATGATCCATTTTTTCAACAGGTACGCCGGCCATTTCAGAAACATAACTTGCTGCGCCAATGGCGGTCCCCGCATCACTTGCTGCAGGTTGCACAAAGAGTTCTTTTACATCAGGCATTGCGATGATACGTTGATTTAATTTTACATTGAGGGCTACACCACCGGCGAAACAGACTTTACCCGTTTCTTTAATGATGTCGCCTAAATAATAGTCGATAAGGTGCAAAGCTGTTTTTTCTAATAAAGCTTGAATGCTGGCAGCATAATCGATATAAGGATCGTCAATTTCATCACCATCACGAATGGGGCCAAGCCATTCGATGAGTTTAGGGCTAAAGAAATAGCCTTTCCCGTCTTTTTTATAACGACGCAAGCCGACCGTATTGACCAATTTTGTATTTATGCTGAATTCACCGTCATGACAGTCGATCAAGCGAGAGAAATCAAAGCGATCAGGATTGCCATACGGCGCCATTCCCATCACTTTAAACTCACCATCGAGCATTTCAAAACCAAGCAATTCTGTTAAGGCGCCATACATGCCACCTAGAGAATCAGGATCATAAAATTCTTTAATCTTATGAATTTTKCCATTTTCACCATAACCGAAGAAGGTRGTGGCRTATTCACCTTTACCATCAATACCAATAATGGCTGTTTTTTCTTTAAAGCCACTAAGATGRTAGGCACTACTRGCATGAGCYARRTGATGTTCAACYGCTTCAAATTTTACGCGCTTAGAATCAATACCAAGATCATCAAGCAGTTTCATYACRTTTTTATGATTGCGCCAGTATCGTCGATTTCCGCTAAATAATGCGGTTAAAGCACGATCGGGYGCATACCAATGGCGTTTTGCATAATGCCAGCGGGCRGGRGATTTAAGACTAACTTTTGCATAAGGAAAGGCGACAATATCAACTTGATCWGGTGTTATACCGGCTTGTTCAAGACAGAATTTAGTRGCYTCATAAGGCATTTTKCCTTTCGCGTGYTTATCGCGCAAGAAGCGYTCTTCTTCTGCYGCWGCAACRAGTTTTCCATCAATATATAGTGCAGCGGATGCATCGTGGTTTACTGCACCAGATAGGCCTAATACGATCATGGKTTAATTRTCTTTTAATKTTTRGATTACGGACTAGTATACCAAGCCGAKGCATAGTGAGACTAATTTCGTTTTTTTAAAATTATCTTTCTTTCAATCGCTTTCCACAGTCTTTTAGACTGATTTGAAAGTTTACTTTCTTGGCGATAGTATCTGTAGAACATGATGTGATCTTTTGCMGACCAACCGAYAGCATGYCGGTGTAATGTATACAGATCTCTAAAAACAGCRCTTCTTTTGAARATAGTTKTCTTGAGTTTYTCGAGGTCAATCATWCTAACCTCCCAGTTGTCACCATCGGRTTTGAYRAAGATATGYTTYAAATATAAGCAATTATGTTGAAAGTGATGYTGRTGCATGACGCGCAGGGTATCAGCCACAGAYTGTAATAAACGTGCTTTGTGCGCTTTATCTTTGAGCATATCACCYGAASCKARAAARCGTTCRGAATCAAAAGGWATRTAACCCTCAAGTTCTCGYGTTATTAAAACCGCTTGRAGCCCTYTTGTTGCAAAATAAATTGGCTCAAGYGTRGGAACATTMTTTTTTCGTAATTTTAAGAGATTTTTAAACTCGCGTTCAAAAGTAGGCCGACCTTTGATAGGGTTTAAAGGTGTTTTGCTAATATGGTTTTCTTGACGTTTAATAAAAACACCKACTTTTCCTTCAGGGGTGTCTAAGTCTATTTTAACTACGCCGCTCCAGCCACCGCGACGAATATTGGGTTCTTCAAACCATTCGGTTTTTAAATCCCATAGAGCATCAAAGTCCGCTAGATTATTATCAGCAAAAATTTGTTGCCAGTCGACAGTTAAAAAAGGGTGCGATGTCATATTTCTTTCGTCTAGGAATTAGGTGTAATTAATATGTAATAAGGCGAGCTAATGTACCATATATCGTTTGCTTGAGTTGTGTGAAACGCCATTAACCCTACAAAACATGGATTATAAGATGCCCTCTCAATTCTATTTACGATAAACTAACGAGCAACAGAACTAATTTAATTCTTGTTGGTGATGTATAAAATTAATTTCCAAGGTCTACAATGACAGCAAATTCGCTTTCTAAGCCAAGTAACTATCGTCCTCTTTCTATTGCTTTAGTGATCGTTCGTTATTTTGATTTTGGTGGCTTACAAAATGAAATGTTGCGTATCGCCAAAGAGCTTATTGAGCGAGGCCATGCGGTGGAGGTYATTACGTCTAGTTGGGACGGCGATGTTATTGATCATCTCGATCGTCACATCGTACCGATCACGGCAAAGATAAATCATAAAAAAATACAGCAATTAGCGGACATAGTGCGCGATAGAGTTCAACAAAAGCATTTTGATTGTGTTGTTGGCTTTAATAAAATTCCGGGGCTTGATTTTTATTTTGCGGGTGATGTYTGTCTTGCAGAAAAAATGGAGAATGAAAAACCATTTTTCGCTAAATTCTTACCTCGCTATAAGCTTTACTTGAAATTTGAACAAGCGGTATTTGGCAAAGACAGTCATACCCATATTTTACTGTTGGCACATGGTGCTGTGTCGACATACCAACATTACTATCATATCCAACAAAACCGACTTCATCCCATGCCTCCCGGTGTCGCTCAAGATCGTTTTGAGATGAATTTTGATCGAGAGCAAGCTAAGCAAGCCTTGCGTGAAGAATGGGATTTACCTAAACAGGCCCGCATTATTATTCATGTTGGTTCAGCTTTTTATCGCAAAGGTGTTGATCGTATTATTGAAGCTATCGCCTGTTTGCCACAACAGGAAAGGGATAACACGTGGTTATTTGTTATCGGCAATGATGAGCCAAAGAAATTTGTAGCATTGGCAAATAAGCGAGGTATTAGCGAGCGGATTATATTTACCGGCCCTCGTAATGATGTTGACGCCTTTTATCAAGGTTCTGATTTTCTGGTACATCCCGCACGTGAAGAATGTACCGGCATGACCATTATGGAAGCGTTATATTGTGGACTGCCGGTTGTTACCACAGAAAACAGTGGTTTTGCATGGCATGTTCAAAATGCTGAGGCAGGGRTTGTCGTCGAWTATCCTTTTAAACAAACACAATTAAATCAAGCTATTTTAGAATTGTTGACCCTTAATTCGGTTCAGTATGCAGCCTTATCGGAAAATGCTAAGCAGTATTGCCTAACAGAAGATGTTCATAATTTGGCAGGGGCTGCGGCTGATGTGATTGAGACGCAAGTATTTTCTAACATCAAAGCCTGAGCACCAATATTGGCTTTGATTACTATTGTGATGGATTGATTGTATAAACCGTTGCCTTGTTACCACGTTTGTTTTCTAGCTTAAATAAAGGGCTRATATTCATTGTTGCGAGCTGTTCTTTAAGTGCCTTGTACTTATCTTTTTCAATCACAATTAAATAATCATAATTTTGATAAGTTTCGATTCTTGGCGTTAATGAAATCTTAGCTACAGGCTGRTGACTATTAAAATAATATTTAATGGTCTTGTTATCGGTGATTACGGTGCTCTTTTCGGGTAAATTAGTGCTTGCCCAAATAGCGATATCTTTTATATATAGTTTGGAGTTTGAGTGCACCAAACTATCTACCAGGCTAACAAACAGGATAATTCCGACAACTACAAGAATAGACTTATGTCTGGAAAGCCATGCTTTCTCCACGCTATCGCATAATCTGGGGAGCATTAATAAGAATAAGCTGGTTACTGCGAGTACGGTGTAACGTCGCGAAACAAAATATTCTGTAAACATAAAACCCAATAGAATAATAAGGTTGAGGATCAGGAAATAAGCAATCAGGTTTCGGTAGGGAGTTGTTCCTAGAGGTGAGTTTTCCCACCTGCTATAGATGAAAATACCAATATAGCCAAGTGTTAATGCTTTAAAAATCTTGAAAAGTAACATGGCAATCAGTCCTGAACTGAGGATGAGGGCACTATATTCTGCTGAATATTTGTTCAGGATTTGTGTTTCAATTAGCTTAGTATTAGCGTTGAATTGTGTGAATACGCTATCAGGATTTATATATTTAGTGATGGAGCTTATTTTACTAAAGATTGAAGCTAAACTGGACTGTTCGACAGCAATTATCATGGTCGCCATTATGCCAATAATTAATAGGTAAAAGAGYGGYAKAAATTGTTTTAAAGCAAKYTTTGGTGGGTGRATAGCAAATARATARAGKGGYARRCCTAAYAAAATMACGACACCATCTACGCGGAATAATATAGCTGTAATCATGGAYACTTGCCAGAGTGTTGCYTTCTGGATTGTAGGCTTTTCTATGTATAGAATAAATTGATATAAAGCCAAACTACAAAAAGCCCAATAGCCGACATCTCGACCAATAAAGGCACGATAGTGGTTAAGTGTAAAAAAGCATAGAAAAAATAATGCTGCTATAGCAACTTGACGATGATTKGGTAGAAATTTATTRCTTAATCGYACAAGTGTATCTGTAAATAATACAAACARTAGCGTATTAAGYRCRTWGGCACTYGWYTCRAATGAGAGTTGRGTTAYTTGATGWATATGGGCAATAACAATGGAAAAAAATGGCCACCCAAAATTAGAGTAGTCTAATAAGCCCATTAGCCCTTTTTGAGCATAAGTACTGGCCATATCCAYATANAAANTAYSMNNTCACGATTRATAAKGTCYGCATTGTAAAATGCAATACTTGAAATTAATAGGCTTATTAATGCMGTGAYAATTCTAATTTTGACTATATTATTTTGTGGTGAAATCATGGTAGTAATTACTTTAGGTTGAGTGTGAGTTGTAAATACGGCTTAGGAGCTGTTTGCCACTAATTTCACGCATACACTTATGATGTTTCTCAGGGCATTCTCGCTGAAAACAGGGGCCACAATCAACTTTAATTTGTACAATGTGAGCATTATCAGAGAGTGGTGGTGTGAAATTAGGTGATGTTGGGCCGTAAATAGCAAACAGTGGCTTTTGTAATGCCGCGGCAATATGCATTAATCCTGAGTCATTAGAGACAACCAAATCAGCCGTATCAAGTAAATCAATGGCATCGCTTAATKCTGTTTTACCACAGAGATTAATGGCRGAAGRKMTTGCRKTACTATCYAARGCWTTGACTATTTCATCGGCAATTACTTTATCTGCTTTCGATCCTAGAATGAGTGTCTGCCAGCCTTGTTGAATTAAGGTGTTTGCAAGTTCTGAATAGTGGGAGGCCGGCCATTGCTTGGCAGCTCCAAACTCAGCGCCAGGACATAAAATTAGCCGTTTTTGTTTATCTYCCATGGGGAATTGAAATTCTTCAAGAGGWGRGCTGGCGACCATTAAGGGYKTGGGATAGTCCGGTGCTTTATCTGCTTGKGATACTGGGTGAGCGAGTGAAACATAACGCTGCACCATCATGGGCAATGCTGATTTATCCAGTATGCGGATATCATTGAGTAATCCATAACGCATTTCACCGCGCCATCCCGTTCTAATTGGAATGTTAGCAAACCAWGGGATYAGTGTCGATTTCCATGAGTTGGGTAAAATAATGGCTTGGTCGTAGTGTTCGCTGCGTAGTTGATGTCCAATGTCTTTTCGCATCTTCCAGCCAAATGTGCCATGACTGATGGGCATGCTGATAGCTTTGTTGACTTCTGGCATACGCTCTAAAAGAGGCTTGGTCCATGATAGTGCAAGCACATCAATGATAGCCYCMGGYTTAGTGTCTATAATCGCTTTAAAGAGTGATTGAGCCATGACCATRTCGCCAATCCATGACGGYCCAATAATTAGGATTTTATGGCRGGCTTGTGACATTAATGCAGGGTGCTRTGGGTGATATAAATAAAGACTGTACCGGCGGCGATYAGGGATATTTGTTGYAARGTTTCTAAYGGTYTWACYTTRYTRTGTARSCCRGGGATWAGGTCAGCMACKGCWATATAAATRAARCTTGAGGCTGCGACAACTAAAATATAAGGTAATAAATRTTGCATATCGGAYAATAARAAATAAGCRAGAATWGCGCCTRCWACTGTACCCAGACTTGAAAGAATATTAAAGAGTAGTGCTTTTTTTCGACTAAAACCACTGTGCAATAAAATAACAAAGTCGCCCAATTCTTGAGGGATTTCATGTGCAGCAATTGCTAAGGCGGTGACAATACCTAAATGTGTATCTGTTAGAAATGCAGCTGCAATTAAAATACCATCGACAAAGTTATGGATGGTGTCTCCGATGATGATGAGTGTCCCTGCCGCTTTGGTTTTATTATCGTGATGGTGGTCAGATGACTCAGGATCATGAACATCACAATGATCGTGGTGACAATGACGCCACAGAACGAGTTTTTCTAATACAAAAAAACTGAGAAGACCAAGCAGTAGCGTAAGCCCAATATTATGAGGATCGACACCAAATTCTGGATTTAAAGCATGAGGGATAAGACCTAATAATGAAGCACCTAATAAGGCACCAATAGCAAAGCTGACCAAATGAGGTACGGCGGTATTGCGTGCATTTTCAGACAATAACAAAAAGGATGATGCAAAAAGGACGCTTAATAAGCCCCCAATTAAGCTAAAAGTAATAATCCAAAGTAATAATTCCATCTTATTCCTGTCATCAGGTGMTCAATTGATAGATCATACCTTATTTAGATAATCCATATCATYGTTGCCATTCTGCCAGTGSTGCCGTCTCGCCGATAAGAGAAGAAACGGGATGGCTCGGAGACGGTACAAAAATCACCGCCAAAAATAGCGTGAATATTTTGAGTGTTTAATCGTTGTTTAGCAAGTTGGTATATATCAGCGAGATAATGTGTCGCATCGGTTTGCACAAAAGCCTGCTGAGCATGTTCTGAATGTTGCGTAAAGGCATGATACACATCTGTGCCTACTTCAAAGTGTGTTGGGCCAATCGCAGGGCCAAACCAAGCGATGATTTCATSTGGYGGACAGTTAAATTGCAAAAGCGTTTTTTCAATTATTCCCGCAGCTAAACTACGCCAACCTGCGTGAATCGCTGCGACAGTATTGCCCTGCTGATTGCACAATAATATGGGTAGACAGTCTGCGGTCATAATCGCGCAGACATGGTTGGCTTCATTGCTTATTATGGCATCCGCTTCATCACCATTTTGCCAAATAGGAGTAGAGGAAACAGTGGTGCCGTGGACTTGATCCAACCAACGGGGAGATTCAGGTAGTTGCGCAGTGCTAATGACGTGTTGACGGTTTTTATCAACATAAATAGGGTCATCACCAACATGCAAACCAAGGTTAAGCGAATCAAAAGGGGGAGGGCTAAAACCGCCTTGTCGYGTTGTTGATACAGCTTGAACTGTATCAGGAACCGGCCAGTCAGGATAAATGAGTGGGYTGGACATTGAGGTAATYACACCAYTGCTTAAATAATGCTTCATCGAGTGCGGCAATCGTGGATAAAGGTGCCAATTGATTACTTGATAAGCGATTACCTTCAAGCGTGCATGCAAAAGCGCCGGCTTCACTTAAAATTAATTGTGCGGCGGCATAGTCCCATAATCGTTGTTTTGCATGAAGATAAATATGACCGCGTCCTGCYGCAATCCARCATAATTCAAGTGCAATGGAACCRAGGCTACGTTGYGAACCATAAGGTCTTCGGGTTACTAATTGTATTGCCAGATCAGGTTCTAAACGTTTGAAATCTATCAATGCRATAGCAYGRTCCAATGATAAGCCGGTCGATTTTGATGAAAGTGTTTGCTCGTTTAATGTTGCCCCTTGACCGCGTTGRGCTGCAAAACATTCATCACGAATGGGGTCATAAATAACGCCTAAGGTAACTTCCCCGTGTTCTATTAGCGCTAACGATACACAAAAATAGGGTACGCCTGCCGCAAAATTACTGGTGCCATCAACAGGATCTAAACACCATAAAGATTGACCCGARGACAATAATAATTGCTGTTGCTCAGCCGACATTTCTTCGCCTAATAACTGAATATCAGGATAGGCGTCATGTAAGGCGGAAGTAAGACGAGCTTGCATAATAAGATCCGCTTCAGTGACGACACTTCCATCTGCCTTGTAATTACGCGTTACGGAATTAAAGCGGTGTAGAAGTTCTGTTTTGCTGATTGAGATAACAATCTCTTTTATGCGTTCTAAATTAATCATAGTATGAGTATACTAAACTACTTTGAACCAGCAGCATAAACAACATGCGTATTCCACGACTATATTGCCCCCAATTGCCTGAAAACAGTGAAACGATGTCGCTTCCAGAGAAGCTGCATCGGTATGCGATTCAAGTTTTACGCCTCAAGAAAGGGGCTGAATTACAGTTATTCAATGGACAAGGATTAGAATATTCAGCAGTATTGGAAGAAGTGGCTAAACGCAGTTCTACGGTAAAATTAATTAATGTATTGAGTGTGGACAATGAATCACCGCTGTCTATCACGTTACTACAAGGAATTTCACGRGGGGACCGAATGGATTATGCTTTGCAAAAAGCAGTRGARCTAGGTGTTCATCACATTATTCCCGTAGTAACGGAGCGGTGTAATGTTCCGCTTACCGGYGACCGTGCAGATAAACGCRTCGCGCATTGGCAAGGCATTATAGTGAGTGCTTGCGARCAAAGTGGCCGATCAATATTACCAATTTTAAGTAATGTGACGCAGCTAGAAGAAGCCGTCAATAGTTGTAAGGTAAAATGTCGYTTGGTATTAGATCCCTTAGCTGACTCTGGATTAACGGCAYTAGCGAAACAARATGAAGTGGCGATGTTGATTGGCCCTGAAGGGGGCCTCTCTGAACAAGAGATTCAACAGGCTGTAGAGGCAGGTTTTCAGGCRATAACAATGGGCCCGAGAGTGCTACGAACAGAGACTGCAACGGTGGCCGCACTGGCTRTYGCGCAAGCAGTATGGGGAGATATWGGATGATAGATAATGGTTTAACCATTTTATTACTAGTAGGGTTAGCCTGGTTTTGGTGGGATAGTCGCGGTGTGGCAGAACGTGCGATTCAAGCAGCAAAGAATCGCTGTGATAGTGTTGGCGTATCATTTTTGAATGATACGGTTGGCTGGAAAAAAATACGGCTGATACGCAATCGGCAAGGACGAATGCAATTTCAACGRACSTATTTTTTTGAGTTTGCCAGTGATATGGCACAACGCTATCAAGGAGAAATCGTAATGTTGGGCCAGTATGTGACTAAAATAAATTTAGATGTTTATCGAGCAGAATAAGGACAAGTACGAGAGGTAGGAAATGCAAAGACAAGCACTGGTCGTTGATGATTCACGTGTAGCAAGATTAACACTGAGTAAATTATTAGCACCYTATGATTTTGATATTGTTCAAATTGCGAGTGGCGAAGAAGCGCTGAGTTATTTGAATGCCAGCAGTATAAACCCTGACATTATCTTTATGGATGTCACAATGCAGGGTTTAGATGGCCTTGAGACGACGAARAAAATTAAAGAGAATGGCGCGTTTAATAGTATCCCTATTGTTATGTGTACAGGGCATGATACTCCGAGCGATCAAAGCAATGCCCTTGCAGCAGGGGCGATGATGGCTCTGACGAAGCCGCCTCAGAAAGAAATCTTGGCAGAAATCATGACGCAACTTGAAGGGCATGTTGAAGATAATCCCGTAGAAGAGCGTGTGTCACAGATAGCATCAGTAATGGCCACAAAGCCAGAGAGCAATACCTCATCACGCATTATGGATGATGTCGTCATGGCACGATTAGAGCAAGAGTGGTTACCAGGAATACAAAAATCTATATACGAACAGGTGGGAGACGTGACTCGCCGCGTTGCAGAAGAAACKGTTCGAGGCATTATGGTCAATCAGGGACAAGGGGATGATGGCCAATTAGAAGCTAAAATTTTAGCAAAAACGCAGCAAATAATAAAAGAAACGGTAGAGGATGTAAGTAGCCAGATTGTATTAGATTCAATGGAAGCGTCTATAGCCAGTCATCTGGCACATTTATTACCATCACTTAAAGAACAATTAAAGGAGCAAACTMAGCAAGCTACAAYTGAAATTKCCCAACAAACGGCMCAACAAACAGCACAGAAAATGATTGATGATTCWGTTGAATCAGCKGTGCAATTTGCGATGGATGATTTTGATYTACCCTCAAAAGCGCTCGCCGCACTAGARCAACAAGGACATGAGTGGTTAGATCAGCAAGAGGAGCGTATATCACTTGTTGCGAATCAGCAGGTAGAGCAAAATGTATCGCCATTAACAGCACAATATTTAGATATGAATTTGGCAGAAAAAATAAGCAGCTATCTTGCCGAACAAGAGACTGAAAAACTAGAAGGAAAACCAGAAGAAAAAGAAGCGTCGGCAGAGAGCCTTATCACATTCCAGCTTGATGAACTTACGAAAAAAGTGTCATTTCTTAAAGAGATTGTGATGGTRTTATCGGTGGCRGTAGTTTCAATGGTGGGTGTTGCGCTTCTCCTGAATGCAGGGATTCTATAGTATTATGTGTCGTAATGAATATTTCTCAAGCATTAAGCTATGGTCGCAATACGTTAGTTGAATCTGAAAGCGCTGAGCTTGATGCTCAGGTATTGCTTTGCCACATATTAAATTGCCAAACAACCTTTTTACATAGCTGGGCAGATAAGCAGCTTAATCAGCAGCAGCAGAYTACATTTGAACAAGCSATCAAGCAGCGGCAACAAGGCCGTCCTGTTTCTTATATTACCGGCCAACGTGGATTCTGGACCTTAGATTTAGATGTCACAGAAGATACCTTAATTCCTCGCCCTGATACCGAGTTATTGGTTGAATTAGCGTTAAGTAAACTTACTCCGATGATGACGGTTGCAGATTTGGGGACGGGTAGCGGAGCCATTGCATTATCATTAGCATCYGAACAACCYACAGCACAGATRTTAGCGATGGATCAATCATGGCCGGCATTGCTTGTCGCTAAAAAGAATGCGCTTGCCCATCAACTGAACAATGTCTATTTTTGGCAGGGTCTATGGTTGCAGTCTGTTGCAGACAGTGCWTTAGATCTYATYGTGAGCAATCCACCGTATATTCAAAAAAACGATCCACATTTATTACAAGGCGATGTACAGTTTGAACCCTTGACGGCATTAATCTCAGGGGATGATGGTTTAGAAGATATCCGTATAATAGTGCGACAGGCACAACGATGTTTGAAAGTCTCGGGTTGGTGTTTAGTGGAGCACGGTTAYGAYCARGCACAACAGGTGCAAGCATTATTTCAAAAAGCAGCGTTTACAAATATATCMTCACATCAAGATATAGGCGGTAATGATCGTGTTGTAATGGGGCNAAAAAACCAATGAAAGATGAACAATTATTACGCTATAGCAGACAAATTCTTTTGCCACAGATTGATATCGAAGGYCAACAAAAGCTATTAAAAAGTCATGTGTTAATTATAGGCCTTGGAGGACTGGGTGCGCCKGTATCATTATATTTGGCCGCMGCWGGYGTRGGGAAATTAACCTTAGTTGATGATGACAARGTTGAACTATCAAATTTGCAACGTCAAATTATACATACTGAAAAAAATATTAATAAGCTTAAAGTTGAATCAGCAGCAGAAAGTTTGCAGGCAATTAATAGCGAAGTACAACTTGAAATTAATACAAAAAGGTTAAACAAGGCCGACCTAACAAAYGTAATTAAAACGGTTGATGTGGTCGTCGATTGTAGTGATAATTTTGCGACGCGATTTTTATTAAATGAAGTGACTAAACAGACAAAGACCCCGCTTGTTTCAGGCGCMGCTATTCGGATGGAAGGGCAAGTCACCGTGTATGATGCTAGGCAAGCAGACAGTGCATGTTATCGTTGTGTTTATCAAGATGATGGTGAATTACAAGAAACCTGTTCAGAAAGCGGCGTGCTGTCACCCTTATTGGGTATTATTGGTAGTGTTCAGGCGGTTGAGACGATAAAATTATTAACAAATATTGGTGAATCGCTGGTGAATCGATTATTAGTTTTAGATGCCTTATCAATGTCATGGCATGAGATAAAATTAAAACAGAATCCCACTTGTCCCGTATGTAATAAAGGTTAAACAATGAGTGAAAAAATAGATAACAAGGCATTAGAACAGGCTGCTGAAATTGCATTGCAACAGGCAAAAAAACAAGGGGCCAGCGCTGCCGAAGTGGGGGTGAGTCAAACGAGAGGCTTATCTGTTACCGTGCGCCATGGTGAAGTTGAAACATTGGAACACAACAATGATAAAGGTTTAGGCATAACGGTTTATTATGGGCAAAGCAAAGCTTCAGCTAGTACATCTGATATGCGGCCAGAATCGATAGCAGAGGCTGTGAAATCTGCTTGTGGCATAGCAAAGCATACCCAAGAAGATGACTGTGGGGGGCTGGCGGATGCTGAATTGATGGCAACGGAATTTCCTGATTTATCGCTACATCATCCATGGGATATTGATGCGGAGCAGGCCATTGCCATTGCAACAGAATGTGAGCGAGCAGGCCTTGATGTTGATGCAAAAATATCAAACTCAGAGGGCGGGAGCTTATCGAGTCACCAGAGTGGTTATGTTTATGCGAACAGTCATGGCTTTATGGGCAAAACAGAAAGCTCGCGACATAGTTTAGTGTGCACCCTCATTGCTGATGATGAACGCGGTATGCAACGCGATTATTGGTACGATATGGCACGCGATGCAGCAGATATGAAATCAGCACACTATATTGGTCAGCGTGCGGCAGAAAACACCCTCAGTCGGCTCAATGCTAAAACAGTTAAGACCGGAAATTACCCCGTTATTTTTGCGGCAGATATTGCGCCGTCATTATTCGGCAAATTTATTTCAGCGATACGAGGTGGTGCCTTATATCGAAAATCATCCTTCTTGCTCGATCACTTGGGAAAACAAGTTTTTCCAAAGTCGATTCATATTTATGAACAGCCTTATTTATTAAAAGCTTTGGGCAGTGCAGCATTTGATGGTGATGGTGTAACAACAAAAACACGTGATTTGGTGAAAGAGGGTATTTTACAAAGCTATGTTTTAGATAGTTATTCAGCACGAAAACTTAAGATGGAAACAACGGGTAATGCAGGTGGCGTACGTAATTTAACCATTGACAGTGGCGAACTCGATTTTAAAGCCTTACTAAAAGAAATGGRCACGGGTATTTTGGTGACTGAAACAATGGGCATGGGCGTCAATATTATTACCGGTGATTATTCACAGGGCGCAGCAGGTTTTTGGGTCGAAAAGGGTGAAATTCAGTACCCAATAGATGAATTTACCATTGCCAGTAATTTGCGTGAAATGTTTATGGGCATTCAAGCCGTCGGCAATGATATTGAATCACGGGGCAGTACACGTACCGGTTCAGTTTGGATTGATAATATGATGGTGGCTGGTTAGATTATTCAATAATAGTTTGACCGCTGGAGAGCATGCATTATTTTACCCACCGAGCAAGGGCAAATGTTTGATTTTATGGTAGCGTAATGACATTGAAATACAGGCCATTAGCTCCATTAAGGGAATTTCTCCAGAGATAGGCACATTAATTTCTCTATTGCCTACGAATTGAAATGTATCGCAATATATTTCTCGAAATGTTTCAATTAAGGTTGTTTTGCAGTTGAAGTAGACCGAGCACCTTTCAGGATTTTTAGGTTTCCAGTCTATCCTCACAGTGCTGCCGCTGGGGGTTATATAACTGGGTTCACCCCATTTCAATGTTTCTGTGATTTCGCCAATATCATCTTTATTGGAAAGCTCAAGAATAGAGCCTCGAATCATTAAAAGTCTAGTTTTTACTTGTTTAGGGTAAGCGTCAAATTTCTTTTTTACATCAATATCCATTTATATTTTGTCCCAATGAATTATTGTAAATAATACAAGGATCAGGACAGAATAGGAATTAATGGCATATTCTAAAATCCATTCGATTATCGCTTGTTCGCGGTTTGGTTTTATACCGTAATCGAAGGCTATTCGTGCAAGGTTGCACTAATAACATCCGTGATATCCGTTAGTTCACCTGTGGCAAATAAACCATGCAACACGCTTCGAATTTGTTTTACTTTGTGTGGACTATGATTGCGTAGTTCAACCAATTGCTGATTAAGATCGGGCTCATTTTCTAGCCATGTAGAGACTATAGGACAAAGTCGGCAATGAAAAAAGTAATGGTGTTCATGTGTTAATGCGCGGCTAATAAAGACAGATTTATGATTTTTAGAAGGAAAGTCATAGTCGGTGCTTAATTGCCAGACTCCCTGATTATTTTGGTAACAATATAGACCAAAGTGGATTGAAGCAGAATCATTGTTGTGTATCGGTTTTAAGCGTTCTGACATCATCCTAACAAGATCTTGCAGTGCCAACCATAGCGCTTCATTCTTATCACCGCTGTCTAAAGCTATGGCTTGTAGAATACGCCTATTTTCTTCGTCCACACCCAAATAAAAGGGTATGGTGGTTAGCTTTTTAGTTAATAGAGCGCCAAAAATTCTAGATTCCTGACTGATAATAGTATCTTGATTATCAGAAGCTAATTTAGCTTTGTTTCGATCGATAGTGGAGATAAAAAATTGATTAACATTATTAGAGGCACTTGCCCGTTCACGTTCTAAACCAAGCTTGGTTTCACCTGACCAAAAACGACATTTACGTACAATATAAACTAATTTTGTTAATTTTAGCGTAGAAGCTTGCTTTTGCCAGCGTATAAAATCAACCGTTATACGGCTACCAAGTGTTAAATTTATATTGCCGGGCAAATTACACGACAAACCAAAAATGGAAATGTCTGACGTGGTGGTAGTGAAGGTGTCATTAGGGGTATTTATTTTAATGCTAGTGCGAATTAAAAAGCGTTGATTATCTCGATTTATTGTGTGGGCAAAGTCAGTAGGATTTACCTGCTTTTCTTGGTTATCTAAGTTATCTTCACCTAATTCTTGTATTATTGGACCATCAGTGAAAAGTGGAAAACAGGCAGTAATGTCAGTCACGGATGTAAGAAGGTCCATATCCTTTAGGCGCTGCTCTAAATCTTGAGCATGAATGCTATCATCTTCAGCGATACAGGCTATTTCCGTCTCAAAGTCACTCACATCAATCGCTATTTTTTGACTTGAAAGTAATAGGATATTGCTTAGAGACTGGCTGTAATGATGCTTGAGTAATAGTGCAATTTGTGACGTGTTAGCACGATGCGCTACGTGTATATCTTGATCTGATATTTGCAGTAAGAAATCACATTGTTCAGACACTATTTTCTTGAATGGCAACAAAGAAAGATCAACATTCTCACCTTCTTTAGCTAAAGGAAGTAACGTTGACTCGGCTGTAGGAACTAACTGAAATGCTGCAATAGGATCGTCAGGCGAATCGGCATTTAGCCAAAATTTTGGGCTGGTCAATGTTCGGCAATAAATGCGTCGATAATAGCGACATGCCAGATTAAATAGCACATTATTCAAATCAAGATATGCAGGTGAATTATGTTGTTCACACCACAGTTCAAATTGTTGTGTTATAGCTGTATTCTCTTTACGATCGCGCAGTAGAATGACCCGAGTGCGTAACTCGTCGTGCTCAATCATTAGAACTTTATATTCAACTTTGGATAATAGTTTGAAATCTGATTCGCTTGCAAGTTCAGTAAACTCAGCTGAAACCACATCGCCTTTATTTAAGGCAAATGTTCGTTTTAATGCAACGCTAATGGCACTCGGGGTAATATCTAATGTCGCACCGTGATACACGATATCTTCACGTTGAATCTTGACCGGTGTTGCAAAAATAATACGTGATTCTTGTCGGTGAAAATGACGATCAAGTGGGATTATTTGAATGTGTGAACGATCAGCTTTTAAGATAATTTCAGGTTGGTTTTCTGGGGTGTTATCTTCTGTAGAAGAGAGTGATTTGAGTGCTTTTAACAGTGATTCATAAACGCCGAACGTATATCGGCCATCGAAGTGCTTGAGTAATTGTTTAACTAATAAATAAGCGCGGTCATCTAAGTAATGGGTTTTGCCACCGAATTGATACGCTTGGCATTCACCGGCTACTTTGCCGCGTAGATCAATAGTGCGATTACACAGTTTATTTAACCGTTGGCGCTCATGTTGCTCTAAAAAGGCTTGGTTTCGTAATCTATTTGCGTTATTTTCGGCCATAATTTTGTTTTACTCAACGGCCTAGTATTGCGAGCCGTTTAGTTGTTATTTAATTCACTAGGTAATTTTGCATTAATGCTCAGTGCATGGATCTCTCTTTCTAATAATGTTTTAGCGGCATCATATACAAGTCGATGTCGCTTAATGATAGACAAGCCTTCAAATGAATCACTTACAATGGTGATKGTGTAATGACCMCCGCCCATATTTCCTGCGTGTCCTGCGTGAAGCGCACTGTCATCTCGAATATCGAGATAACTAGGTTCCAAGCAGGATAATGCCTGTTCTAATTTAATAGTTGTATCGGTCATGGAAGCACCTTCTTGAATGGTTTCACGATTACGCTTTTATATATTCCTGCTGCTACATACGGATCGGCATCAGCCCATACTTGAGCAGAGGCTAAATTAGTAAATTCAGCCACCAMMWAACTRCCCGTGAAACCAGCATCACCGGGATCATTACTATCAATGGCAGGGTGAGGCCCTGCTAACACTAAGCGACCTTGCTGTTTTAAATCATTTAAACGCTCAAGATGAGCTGGCCGAGCTTCTACGCGAAGGGGCAAGCTATGAGCAATATCTTCACTGATAATGGCATACAGCATTATTTGTTGTCCTAATATGAAAAAAACATAATTTTAACGTAAAATGGTCATTATGACGTGTTATGACTTACATTCCCATTCTACAGCCTCTGATGGTTCGCTGACATCAGAAGAATTAATTGCCCGTGCTATTGAGCAAGGGGTTGATGTATTAGCATTGACCGATCATGATGGCACTGAGGGCATTGCAGCAGCCCAAAAGGCGGCACAAACAACAGCTTTAACGCTCATTGCAGGTGTTGAAATATCGGTAACATGGGGCAATGGTACGGTACATATTTTGGGTTTAAATATTGACCCCAAAAATGATGAATTACAGAAAGGCCTAACTGCAATGCGTGATTTTCGGGTAGATCGGGCGTATGAAATTGCCAAGCGATTAGATAAAGCCGGCATTAGTGGCGCGCTTGAAGGCGCAAAGAAATATGCCTCTGAAATAATGCTGGGTCGACTTCATTTTGCTAAATTTCTAGTAGAACATAWTTAYGCTAAARATRTACAAGRTGTGTTTAAGCGCTATCTTGTGCGAGGCAAGCCAGGTTATGTCCCGGGRCAATGGACCAGCTTGTCAGAAGCGGTGAGTTGGATAAATGCTGCTGGCGGTCARGCGGTGATAGCGCACCCTGCACGATATAAAATTACAGCAACAAAATTACGCAGACTGATTACCGATTTTAAAGAAGCGGGTGGTGTSGGYTTYGAAGTRGTRTCAGGCCGACAACATCCAGAAGAAGTAAAAAATTTAGCCCGYTTAGCTGAGAAATTTGAACTRYTTTCATCATGTGGTTCTGATTTYCAYACGCCWGATAGCTGGGCAGAGCTAGGACAATTGTCGCCTTTTCCTGAATCGTGTACGCCGATCTGGTCTACATTTTAGGACTCACGATTAAAGACARGCCRARATAGCCTGYCTTTATGCGTAATAKTAAAATAGAAATTAGCGCCAGTAATCATTTGCCACAGCGATAATGGCAAACTCTGCGTTCACTAATTCAACAGCCCGCATCAACATCATCGGGTCATCTGCATAGATATCTCTTACGGCATGTTTTACTTTGCTGTCACGTTGGATTGTTCCCACGGTTTTTCTCACGATTAGGATCGCGAGTTGGCGGCCTTCAAGTGGGGTAGCTGTAATTAGRCTTGGCATATAATCAGCTGATTTTGYTTTGTGTTCGTCGGCACCTACAAAKCCTGACAGTGAAAGTGATGCAATAAGTACAAAAAGTGAAAGTRATTTTTTCATGGTGAATCCTCATTTTAATRGTTTTAATCTCCGGYCGAATMWWTTAGKYYACTAATGATTCGTGYACTAATTATTTGATATTCGGTATAATTTGTCAATATTATTTGTATGGACATTTTYAATGACAGGACCGATAYTAAACGATCAGCTTTGTTACACACTTTATTCTACGTCGAGCCTGATTACGCAGGCTTATCGTTCTTTATTGAAGCCACTCAATTTAACCTATCCTCAATTTGTMGTTATGATGGCGTTATGGCAGAAAGATAAGGTTTCRGTGACCGARCTTGCAGCCAYGATAGGGTTAAGCAAGCCAACGATGACACCCTTATTAAAAAGGYTGGAAACRCTSGATTATGTTAGCCGYGAGTTTGAACAGGGRGATGARCGCCAAAAATGCATTKCCTTGACTGAACGGGGCACGTTATTAGCMTCTRAMGCGAGAAATGTAGCTAAAAAAGCCTTATGCGCAACGGGGCTAAGCAGTGAAGAAGCTGAGCAGTTGATTATGTTGTGYCAGAAAATWAAAGAGAGTTTATCGTGAGCCAGTTTTTTCATATTCATCCTGACAATCCACAAAAGCGTTTAATYGCMCAAGCCTGTGACATTATTCGCAAGGGCGGTTTAGTCGTTTACCCAACCGATTCTGGTTATGCTATTGGATGCCATATTGGTGACAAAAATGCCACGGATAGAATTCGCCGAATTCGAGACTTAGACAGTGATCATAACTTTACATTAGTGTGCCGAGATCTTTCCGAACTATCGACCTATGCCAAAGTAAACAACAGCGTGTATCGTGCCATTAAAGCGCATACTCCGGGTGCCTATACCTTTATTCTACCGGCAACCAAAGAAGTGCCACGTCGATTGCAGCATGCTAAACGCAAGACCATTGGTTTGCGTATTCCAGATAACGAAATTACCTTAGCCTTATTAGAAGAATTGAATGAACCYTTAATGAGTTCAACGCTGATCATGCCTGATGACGATTTCCCGATGACCGATCCAGAGGATATTGTTGATCGCTTAAATAAACAGGTTGAGTTAGTGATTGATGGTGGCTACGGCACGAATGAACCGACTACCGTGATTGAATTTATTGATGATATGCCTGAAGTGATGCGCGTTGGCTTGGGTGACCCCTCTCGCTTTGAAAGTTAGGGCATAACAATGATTTGGCTCAGTGCCATCATTATTGTAGTGTGCGTCATGGTCTATGTTGGCGATAAAGCCTCGATTGCTGTTTGGGCGGGTCGTTCAATTAACTGGATTGATGGCTTAGTTAGACTAYTATGCCGCTTCYTTCATCGTCTGCCAGCAAAYTATATTCCATTACCAGAAACAGGYGGYGCRWTKGTCGTTGCYAAYCATATTTCAGGGCTTGATCCCTTATTATTAATTGCTGCAAGCCGCAGGCCCTTGCGCTTTTTAATTGCAAAAGAAGAATATGAACGGCCAATATTACATTGGTTATTTAAAGCGGCGGGGTGCATTCCGGTAGATCGAAGTGGAAAAGCCGAATTAGCGTTGCGTCAAGCATTACGTGCATTACAAGCAGGCGAAGTGATAGCCATTTTCCCACATGGAAGAATACATTTAGATTCAGATCCGCCACGCAAACTTAAAGGTGGTGCAGTGCGTCTTGCCTCATGGTCTGGTGTTCCGGTTTTTCCTGTTCGTATTGATGGTGTGGGCGGTGAAGGAAAAGTGGTAACAGCACCGTTTATTCCAAGTCATGTTCAGCTGACAATGGCAGAATCATTTGTGTGTGAACAAGATGGAATGGCTGAAGGTATGGAAAGGATTTCTAATATTATTGGAAGTAAGGAGTACTAATCACTGTTTTCATTATTCTGTATGGATGATGCAATTAGACCAAGCTTTCCATCGATTGATTTCAAACTCTTATTTAACTCAGAAAAAATAGTATTATTCCTACCTTTCATTGCATCTGATAGATCATAGGCGGCACTATTTTTTGAATTCATATGGCTCATATAGCGTATATCGAGAATTGAAGTATCTTCACCTCTTTTCCCGTTCCTAAGTGGGGTTCTATAACTATATTTAGCTGCAACAGTAAAGCTTTCACCGATTTGAGAAAATAGTCCGCCATATTGCCCTGCTTGATATCGTAATTCTTTATTGGGTGCTAAAACTGGAATTTTTGAGTCTAAAAATCTTTTAGGAGTGGTGTCATCTGATGATGACATGCCCCAACACCCCAGTGGTATAGGAACGGAAAACTCGATGTCCCGTGCAGCTCCAGAGCCGTGGTTACATATTACTAGGTCAATAACTGTGCTGGCTTCACTTAGTTCATAGTAAAGAATGATGTTCGGTTTTGACTGCCTGTAAATGGCAAAGTAGGCCGTCCCTACAGCAAGAAATGTTGCAACCGGACTCACTATATAAAATGCGATCTGAAAGAACGCTGCATGACTCATTAACTTTTCAATAGCTTCGATCATTGTCCTGCCTAACTTGTTATTAACAGGAAGAAAATCCCCCTTGTAATTTTTATACCTATATGGACTATATAAGTTAGTAAGTAGATAATCAATATCAAAGAGAGCATAAGCGCTTAAGCTTATTTAGGTATATCACCACCCAAAATACGTACTTCACGTTGTGGGAACGGAATGGCAATATTATTCTCTTTTAAAGTATTCCAAATAATCAGCATAAGGTCAGAGTCTACTCTATTTCGGCCATCATCAATGCCTTCCATCCAGTATTCAACATGGAAGTTTACTCCTGAATCACCAAAGCCGGTGATTTCACAATCGGGTGGTTCAGGTGCTTCTAGAATTTGTGGATGTTTCCGAACCGCTTCGAGTATCAGTGCAGGAATGGCAGGGATATCACTATCGTAAGCGACAGAGAATTCAACGGTGTAGCGTTGGAACGGGTCTTTTCGTGTCCAGTTAGTAAAAGCGGTGGTAATAAATTGTTCATTAGGGACGACGATTTCTTTGCCTTCGAAGGTTTCGATGGTGGATGAACGCATATTGAGGGCAATGAGATGGCCGCTGCGTCCGTCTTCCAGTTCAATATAATCACCGACGGTAATTGAGCCATCAAGCAAAATAATAATGCCTGAGATAAAGTTAGAGGCAATTTGTTGCAAACCAAACCCTAAKCCCACACCTAAGGCRCCACCGAATACGGCAAGGGTGGTGAGRTTGATGCCNACAATTTGTAGCAATACGAAGAATATAATTAAGAAAACAGCGATTTCAAAAAGTTTAGAAAAAACTTCTTGGCTTCGAATATCTAATTTTTCTTGGCTGCGAATCGCTTCTTGCCCCACTTTATTTGAAAGTCGACCGAGCCAAAATAAGATTGAGCCAAAAATACCAACGCGAGCAAGTGCATAAGCCGACAAGCGAATATTGCCTAACTCTAAAGCGATGCCATCTAAAAATAAAATCGTATTATCAAGCCAGCCAAAAACATGTAATGTGGCAACGGGAATACCGACCCATAAGAATAAGGAGCGTATAAAACCATTTTTAATAAAGCGGATAATGGTGGTGCGTAATAAGAAGATAACGCCTAAACCTTGTGCAATAACAATCACCCAAGACTGCCCAAATTGGGCGTGTGTTATTTGAATAGCAATTGAAAGGAAGGCAAGCGCTAATAGTGGGTAGATTAAATCACGCGCGGCATAAATAGCATTGAGCAAGGAGTGTGCGAATTTTGAATTTGATTGGGCGGGTGGTGCATTTAAAAAAGATATTTTGCGTTTAAGTGCCTTGGCAAAAACCCATGCGAGAACGAAAGATAATATGATGGCAATTATCTGGGCATCAAACTCAGGGCTCACTGCCCATTTAGCTAAGACATCGAGCAAGTGAAAAGCATCTGCTTTGAGGGTGTCTAAGTTCACTGTGTTTGCATCCTTGTATTCATATTTAATTATTATAGTATAAGCTAATTCAAACGATAGAAAGCTTAACTTAAATTATTATGAATGTCTTAAAAAGACAGGTGCTCACTTCTTATAAAAGATGCTTTTGCAATGATAAGCCGTGCACGATTGACGCAATCGCTTATGGACTGATTGCTCAAAACCTCATCGGGATAGGCTGTCTCTAAGTTAGAAAGATTGCGTTAGTGACCATCAATTATGCCGCCATTGGCTAAGAGATTATTCAGCATATCTGCCGTATTATCCGCCACAGCTACAGAAATATTGTTTAAATCGATAGTTTGAACGACAGAATCTGTCGCTGCATCCTTAATAGCTAATTGTAAATGTTGTCCTGAACCACTCGCATTATCTTCAGCTAATCCTTCAATAACATAAGAGCCGTTAGACAGTAAGTCAGATAGGTCTAATACATCATGAGCTCGTGCCCCTGAATCTGAAGTATTACCATCAAAATCAGTGATTTCATCATGAGCTGGAGATCTTGAACTGCCGACATCGGCCTGATTCCAAATAAAGAGGTCGTTGCCTGAGCCTCCGGTTAAGATATCGTTGCCTGCCCCACCGGTGATAGTGTCGTTACCGTTACCGGCACTTATTGAATCATCACCATCAGATCCAATTATCGTATTGTTGCCACCACCACCGCGGATCTCACTRATATTTTGTARKSTTGTTKCACTAAAATCAAGGTTACCATAAGTACCACCTTGGATAATATTGGTACCTGCGCCGCCATCAATAGTTTCGATAGATTGGTTTGGATTAAAGTTTGCTAGCCCAATGGTGTCATCGCTGTCGCCACCTTGAATAATRTCGTTGCCWTCACCRCCACTGAATTTATTGGAGCCTTTATCRGWGCCTTCKACGATAAAGGTATCATCACCTGAGCCGGCATTAAAACTATCGCTGCCACGGCCTACACGGTAATCGGTATCTTGATCGTTACCGGTAATGATATTGTTGCCACCACCATCACGGATCTCACTAATATTTTGTAGTGTTGTTGCACTAAAATCAAGGTTGGTATAGGTACCACCTTGGATAATATTGGTGCCCGCGCCGCCATCAATGGTTTCAATAGAACTGTCTGAATTAAAGCTTGCGAGCCCAATGGTGTCATCACCTCTACCACCTTGAATGATATCGTTGCCATCACCGCCRTTGAATGTGTTTGAGCCTTTATTGCTACCTTCTACGATAAAGGTGTCATCACCTGCACCGGCATTAAAGCTATCGCTGCCACGGCCTACACGGTAATCGGTATCTTGATCGTTACCGGTAATGGTATTGTTGCCGCCACCATCACGGATCTCACTAATGTTCTGTAGTGTTGTGGCACTAAAATCGAGGTTGGTATAGGTGCCACCTTGGATAATGTTGGTGCCTGCGCCGCCATCAATGGTTTCAATCGAATGACCGGTATTAAAAGCGGCCAGTCCAATGGTATCATCACCATCGCCACCTTGAATGATATCGTTGCCATCACCGCCGTTGAATGTGTTTGAGCCTTTATTGCTACCTTCTACGATAAAGGTATCATCGCCTGCACCGGCATTAAAAGTATCGTTGCCGCGGCCTACACGGTAATCGGTATCTTGATCGTTACCGGTAATGGTATTGTTGCCACCACCATCACGGATCTCACTAATGTTTTGTAAAGTTGTGGCACTAAAATCGAGGTTGGTATAGGTGCCACCTTGGATAATATTGGTGCCAGCGCCGCCATCAAT
This sequence comes from Methylophaga sp., assembly GCA_002733335.1. Classification (GTDB taxonomy): domain Bacteria; phylum Pseudomonadota; class Gammaproteobacteria; order Nitrosococcales; family Methylophagaceae. Next base: position 26,660 of record NVVK01000015.1, read on the forward strand.
GGTTTCAATAGAACTGTCTGAATTAAAGCTTGCGAGCCCAATAGTGTCATCACCATCGCCACCTTGAATGATATCGTTGCCGTCACCGCCGTTGAATCTATTTGAGCCTTTGTCGGAGCCTTCCACAATGAAAAGATCATCGCCTGAGCCGGCATTAAAGCTATCGTTGCCTCGGTTAGCAATAATTACGTCATTACCTGCTCCGGTAGAGACTGAGTTGCTTGAATTATTGTCAAAAACAATATTAATCGCATCATCCGTATCAACAACATTCTGATAGGTTGCTGCTACATTGACATTGATAGCATTTGAATCTTCACTTTCGTGACCAGAGGCATCAATTGCAACGGCAGTCATTGTATAGTTGCCAGTAGTAGGCTTGTCGAAGTCTGCAGTCCATGTTCCATCAGGGTTTACGGTGGCGTTATGCTCACTAATAGTATTTCCAGAAAGATCTTGTATAACTATTTTGAGGCTGACAGCAGAGTCATGCGTGCCTGATACTGTGTTGGCATCTAGTGCTTGTGTAATAACAGGAGCATTAATTGTGCCCACGACATTAATGGTAAATGTTTGTGTGTCAGATAGCGCCTGACTGTCATCTTGAGCCTGAAATTGAAAGGTACCACTAGCTGTCACATCGGCCGGTAAGGCATCTAGCTCTGCGGTATTGCTTAATTGGTAGCTACCATCAGCCGCAACAGTCACTTGGACAGTAATGATCTGAGGACCACTACCATCATCATAGGATAAATCCAAATCAAATGATGTTCCAACKGCGTCAGTATTACCGTTAATTGTTCCAATGGTGATTRCGTYGGCGACATCATCAACATCGCTTACACCATCTAATAAGCTTACCGTGCCCGTTACACTAGTTGAATTAGATAGKSTRKYTTCARCRAAACTTTCAGTTTGRAAAGCTGAGGTAGGCGTTGCGTTATTTACCGCCTCTGTTACATCAAATGTCATTGTGCCAGACCAAGCCATTGTTTCACGGCCTGATCTATCTGTATCTCTTCCCGCTATGTAAGTAGATACACTTGGATCTTCGGCTTGCAATGTTGTTCCGCCGGTTACGGTTAGATTGTCATCACTTCCCGTAATTTCTCCGCCCACATTAACAGAATCAATAATAAGGTTTCGATCTTCAGAATAACCATCGCCATCACGGTCGGAGCCGCCTTCATATGCATCATTAACAAACTGAACAGCAACACTTGACGTGCCAGCAGGTACATTAAAAGTGACGAATTCCCACGATGTTTCGCGTGATTCTGCTCCAAGCTCATTATCGATACGATAACTTCTGAGTTCTTCAACRSTTAGTGGGTTGCCACCRTTGAGTGCTACMCCATCAACTGAAACAATAAACTKGGGAGCATCTTGRCCACGGGTGTTGTAACTATCRCCTGATAATGTGATCGTAACGGGAATATCGCCTTCATTKGAAAGYGATGTTACATTAAATTCTGGCGCATCATTTTCACCATTAATGGTTATGGTGAATTCTTGTGGTTCGGATAAATTATTAACGGCGTTATTATCATTAATTTGATAAAAGAAACTACCGGTTGCTACATTTCCTTCTGGGATMGCRTCTAATAATCCACTTTGCGAAACATGGTATTCACCATCGGCATCGACGCGAACAGGAATGTAAATTGTTTGAGAATCACCATTTTCATCTTCATAATTAAATTCAACTTTAATTTGTGTCGATCCGTCTGAAGCAATTTCTTGGTAACTGTTCCCATTATCACTCACTGTTCCAACGACATGGCCAGCAGTATCATCGACATCTGTTAAACCATCTAATAAATTCTCACTGCCCGTTTGAGGAACAGCAGGTTCTGCTAATTGATCTTCATTAAATGTACCTGAGGCCGTGTCGGCAATAGGTGCATCGTTAATGCCTGAAATGGAAATAGTTAATGACTCACTTGCACCTGTATTAGTGGTGTAATGTGCAACGGGAACGACACCATCATAATCAGTATCAGGTGTAAATATATAACTCCCATCACTCTCAATAGTGAGTGTGCCAACATTCGTAATAATTGCTACGTTGCCTGCTGAATAGGTATTATTGTCACCGGCAATAGTAAAGGTATTCACCGTTAAAACACTGTCTACATCAGTATCATTACTGAGTACTCCATGAGCAGCRTTTACCGACAATATCGTACCTTCATCAGTAGTCGCTACGTYAGAAATRGTCACGGTTGGMTCATCAATGGTTACTGTTGCTTTCGCTGTATCYGTTTCRCCATCGACAGCGGGCAGWGCATTATCTTCGGGTTCACCYAATAGRCGGCTTGAACCATTGATAAATGTATCTGCGGTTYGACTCGACTCAAACCCACTTGTTACTTTAACGGTAGGAGTTTCATGCTCAACAGTAACGGTGCTAATTCCGCCTTCATTTCCGTCAGACTCTGGACCGGCAGCGGTAGCATCACCTTGTTGTGTTGGATCGTCACCATCTAGTAATATATCTTGCAGATCTGCAAGATTGACATCTGAACTTGGTGCAATAGATTGCTGCGGATCAAAAATGCCAGTATCTAAAATAGCTTGTGAATTTCTACCCAAATCCATAAGACTGCCATCTGAAAATTCAAGTTCAATTGCACTGACGGCACCTGTAGTAATAATTTCATCTGCATGGATGCGATCACCCACAAGCAAATTACGCTGYGTTCCATCACTAGAGGTTGCCGTTGCCGTGCCAACCAGTACTTTTACAAATCCAATTTCTGTAGCCATAATTYTGCCTTAAACCGTATAGTATTTTTAGAATCCAATCTTCGTAGAACCCTTTTAAACAGTACTTTACATGTTAGATTGTAGCGGAGTACTGTACTTTGGTACTAAGTGGCTAGTTTTTTTCTATAAATACCGATGGGTTAACATTTTTCATCTTAAATGACCGCTGGAAACCCTATTTTTGTGTGATAAGTCTCAAGTTCTTATTGTCACCAAAAGCTACCAGACGTATTTAACTTCATGTTGCGGCAGATATGTGCAGTTGAAGGGGCAGATTAATATCGTGCACTGTCCTCATCATAAACTAAGCCTTTTTCTTTGGCTTGWGACTGAATTGARCTMAAGATTTTAGCATCAAGAGAATCTTTTTTGCCGCCTGCTTCTGCTACTTGTTTTTTTAAATAGTCATCGCGTTTTTCAACCAGCGCTCTCATTTCATCTTGTAGATTAGATCGATCTTCAGCTCTTTSACGAATGAATGTTTCTTGCTCTTCCYCYGACAGGCTTTGAATACTTTTTGGTAAATGGTCATGTTGAATACTGGCAAGGTCTACATCGCCACTCACAATCGCTTCGACTAATTCATTTTCACCTAAGAAATTGGTTTTACCACTCGGGGCACTGTTAAACGCAGCACGGCGTGCTTTTGATTCGTCACTGGCGAGTGCATGCAGTTTGTCGGTGGCGGCTATTTTTCGTGCCTGTTTGGCTTTTTCTGCTTTATTGCCAAAATAAAGGCGGGTATCATCGAGTTCTTTTGAMAGYAGCGCCATTTCTTTATCAAAAGGGGTRGCGATAGCAACGGCATTTCCAGACTGTTCTACTTGAAAATAATCGCCATTTCCKAGACGAGCCATATGTTGCCAGTTGGCTGTGGTGGCGCTATCTCGCCCTGCTTGAATCGTGTTAATAATGATGCCTTTTGTTTTTGCTACCGCGATGGTTTCAGAATAGTGAACATCATCCTGATAATCCATGTGTGCAGGGGCGTCACCGACTAGAAATACTACTTTATAGGTGTYTTGGYCTTGGCTCCACGCCATTGTGTTAACCGCTTCATATAAGGCTTGATTAACACTTTCAGGTGTATCACCACCACCTTCTGCCTGATAATCCATAAGTTGGGCGTACATAGAATCAAGGTCGCCAGAGAGTGCTACTGTTTGAGTAATATAAGCATCGCCGCGATCGCGATATGCTACTAAGCCCATTTTAATATCAGGTGCATTTTGAGCCGAAGCCATAGTGTTGGCAATAGACCAAATTTTTTCTTTAGCAGCATTAATTAATCCACTCATACTGCCAGTAGTATCCAATACGAACACTACTTCAATTTTTGTTTGGTCAATATGACTTCCAGCAGGAATAACAATGGGATCAATGATTACTGGTGAGGGCTGAGTGTGGGCTAATGCCTGTTGAACTGTTGGGAAGAAAGTGACCGTTACAGCCGTGGCAGCAAAAATACTGAGTGCAATGATTTTAGTTTTCATGATTAATTATCCTATTGATTAGCGGAGAGCTTACGTACGGCAGCTTCAGCGGCCTGATAAGCATGATGGAATTCATCTTCATTTTTGAACGTCATTGAGACGCTAGAAGTTGGCTTTTTCATGGTTGTTGGAAGCAGTACAAATAAGGCTTGAATAAGAAAAAAACACCAGATGGTTAAAAATAAGCTTCCGGTGTGCCCTGCTACCCAAAATGCAATCGCAATGCTCAATCCGTTTAAAGCTAGGTCAGCAATCGAAGAAAATAAACTGGAATAAAAATAGAGGGAACGCACTAACCAGATTGCGATTGCATGCATCAAAATGAAGAAGGTGATGGGGGGCCAAATAAACCACAGGCTAATAACGCTTACTGTCCATACGGCGATTACTGTAATAYGACCAATGCGTTCTTTACTTCGGTTTAATAAATAAAGAATATAAGAAAAACTTAAACTGCTGATAAGAAGGCGGATTAGAAAACTGTCTGAAAACAGCGATGACAGAGCATAGTAAATAATGCTGCCGACAAAGCTACCGATTAGGGCAACGACTATTCCTTCAAATAAGGTGGATGGCTTCATGACTGACTCCATTTTTGTTTTTCATATAAAAARGCGACRTCCACATCCTCATCTTGAACAGAGGGTGAATGMATATTCCAATGAATATCAGTATTATTAAGCGTGCTGTCGAGATTAAAAATATCTGCTTTTTGTCTCATGCTATTAAGCTGAGATTGTTGTTCTGTAAGTTGAGCTTTAAGTTGATTTATAGCTTGAGTTGAGTGCACTATTTTTTCGGTGAGRGATTTTAAATATTGGCTTGTTTCTAGTTTTCGTTTTATAAAACTACGAGCAAGTTCATCTTTATTGGATTCAAAGCATAGTTTTAATTGTCTATCTATTTCAGTTAATGATTGCTTGATCTCTGTCTCTTTGCTGACGCGTTTTTGTTGCTCTAAATCCAATAGTTTGATTTGCCGTTCATTATTGAATAATGTTTCTTCCATTTCCCGAATAGCCTGCTTAAGTAATAATTCAGGTTCTTCTATTTGGTCTAATACGGCATTCATATCGGCATGGAATAATCGTGATAGTCTCGTTATTAAGGCCACGGTGTTGTCTCCTGTTTGTTTGAATTACAGGTCAAAGTTTAGGCGTGAATGAAGGCATAAAACAKACATGATTTGGTAAATAATTGATGCATTATTTTACAAAAAAGTTACATATAAAAATGAAGAAAGATTTACACTAACAATATGAAAAAAATAAAGATCTTAATTGTTGAAGATGAAGTCGCTATCCGTGAAGGGCTGATAGATGTGTTTGTGTATCATGGCTATGATGTCGATTCGACGGGCCATGGCACGGATGGATTAGAAAAAGCATTAACGGGGCAATATGACTTGATCTTGCTTGATGTAATGCTTCCAGGATTGAATGGCTTTGAGATTTGTAATCAGATCCGTGAACAKGATCGCGATCAAGCGATTATTATACTGACAGCAAAAAGCAGTGATGACGATATTATTGAAGGCCTATCATTAGGTGCTGATGATTATGTTGCTAAACCMTTTTCTATTGCTCAATTAGTGTTACGCGTKCARGCTGTTTTACGGCGYAGTCAAAGCGTGATTGMACAGCAGAACCTCATTCGATTAGGTGATGACATCACGATTGATTGCCAAAAYCTTTCGGGTGTTCGCGATGGCGAAGAGCTGACCTTTACCCGTCGGGAAATGRCTATATTGCTTTATCTCAATGCACATTCACAGCGCCCTGTTTCGCGTGATGAGTTACTTCATAAAGTATGGGGTTATGCTGAAAAYCTAGATCTAGAAACACGAACGGTCGATATTCATATTGCTAAATTACGCCGTAAAATTGAAKTKGATTCTKCTGACCCACAYTATCTCGTCACAGTGCGTGGTGCCGGCTATCGRTTGTTGGGCTCAGACTAAATGTTACGYAGYASATTAGCYGGTTTAGATAAAAAGTCCTTACGGAATTGGCTGMTCCTWTTTTTCCTTGCATTGGCTATTCCGACTGCGGTGTTAATTCAGCAATCTTATAGCCGATTAAAATGGGAAACATTTCAYCARCACCAAGTAATGGCTGATGAACTAGCAAACCGAATTGATAAACAGTTTTTGCAGTGGCTTGAGGATGAAGAGCAACGTCCTTTTACCGACTACGCTTTTTTAAATGTAGTGGGGGAAGTTGAAGCACAATTTTTTCAACGATCTCCACTGTCTAAGTATCCTCTCGAATCAAATATTCCCGGCTTGATTGGTTATTTTCAAGTTGATTCAGTCGGAAAGCTGATGACGCCCCTCGTGCCTGAGCATGCAACGGATGCTATATATTATAGTATTGCCGATACGGAATTAGCCCAGCGAACAGCATTACATAAGCAGATTGAAACGATTTTAAGCCAAAATAACTTAGTTAAAAGTGACAATAATGGCAAAACCGACCTTGCTCGTCGTGATAGGTTTAAGAATGCACAGCTAGAAAAACGCGCTAGCTCGAAAGTAATAGCTTCTGATATTAGTAGCACATTAGACGAGATGTTTAGCTATTCAGATAGTGCTTCAATGACTAATATTGATGTCGAAGAGATGCTGGAATATGAAAGTGCACCTATTCAAGGACAAGCTGCATTTGACGAATTAAAAAAGAATATAGCGAAGCGGCAGCCACAAGAAAATAGGCTGGGGCGAGTAGAAGACTTAGGTTTAACACAGCGATATAAAGAGAAAGTGATAGAACAAGAACAACAATTGACAGAGCGTAAAGAAAGTACGTTAGCGCTAAGAAAAAAGGTGGAAAAGTCCGCACGTTTTGAACAAAATACATTGCCAGAACCGATAGTGAAAGCAGAATCTCCGAAAGATAGTCGAACAGATTTAACGTCACTGCGAATCAATACCTTTGAAAGTGAAATTGATCCCTTTGAATTTAGCCAATTAGAAAGTGGTCATTTCGTACTTTTCAGAAAGGTGTGGTTGAATGACCAACGTTATATTCAAGGCATATTAATTGAGCAACAAGCGTTCTTGAATAAGGTTATTAATAATGCCTTTTCTGAAACAGCATTATCTCAAATGAGTCAGCTATTAGCGGTTTATCAGGGTAATGTATTGGCGGCGTTTAGTGGTCGTTCTGCCGGAGGTTATTTATCAAGCAGTCGRGAGTTAAACGGTGAACTTCTTTATCAAACYCGCCTTACTGCRCCATTAAATGATATCGAATTAGTGTTTAGCATTACTGATTTACCTACTGGGCCGGGTGGAAAAGTGATTATGTGGCTAATGTTATTAATGAGCTTTGTTTTAGTGACAGGCTTTTATCTGATGTATCGCTTAGGTGTGAGCCAAATTAATCTTGCCAACCAGCAACAAGATTTTGTATCGGCTGTTAGCCATGAGCTCAAAACGCCGCTAACGTCAATTCGTATGTACGGTGAAATATTGCGTGAGGGCTGGGCGAGTGAAGATAAAAAGAAGATCTATTATGATTTTATTTTTGATGAAAGTGAACGTTTATCACGTTTAATTAATAATGTATTACATCTTGCTAACATGACCCGAAATGAGCGAGATGTTGACCTCAAAATGATAACTGTTGCTGAATTGATGGATGGTGTTCGCTCAAAAGTATCAACACAAATTGAACGCTCTGGATTTGAAATTGAGCTACATTGTGAAGAGAATGTACTGAACGCTAAAATCGAAGTCGATGCCGATTGGTTYAGTCAGATYATGATYAATCTAGTTGATAATTCCATTAAATTTTCAGCCGAGGAAGAAACAAAACGAATTGAATTATCGTGTCAGAAACTAAGCCAAGGCAAAGTGCAATTTAATGTGCGAGATTATGGTCCAGGTATTGATAAGCAGCAGATTAAAAAAATCTTTAAATTATTCTATCGCACCGAAAATGAACTCACACGTAAAACAGTAGGTACAGGCATTGGACTGGCYTTGGTGCATCAAATGGTGGTCAATATGAATGGTCAAATTGATGTGGTCAATAAAATGCCAGGAGCTGAGTTTCGCTTGAGCTTTCCAGAAATAACAGAATAATTAAGCTGATCTGAAACGGGTAAAGCGCACAATAAAGATCGCTACGAAAGGTAATATCAAACCAATGCTAATCGAAATAATGATAAGCGTACCCAGATCACTATAATCTGCGGGTGTTTGAATTATCCCCGTTGCTTGGTCTTTTACTTCTCGGGTAACGGTGAACATTTGATTTAGGTACTTTGTGCCGAGTTGCGATAAGGATAACGCTAGATTGGTGAACGATGCCATCACTGCAAAAAAGGTCGCTTTTAGGTTGGCAGGAGCGGAGTTTGCAATCCATGCCAGCATGGGAATCATCGCAATTTGACCTAGTGGCGATTCAACCGCAGTGTCGATTAAAGCGATGAATCGAGCATCAACCACACCACCTGTTGCCGCRGMTGTCCATTCATGCAGGCCATGAAACATGCCGAGAAAAGGCAAGGCTAAAAAGGTCGTTGCAATTGTGAGCATACCGACAATATAGGCGATGGAATGTCCCGCCATAAAACGGCGRAAAATAAACATTCCGGTTAATGTGAGCATGCTACCRACAAGTGAKAGCACCGAGAAAAAYTGTTGATCAAATTCAAGTTGATCAATCATCCACCATGACATGCCKGGGCCGGGTGATGGCAGGGCACGAAATACAAAAATAATAATGGCTGTACCGACGAGTGTTGTGCGTGCTTCRGGTTTGAGTTCACGGGTGAGTTTATAAATTAAGAAACTGATGATTGTGAAAGAACCGAGGAATATAATTTCTTGRCTATATTTAAAATCACTTAAGCCCATGCTYAGGGTAAAGRCAACAAATAYSAKACTMCCSCCYARWATCCACCAATTAGGRTGTATYTTTTCAACCGCATCGTGACGTTGTGCATGAATTTCMGTCATCGTCATRCCACTKSYAAGCAGTTGCTTAGTTTCTTTAYGTTGAAGAAAGGCTGCYAATGCTACCCCGAGTACYGAGACGAARGGAATAATCAATGAYARYTGATAAATGCCTCGATAGGCGGCCACTTTTTCGAGCTCAGAGAGCGTGGCKGCATCTCTAAATACGTAYAGATTCACCAGTGCAACYAATACACTGCCACCAATAATGGCAACGCGACCTAATGTTTGCATWGTGATRTGCATYAGCTTTAGTTGATCTTCAGYAATGGCSTTGCCATTWTCATCAACATGAGGAACYGCATCAACCGTCATRCCATCKGCAACGACATCTTGAATAACATAGCCGATAGGTGCCAGTAGGGCACTCCAAACAAACCAATATTCGGCAGACATAATGGTTGTCATAGCTTCACGATCGGTAAGCAAACCCACCATAATAAGTAAGCTAATGGCTATTAATGATGCCCCTAAAAAGACCAGCCAACCTTTATACCGCCATATTAAATCAACCAAATGGCCAACAGGCATTTTTARTGCCCATGGAATGGTTGCCCAAAAGCCTAATGCAGCYAAAAACTCAGCWGAYARCCCRAGGTATTCTTTAACAAAAAACGTTCCCACAATAGCGGATAARCCKGAKATYCCTGCTGCCATATAAACCATTAAWGGGGGCATGTATGACAGGCGCATCTCTTTRCCMAGMGAGGTAATATTTTGTTTGAACCATTGTAGGAATATTGACATTAAKAYTTTTCAGTTAGTGACATTAAAATGCGAGTGTAGGCGAGCTTGATCTTGCTGTCTATAGTCGAGGTACTTGGAAATGCATAATGTCCCCCCCATGTAGTTAGTATGAACATAAATTAAGGGAGCATTAGTATTATGCAAATAGATAAATTAACCAGTAAATTCCAAGAAGCCTTGGGCGCAGCTCAAAGCATGGCTGTGGGTAAAGATCATCAATTTATTGAGCCCGCCCATTTAATGTTGGCTTTATTGCAACAACAATCAGGAACAGTAAAACCATTATTGGCACAAAGTGGTGTTGATATTCCGGTTTATCAATCTGCGTTAGAAAATCAATTAGGTCGCCTAGCTCAAGTAGAAGGTGGCARYGGTGATATTCATGTATCACCAGATTTAAGTCGATTACTGAACCAAACAGATAAGTTGTCTCAGCAACGTCAGGATCAGTATATATCAAGTGAATTATTTGTATTGGCAGTAGTGGAAGACAAAAAACAAGCGGGTGATTTATTACGTCAAAATGGCGGTAATAAATCAACACTTGAAGAGACTGTTAATAAAATTCGTGGAGGCGAGAAAGTGACTGAACCCAATGCTGAAGAGCAACGTCAAGCATTAGAAAAATATACAATTGATCTGACAGAACGTGCTGAAAAAGGCAAGTTGGATCCTGTGATTGGTCGTGATGATGAAATTCGTCGCACCATTCAGGTGTTACAGCGCCGAACTAAAAATAATCCGGTATTAATTGGTGAGCCTGGCGTAGGTAAAACAGCYATTGCTGAAGGTCTTGCACAGCGGATCATTAATGGCGAAGTGCCTGAAGGCATGAAAAATAAACGTCTCTTATCATTAGATATGGGGGCTTTAATTGCCGGAGCAAAGTTTCGRGGTGAATTTGAAGAGCGTTTGAAAGCAGTATTAAAAGATTTGTCTAAACAGGAAGGACAAGTGATTTTGTTTATTGATGAGCTTCATACGATGGTGGGAGCAGGTAAAGCAGAAGGCGCTATGGATGCCGGAAATATGCTTAAACCGGCCTTAGCACGTGGTGAGTTACATTGTATTGGCGCCACAACATTAGATGAATATCGTCAATATATTGAAAAAGACGCGGCCTTAGAACGACGTTTTCAGAAAATACAGGTCGATGAGCCTTCGGTAGAAGATACTATTGCAATCTTACGTGGTTTAAGTGAACGTTATGAAGTGCATCACGGTGTTGATATCACTGACCCTGCAATTGTTGCTGCTGCAACTTTGTCACACCGTTATATTACGGGCCGCATGTTACCKGATAAAGCCATTGATTTAATTGATGAAGCGGCAAGTCGTATTCGGATGGAAATAGATTCTAAACCGGAGTCTTTAGACCGGATGGAACGGCGCTTGATTCAATTAAAAATTGAGCGGGTAGCGTTACAAAAAGAATCAGATGATGCGTCGAAAAAACGTCTTGAGATACTTGAAAAAGAAATGAAAAAACTGGCGCGAGAATACACCGATCTAGAAGAAGTGTGGAAGTCAGAAAAAGCAGTCTTGCATGGCAGTCAGCATATTAAAGAAGGGCTTGAAAAAGCACGGATGGAATTGGAAGTAGCACGACGAAATAATGATTTAACTAAAATGTCTGAATTACAATATGGCAAAATTCCTGAACTAGAGAAAAAGCTRGATCTCGCTACCGAAGCCGAAATGCAAGATTTTACCTTGCTTAAAAATAAAGTTAGTGAAGAAGAGATTGCTGAAGTTGTGTCTAAATGGACGGGCATTCCGGTATCAAAAATGTTGGAAGGTGAGCGCGATAAACTATTAAAAATGGATGATGCTTTGCATGAACGCGTCATCGGTCAAGATGAGGCTGTAACAGCTGTAGCGAATGCTATTCGTCGTTCACGGGCTGGGCTATCCGATCCTAATCGTCCAAATGGTTCTTTCTTATTCTTAGGGCCAACGGGTGTCGGTAAGACGGAGTTATGTAAGTCACTTGCTAAATTCTTATTTGATACTGAAGATGCGATGGTGCGGATCGATATGTCTGAATTTATGGAAAAACATTCAGTGGCTCGATTAGTCGGTGCRCCTCCKGGTTATGTCGGTTATGAAGAAGGKGGSTATTTAACGGAAGCTRTTCGCCGTAARCCGTAYTCSGTTATYTTGCTRGATGAAATTGAAAAAGCGCATCCTGATGTGTTTAATATTTTATTGCAAGTATTAGATGATGGTCGYTTAACYGATGGYCAAGGAAGGACGGTAGATTTCCGAAATACSRTMATTRTAATGACATCGAATTTAGGCTCGAATGTYATTCAAGACATGGCTGGRGAAGAMAACTATGATGMAATGAARTCAGCTGTTATGGARATTGTAGGKCAGCATTTCCGGCCTGAATTTATTAATCGTGTTGATGATGTGGTGGTTTTTCATCCATTACAACGTGAGCAGATCYACGCAATCGCTAAGATTCAGTTAGCGCACTTACATCAACGTTTAGCAGAGCGTGATATGAGCTTAGAGGTGAGTGATGAAGCATTAAGTTTTATTGCTGAGGCCGGCTTTGATCCTGTTTATGGTGCGAGACCACTGAAACGCGTTATTCAGCAGCGCTTGGAAAATAACTTGGCTCAAGATTTATTATCGGGCCGCTTTAAAGCGGGTGATACGATAACAGTGACCGTTGAAGATGAACGTTTGATTTTTAATTAATGATGTTGGGTGACTTCGGGGTTATAAGTCACCCAAATTAATTTMRTTTCGATGAAATGAACAAATAGAGATTCTAGTRAATATAAAYTAATGTCTAGTKAGANATGAGTCATTGAAAAGYGTTTTATTGTATTTTTAYAATAATAGCGTCTAGCCAACGATGAGGCAAAACCCGTTTCAGAAATGCAAACAAGTAGGTTGGGAAAGTAACGTAATACCTGATTTTTGGACGCTTRCTCTCAAGCGCGTGAATAAGTTTCTTTACAACAGCATCAGCAGGTAAGGTGAAAGGTACCGCCGCACCTTTTGYCGTTAAACGCTGCTCCATAGCAAGGTAAGTMTCTTTATGAACACTTTKATCTCGATTGATATTYTGTTGRTATTTKTCAAATGAATTTTTACGGAAGTCRCTCARGATAGGRCCCGGTTCAATTAAACTGATYTGRATACCAGAGCCATAAAGYTCTAATCTCAATGTATCGACTAAGCCTTCAAGTGCAAATTTACTCGCATTATAGGCACCGCGATATGACATTGAGAYAAGTCCTAGTACGGAACTGTTGTATATAATTCGTCCGTTGCCTTGTTTTCGCATTTGGGCAATGRCWAGATTGCTTAATTCTTGCGTTCCAAACACATTAGTTTCAAATTGTTGGCGAAGYACATCRCGTGTTAAATCTTCTACGGCGCCRGGTTGGCCGTAAGCGGCATTATTAAATAATGCATCAATTTGACCTTCAAAATGGTTAAGTGAAAATTTAATTGCTTGCTGAATCGAAGGGCTACTATCAAGGTCAAGAAGTGTAGTYGTGATGCCCAAAGCTTGTAGAGGGAGGCTRTCTTCATTTTTTCGTACCGTTGCGATAACATTATAGCCACGTTGATGTAATCGCTTGGCAGCACAAAAACCKATGCCACTCGAGCAACCTGTGATTAATACATTTGAAAAAGGGAGAGGTGAGGTATTAACTTTCTATCGTTTCCATCATGGATGCTAATGCCCGATCCATTAATTGTATAGATTGATCAATCACAAGAATTTTACCCTGCTGGAACCAGCTAGCTAGCTCATTAATCGTAATGTCTGCGGCCTTAGTTCCTTGATAAGTAACAAATAAACAACGGCCTGTGAGATTACTACGCCATGAGAATTTAATGCGTTGAGGTGATTTATCATCATYGCTGGCTATTTCTAGCCATGTGCCAATACTCAACTGTTTCGCTTTTTGCATGGCGAGATTATCAGAAATAACTTTTTTATTTTCGTCTAAGACGGGTAAYGTTTCTAAGTCAGGWTTGCTCGATGTAGTTAAAGATAATGTATCAATATTTTGCAATTTATCATCCGCTATAGCCGTYCCATTCATACACTGAATGTGGCATTGTTGTAGGTCTTTAAATAAGGCGGTGATTTTATGTTGATTAAAGGATGCACCGCTTAATCCTTCGCGGAGAGACTTTAACATACTCGGAATAATTTCTAATAGTTGCTTACGATCATTYTCATCAGGCTTGGGGCTTACACTCCAGAGAAGCTGCTGAATGAGYTCAATYGATGTTCTCCATTCATCACTGTCYTTCCCTTTTTGTAATAAGCGTAATTTAAGTACATGTTTCCAACCATCTTCAATAAGTGCTATTACAACTTTAGGAAGGTGATCGTGTTGYGATAATTGTTGGTTAATAACATTATCAACTTCTTGCTGAGCTGCAATTAATTTTTCTTGYCCTTCATTTGCCTGCACAATGCGCTGTTCAGCAGCTTGGCTACTCTTGTTTAATTGGCTTATAAATTCATTAAACTGCGTGTTTAGATCAAGAAAGAGCTGAATGTCAGTATCAAAATCAAGCAGAATGGTATCTACAATAGATTCGATTTTAGCTTGAAGTTTRYCTTGTTGAGTGCTTTGCTGTTCATTCCAGCCGGTTGACGATTTTGCTAAATTATTCAACAGGCGGCGAGCAGGATGACTTTTTTTACTGAAAATATTTTTATCACTCAGGGCAATTTTGAGTAAAGGAATTTGTAAGCGAGCAAGGACWGCACGAATAGGTGCAGGGATGGATTGATCATCTAAAATAAACTCAAATAATAAATCAATAAGATCCATTGAATCTTCATCGAGGCGGCTAACGGTTTGTTGTACTTGAGTGCCGTCTTGTTGAGTGATCAACAGGCTGTCCATTAAGATCTGACGAATATCAGGTAAATGGGCTGAGCCATCAGAATCAAAAGAAACTTGGCTTGCAGGGAGCTGTTGCAAGTCAGACAATGTAGATAATACTGTGGAATGCTCTGCTACACGTGTAGAGCCAGAGCTTCCATTATAGCTAGGGCTGGGCTGATTACCCTGAGGTTTGTTTAGGAATTGACGCAGTCCTTCAAAAAAGTGTGAAGGATCTACTAATTCAGTTTCATGACCCGCTATGTCATTAAGATCTAAATCAGCAGTATGATGAATAGCATTGGATGCAGATCGCGTGATATTTTCTTTTKTAGCTTTTTTCTTTTCTAAGYTAGGTAAGACACCCTGTTTAATTAAATTGTCATTTAATTGAATACATAACTTATGTAATTCGGCAACAGAATGCTGTTCAAACTGTTTGTATGCGACTAATTTTATTTCAATATTTGATGTAATAGGGGTAATCACATCTTTAATATGACTTGCAATGCGTTCAGGATCTARWGGATTATGATCAATATTTTTTATATTGAGSGCATTTGCAAACCGCTGGTTTAAATTACTCATGTTATAACCGAATAAGGTTTCACTTTTCATTGCAATACGGTTAACGGCAATATCTTCTTCTAAGGATTCATTATCAAGAATCGATAATTCTAAGGTCGCGGAGGCTAGGGGCTCTTTACTYGAACGCTTACTTTTTGCTGATGATGAAGGCGAACAAAACGCATCAAAATCATCTAAAACAAGTTGAGTAAAATCTTTTTTAAGYTTTTCTTGATTGATCCGAAATTGACGCATCGCAATAAAAAATTCTTCTTGTTCTTGATTTGATTCGGCTTTATCTGCAAGCTTAAAAAGAATATCATCTAAGTTATTTAAAAAAACGAAGCAATTAGGTAAAGAATTTGCAATAATTGGGCGACACGATTTTAGMGCTTTACTATTGAAGCTTGATTTTTYTGACGTTGTTGGCTCATTAGCTGACCCGAAAGAAATAATGTTATTAGTTGCCATAGTTTGTTCCTCGTCTCCACCCATGCTTTTATTTTTAGGCGAGAGCTCCCTTCTATAATAGGGAATATAGCATAATATGAGTATAAAAATGTGAAAGACAACTACTTATTGGAAGATAAGTGCGCTAACTTTTAAATTATAATGAAATGCGAGTGTTGATGAGGGTTTATAACGTAAATAATGGATATGACTAGCAATATTACGCCAGAGGATTATAAAAAATTTAAAGATTTCTTAGAAAAGTCTTGTGGTATTACGCTGGGAGAAGGTAAGCAATATTTGATAGCAAGCCGGTTGAACAAGCTGCTACGGGATGAAAAAATTGCTTCGGTTTCTGAATTGCTAGAGGCGATTTGGCGGGGGCAGCCTCATTATCTACGAGACTTAGTGATCGATGCGATGACAACGAATGAAACATCTTGGTTTCGCGATCGTAGTCCTTTTGAAGTRTTAGCCAAAGATGTTTTCCCGTTGYGGGATAAAGAGGGAAAACGACAGTGTAAAATTTGGTCGGCAGCCTGCTCTTCGGGTCAAGAACCTTATACAATAAGCATTGCATTAAGTGAATATATAGCGATAACAACAATAACGAGCTTAAGCTCGGCGCGTATTTTGGCTACGGATATTTCTGACAGTATGCTGCAAGAAGCTCAACAAGCAGAATATGATGAAAGCATTTTAGGACGAGGATTATCTTCAAGCCGAAAGCAACAGTTCTTCAAAAAAAATGATAATCGGTGGATTGTCAGCAATGATATTAGACAGCGGGTCAATTTTAAAAAACAAAATTTATTGTTAACGTATGATGCATTAGGTAAATTTGATATTATTTTTTGCCGTAACGTATTGATTTATTTTGCTACGCAACGCAAAACAGATATTCTTAATCGTATGGCYCAAGCATTAAATCCAGGCGGTATTTTATTTTTAGGGGCGGCTGAAACGGTTATGGGGTATTCAGATGCCTTTGAAATGATCCGTAGTGATTCTGGTGTTTATTATCGCCGAAAAGATTAGTTAATCTGAACTTTGGATAAGAATAGTCAGTAATACTAGGGTTTACATCGATGTATAAAAAATAGCCGTTCTTATCAGATAGAAAAGCCATATATTATATTAACCAGTGACTTTATTTTAATGGATATCAAGGCAGATTTATGTAGCAATAGCGCGCTATTGGAAGTAAATCTAACGCAGAGAGCCGCTAAAATAAAAGTACTGGATGACTGTGCTTATCCAGAGTTCAGGTTATTTAGGGGGAAGCYTSMWTWYWATYMGCNNKKRCARCWKRGTYAWWRWTTKCRRYKRAWMWSMTNNMYCTAKCNYWKCTTSSRRWRYSYTRMAANTAARTSSTTWWYTARTCGCCATAGGCGAGGTAGCAGCCAAATCATAAGTGCGATGAAAATCATAAGTCCAATGATAAAAAGCACAGGATGATGCAGTGCCGTCCATAAACCACCAATAACCAGTAAATCTTCACTTATTGATGCCGTCCAATTTGTCACAGGCTCAGGTGATGTGTTGATTAATAAGCGGGTTCCTGATTTTGTTGCATGGCTTCCTGCCGCCAATGTGCCACCCAATAATGCTGATGTAAGTGCAACTGCAGGGGTCACATCACCTACCGCACTTGCCGCTAGCATTGCACCTGCGGGTATTCTAATAAAGGTATGGATTGCATCCCAAGCGGAGTCTAGCCCCGGTATTTTATCGGCAAAAAATTCAATACAGTACATGACGCCTGCGGCCGTCATCACCATTGGATTTGAGAGTACGTCTAATTCGGTGGGTAATGCTATATTACCTGTTGTTCCCATGTAACCTAGCATGAAAAGGGTGGCGTAAAGATTAATGCCACTTGCCCACGCTACGCCCATACTTAAGGCGATTATGCTGACAGCCTCCATGTATTTTCTCCAATTTGTTATAGTGAACGATTTGTAACACTATAAAGTTATTGTGCGGATGATAAGCCGAACTGAATGTCTATTGTATCTTGAGACGATTTTGGAGCCAGATAAGTTCCAAGATTATTGCCCTAATGGCTTGCAGGTTGCAGGTATAGAACAGATTAATACGCTTGTCACAGGTGTGACTGCGAGTCAGGAATTACTTGATGCGGCACTTGTTTTGAAGGCTGATACTATCCTTGTTCATCATGGTTATTTTTGGCGAGGTGATGACCCTCGGATAATTGGCATAAAACAACGGCGATTAAAACAATTGTTAATGCACGATGTTAATTTAATTGTCTATCACTTACCGCTAGATGCACACTCCGTTATGGGAAATAATGCCCAGTTGGCAAAGCGACTGGGGATAGAAATTAAAGGGACTATTCCAGAAACTGGCGATCCAAATATTGCATTGTATGGCTATTTGGAATCACCAGTAACAGCAGTAGATTTTGTGGACAAGATTTCTTGCGTCTTACAAAGAAAGCCCTTATTTATTGAAGGGCACAATCGGCCAATTAAAAATATTGGTTGGTGTAGCGGCGCAGCACAAGCTTATATTGAGCAAGCAGCAAAATTAGGTTTAGATGCCTTCATAAGTGGTGAAATCTCCGAGCAAACGGTGCATTTGGCACGTGAACTAGGCATTCACTATTTTTCAGCTGGCCACCATGCTACTGAGCGTTATGGGGTGCAAGCTTTGGGTGAACATTTAGCTGAAAAGTTTGATTTGCAGCACCATTTTATTGATATTAATAATCCAGTGTAGGTAATAGCGAAGAGCGAAATGATTGACTTAATTTTTAAAATAAAAAGATTTTTTTCAGTAACGTTATGGCAAGAGCTACCAGCCCAATCAGGGGTGGTATGGCGATGGATGATTAATATTCTTCGTGTGAGTTATATTGTTGTTCGTGAGCTTGCCACAGGGGAGCTTAACCTACGCGCAATGAGTTTAGTGTTCACAACACTCTTGTCATTAGTACCGTTGCTTGCCGTTGCTTTTTCAGTGCTAAAGGCTTTTGGGGTTCATAATAAAATTGAACCTGTGTTATTGAGCGCTTTAGAACCTTTGGGACCGAAAGGGCCTGAAATTACCGCCAATATTATTGGATTTGTACATAATGTGGATGTAAAAGTATTGGGATCTTTAGGGGTGGCAATGCTGTTTTATACCATTATTGCTTTGATTCAAAAAATTGAGAATGCCTTTAATTTTGTATGGCGCGTTAAAAAATCAAGAACATTAGCGCGTCGATTTACCGATTATTTAAGTGTCGTCATGATAGGCCCAGTGCTAATATTCAGTGCGCTAGGTCTCGCTGCAACAGTAATGAACCATGATGTTGTTCAGCATTTGCAAGCGATAGAGCCATTCGGAACTTTACTTCTGTATGCGAGCAAGCTTGCGCCTTATATAATGATTATTCTGGCCTTTACGTTTTTATATAAATTTATACCGAACACCCAAGTTCAAATCGGTCCGGGTTTAATCGGGGCTATTGTAGCGGGTGTGTTATGGGTAACATTAGGTAAGTTATTTGCTTCATTTGTTGCTTCATCGTCTAATTACACGGCAATATATTCAAGTTTTGCTATCTTATTCTTTTTTATGATCTGGCTATATTTAGCATGGTTTATCCTACTGACAGGATCGCAAGTTGCCTATTATTTGCAACATCCAAAATTAGTACGTTTTGGTGGTCAGGAGTACAATTTGAGCCCTCGATTACGTGATAAAGAAGGACTCTGGCTAATGACGGTTATGGCAAAACAGTTTTATTTACAAAAGCCGGCATTAAGTGTGCAAGAATTGGAAACTCAAACGGGGTTAGCGGGTGATTTAACACAAGATTTACTTTCTATATTGGAACAAGGACAGTTAATTGTTGAACTTGAAGGTGAGGTGCCACGCTATCAGCCGGCACAAGATATAGCTAAAATAAAGGTGAATACCATACTGACTACGCTACGTGCCGCTGAAGAAGCCAATATAACAGTAACAACACACAAAGTGGGCGTGGTCATTGAACAACTATTACAAAAGCTTAATGATGCACAGGCTGCTATGTTGGCAGAACTGGATTTGCGTGCGTTAGTTATGGATGAATTAGAAAAATGAACGAACAGGCCTTGCAAGATAAAAAGATTGTTTTAGGAGTAACGGGAAGTATAGCCGCTTATAAATCAGCTGATTTAGTACGCCGCCTGCGTGAAAAGGGAGCGAATGTTCGGGTCGTTATGACGAAGGCTGCCTGTGAATTTATTACCCCACTTACCTTACAAACATTAAGCGGTCATCCTGTTGCGATTGAGTTGCTGGATGCCGATGAAGAAGCGGCAATGGGCCATATAAAATTAGCACGCTGGGCGGACTGGATCCTCATTGCACCTGCAACCGCTGACACGATTGCTAGATTAGCAAGTGGGCGGGCAGATGACCTGCTTACCGCCCTTTGTAGTGCAAGTGAGTCCCCACTTGCAATTGCACCGGCAATGAATAACAAAATGTGGCAAAATGAGGCAACACAGAATAATATACGACACTTAAGGTCAGAAAGTGCCCAGATTTTAGGACCTGCCAGTGGTGATCAGGCCTGTGGAGAGCAAGGAGAAGGACGTTTATTAGAGCCCAATGAGATTGTGGCGGYATTAGCACGCTTGGTTGTTCCGGCACTATTTSRSRGKMRMASGSTKGYMRWMRSWSSCKRMYYAWYMWAYRARSCAMTWKACCCTGTACGCTTTATCGGCAATAGAAGTTCAGGGAAAATGGGCTTTGCAGTGGCAGTGGCTGCAGCTGAAGCAGGAGCGGATGTTACATTGATTTCAGGCCCCGTACATTTACCTACACCCACAAATGTTCATCGCATTGATGTGGAAACGGCACAGCAAATGCATAGTAAGGTGATGGAACATGTTCAACATTGTGATGTGTTTATTGCATGTGCTGCCGTAGCTGATTTTCGACCACAGCAGTTTGAACAGAATAAGATTAAGAAAACAGAAAATGATCAGCTACAGTTAGTGTTGGAGCCTACTTTAGATATTGTGTCAGCCGTTACAGCTGAGGAGCACGCTCCATTTGTTGTCGGCTTTGCTGCAGAGACAAGTTCGGTGGATGTTTATGCAAAGAATAAGCTGGCAAAGAAGAAATTAGATATGATTGCAGCAAATCGAGTGGGTGTTGGTGTTGGATTTGCAGTGAATGAAAATGAATTAGAGGTGTTTTGGAAGGGGGATTCCCGCTTATTACCAAAGGCGCCTAAAAAGCAGCTAGCACGAGATTTAATGACACTTATTATTGAGCGATATAATGCAAAAAATACAACTTAAACTGCTTGACCCAAGATTGGGTGATACGATCGAGTTACCGCATTATGCAACATCAGGATCGGCGGGCTTAGATTTGCGTGCGTGCTTAGATGAGGATATATCAATAGCAGCAGGTGAAACGGTTTTAATTCCAACGGGCTTAGCGATTCATATAGATGATCCTTCTCTTGCTGCCGTTTTATTGCCTCGCTCGGGTCTAGGACACAAACATGGTATTGTTCTCGGTAATTTAGTGGGGTTAATTGATAGTGATTACCAAGGACAGGTATTTGTATCCTGTTGGAACCGAAGCCAAACTGCATTTGAGATTGCTATTGGTGAACGAATTGCCCAAATGGTATTTGTACCGGTAGTGCAGGTTGAATTTGAGCAGGTAAAAGAATTTGGTAGTTCAGAACGGGGAAGTGGCGGTTTTGGGCATACAGGAAGGCACTGATTACATTAAATTTTAAGGGGTTGCTGTGAACGGAATAGCTAGGCTTTTATCTAAACTGGGAAATAAATCAGTTGGACTGGTGGTGCTTATTGTGAGTTGTTTAGTGGCTGCTGCTGGATTTCTTTGGCAGCAACAAGTAACCAGCAAACAATATAATCAACAGCAATCAAATTACCAGCAACAAACCATTGCTATTTTGCATGAGATGACGGCATCTCACGTATTGGAGTTAAAAGCAAAAATACAAGTGCTAGCAACCATGCCTCAATTAGCCCAGGTTTTACGCAGTGGTGACCAAACTCAAATAATACAACAGCAACGGATATTAAAATCAGCCTTTCCATCGGCGAACAAGGTGTGTTTAATTGCATCATCAGTAGATGATGTGGATGACAAGGCATGTGTCCCTATTACTTTTTCAGTGCTCAGTAGCTTGCGCCAAGCAAAAAAAGAAGGGGGGGCATTAATGGGGGTAATGCACGTTGGAACTGAGAATGCTTATTTGTTATTAACGCAGCGGATTATGGATAAATCAGAGCGCGTTGTAGGCGTAATGGCGGTTGCATTGCAACCTAGTATATTGAGTTCCTTGTTCAATGTACCTAAATTTGAAGGCTATGCAGAACTACAGCAAGGCCTCAAAAAGGCCACAGTGATAGCCAATAAAGGGGATACACAGTGGAAAAAAGGTGCCGCTAAATCGGTGATAAAAATTCAAGGAACACATTGGAAAGTGGCTTATTGGCCAAACGAAAGACAAGCGGCTTCATCACTTATACCTATGGCAGTGGTGGTGGGCGTGATTGTGTTGATGTGGCTGATTCAGCAGCTAGTTGAACGTTTCTTTTTTAAACGCGATATTAGGGTTATTAAACAACAGCTTATTGATGTGAAGCGCAGAGAATTAAAAGTAAAATATCAAGTGACAGGTTCCATATTACAAGATGTGGTTGATGATATTCAAGATGTTGCATTGTCCTTAACAGCATTAATTAACGAGCCGACGTCTACTGAGAATAGTGATAGTAGTAGTGTACAGAAAAAGGAATTAACACCAGAAAGTCTCACTAAACGGATAGAAGAAAGGGAAGAAGACAGCCCCGTCGATGATGTACTTGAAGAATATATTGGGGTAGCTGTTGATGTCGATCCTAGCATTTTCAAAGCATATGACATTAGAGGGATTGTTGGTGAATCTTTAACGGAAGAAGCCGTGAAAGTAATCGGTCATGCTGTTGGCAGTGAGGCACTTGATCAAGGATTAACGAGTTTGGTCGTTGGGCGTGATGGTCGGCATTCTAGCCCTTCATTAAGTGAGGCATTAATTGAAGGTATTTTGGCAAGTGGCTGTGACGTTGTTAATGTGGGGATGGTTCCCACACCTTTAGTCTATTTTGCTGCAGAACATTCGGATTCGAAATCAGGCATTATGGTCACAGGGAGTCATAATCCAGCAAATTATAATGGTTTAAAAATAGTCTTGGCTGGAAAAGCCTTATTAGGCGATGAATTGAAGGCAATTCACCAGCGAATAGCAGATAATAAATTACGAAAAGGTCAAGGCAGCCGACAAGATATGGATGTGATTGATGAATATATCAATCGAATAACAAGCGATATAAAATTACCTAGATCAATGAAGGTTGTGATTGATTGTGGTAATGGGGTTGCAGGTATTGTCGCACCCAGATTATTTAAGGCATTAGGATGCGAGGTGATTGAGCTTTATTGTGATGTGGATGGTAACTTCCCTAATCATCACCCTGATCCGAGCCAGCCTGATAATTTACAGGCATTGATTGAAGAGGTTGCAAAACATGATGCTGAGCTAGGATTGGCATTTGACGGCGATGGTGATCGTATCGGCGTTGTCGACACGGAAGGCAATCCAATTTGGCCTGACAGATTAATGATTATGTTTGCACAAGATGTCTTATTACGGATGCCCGGCTCGGTCATTATCTATGATATAAAAAGTAGTAATTTATTAGGAGAAGAAATTTCTCGTGCTGGCGGTGAGGCAGTTATGTGGCAATCAGGCCATTCCGTGATTAAAAATAAAATGCAAGAAATGGATGCGCAGTTAGCAGGTGAAATGAGTGGGCATATTTTCTTTAAAGAGCGCTGGTTTGGTTTTGATGATGCTTTATATGCCGCCAGCAGATTATTTGAATTGTTATGTAACGATCCATTAGAGCGGACACCAACAGATATTTTCTCAGCATTACCTAGCCGTGTAAGCACACCTGAAATATTAGTAGAAATGACTGAAAAAGAAAGTAAGCAATTCATGATACAAATTCTTAAAGAAGCTGAGTTTGCCGGTGCAGAAATAATTAAAATAGATGGTATTAGGGCAGATTATCCAAATGGCTGGGGTTTGGTAAGAGCATCAAATACGATGCCTGGGTTAACATTACGATTTGAAGCTGATACATTAGAGGATTTACAACATATACAACAACGATTCAAACATCAAATGTTGCAAATTAAACCTACATTGTCATTGTCATTTTTAACATTAGATAGCAAATAGAAAAATCATGAGTTTAACATCACAAGATAGTTCATACCGAGCCCAAATTTTAACGGAAGCCTTACCTTATATCCAACGATTTTCGGGCAAAACATTGGTGATTAAATATGGCGGAAATGCCATGGTCGATGAAGCACTTAAGAATAATTTTGCTAGAGACATCGTACTATTAAAAGCGGTCGGGATTAATCCTGTTGTTGTTCATGGTGGTGGGCCACAAATTGGTGATCTACTTGAACGGATAGGAAAGGAAAGCCATTTTATCGATGGAATGAGGGTGACAGACAGTGAGACAATGGATATTGTTGAAATGGTGTTGGGAGGCCAAGTTAATAAAAGCATTGTTAGCCTTATTAATACCCATGGTGGTAGAGCGGTGGGCTTAACAGGAAAAGACGGTGGCTTAATCTGTGCGGAGAAATTACATGTTTCATCGGCTGAGCATYCCCCTGAACACAATACTACGGAGATTATTGATTTAGGGCATGTAGGTAAGGTAAAAAGCATCGATACAAGTGTCATTGATATGTTAATCCATAGTGATTTTATTCCTGTGATTGCCCCTATAGGCGTAGGTGTTAATGGCGAGTCTTATRATATTAATGCTGACTTGGTCGCAGGTAAAATTGCCGAAGTATTACAAGCAGAAAAATTAATTTTGTTGACTAATACCGTTGGTTTATTAGATGCCAATGAGAAGCTATTAACAGGACTAAATGCAAAACAAGTGAATGATYTAATTGATGATGGTGTCATTTATGGCGGCATGTTACCGAAGATAAAATGTGCTTTAGAAGCTGTTCAAGCGGGTGTGACAACGGCACATATCATTGATGGCCGAGTTCAACATGCCTTATTATTAGAAATGTTTACCGACGAAGGGGTGGGGACATTAATCCGTGGAGGTTGGCAATGAGTGAGCAGGTAAACAGTAGAGCTGAAAAGAAACAGTCACGCAAGGAATCTATTCTTGCGGCACTGGCACACCAGTTAGAGCAGCATCCAGGTAAAAGAATTACCACGGCTCAATTAGCCGCGAGCCTAGGCGTTTCTGAAGCTGCACTCTACCGCCATTTTCCCAGCAAAGCTCGCATGTTTGAAGGTTTGATTGAGTTTGCTGAGAATACCGTTTTTAGTTTAATCCATCAAATTTTAGAACGTGAAACAGATACCGAAACACGATGCAAAAAAGTGGCAAGTTTGTTATTAGGGTTTAGTGAAAAGAACCCAGGAATAAGTAGTGTGTTAACTGGGGCAGCATTAACAGGTGAATCGGAGCGTTTACGTCAACGTGTAAGTCAGTTCTTTGAGCGTATAGAAACGCAGTTTAGGCAAATTCTACGTGAAGGTGAGTTGTCGCTTACAGAAGCAGGTGGGCGACCCGTTAATGAAACGGCAAATTTATTGATGATCATTGTTGAAGGTCATATCCAACAATATGTGAGAACGGGGTTTCGCCAATCACCCTTACTCGGTTGGGATAAGCAATGGCAGCTTTTATCGAATATATTGAAGGAATATTCATAAAAACCTAAGACGGACTATATTTCTACCGAGATCTTGGCTAGTATGTAACTTCCTTTGTCGTTCCACGTCTTAATGGCATAGTATGCGGGTATTAAATTGATTTTTTTATTTATTGCTGTTCCGCCTGAAAATACAGCCTAAAAATGTTAATTAGTAGAGCGTTTAAATAGATTATGGTTAATAAGTGTTAAGTGGTCGACATTTTTAGAAATAACTCTAAGTCATTGTACCAAGGTACACTATTCAATAGATAGGTGATCGCGTAAAGTGCAAACCATACAAAGCGTAAATATGAAAACGCTTAAGTTTTGAGGTAGGAATCATGGCAACAGAAATTGGTATTGTAAAAGCACTTATTGGCACGGCAGTTATAACGGCTGTTGATGGCTCACAACGTAATTTACTTGTGGGTGATCGCGTTTATGCGGATGAAGTTATTACGACAGGTGATGCCAGTGCAATTGAAATTGAATTCTCTGATGGAAGTTTGATGGATTTGGGTAGAAATTCACAGGCTTTATTAGACAGTGAAATTTTTGATCCACAACAAGCAATCGCGTCAAATGATGATGTAGACATTGCTGCATTACAAAATGCACTTGTTGACGGTGAAGATCCAACACAAGAAGGTGAAGCGCCAGCAGCCGGACCAGAATCAGAAGGTAACAATGAAGGTGTGACAACGGTTGTTGTTGATTATTTAGACCCTACCGTTGAAGTTACTAGTGGTTTTGAAACGACTGGAGTTGCGCGAAACTTTTTAAGTGAAGACAATTTATTTGGTGATACAGAAGATAATGCAAAAAGTGAGAATACATCTTCAATCAACGAGCCTCCACTGACTAATGAACCACCTATTGCTGACGAAGTTCGAACTACATCGGACCTCGTTACGGATATTGTGCCTTTAGGATTTCCTGTAGATAGTGCCGAAATCGCATTTTTTAAGGCGTTAAATGTTGGCGGTGGTTTGGATGGTGATCTGAGCATTATTGAGAATAATCCAAATGACCCAGCAGATCTTGGTGGGCAAGATCTTGAAACTGCTGAAACGAACCTTATCTTTAATATTGAATCATTACCCGATTACGGTGATGTTTATGTTTATGACGGTAGCAGCTATACAAAAATAGATGCAGATAATTTAGGTGCAGTAGATTTTTCTACAGCCGGTGAAGTGTACTGGATTGCTACACATTCCCAAGTGCCAACAAATGGTTTAGCACACAATCTGTCTTTTACCGAAGCAGGTTATCAAGCGGGATTAGCAGCTGAAAATATTACTATTAAAGGCTATGGCTTGGATGGTAATGATGCAACAATTAGCTTTTCATCAACAGATGGTTTGGGGATTGATAGTTCAGATGATCGAATCAATCAACTTGAATTTGCTGATGGGAAAAGTGAAACACTATTATTTGATTTTGAACATGCGGTGACAAATGCTACGATTGGTACGACCCATTTAATCAAGAGTGAAGGTGATGGTGAAATTGGAGTTGTAACGGCATATTTGGATGGAGTTGCTGTTGGTAGCTGGACATTTACAGCTTCAGCAACAGCAACAGCTGATTTTTCTCCTTCAAATGGCAACTTTACCGATCAAAGTCTTGGTGGTGTGACGGGCAACCAAGGTGGAACCTTCACTTTAGTGGGGGTTGTATTTGATCAGTTGCAGTTTACAGGCACAGAGTATGAAAATCAAAATGGCACACAGGACTCAAGTGATTATTATGTTGCCAGCCTTTCATATAATGATATTGATGCAAACACTGTAAACTTCCAATATTCCGTGACTGACGAAGATAGTCAAACAAGTCCATTAGTTGATGTTGTGATTGATGTTAATACGCAGACGGATACCCCTGTTCCTGCAACAATGAATAGCTATGTTGATTTAAGTACATTAACGTTCGGTGGATGGCAGTCAGGTCAAGATCAGGGTACTGCAGCGGTGAATGATAATGTTCTCTCTTTAACAGGTAATGCATGGAAATCTGTTGCGCTATCCGATCTTGGTGTAGATAATACATTTGATTGGGCTAATGGCTCGTTAACCTTTGAGATTAAAACAACGGCTCCAGGCGAGATACAAGGTGTTTTATTTGACAGTAACTTAACGCAGAATGATGCGGTAGATACAACCAATATGTTTAAAGTATTCGGTTCACAATCATGGGGAACAGGTGCCTTCACATCTGATGATTTAGGTGACGGTTGGTTTAGAATAGAAATTGATTTAAGTGCTTTAAATACAACAGATGGGGTACCTAGCAACCTTATTTTTGTGAATGATGATGATTCCGGTGTTACGGGAGCTGTCTCTTTTAGAAACCTGTCGATATCGGATAATACTACGGACCTCATGCTGGAAGGTGATGCGAGCGATAACATTTTAGTGGGACTTGCAGGTGAGGATATTCTAATCGGTGGAGGGGGKAATGACATACTCACTGGTGGCGATGGCGATGATATCTTTATCTGGAATGCAAGTGATGTAGGTACCGTTGCWACWCCRGCRCATGATGARGTTACTGATTTTGATRCKAGTAAYGATGTGTTGAATCTTGCWGACTTATTATCAGATGGTTCTCATACGATTGAGGGTATTCAAACAGGAGCTGGTGATTTACAGCTTAATATCAAGGATGGTTCGGGTGGCATTGTGCAAGAAATTGAATTGCATGGTGTCTCTGTGACCACAACTGCAACACAGTTAGTGGATGATTTACTTAGTAGTGGGGCAATTAATGATGGTATTTAGTCTYTAAATATTCATCCTAAGCGATTAAAAAAAGAAAGCACCTTCGGGTGCTTTCTTTTTTTATGGCCGAGATTTAGCATATATAATATGGCGGCAATATTTGCCGTTATTTTTTTGACAGCATTGTTATGGAGTAGCTAACATAATGATTTTAMWRYAKTWTWKWTTTYTGGCATRTTTGGTGCTTAACTTTANYYTAAATNAARATTAAAGNTTGGAGWWAMAMATGCCGATAAAYTTTGATTCCGCYCTRGGAATTCATGCTGATGCACTTCGTGTCCGTTCACAACGGGCAGAATTATTGGCATCAAATTTAGCGAATGCCGATACGCCAAATTATAAAGCGCGTGATATTGATTTTCAATCTGCAATGAAAATGGCAGCAACTAATCAATCGACGGGCATGACCAGTACAAATTCYAAGCATTTCCAATCATCTAATTCTCAATTCAATTCGCCCGAAGTGCAATATCGCACAACGATGCAAGATTCACTTGATGGTAATACAGTCGATGAGCAAATTGAACAAACAGAATTCATGCAAAACTCAGTCCAATATCAAGCCAGCCTAAATTTTTTAGGGGCTAGATTCAGRGGATTACTGAGTGCGATTAGAGGAGAATAAATCTAATGTCTTTATTTAGTATTTTTGATATTGCAGGCAGTGGCATGAGTGCCCAGTCACTGAGRCTTAATACCACAGCCAGTAATTTGGCTAATGCGGATAGTGTAAGCAGTAGTGTCGAACAGGTATATAGAACACGAAATCCGGTATTTTCTGCCGTATTAGATGATGCYCAACAAGGCTATAAAAAAGGTAGTGTTCAGGTTCAAGGTATTGTTGAAAGCCAGGCGCCAGTTCGTCAAGAATATAACCCTAGTCATCCATTGGCTAATGAGGACGGTTATATTTTTCATTCTAATGTTGATGCTATTGCCGAAATGGCCAATATGATGTCAGCATCGCGTTCATATCAGAATAATGTTGAGATAGCCAACACGTCTAAACAATTATTATTAAAAACCTTACAGTTAGGTCAATAGGAGAAAATCATGTCGATTAGTAGTGTAGATAGTAGTAATCCTTATGCATTTCTTAATACAAGTTCTGTTGAAGAAGAAGAGCAGGATGCAGGTGCCTTAGCATTAGAAGAYTTTATGTCGTTAATGACCACTCAGTTGCAGAACCAAGATCCATTAAARCCAATGGACAGTGGTGATTTTTTAGGACAAATTGCTGCATTTGGTACGGTAAGTGGTATTGGCGATCTGCAAACATCCTTTGATAGCTTTGCCAAATCTATGCAATCAGAACAGGCTTTACAAGGTTCTTCATTAGTAGGTCATTCGGTATTAGTGCAGTCATCCATTGGAGGAATGACGGCTGAAGATGGYTTAACAGGACAAGTTAGCGTGCCGGAGTCTGTCTCAGACTTGACCGTGAAAATTTATACTGAAGCAGGAGCGTTAGTGAAAACAATTGATATGGGTTCTGCATCGGGTTACACCAGTTTTTCATGGGATGGCATTGATGAATCAGGTACGGCTCTGACTCCAGGAACATACCAATTTACAGCCACAGGAACCGTTGATGGGGAAAATATAGCTTTTGCGACAGCAACAACGGCAAAAGTAGAAAGTGTATTAATTAATGGCACAACTGAGGGTTTGGTAATGAACTTAGCAGGAATTGGCGCCGTACCCTTTAGCGAAGCACTAGAAATTATTTAGGAGATAAACGATGTCTTTTAGTACAGCAATAACAGGTTTAAACGCAGCGTCAGCAGATTTAAATGTTAAATCAAATAATATAGCAAATGTAAATACGACCGGCTTTAAAAGCTCKCGGGCAGAATTTGCCGATGTTTACGCGATATCCGCATTTGGTACAAGCAATACTGCTATYGGTAATGGTGTAGTGCTTAATAATGTTGCCCAGCAATTTACTCAAGGTAATCTTGAGTTCACGGAGAACTCACTAGACTTAGGTATCAGTGGGCAAGGATTCTTTGCATTAGCACCGACTCAAGCGAGTGGTGAGGTAGTTTATAGTCGTGCCGGCGCTTTTGGGATTAATAGTGATGGTTTTGTTGTCAATAGTGCGGGTCAGTATTTGAGAGTATTTCCTGTGAATGCAGATGGTACGGTCTCTTCTACGGCTTTGAGTAGTACCTCACCATTACAATTACCTAGCTCATCAGGCACACCAAGTGCAACTACAACTGTAGATCTTTCAGTTAACTTACCTTCAACGGCAACAGATTTAGCGGCTGCAACAGCGATTGATCCTACCGATCCAACAACCTATACCAATTCAACGTCAGCAACGGTATTTGATTCATTGGGTAATGAGCATATTGTAACAACGTATTACAAAAAAACAGATGCCGCTTTAAATCAATGGGATGTGGATGTCTATATTGACGAGCCYAGTGGTGGCAATCTACAAACTCAATTAGGTGCAACAAAAACATTAACTTTTGACCCTGCAACAGGTGGCGCATTATCTAGTGCGCCGACAGATCAAGCATACAATATCACTGCTTTAGCAAGTGGAGCCGCGGTACCACAAACAATCACCATTGATTTTGATGGATCGACACAAAACTCGGGTGCATTCACGGTTAATGCTTTGCAGCAAAATGGTTTTACTTCAGGACGGTTAAGTGGCCTTGATATTAGTGATGACGGTTTAGTGAGAGCAACTTATACCAATGGACAGTCAGAACCTTTAGGAAAAATTGCCCTAGCAAACTTTGCTAATCCGCAAGGTTTAAAGCAAATAGGGAACACCTCATGGTTAGAAACAATTGACTCAGGGCTGGTGCTGTCGGGTGAAGCTGGAACCGGTAATTTTGGTCTTATTCAATCAGGTTCTCTTGAAGCATCTAATGTTGATTTAACAAAAGAATTGGTGGAGTTAATTATTGCTCAGCGTAATTTCCAAGCGAATTCTAAATCAATTGAAACTGAAAATGCAATTACGCAAACAATCATTAACTTACGATAATTATTCCTATTCTATAGCGATATATAGAAAGATAGGAGGGTARAACTATGGACCGAATGCTTTATATTTCAATGAATGCCGCACAACAAACGATGTTAGCGCAGGCAACCAATAGTAATAATTTGGCGAATGTGAATACCACTGGTTTTAGGCAAGATTTTGAACAGTTTCGCAGTATGCCCGTATTTGGAGAAGGATTGCCGACACGTGTTTATTCAATGAGCGAACGCCCTGCTACTGATTATCAACAAGGTAATATTCAATCAACAGGTCGRGAACTCGATATTTCTATACAAGGTGAAGGTTTCATAGCGGTGCAAGGTAAGGATGGTCGAGAAGGCTATACGMGAGCAGGTGATTTACACGTTACCGCTACCGGTCAGTTAGTTACTGGAACAGGTTTGACAGTCATGGGAGAAGGAGGTCCGATTGCTATTCCACCTGCTGAAAAAATAGAAATAGGATCGGATGGCACAATATCTATTCGTCCGATCGGTGCMGATGCCAAATCCTTAGCAGTGTTAGATAGAATCAAATTAGTTCAGCCTGAATTGAAAGATATATTTAAAGATAGTGATGGTTTAATGCGCATGAAAGAGGGTGGTGATGCGCCATTAGATGCCACCGTGACCGTTGCATCAGGCACCTTAGAAGGCAGTAATGTTAATACTGTTGGTGCTTTGGTAAAAATGATTGAATTGCAACGTCAATACGAGATGCAAGTCAAAATGATGAAGTCAGCAGACGATAACAGCGCCGCATCGGCACGTTTGTTGCAAATTAACTAATAACAGCGCAATTAAGCGTCAAAAAATTGTAGGGGAGTAGGTTATGAATCAAGCATTATGGATAGCTAAAACAGGACTTGATGCCCAGCAAACACGGATGGCAGTTATTTCTAATAACTTGGCAAATGCGAATACAACGGGGTTTAAACAAGACCGTGCAGTCTTTGAAGACTTGCTTTATTTAACAATCCGTCAGCCGGGAGCTCAATCATCGGCCAATACTCAATTACCATCAGGATTGTTAATTGGTACTGGTGTTCGTACGGTTGCTACTGAAAAAATACATACTCAAGGTAATATTGTTCAAACAGAGAATGCCTTAGATCTAGCAATTCAAGGACGTGGTTTTTTTCAAATATTGACACCCGACGGTGCGATTTCTTATACGCGTGATGGTTCATTTCAGATTGATTCTACGGGCCAAATGGTGATGTCTAATGGTTATACATTAGAGCCAGCAATTACTATTCCAGAGGATGCACTCAGTGTCACTATTGCTACCGATGGCACAGTAAGTGTTTTGCAGCCGGGACAAACATCACCGACAACAGTAGGGAATATTCAACTCGCTGATTTTGTGAACCCGACAGGTTTACAGGCAGTGGGAGAAAACCTATATAAAGAGACCGCAGCCAGTGGTAGTGCAACAGTAGGAACACCAGGATTAACAGGSATAGGTAGTCTGGTATCCGGCTCACTAGAAACRTCAAATGTTAATGTCGTTACCGAACTCATTAATATGATTGAAACGCAACGTGCTTATGAAATGAATTCAAAAGCYATTTCAACAGCAGATCAAATGTTGCAATATGCGACTCAAAATTTGTAGAAACACTTTCTGGGTAGGACGTTTAACCCAAGATAGGTGGGGATTTATGATGAAACAATTATTTAAATTTTTAATGATTACGAGTCTGGTTATGKTGRCTGGCTGTGTCAATAATCAGGCTAAACGTGATCCGACTTATGCTGCAGTAAGACCTGTAGCGGTGGCGCCACAGCAGAAGAATGATGGTGCTATTTTTGACGTATCAAAAAATGTATCGTTATTTGAAGATTACCGTGCTCGCCGAGTAGGTGATATTTTGACGGTAACGCTGGAAGAAAAAACAGAAGCCGAAAAAGAGACAGAAACGACGATCAGTAAGACAACGAGTAATAGTGTTACCAAYCCTACATTATTGGGTAGTTCAGTAGAATTTGACCTTCCAAGCTTTTTACCTTTAGCCAGTACTAAGGATAATAATTTAGCCATTAATTTGGGATCRAATCATAACTTTAGCGGTGCGGGTGACAGCGATCAAAGTAATAAATTAACGGGTGATATCACCGTATCAGTCGTCGAGGTTTTACCGAATGGWAATATGATTATTCGTGGTGAAAAAATAATTACAATTAATCAAGGCAATGAATACCTTCGTATTTCGGGCATGATTAGCCCACGGGATATTGATGCAAATAATTCAATTTCATCTAAACGTGTAGCTGATGCTCAAATCTCATATGTAGGTGATGGACCGACGAATGATGCCAATGTTGTTGGCTGGTTAGGCCGATTTTTCATAAGTTCATTGATGCCGTTTTAAAGGATTATGCTAATGAAAATAAAATTTCTATTTTTGGGGTTAATCCTGCTTTCAATATCGGGTGTTTTGCATGCTGAACGCATAAAGGATTTAGCGTCCATTGCGGGTGTAAGGAATAACCAACTGGTCGGTTACGGTTTAGTGGTAGGTCTCAATGGTACGGGTGATAAAACCTCCTTTACYGGCCAAAGTTTACGCACGATGTTACGTGAATTGGGTATAACCTTACCTCCAGGAACGGATCCTAAAAGTAAAAATGTTGCTGCCGTTGCCGTTCATACTGATTTACCAGCATTCAAAAAACCAGGTCAAACCATTGACGTGACTATTTCATCACTAGGTGATGCCAAAAGTTTACGGGGTGGCAGTTTAATTATGACGCCATTAAAAGGTATTGATGGTCAGATTTATGCCATGGCTCAAGGCAATTTGGTTGTGGGTGGTTTTGGRGCAGAAGCAGGTGATGGTTCTCGTGTCACGGTCAATATTCCAAGTGCGGGTCGTATTCCTAACGGTGCTACTGTTGAGCGTGTAGTCGCTAATGCTTTTAATGTGGGTGATTCTATTATCCTAAATTTGCATCAGCCAGACTTTACGACGGCAAGTCGGTTAACGGATTCAATTAATCATACTTTGGGTAAGGGAACAGCTCGATCAATGGATGCATCATCAATAAAAATTAATGCACCACGCGATCCGAGCCARCGTGTACCTTTTCTTTCATTAATTGAGAACCTTGAATTGAGTCCTGGTGAAGCGGCAGCTAAAATTATAGTGAATTCTCGCACCGGTACTATCGTAATTGGACAGCATGTTAGGGTGAGCCCTGTTGCGGTCACACATGGTAATTTATCGGTGACTATYTCCGCTAATACTGAAGTTAGTCAACCTAATGCTTTATCTGATGGTGTTACYGTGATTACCCCTAATTTTGATATCGAAGTCACAGAAGAAGATAGYCGAATGTTTGTCTTTAACCCSGGTGTTTCTTTGGATGAGATAGTGCGAGCAGTGAACCAAGTGGGTGCTGCTCCGGGTGATTTGGTTGCTATATTAGAGGCAATGAAACAAGCGGGAGCCCTACACGCTGAGTTGATTATAATYTAAGTYATGTCACTCAATACGCATATTGTTCAAACGGCTCTTGATTCTAAAGGGCTATCCGAACTTCGTAGAGTATCCAATCAAGAAGGTGATGATGCGGAAACMATGCGTCAGGTTGCTGGGCAGTTTGAATCCCTGTTTATTAATATGATGCTTAAGAGCATGCGTCAGGCTAGTTTGGCTGATGGCATGTTTGATAGTTCACAAAGCGACATGTATCAAGATATAGCCGATCAGCAACTCGCCATGGATTTATCTTCTCGAGGTGGCCTTGGTTTGCAAGAAGCGATTCTGCGTCAATTAACAGGCAATACTGCAATAGAAAGTAAGCGTAATAGTACTGATTCGACAACAGGTTTTAGCGTAGATACCATAAAARCCAGGCCAAAACTTGAAATAAATGAGCAAGGTACACGTGTAAATCAAAACAGCCGAACAGAGTCTCAGCAAGTAAATACAGTTTCAAATAAAATCGAGACTAACTTTGATTCACCAGAAAGTTTTATTCAACAATTGTGGCCAATGGCAAAACAGGCGGCTGATAAATTAGGTGTCTCCCCCGAAGTTATTTTGTCTCAAGCAGCGTTAGAAACGGGCTGGGGTAAACATGTCATTAATAAACCCAATGGCGAATCTAGCTACAACTTATTTAACATTAAAGCAGATAGCCGTTGGCAGGGTGACTCTGTTGCTAAGGGTACGGTTGAATACCGAGAAGGCATTGCTGTTCAAGAACAGGCAAAATTTAGATCCTATGATTCTTATCAAGAAAGTTTTGATGATTATATAAATTTCTTGCAAACACAACCTCGCTATCAGCAGGCATTAAAACAAACAGAAAACCCCGATAAATTTATTGAAGGATTGCATAAAGCGGGCTATGCAACAGACCCAGATTATGCCGATAAAATTAAACGTATTATGCGAAGTGACACATTGGCACAATTATCGCAATCATCACAGTATTCATAATAACGTCGTAATTTTGACGTATCGAGGATCATCATGAGTTTACTAACTACGGGCGTATCAGCCTTACTGACAGCACAAGGTTCGTTAGCAACAACGAGTCATAATATAAGCAATGTYAATACGGAAGGTTATAATCGCCAAAGAACAGAAAGTGTGACAACCACTCCTTCTTTTCAGGGCTCCCATTATGTAGGCACTGGCGTCACCATTGGTGGTGTTGAGCGTATTTATGATAATTTTATAGCGTCACARGTTAGAACCTATACATCACAACAATCTCAGCAAAACACGTTCTTAACCTTTGCAGAGCAAGTAGACGATCTATTGGGGGGAACGGATGTTGGCTTAAATAATGGATTAGAATCTTTTTTTAATGCGGTGCATGAAGTAGCGAATGATCCCACATCTATTTCAGCTCGACAGGTTATGCTGACAGAAGGGGCAATTTTAGCGAATAGTTTTAATACGATTGACCGTCAATTAGAACAATTTGATCAACAAATTGATAGCTTGCTTTCTACTTCTATTCAAGATATTAATAGCTTGTCGAGGGGCATCGCAGAATTAAATAATGCCATTATTGCAACGGGATCCTCAGGAACGGGCGCTCAAGCGAATGATTTATTAGATCAACGAGATAGATTAATTAATGAGCTGTCAACTTACACTTCGGTGAACGTTATTCAAGAAGATACCGGAGCTGTTACTATTCTCGTAGGAAATGGTCAAGCATTAGTCGTAGGTACGGCGAATGTTGAATTACATGAGATTGCGGA
The DNA here is from genome assembly GCA_002733335.1 of Methylophaga sp. Taxonomy (GTDB): domain Bacteria; phylum Pseudomonadota; class Gammaproteobacteria; order Nitrosococcales; family Methylophagaceae. Next base: position 63,331 of record NVVK01000015.1, read on the forward strand.
TACATCGACAAACCCTGTGCGTGTCGGGATAGGTTATGGTCCTGCAATGATTGATGTTTCTACACAATTGACGGGAGGTAGTATTGGCGGGGCTTTTCAGGTTAGAAATGATGTTATTGATTCTGCACGAGCAGAGATCGATGCATTAGCGCTAGGTGTAACAACTAGTTTTAATGAGCAACATCGTAAAGGTGTCACATTAGATGGTGCAATGGGCGGCGATCTTTTTTCAGTGCCGACACCGCCCGCTACAGTTGATGCAGGGAGCATACGTCTTGCAATTACAGATCCCAGAGACTTAGCTATTGCTTTCCCTGTGGGCGTGACCAATGCCGATTTAACAACATCACCTATCACAGCAACGTCGGGTTCTGGTGACGTTGAAATTACCAGCGTCGATGCCACTCCACCGCTGACATTACCGTTGTTGGCGGCTAATATTACATTAACCTTTGATTCTGCGACTAATCAATATACAGCAGATGATGGTGTAAATCCTGCGGTTACAATAAATTATGATCCCAGTGCTGATAGTGGGATAAGCGTTTCACTGACAGCACCGATGGCAGAGTTAACATTGACACTTACGGGTGTCCCAGCAGATGGTGATGTGATAACGATTGGTAATAGTTCATCAATTGGTGATAATAGAAATGCATTGGCGCTAGCAGATTTACAAGCAGCAAAAACACTCAATAGTGGCACGCAATCATTTTCTGATGCTTATGGTGTTACGGTGGCAAATGTAGCAACACGTACCCATCAAGCAGATATAGCACAACAAACACAACAAGGGTTATTAGATCAAGCCAATCTTCGGTATGAGAGCCTTTCAGGGGTTAACTTAGATGAAGAAGCCGCTAATTTGATCAAGTTTCAACAAGCATATCAGGCGGCATCACAAATCATTACTGTTTCAAACACTATTTTTAATGCACTTATAAATGCTGTGTGAGGTAAGAGACTATGCGTATATCTACAAGCTATCTATTTGATCAAAACCTAACAGCAATGCTTGCTCAGCAAGCAGCGTTAGGTAAGACACAATTACAAATTTCTACAGGTCAGAGAATTCTAAATCCATCAGATGATCCTGTTGGGGCAGTAGAAATTCTAAATTTACAGCGTGAAATAAATTTATCTGATCAATATTTGACCAATGCAGATAAGGCAGAAAACAAGTTAGTGTCGGAAGAAGGTGTTTTATCTAGCTCAGTTAATATTTTACAGAAAATCAATGAGCTATCAGTGCAAGCGTTGAATGACACCAATGGCCTATCAGATCGCCAAGCAATTGCTCAGGAAATTACACAACTAAATGAGCAGCTTTTATCTTTAGTGAACACGCAAGACTCAAGTGGAAACTATCTTTTTTCTGGTTATAAATCAGATGTTCAGCCTTATAGCTCTATTGGCGCAAGTTATGCGGGTGATAGTGGACAACGTAGTTTGCAAATTGGTGCGGGCGTATTAATCGAAACCAATGATCCGGGTAATGCCATTTTTGAACCGGAACATATACAAACAAGCTTGGATAGTAGTGCTGCAACCGACTCTAATTTAACGATTACCGAAATGGGTAAAAATAGTGCTATTCCTGACGGAGCATCATTAGATATTAATTTTAATCCTGCTACCAATACATTAACCGTAACGATGGGTGCATTAACACAAACGGTGAATCCTTATGAGGCAGGACAAGAAGTTAAATTAACAGATTTAGATGTAGGCYTTCCAGATATCACGCTTATGTTGGAAGGTAATTTGACTGCAAATGATACACATCAATTGACAACAAGCCAAACAACTCAAACAATTTTCAAGACCATTAATGATTTTGTCATGGCGCTGAATACTAATGCGGTAAGTTTAAATGACTCGCCTAATAACGGAGACTTTCTAACAAATCTTGCCGCGGGGATAGGTGCCATTGTTGATGTTCAGGCGAGTGTAGGTGCTCGTATTAATATTGTAGATCAGCAGCGTGAAATCAATGATGAATTAACCATTAATTTAGAAAAAACATTGTCACAAATTAAAGATCTAGATTATGCCGAAGCGATATCAAGATTGGCGTTGCAAGAATTAGGATTGCAAGCTTCACAGCAAACATTTGCACAGGTGCAAAACTTATCACTATTCAACTATCTTTAAAATATTGRCAACAAGGATTTAAAGATAAATAAAGATGGARAAACTGCCGGTATCTAATTGATTTTAATTGGAAAAAACATAKTGGCAAGGATGTTGCTTTATACTATTTATGCAGTGTGAAACTGTCAAAAAAATAACAGTCAACACATTGAATATATAAATTTTATAAAGAGGAAATAACGATGGCTTCAGTAATTAATACGAATATATCATCGCTCAACGCTCAAAATAATTTGTCACGATCACAAGGTGAATTGGCGACAGCGATACAACGTTTATCAACAGGTCTTCGCATCAATAGTGCAAAAGATGATGCCGCAGGCATGGCGATCTCAGAACGGATGACAACTCAAATTCGTGGTTTAAATCAAGCGGCACGAAATGCAAATGATGGTGTTTCATTAGCACAAACTGCTGAGGGTGCATTAGGTACGTCAGGTGATATTYTGCAACGTATTCGTGAATTAGCAGTACAATCAGCTAATGCAACYAAYAGTGGTAGTGACAGAAAAGCATTACAAGCTGAAGTCAGTCAATTGGTCTCAGAACTAGGGCGTATTGCTGAAACAACCAGCTTTAATGGACGTAACCTATTAGATGGTACGTTTGGTACGGCTCAGTTCCAAGTGGGTGCCAATGCTAATGAAACCATTCAGGCTTCGATGGCTAACTTCTCCACAGCCAAGTATGGGACTAACCAGAATACCAGCGTATATCTAGCAGCCAGTACAACTTTGGCGCTTGCACAAACAGGTGTTGATTTCACTGTTCAAGGCGATAACTCAAAATTGATTGATGTTACAGCAGGTGATTCTGCTAAGACCGTGGCTGCTGCAATCAATGCTGTGAAAGATTCTACCGGCGTTACTGCAAGTGCAAAAACGCGTTCAGAATTGAAATTTACCACTCCTGGTGCTGTTTCTTTGGATGTTACATCGAATAATACAACCGCTAAAACATTAACCTTCACCGTTACCGCAGCTACGGGAGGTTTAGATGATGCTGTTACTGCATTTAATGATTCGTCAGCATTAACAGGKGTTACTGCTAAACTAAATGATGCGGGTGATGGCATTATCTTAGAAAACTCTACCGGTGARTCTATTYTAATGGAGAATAATAGCGCAACAGCAGCAGCAACGATTGCTAATGAATCAGGTGCAACTACCTTTGGAGCTACTCAGGCCATGGCTGCGGGTGGTGGCGATGGTGCGGTTGTCGGTACCATTACTGCGGATTCATCTACTTCTTTCGGAATGAACGGTGGCACAGGCGGGATCTTTCTAGCAAGTGAAGCTTCCACTTTAAATACAGTGGCAAGTTTAGACATTGCTACGGTTGCCGGAGCAACACTGGCCTTATCTATTGTTGATTCAGCGTTAGATCGAATCAATGGGCAGCGGGCAACCTTTGGTGCCTTACAAAGTCGCTTTGAGAGTGCGGTGTCAAATATTCAAATTGCTTCAGAGAATTTAAGTGCTGCTCGTAGTCGRATTCAAGAYGCWGAYTTTGCAGCAGAGACWGCYAAYTTAACACGGGCTCAAATTCTKCAACAAGCGGGTACGGCAATGCTKTCACAAGCCAATGCGATTCCTCAGAATGTATTAAGTTTATTGCAAGGTTAATAGCTTCAAAATGTTTTTATTATGGTTAGAATGGCGTCATGCAAACATAATGAAACATTTGGCGGCAGAAGTTTGCCGCTAAAATTAAAAAAAGTGAAGTCTATCTCACAATCAGTGCTAAAAGCGGCTAAAGTTTCCTAAATTAATGTCGTTAAGTTCTCTGAAAACAGTAAATACACCATGTTGGTCGTATATCTGTTAACAGGAGAGCTATCATGGCTTCAGTAATTAATACTAATGTTTCATCGCTTAATGCACAGCGTAACTTATCTTCATCACAATCTTCATTAGCAACATCATTACAACGTTTATCAACAGGTCTACGTATCAATAGTGCAAAAGATGATGCGGCCGGTCTTGCGATTTCAGAACGTTTCACATCTCAAATTCGTGGATTAAACCAAGCAGCCCGAAATGCTAACGATGGTATTTCATTAGCACAAACTGCAGAGGGTGCATTGGGTAACTCAGGTGACATCTTACAACGTATTCGTGAATTAGCGGTGCAATCAGCTAATGCAACAAATAATGGTAGTGACAGAAAAGCACTACAAGCGGAAGTAAGTCAGTTAGTTTCAGAATTGAGTCGAGTTGCTGATCAAACTTCTTTTAATGGACGTAATTTATTAGATGGTACTTTTGGTACATCACAATTCCAAGTGGGTGCAAATGCCGGTGAAACAATTCAAGCACAAATGGCTAACTTCACTACAAAATCATACGGTGATTACCGTGGAACTAGCCTAGCATCTGATGCGAACATAACAGCCTCTAATTATACTGCAGGTAACTTAACCATTGCCGGTGTAGATGGTTCTAAAACGGTAGCAGTGACAACAGCTTCAACGGCTAAATCTATAGCGGCTGATATTACAGCTGTAGCCGATGATACGGGTGTAACAGCAACCGCTAAAACAGAAATCGTACTTACGCTTGGTGCTGAAACGTATTCATTAGAAGTAAAAGGTGATAATACAACAGCAAAAGCAATTACATTTACGCTTGCAGGCACAACTTCTGAAGACTTAGCGCAAGCGGTTACAGCGTTTAATGATGCATCAGGTGAAACAGGTGTAACAGCTGAAATTGATTCATCTGGTAAAGTGAAATTGACACATGCAACGGGCGCAAATATTGAAATCAAAAATACAGCTGCCGCGGCTAACACAATACTTACTGTAGGTGATACAGATACGAAAGCGGCTGCAGCGGTAGCAATTGTGAACGGACAAGTGACTACCGATTCAGCAAGTTCATATTCAGTAACAGAGGCAGCAGCAGCGACAAGCGTTTTCTCTGCTACCAATGATGCCGTTACAACAGCGACATTAAAATCGGTTGCATCATTAGATATATCAACTGTTGATGGCTCAAATCTAGCATTAAAAATTGTTGATAATGCATTGAATAGAATTAATAGCCAGCGGGCGAACTTAGGTGCCTTACAAAGTCGTTTTGAAAGTGCGGTATCTAATATTCAAGTAACATCAGAAAACTTAAGTGCATCACGTAGTCGTATTCGTGATGCTGATTTCGCTCAAGAAACTGCAAATCTAACACGTGCTCAGATTCTTCAACAAGCGGGTACGGCAATGCTTTCACAAGCAAACTCTTTACCACAAAATGTATTGAGCTTATTAGGATAGTAGGAAAACGTAATGAAGAGCCTCTATTAATGGGGCTCTTTATTTCTTCTTCAATTATTTAAGGAGAGTGCGTGATGGAAATTACAAACAATCAAATTCAGACGGTCAAGTTAGAAAGGATGACGACACCAACGAAGGTTTTTGCTGCTAAAGCTGCTGAGGTTGAAAACTCACAATCTGGAACGAATGCCGTTATAGCACCAAAAGAGCCAGAAAAAGAAGATGGATCGCAAAAAAAGGTACAGAATTTGCAAGTAGCTGTAAGTCAAATAAATGACTATGTGCAAAGCTTACAACGTAATTTGAAGTTTACGATTGATGAAGTAACCGGAAAAGATGTCGTTACTATTATTGATAGTGAAAGTAAGGAAGTGATTCGCCAACTGCCAAGTGAAGAAGCATTGGAGTTAGCGCGTCGTTTAGTTGAAAGCAGAGAAAATGGTGTGCAGATAGTCAATAGCCAAGTTTGAGAATTTAATTCTCATTACAGCAGAGGATAATAATATGTCAATTACATCATCGGGTATTGGTTCAGGCATAGATATTGATAGCCTGATCACGCAATTAGTGGCGGCAGAAGGTCAAGCAAGTAGTACACGTCTAGATGCTAAAGAAGCTGATTTTCAAGCGGATTTATCCGCTTATGGCATATTAAAATCTGCATTAAGTACATTTCAGGATAGTCTCGAAGCCTTAGACGACCTTGAGTCATTTCAAGGTCGTACGGCGAAATCAAGTAATACAGATTTATTTGAAGTCTCTGTTGATATTACTGCTGTTGCAGGAAACTACGATATTGAGGTTACTCAGATTGCTGAGGCTGCTAAAATGAGCTCAGGTAATTTTACTTCCGGCGAAGAGGTGGTAGGTACAGGCACATTAGATATTACCTTGGGTTCTGATACTTTCCAAGTTACCGTCGATACGGATAATAATACATTAGAGGGTATTCGTGATGCAATCAATGCGTCAGATGATAACCCAGGTGTTATCGCATCCATTATTAATGTAGATGACGGTCTTGGCGGTACTATTTCAAGGTTAATTTTGTCCTCAGATAAAACGGGGGCAGCAAATGAAATCTCGATAGTAGTAACGGATGATGACCTCGATAACACCGATACCAGTGGTCTATCACAATTAGCAACGACTAATCTGACAACACTTAATACGGCACAAGATGCCATTATTTTTGTCGATCAGCAGCAGGTTACACGGAGTAGCAATACATTTGCAGATGTAATAACCGGTATAAAATTTACACTTCAAGAAGCCGATGTGGGTAACACTGAAACGTTAACCATAGCTTTAGATAAAAGTGGTGCTAAGAAAAATGTTGAGAGCTTTATAGAAGCTTATAACACCTTGGCGGAGACGATGACTTCGCTTGCAGATTATAGTAGTGATGATGGGGCAACAGGCACTTTAGTGGGCGATTCTCTTTTGCGAGGCCTCCAAAATCAAATTCGTCAACAAATGTCCAGTGCAGTTTCAGGGCAACAATTTGGGACATTATTTGAGATAGGCATAACGACCGATGCAGAGGGTCAATTGAGCTTAGACGCAACTAAATTTGATGCGGTAATGTCCGCTGATTTTACGGCGGTTGCTCAATTGTTTGCATCTGAAAATGGATTGGCAAATTCATTGAGTAGTATTATTGGTGGTTACGTAGCGTCAGATGGAATCCTCAGCATGCGTACAGAAAGTCTAGATACTCGAATTAGCTCTATAGACGATGCTAGGGAACGGCTTGAATTGCGTTTAGAGGCGATAGAGAGTCGTTATATAAAACAGTTCACAGCGATGGATGTACTCGTTGCACAACTTCAATCGATAGGTGATTTTTTAACAACACAGTTAGACAACTTACCTTCATCGTATTCAAAAAATTAGGCCAGTTTAAAAAAACATGGCACATTCAACTAAAGCTAACATTATTTTTGTCGATATATTAGAGGACAGCAACACAATTGTGTTGTAACTAATATGAAAAAGGATAAAGATATGAATGCCAATGTCGCAATGCAAGAATACCGTCAGAATCATGTTCAGGGTGGTGTTGATGGTGCCTCTCCTCATCGTTTAGTACAAATGTTAATGGAAGGTGCATTAGAAAAGATTTTGGCGGCAAAAGGATTTATGGAAAACAAGAACATTGCTAAAAAGGGCGAACAAATCAGCTGGGCTATTTCAATTATCGATAGTTTAAGATCGTGCTTAAATGTAGAGGTAGGCGGTGAGTTTGCACGTAATTTATACCGTCTCTATGATTATATGGAACAGCGATTGTTAGAAGCAAACATCAATAATGATTCGACATTGTTAGATGAAGTGGGCCAATTGATGTTGCAAATAAAGTCAGGCTGGGATGCRATCCCTCAAGAGCTTCACAACACAACTATGGAATCATAGCGAAGGAAACAATATGCGTTTAACATTTGATCTATTAGAAGGTATCACAGAGGACAGTAAGCAGTTACTTTCGTTTGCAGAAGAGTCAAAATGGGATGAGTTTTCAAGCTTGAATGTAAAACGCCAMTCAACACTACTCAATGTTGATTTTAAAAACATCGATTTGTCAGAACAAGATAGCAATAAGATCTATGGCCAAATGAGCGAGTTGCTTAGCTTAAATAAGAAGCTTGAGTCAATTTGTGTTAAAGAGCGCGATACTATTGCCGGTGAATTGAAAAATATGAGAAAAAATGCAAAAGTAGCACACGCTTATTCACAATAAGACAGTCTATATATCACTGTTTAGACGGTATGACGTGATATTTTAAAGCTTAGAGTACGATCTCCTAAACCTTCGTTCAGAAGGATCTAAATTTAAACTGAAAAGAACAACGTCATTTTTTTGACAAWSCAYWWAAAAAATGGTTAACTCTATAYWTCTGAGTRRYTTATRTCGATYATRTCGACATGGCTTTAAGTTTATGGAGCAAGTATGAGTGCAAATAATGTGTTGCTGGTTGATGTRGATGAAAGTCGACGAGAATTGCTTTCAACGTTAGTAGAATTTATTAATTGCCAAGCTATTGTTGCTCAAGACCCTGAGCTTTGGTTTGAAGATGCAGGTGAACTCTCAAATATTGTAATGGCCATTGTTGGCGATTGTGGYGATAAACATCAAACTAGGCAGGTATTACGCGACTTAGTGAATAATGACGCTGCAATACCTGTTTTCCAGCTKGATCTTCCCAATTTAGATGTAGCWGGTTTTCCTGGCACATTAGGCTCTTTACGTTTTCCCGTTAAATATCCCCAGTTAAGCAATGCGYTRCARCAGGCTACTGTTTATCGTAATCAACAAGAATCAAGCAATCAGCAGCAGGGCTATGATTTTCGCCGATTAGTCGGAAATAGTCGCGCAATGAAAGCCGTGCAGACAATGATTGATCAAGTGTCTGATTCAGAAGCGAATGTGCTTATTTTAGGCGAGTCGGGCACAGGTAAAGAAGTGGTGGCGCGAAATTTACATCATTTGTCTTCACGTCGTGAAAAACCATTTGTGCCCATTAATTGTGGTGCTATTCCTGCAGAACTACTTGAAAGTGAATTGTTTGGTCATGAAAAAGGGGCATTCACAGGGGCTATTTCAGCACGTAAGGGCCGTTTTGAAATGGCGGAAGGCGGTACTCTATTTTTAGATGAAATTGGTGATATGCCTTTGCCAATGCAAGTTAAGTTATTACGGGTATTACAAGAACGAACCTATGAACGGGTGGGCAGTAGCAAAACATTAAAAACAAATGTACGGGTTATTGCTGCGACGCATCGACAGTTAGAAGAGCATATTGCTGATGGTAGATTTCGAGAAGATTTGTTTTACCGACTTAATGTCTTTCCCATTGAGATGCCATCTTTGCGAGCACGTCCTGAAGACATCCCTCTACTTATCAATGAATTGATTACGCGAATCGAACATGAAAATCGAGGGTCAGTTAGATTAACGGCTGACGCGATTGGCTCATTGTGTCGATACGCATGGCCTGGCAATGTACGAGAGCTGGCTAATGTCATTGAACGATTGGTTATTCTCTATCCCTATGGCACCGTAGACTTTGATGATCTCCCTGAAAAGTTTCAATTGCAGGGTGAGGCATTGCCAGAGGCTGTTATTACCGTTATTGAAGCGGCACCAGCCCCACAAGAAGTGACACCACCAAAAACGGCTAAAGTGAAACAAACCGAGTCTGATACTTTGCCAACCCCCTCCTCCTCATCTGCTGGGCTCGATAGTTTGCCTGAAGAAGGCTTAGATTTAAAAGAGCATTTAGCTAATCTTGAATATTTACTTATTAAACAGGCACTCGATGATGTAGATGGCGTGGTTGCTCATGCTGCAGAGAAATTGAAAATGCGTCGCACCACCCTAGTTGAGAAAATGCGAAAATATGGTATTCAACGCGTTAGTGAATAATACTGCCACGAACGCCATCACTTTGACAGGTGAACGCTTTTAATTGTAAATCGTTGATTTAGATGTAAAAATATTGGTAGGCACGGTTTTTGCTCAAGTAACAGTAAAACGTTATATTGGAGCAAGATAATGAATGTGAAATCACTTGATAAACAGCCGATGTTAAAAGGGACTGTTGTTCAAGCATCATTACATTATGGTAGTGAATTATCAGAAGAGGGTTACTCAGAAAAAAGTAATCGTAATGTGATTACTACTGAGGTGATGCGTAATCGACACAAGAAAAACCAAGAATTTGAACGTACAACGCGTTTAGCGAGTCGTCTGACACGTTTACTAGAAGTATTGCCTGGTGGGGTTATCGTGCTCAATGGTGGCGGTGTCATTCAACAAAGCAACCTCGCGGCAATAGAATTATTGGGCAGTAATCTTGAAGGTCAGAAATGGTCACAAGTAATACAGCGAGCATTTGAGCCACAAGAAAATGATGGCCATGATGTTTCATTAAAGGATGGTCGATTACTCCATATTACAACRAGYCCTCTTGATGGCGAACCAGGCCAAATTGTATTGTTACAAGATGTAACAGAAACGCATAATTTGCAGCTGAAAATTTCTCATTTACAACGATTGTCTACCATGGGTGAAATGGCGGCAAGACTTGCTCACCAAATTCGTACTCCACTTTCTTCAGCACTTTTATTYTTAGCACCCCTCTTAAAAGAAGATACCGATGTAAAACTGAGACAGCGTTTTGCAAAGCGATTACACGACAGCATTAGCCATATGGAGCAATTAGTAAAAGATATGTTGGCTTTTTCTCGTGGTGATATGACGGCGACATCTCCTGTAGAAATTGATGCATTGTTAAAAAATGTTCAGCAGCAGTTTTTTTCTCAGCCTGAAAGCAAAGAGATTCATTTTGAAATTCAAAATACGCTTAAAGATGCCTATATATATGGATGCAAAGAAGCCCTTGCGAGTGCAATAAATAACCTTGTTAATAATGCTCGATTAGCATGTGAAAATAAGGGTGAAATAATTATTTTTGTTGAGCAAGTACAAGATGATGACGATTTAACATGCATTGAAATAAGTGTGGAAGATAATGGCTACGGTATTGCTGAGGATGATCAAGATAAAGTCTTAACGCCCTTCTTTACGACACGATCTTCAGGAACAGGATTAGGATTGGCGGTAGTGCAATCGATAGTTAAAGCCCATAAAGGTGAATTGTGGTTTGAAAGTGATGAGGGTGAAGGCAGTACGTTTTGTATGCGGTTACCAAGGTATCAACCTGCCGATAGCTTCACACTTAAACCCTAGTAATAAGGAAAAACAACAATGAGTGATCCAACGATTTTAGTAGTAGAAGATGATGATAACCTYCGAGGTGCGCTTTGTGATACGTTGGAATTAGCGGGTTATACAGTATCATCAACAGACCACGGTCAAGGCGCCTTAGATAAATTATCAAATGAACATTTTGGGTTGTTATTGAGCGATTTACAAATGCGGCCCATGAACGGTTATACATTATTAAAAAAAGCAAAAGCGATGGTGCCTGAGCTGCCTGTTTTGCTGATGACGGCTTATGGCACGGTGCAAGGTGCTGTTGAAGCGATGCATGAAGGTGCAAGTGATTATTTAATTAAGCCCTTTGAGGCGGATGATTTACTCGAACGCGTGCAACGTTATATTAGAACGGCAACAGATCAGAGTGGAATGATTGCTGTTGCTAAGAGTTCTCGTGATCTTCTTACCCTTTCACGCCGTGTTGCCGATGCGGATGCAACGGTACTTATTAGTGGTGAGAGTGGAACAGGCAAAGAGGTGCTTGCTCGATTTTTACACGAAAATTCAATTCGAAACGAAGGTCCTTTTGTGGCAATTAACTGTGCTGCAATTCCAGAAAACATGTTGGAAGCTACTTTGTTTGGTTATGAAAAAGGGGCATTTACCGGTGCAAGTCAAGCGTACGCAGGTAAATTTGAACAAGCCCATCAAGGCACATTGTTATTAGATGAAATTTCAGAAATTGATCTTGGSCTACAGGCAAAATTATTACGCGTATTACAAGAAAGAGAAGTAGAGCGGATCGGTGGACGCAAGTTGATTTCACTTGATGTGCGTGTATTAGCAACAACCAATAGAACGCTACGAGAAGAAGTGATTGCAGGACGTTTTCGTGAAGATTTATTTTATCGTTTAAATGTATTTCCTTTGCATTTACAACCACTGCGTGAGCGGATAGAAGATATTTTACCGTTGGCAGAACGGATCCTTGATAAACATTGTTTGTCAGCAGGAAGATCTGTCCCCCAAATTAAYGGCGTGGGTCAGCAAGCATTAATGGCGCACCGCTGGCAAGGTAATGTGCGTGAACTAGACAATGTTTTACAGCGTGCACTTATTCTCCAGTCGGGTTCAAAAATAACAGAAGCAGATTTGGTTTTTGAATCGATGACGGATGTTTTTTCGAGCCAAAATAATGACGAAGAACGAACTGACAATAATTTAAGTGATGATTTACGTAGCCATGAACAACGTCATATTTTAGATGCATTAGCTAAGAACAATTGCAGTAGAAGRGCTACAGCAGCGGAGTTAGGSATAAGTGAGCGCACACTACGMTATAAATTATCGCGTTTTAGAGAAGAAGGTATTGAGATCCCTGAGAAGATTGGCAAGAAGTCTGCATAGTCTAAATAATACTAAAATAAAGGGARYATAACGATGATTAATGCRATMGATCCTAATCAGTTATTAACACAAATGCGAGCGGCTCAGGCACAAGCATCACAACAAACAAACCCATTGGCACAAGYTCAAAATGTAGGTGCGAATGATGTGAACTTTTCAAGTTTGATGACATCAGCAGTGAATAAAGTAAATGAAACTCAGCAAGCATCAGGTAAATTGAAAACTGCATTTGAAATGGGTGATCCTAATGTGAGTTTAGCGGATGCCATGATTGCATCTCAAAAAGCATCGGTTGCATTTCAAGCAACGTTACAAGTAAGAAATAAATTAGTACAAGCATATGAGGAAGTGATGAGAATGASTGTTTAAAATAAATACGTAAACGTACTAAAATTATTTGATTAAATAGAAGAAGATAGAATTATGGAAAACTTACCTGTAGCAGCAAACCCGGCAGCAGCAATGCCGATGCCTACCACCGCTATTGGCGCTATGTCGGCGAATGCCTCAAGGCAGCCTGTAATGAAGCAAATTGGTTTTCTACTTGCTATTGCAGCCAGTATTGCTTTAGGTGGTTATGTTTTCATGTGGTSACAAACGCCTACCTATCAAGTGTTATTTTCAGGCATGCAGCCGAAAGAATCATCTGAAGTTGTCGCGCTTTTACAGCAATCAGATATTGCCTATAAATTAGATCCTAATACMGGCGCTATATTGGTTCCTAGTTCTAAGATACAGAGTTTGCGGATGAAAATGGCGGCAGAAGGCTTGCCTAGAAGTTCAGCACAAGGCATGGAAATGCTCAATGAAGAACAAGGYTTTGGCACAAGCCAATTTGTTGAAAGGGCACGTTATCAACGTGCTTTAGAAGAAGAATTATCACGGTCAATTTCACAATTACAGAATGTATATAGTGCTCGGGTGCATTTAGCAACGCCCAAACAATCGGTATTTGTTCGGGATCGTAAACCTTCCACAGCATCCGTTGTTATTAAACTTTATGCTGGGCGTACTTTAGAGCGTGGACAAGTAGCTGCAATCACACATATGGTTGCTTCAAGTGTGGCAAATATGACCAGCAACGATGTCACGGTAGTCGACCAAAAAGGCCGCTTATGGACTAAAACAGATCGTAATCAAGGYATAGAGATGAGYGACAATCARTTGCAATATACTCAGAAATTAGAACAAATMTATATCCGTCGAATAGAAGATATTCTTTCGCCTATCGTCGGAATGGAAGGTGTGCGAGCTCAAGTTGTGGCAGATGTGGACTTTACTTTTACCGAGCAAACACAAGAACAGTATAATCCGGATCTAGCGGCTGTTCGTAGCGAACAGCTTCAAGAAGATACACGAGTAGGTATTGCAGGTGCATTTGGAGTGCCGGGTGCACTCAGTAACCAACCTCCGGGTGGCGGCATAGCGCCTGAAGTTGTCTCAAAAGAAGCGGCGAGTGAAGAAGGTGTGGTTGAACAAACAAAACCTGGCAGTTCAAGCAAAAGTAGCACTCGTAATTTTGAATTAGACAGAACAATTAGCCATACACGATTCTCTCCTGGTGCGATTAAACGATTAAGTGTTGCCGTGTTGGTAGATGAAAAAAGCAGTGTTGATGCAGAAGGTAATATAACTAAAAATGCGTTATCAGAAGCGGAAATGGCACGAATTAATGCTTTGGTAATGGATGCTATTGGTTTTAATAAAGCGCGAGGTGACAGCTTAAACATTGTAAATGCCCCCTTCCTTATGCCAGAAATTGCGGAACCATTACCTGAAATAGCGATATGGCAACAACCCTGGGTATGGGATATTGCCAAGCAAGTATTAGGCGCTTTACTGGTATTATTTTTAATCTTTAAAGTAATCAAACCCGCATTTAGAGATTTGAATACCATTCCTGTAACAGATAATAATCAAGATGGGATGCAAGCAAGCCAAGCACAAATTGCGGCAGCGGCAACAGATGACGAGATTACTAAAATAACGACAGGATCAGAGGAAATGGAAGCGCAAATGGCGAATGTGCGTA
>NVVK01000001.1:0-10794 GCA_002733335.1 Methylophaga sp.
ACGGGTAAGGCACATTGGCATGTGTTATTACAAGCGCGCGCGATAGAAAACCAAGTGTTTGCTTCTGCAACCATCGCTGTTGCGCAAAAGGGACGGGAATTGAAGGCGGCMGGAMRKRRYATTATCGSWCTWGGCGYAGGCGAACCTGATTTTGATACACCAGAACACATCAAACAAGCCGCTATCACAGCCATTAATAACGGTGATACTAAATACACCGCCGTTGATGGCACCGTGGCATTAAAACAAGCCGTGATTGACAAGCTATCACGCGATAACGACCTTGAATACGAAATGAATCAGATCTTAGTGTCAGTCGGTGGCAAACAAAGCTTCTTCAATCTCACACAAGCATTATTAGATGAAGGTGATGAAGTCATTATCCCCGCCCCTTATTGGGTTTCATACCCCGACATGGTGCTATTAGCGAATGGTACGCCCGTTGTTATTGAAGCAGGGCAAGATCAACGCTTCAAAATCACACCACAGCAACTAGAGGCTGCCATCACTGATAAAACACGCCTGTTTGTCATTAATAGCCCGTCAAATCCATCGGGCATGGCATATACACAAAATGAGCTTGCTGCATTGGGTGAGGTATTACGCAAATATCCCAACGTATTAATCGCCACAGATGATATGTATGAACATATTTTATGGGCAGAAGGCGGCTTTCATAATATTGTGACCGCTTGCCCTGATTTATATGATCGTACTATGGTGCTAAATGGGGTATCAAAAGCGTATGCGATGACCGGTTGGCGTATTGGTTATGCCGCAGGCCCTGCAAAATTAATCGCAGCGATGAAAAAAATTCAGAGCCAAAGCACATCAAACCCCGCATCGATTTCGCAAGCCGCCGCAGTAGAAGCATTAAATGGCGATCAAACCTGCATTCAAGATATGTTAACGGCATTCAAAAAACGCCATGACATGGTAGTAGAACGACTGAATGCCATGGACGGAATGGAGTCACTTCACAGTGACGGTACCTTCTATGTATTCCCCAATATCACTAAGATCTTAGCGCGAATGCCTAATCTGAGTGACGATCTTGATTTTGCAGAAGCCTTATTAGTAGATAAAGGCGTAGCCATTATTCCCGGCACCGCTTTTGGAATGAAAAACCATATCAGACTCTCAATTGCCACCAGCGAAGAGAATCTACAAAATGCATTAGATCGCATTGCTGATTTTATTTCATAAATTATAGGATAATGCTTGACCAAGTAAGGCCAAATCTCTATCATAGCCATCTTTCTGTTCCTCAATAGCTCAGTTGGTAGAGCATCGGACTGTTAATCCGCAGGTCCCTGGTTCGAGTCCAGGTTGAGGAGCCAACAGATTTAAAGCCCCAGTATTTAATTCTACTGGGGCTTTTTTATTAGATTGAATTAAATTATCGGTTTAAAACTTGATGCAAGAAACAGCTTTTAGTCCCTTTAACGAATATGAGTAAACTTATGCTTCTGCCGTTACTTCTTTAAGTTCTACAATGCTAATTTCATTTACTTTTTTACCAGTAGATATTTCTATTAATATTTTGTTATTTCTAACGGCAAGATATTGAGTGACCAAATCAATACCATATACATATTCATATACCGGCACTAAATTAGTCAGCATGCCGCCGTTTGATAGACACTTATAAAACCTATCTTCACTAACACCCATTAATTCTGCAATAGCTGGGACGTAAATCGTTTAAATAGTCTCCCATATTCTTTATCAAGCCTGAATGCTTCTCTCAAATTTGACACTTGAAGTCGTTTCCAAGCTACTTTAGTTTTCGGGAAATTCATTGATTCACCCTTTCCAAATTTATTGAGTGTGCCAATTAACATTGGTGCGATAAGCTAGATTTATTCGATTTCACTAGAGATATACACAATATAAAAACAACAAAACCAGTCCCATTAATGCATATTTATTACATGAATTCAATGATGTTTGTGTTCATTTCTTCCACCGCGATTCAAGGCGAGATAAAAATGTTTTTACAATCGATAAGAGTGCAGCAAAACGATGACGTCGGTTCAGGTGATGACACGGTATTTTTATCTCTTGCTGAGAAGCTTGGATTGTCGATTGACGAAAGCATTGTATCGTTAGCGCTAGGTTTTTAGCTGATATTTCGCACAAATATGTAGATATATATGCCGATGCTGTAAAGAAAGTTCTAGTGGTGTTTTATGATCTTGAGAAGAAGCAGCTTTATTTTTATTTACATCAATTGAAGAGGTTAATTCTGAATCAGAAAAAGAATCGATTTGGTGACACGTATGCAATGCCCCGATCATAGTCTCATCGTTGGTATGAATTGATTGCAAGTCAAGTGCTGCATGCTGATGTGATTTGTTTTGATATGGATGCGTATTAACCATGACTAAGCAGCCACTAGGCCGGCAGCAACTAACCGTGTCCTTGCATCAGATATTATTACCGCTTTTTTTGTTTCTTTATTTTCTTGGTAATCAGGTTTATCGGGAAAAACATTACAAATATCTTTATCAATTAATAGCGCTACTGACTTGGCCACTTTCTTGCTATCTGTACGACGAGCACAGACATTTATTACATGAGAGTAGTTACAGCCGATTGAGTCAGCAACCATTACCCATGTCAGCCCCTCATCCTTTAGTGCTTTATGTATTTCGGAGTAATTCATAGGTATACTCTCTTAATGTTCGCATATATGTTTGCATACATGTTCATGGACGTATTCGTCTTAATGTTTGTTGTCATGTTTGCATTGTACGACGAATAAGTCTCTTTATCAAGGTTTTTTTATATTTAAAATGGACACATTAGTCTTCTTAAGGTTTTCGGAGGAAAGAGCGCTACGCAATAAAACGCAGTCGTTCGTCGCAGATGTGTGTAATGTATCGACTAAAACAGTAGGCAGGTGGGAAAAAGATACCCCTATACCATCCGATAAATTGTCATTGCTTGCAGGGATTGGTTTTGATTCTAATTTCATTATCACTGGTGAACGGGTGCGATCCGATTCTAAAACTGATCAAATAAAAGAAGGGATGCTTGAAAATGATTATTTTTCAGGCGGGTACGAGGATGCGAATCCAAATAAAAGAATCGGATCAGAAAAAATACTGAAAGCAATAGCACTATTGATCAATAATTCTCAGACTATAGATGTTGAAGACACCATCATTACTAAGTCGGAACTAACCAACTTAGGGGAGAAGTGGTGGCAAGCAGTTCAAGAAACCTCTGATGAAGAACAGCATGCTATATTGACGCTTGTGTTTAGCAAGGTTATTGCACATTTTATTGAAATGAATACAGAAAAAAATGAGTCAGTAACGCACGGCATGGGCATGCAACGCCTATCTAACTATATTAATAATCGTAGGTCTGTTTTAGTTGAAAAAAACAAATGACGAACAAAGAGTTATATGGAAACTTGTAATGCAAAACGGGCACTCATCACCAAATAGCATTAGAGCATTACTTTAATCAGATCAACAAAGTATCTACTGCACGAGCCGCCAGTGATATCTATAATATGTGGCCTTAGAACATCATATTAGTGGTATGGCAGCTGTAGCGTTACGAACTATCCAGAAGCGTTATTGATCAAAACCTTTTAACATCAGGTGCAACCTATGCTTTAATCAAACTGCTTGATTCATTATCAGATGAAAATTAGATCGCAATTCATGTGTCCATTCATCATTCAACAACAACTTTGTCGCAATCCATAAACCACACTTAAATACGCTTTAAATTTCCTTTAAAACCGCATTTTCATTAACTTAATCCCACCAAATTCCATTTAATACCGGTTTATCCCACATATTCTTAATTCATCTGTCTTCAAACAGACAACAACTCTCAGCATGCACTCTCCCTGAATGAAAGCTATTAGTGAATTAAGTACTTTATTTTTTAATTCACTTCACAGAAAACCACGCTATACATTCAGCGTTCACTTTTTATGATCGCATTTGACGAACTAAATGCATCTAGCCACCATCATTCTTAAAAGAAATAACATTCCTRAAWWKWNNARGCTWAWWATWKRSYWAMTAKSCSCYAKWGWMMTTMYNCTKYNATMAWAKNAYAAWRAANNARTTNTATYRCWAMTKMTGYGSMRMAMSRYTATTCAACCGAGTAAAATAGGCTCATTCTGAATCAGAATATATTATATTAAATAATGATCTTGGACTGAATTTTATGGGTACGCAAGACGATATTAGAACTTTACTGAGCAAGGAGTCTTTACATTATGTCTCCCATTACACCTCACTTGAAAATTTAAAATTAATTTGTCAGAACCAAACATTAAGAATGGGACAAATGAAAAATGTCAACGATTTTGATGAATTACAGCACCAGGGTATAAATATTGACTTACAAGGCATAGACAGATCCGATGGCTCTAAAATGAGCAACCTAATAGATAAAATCTCATCTTTAGTTTCGGAGATTTACGATAGTTACATTGGCGTTGCTTGTTTCTCTAAAAATAACTATCAGGACGGTTATATTACCCCGTCAGATACAAGTTTTGGAAACAACGTTCTTTGGGGAACCTACGCAAGTAATTTAGGAGGAGCAGCATTAGTATTTGATCCGGATTTGTTGAAAAACCAAATCGACTCATATTTTAAAAACATAGGCAGTAGCTATACAATTTGGTCCAGAACTATTGGATACACAAATGGCTCTAGTAGTAGAGTGCATATACATTCATTTACCGTTGCTGCTAAAGATTTCGAAGAAGCCAGCGAAGAGGAATGTAAAGCCCTCGCACAAAGAGCTGTAGCATCACAGGTGGAATCTCTTTTGTTTAATAAACGGGAAATGTGGGCTCCAGAAAATGAATGGCGGATAGTTGTAATCTCATCGAAAAAAGGGCCACATTATATTCCTTATGGAAATTCACTAAAGGCAGCTATTATTGGTCCAAGAACGGTTGTCGATCCAAGAGTTATCGCTAAAACTGTTGACTTCCCTGTTCTTACAATTGGTAAAGCTGGCAATCGACCTGAGCTCGATCTACTTGATCCCTTTAACATGATTTAATGCTTACTTGCCGAAAGAAATTAATAGGGTCAGTATCGATTGATTTTAGCTAGTGATATTTATGGTTTTTCAAACAAATCGAGTCACACCTCAATTTATTTCTACAGCCGGCCTAAGTAACATGATCAGACCACTGGCCACTTACTTATAAGTAGGTATATTTCCTTAAAGAATGGTAACACTCCGCTTTTCAGCAACCGCCTGTAATGCCGCTACCATGGTTTTGCAGTTCGCTTTAGCATCGTCTAACGATAGATCAGGTGTTTTATTATTCAAAACACAGTCGCTGAAATGGGTAATTTCTTCCACAAAGTGATTGGCCGCTGCTAGTTTTTCTTGATGTTGTTCACCGGCATCTGTCCACCATTTAATCACGGGGGCGTCATCTGAGTTTAACCACACGGTGTCACATTTGACCCCACCTAATGTGCCTATGATTTCATATTCTGATCGACGTGCTCGTTCAAAGCTCATATCAAAATGGGCATAACGTCCGTCATCAAAATCTAAAATACCACTCAAACTGACATCGGCACCATGCTCATTCAACTTTGCCATTGCGCTGACAGCAATAGGATCACTATCAAACCACATGCGTGCCGAATGAATGGCATAGGGGCCAATATCCCACATGGCTCCACCGCCATGCGCCATATCTCGGGTGATGCGATATAGGCGAGCCGGTTTCATCGGGAATGAATAACTTGTTTTAACCGTTCGTACATCGCCAATCGCACCGGATGCAATTAAGTCGCGTACAAATTGATGTTGTGGATGAAAGCGATACATAAAGCCTTCCATCACGGTTACATTATGTTTTTTAGCCGCTGCGGCAATAGAATCAATCTCGTCAACGACTAATGCCATCGGTTTTTCTATTAAGACATGTTTACCGTTCGCGATTGCTTTAAGTGCCCATTCGGTATGTTCTTCATTTGCCATCGGTAAATAAATCGCATCAATATCAGGGTGACTGAGTAAGATTTCAGGATCATCTAAGGTGAGTACATCGGTCTCATCTGGTGCATATTTAGATAATGTTTCAGCCGCGGCTCCCGGTCGTCGGCTGGCAATTGCAATCAGTTTGGCATTTTCAGCTTCAACAATAGCAGGCAATAATCGCTCATTAACACGTGCAGCCCCTAATATGCCCCATCGTAATATAGTCTGTTTGCTCATTGTTATGCCTCAAATAATATTTGTATCATCATAACCATTTAACATCGTCGATAAAACCCTATAATTGTTSATGTTTTTATCTGCTATTTTTTAGCCTATGCTATAGCCTCACTATTAATAACAATGTGGAAGTATTATGACAATTGAAGTTGGACAACGCCTACCGGCAGGAAAACTCACTGAAGCAAATGAATTTGATCCAGAAAATGGTTGCCCGATCAATCCACAAGCATTTGATTTAGCAGAAGCRACGCGTGACAAAAAAATTGCTATTTTTGGTGTTCCGGGCGCATTTACACCCTTATGCTCTGCCCAACATCTACCGGGTTATATTGCTTTGGCCGACCAAATAAAAGCGGCTGGCGCAGATGAAATTTGGTGYATGGCRGTYAATGAYGTRTTTGTCATGGCGGAATGGGGCAAGACGCATAATGCMGCMGGCAAAGTRCGYATGATGGCAGATGGYAGYGCCGAATTAACRAAAGCACTKGGYCTAGATCGTGATTTAACGGCCGGCGGCATGGGCATTCGCTGCTTCCGCTTTGGCATGATTGTCGACAACGGTGTTGTGACCTATCTCGGTGTTGAAGGCTCAGGTGAATTTGGCGTATCGAAAGCAGAGACTATTTTAGAAGAGCTCTAAATNYYTWYKTRCTGCAAAACCGGCTGTCGAGGTGCTATTCCTCAGCCGGTTTTGTAATGTGCGTCACTTGCTCATTCTCACCAATRAGAATAGCGGAGGCTAAGCCTTCAAAAACACCATGTTCAACGATACCCGGAATAGCATTTAATTGTTCATTTAGCTGCTGGCTCGTCAGTGCAKAATCAAAGGTCATATCTAACACTAAATTGCCTTGAGATGTCATCGCTAAACCATCGCCATTGGGGCGTAAAGCACCTTTCCCCCCTATTTCAACTACGCTATATAAGACCATTTCCCATGARAAAGGCGCTACTTCAATYGGRATTGGAAAGTTYTGRCCGATACGATCAACATACTTTGAGTTATCAATTAATACTACAAATTGGGCRCTYGCCTTCGCTAATAAYTTTTCTTTCACTAAATCTGAGCCWCGYCCTTTTAACAAAGCCATTGTCGGRCTTACTTCATCTGCACCATCTACATACATATCAATATGGCTAAGATGTTCAATTGAAACMACTTCTAAGCCCATTTGTTGYGCCCTAGTTGAACTKATTATTGAGCTTGCTACGGTTTTAACACTTAATCCTTGAGCATGCCGCTTCGCCAACTCATCGATAAAATAATTAGCTGTTGARCCAGTTCCTAAGCCCACCACCATTCCATCATCAATCATATTCGCTGCGTAATGGGCAACCCGTTGCTTATCATTAAACGRTTCTGTCATAACTATTTCTCCTCAGCGTCTTGGCAAAATTATATACCCGTTATTATTCAAGGTGCATGTTTATAGTGCACATAATGGATGGGCTAGCAAGGCATAATGGTGATGTAATAGCGCGCTATTGCTCACTATTATAACGCCGCTAGCNKWRTTCAGTATATGTGCTATAAATCTGCATATTGATTGATCACGGGTATAGTGTCAGCATACCATGTTAGTTNTTTAAAATAAGCAAGGAGCGATGATGGCTAATCTTAATGCGATAGTGGCACAGCTTGAATCCGTTACGGGTCACTCGCTCAAAAATTATAATCTCACCTCAGTCGGTGGCGGCAGCATCAATACCGCCTAYCAGTTAACGGCTAATAATCAATCTTATTTTATCAAACTGAATTTGCCTTCTCTTGTTGCTATGTTTGAAGCTGAAGCACKTGGTTTGGAAGAAATGCGYGCCTTAAAGTGYATCCGTATTCCCGAAGTTATCTGCTTTGGAGAGACGGAGGAACATAGTTTCATTGTATTAGAATATATTGAATTGGGTAGCTTACGTGGTCAGGCAAGCAAACGTTTAGGCGTGCAACTCGCTCAACTCCATCATCATGTACAACCTTTTTTCGGCTGGCMTATTGARAAYACAATAGGCAGCACACCACAGCACAATGCGCAGTCTCATGATTGGTTAAATTTTTGGCAACAACAACGCCTAGCGAAACAGCTTATGTTTGCTCGCAATAATGGTTTTACCGGTCGCATACAAGAGCGTGGACAACAGTTAATAGCACAGCTATCGGTGTTTTTTGATAACTATTCTCCTGAACCWGCCTTATTACATGGCGATTTATGGAGTGGCAATGCSGCCTCTGATCCACAAGGCAATCCTGTTATTTTTGATCCCGCTTGTTATTATGGTGATCGTGAAACAGACATTGCGATGACYGAACTATTTGGTGGMTTTGGTMAKGATTTTTATGCSGCTTATCAAGCAGAATATCCCTTAGACTCCGGTTATAAAACCCGCAAAACACTTTATAATCTTTATCACATTCTCAATCACCTCAATTTATTTGGAGGGGGTTATTTGAGCCAATCTGAAAATATGATTGAACAATTRCTTGCCGAACTATAAGGAATATCAATGAGCCAGATAAAAGTACTCTTCGTATGCATGGGTAATATATGCCGCTCTCCTACTGCTGAAGGTGTGTTTAACAAAGTTGTTGCTGATAAAAATACCAGTGATCGTTTCTTAGTTGATTCTGCCGGAACCCATGCCTACCATGTAGGCGAACCTTCTGATTCACGCGCACTACAAACAGCAAAAAAACGGGGCGTAGATTTATCAAAAATTCGKGCACGTAAAGTTGCTGAATCTGATTTTGAATATTTTGATCATGTTTTGGCAATGGATGCCGATAACTACCACATGCTATTAGCAGCAAGCCCTRAAGAGYACCATCACAAAATAGCATTGTTTTTGGACTATGCACCCAATTGTAGTGAGCAGGATGTACCTGACCCCTATTATGGTGGTGCAAATGGTTTTGAACATGTCTTTGACTTAGTTGAAGAAGCGTCACAGGGGTTTTATCAATCTATTATGAAAGAAATGTAATTTATGATCTTCCCTCTAGCCAAACGGCACGGTATCATCTATCGCACTTTCTAAAGGATAAAGGTTTTTCCATGTTCAATCATTTGCAATTTAATCGCCCATTAATCAGTTCTCTGATTTTGAGCTTATCGCTTTTTATATTCCCACAAATTTCATTTGCATCCGGCGAAGTTCATTTGTTAGATTTAACGAGCCATTGGGTCGGTTACGCCTCAATAGTCATTTTCATTCTGGCCTATGTTTTAGTTATCGTCGAAGAAAAGATTCATATGCGGAAATCGAAACCCGTTATGATTGCAGCCGGTATTATTTGGGCAATGATTGCGGCTATTTACGCCCAACAAGCTGAYACTGCATTTCATCATACTGCCGAAATCATGATTCGCCRTAACCTACTTGAATATGCCGAATTATTCTTATTCTTATTAGCAGCCATGACCTTTATCAACACCATGGGTGAGCGCGGCGTATTTGACGCACTGCGTAGCTGGTTAGTCAGCAAAGGATTCTCTTTACGTACTATTTTCTGGCTAACAGGTTTACTGGCATTCTTTATCTCACCTATTGCTGACAACTTAACCACGGCCTTATTAATGGCCACGGTCGCMAYRKCNTGYMGKYGSGACWMNATYWNTMARYKMGYYRCSMTNGCMKGCAKYRMSAWYRKWSYDRMVGCMAAKRMCSSWNNGGNCGCATWTAGCCCATTTGGTGATATTACAACACTGATGGTTTGGCAAAAAGGTGTTGTTGATTTCCAACAGTTCTTTGCATTATTTGCACCTTCAGTTGTCAACTGGCTAATACCTGCTGTCATTATGTCTTTCTTTGTGAGCAGTGAAGTTCCTCAAGCAAGCAATGAAACAGCYACCTTAAAGAAGGGGGCATTTACGGTTATYTTCCTATTTATCCTCACCATTACAATGGCAGTCTGTGCACACAACTTCCTACATCTTCCACCTGTTATCGGCATGATGACTGGTTTAGGATTTTTAAAAGTTTATGGTTACTTCCTCAAAATGCGCGACAAACGCATGCTAGAAGAAGCATATGGTGGCCAAACAACTTTAGTGATTGAAGGTTTGGAACAGCCAGGTAAACCTTTCGATGTTTTCAAACARTTAGAACGTGCTGAGTGGGATACGTTAATGTTCTTTTATGGCATTATTCTCTGTGTCGGTGGYCTTGGAACAATTGGTTATTTAACYGTAGGTTCACAACTGATGTATATTGATTTAGGCCCTACAAATGCCAATATCCTTGTTGGTCTGTTATCTGCTGTTATTGATAATATCCCGGTAATGTTTGCTGTGCTATCAATGATGCCTGAAATGGATCTAGGCCAGTGGTTATTAGTCACATTAACAGCGGGTGTGGGTGGTTCTTTACTATCAATCGGCTCTGCTGCTGGTGTTGCTGTTATGGGTCAGGCCAGTGGTATATACACTTTTATGGCACATCTAAAGTGGATTTGGGCCATTGCATTAGGCTATGCCGCTAGTATTTGGCTTCACCTTTGGTTGAATGCAGATTTATTCACCAACATTCCAGTGAGCACTTAACGTAAAAATTGAAAACWGTGGTGCGGCG
>NVVK01000001.1:10799-43288 GCA_002733335.1 Methylophaga sp.
CRTTARAAATAAAGYCGCACCACCGTTTCAGCAATGCATGCAGAACGAGCAGTATTTTCAATTTCAATTTTTATTTCACGAACAACTTCCAGCCCACGTTTCATTGGCACAAGCTTTGTAATCCGCGCGCGCGCTCTAATGCGTTTACCAATTTTAATTGGGAATGGAAAAATAACGCTATTAAGGCCATAGTTCACAACCATTCTTGCTTCGGGATAAATATTCTTTTCTGGGTCAACACTGTCTGTCAAAAATGGAATTAAAGCGAGTGTTAAAAATCCATGGGCAATGGTTGTTCTATAGGGTGATTCTTTTTTTGCACGATCAGGGCTAGTATGGATCCATTGTTGATCCCCCGTTATCTTTGCAAACTGATCAACATTCGATTGCTCTACGGTATACCAATCACCTACAAATGTTTCTTCACCTAAATGCTCGTTAAGGCGCAAGTAGACTGTTTTTAGAACATCATTCCCCTCTAATAATAATGCAGTTTTTGCATCGGTATCATCAAGAAATGTTACATATTGCCCTAACGTCGTTAATATATTGGAATCAACTAACTTTYTATTAACGCGCTCAGGAATATGACGAATTGTGGAGCCGAACTTATCGATTAAATCATCATAGGTAGATTGATATCTAATATGATTTTTTTTAAACGATTCAACAATACCAGCATAGAATTCTTTTTCTTTCATATTTATCATCCTTGAATATTAGGAGTTATCACTTATAACCTTGCATATTACAAGTTTAATATGACATTTAAACGCGCTTCTGACAAGCATGATAATGAATTCAAACATAGCAGAAAAATCAGCCAACAGGTAGAATGAGTCTTTAACGTTTTTTAGGTCAAAGTTTCATGCTCTACAGCACCGATGATTTACGCATTTCCGGAATACAAGAAGTTCTGCCCCCTGTTCAATTACATGAAAAATATCCCATCACTTCTCTCGCTTCTGAAACCGTATTCAATGCGCGGAATATTACTCAAAAAATAGTTCACGGTGAAGATGATCGTCTCGTCGTAATTGTTGGCCCCTGTTCAATTCATGACCCTGTGGCAGCGCGTGAATATGCAAATTATCTAAAACCGCTTATTGATGAATTAAAAGATGAGCTACACATCATTATGCGTGTTTATTTCGAAAAGCCTCGTTCAGTGGTGGGCTGGAAAGGTTTAATCAACGACCCCTATCTCGATGGCAGTTTTAAAATTAATGACGGTTTAGGTTTTGCTCGAAAGCTATTGCTTGACCTTGCTGAAATGGGCGTGCCTGCTGGGACTGAGTTCCTCGATTTGATCAGTCCKCAATACATTGCCGATTTAGTCTCATGGGGTGCAATCGGCGCACGTACAACAGAAAGCCAAGCACATCGTGAATTAGCCTCTGGCATGTCATGTCCAATAGGCTTCAAAAATGCGACCGATGGCGGCCTTCAAATTGCTATAGATGCCTGTATGTCTGCGTTTAAACCCCATCATTTTATGTCACTCACCAAAGCAGGACATTCTGCGATATTYTCAACGACGGGKAATCCTGATTGCCATGTAATATTACGGGGTGGTAAAAAACCRAAYTATGATGCCGMWAGCATTCAAGAAACAGCACARACWATTGGTCGKACAGGACAAAGRGCCTTGTTTATGGTGGATTGTAGCCATGCGAAYAGCGGWAAAAGCCATATTCAACAAGAAGTGGTTTGTCGCGATGTCGCCAATCAAATTGCCAATGGCGAAAAACGCATCATGGGGCTTATGCTAGAAAGCAAYCTCGTTGCAGGTCGACAAAATACTGAAAAAGGCAAAGAATTAGTCTACGGTCAAAGTATTACTGATGCTTGTATGGCTTGGGATAACAGTGAAGTACTGTTGCATGAACTGGCTGAAGCAGTTCGTCAGCGTCGTCAAAAATAAACAATAATATCGCTTATATCAATATAATAAAATCGTATAACATATTAATAAAAAAGCACTATTTGGAATATAACACTACGATTCYAGCCTAAAATACGCTATACTTATCGGCTATAAATTAACACCATTACCCTGATAAATAGATCATTCTTAAATCGTGGTAAATTTAAGTANGNNGNTAATTCATGGCAGAATATGCCCTCATATTAATTAGCACCATTCTGGTCAACAACATTGTCTTAGTTAAATTYCTAGGRTTATGYCCRTTTATGGGTGTTTCTCGTAAATTAGAAACAGCAATGGGAATGGGGCTGGCGACAACATTTGTTTTAACCTTGTCGTCACTCACCAGCTATCTGATTAATGAATATCTACTTGCCCCTTTAGGTATCGAATTCTTRCGCACGATTAGYTTTATTTTTGTTATTGCTGTTGTTGTGCAATTTACAGAATTGGTGGTGCACAAAACCAGYCCTTTACTGTATCAGGTTCTGGGTATTTTCTTACCCCTCATTACTACCAACTGTGCCGTATTAGGTGTGGCATTGCTTAATGTGCAAGAAGATCATGGCTTTATYGAATCAGGGCTTTATGGCTTTGGTGCTGCACTGGGGTTTTCACTCGTGCTCGTTATTTTTGCTTCCATGCGTGAGCGCATTGATGCTGCTGATGTGCCTGTTCCTTTTCAAGGTGCAGCTATTGGTTTAATTACCGCTGGCTTAATGTCTATGGCCTTTATGGGCTTTGCTAGCTTGGTCGATTAATCATGCTGTATGCGATCCTAGCCATCACAGGAATGGCGYTACTGTTTGGCCTTTTATTAGGCTACGCTTCGATTAAATTTAAGGTCGAAGGCGATCCTATTGCCGATCAACTTGATAAATTATTGCCTCAAACACAATGTGGTCAATGTAGTTTTCCCGGTTGCCGGCCTTATGCCGAAGCCATGGCTGCAGGTGAAGCCGATATTAACCGCTGTCCACCTGGTGGTGAAACAACCATTCAAGCCTTGGCCGATCTACTTGAAGTTGATGTTAAACCACTTAATGAAGAATGTGGCGAAGAAAAACCAAAAACATTAGCGGTCATTGTTGAAGATCGYTGTATTGGCTGYACCTTRTGYATCCAAGCATGCCCAGTCGACGCTATTTTAGGGGCGGCAAAGCAAATGCATACGGTTATTACAGATGAATGTACTGGCTGCGARTTATGTGTGCCACCCTGCCCCGTAGATTGCATTGATATGGTTGAAACAGCACCTAATCCAAATACATGGCGTTGGCCTGACCCCGATCATATCGATCTTAAAATTGGGGGCCGCCATGACGGATAAATTAGGTTCATTCCCCGGTGGTTTAGTGCTCGATGGTCAGAAAAAACGTTCTACGCAAACGCCCATTCGACAAACACCTATAAGTAAAAAACTCATATTGCCGCTACAACAGCATATTGGGGAAGCCTCTGTGCCTGTTGTAGAGGTCGGTGATACTGTTTTAAAAGGCCAGAAAATCGCGCGCGCTGAAGGGCATCTGTCAGTCTATTTGCATGCGCCTAGCTCCGGTACAATCACAGCGATTGATGAACAGCCTATTCCCCATCCATCCGGTTTATCTGCTTTATGTATTACGCTTGAAACGGATGGTGAAGACCGTTGGATTGAACATAATGGGACAGAAGATTTTACCCAATTATCCGAACATAATATCCGCCAACACATTCGTGAGGCAGGTATTGTTGGACTRGGTGGYGCGGGATTTCCAAGTTTTATTAAGCTTAATCCCGGCGTRCATCATCACGTTGAAACAYTGATTTTAAATGGTGTCGAATGTGAACCTTATATCACCTGCGATGATATGCTTATGCGTGAACGTGCAGAAGGCATTCTTGATGGCATTGAGATTATGCACTATGCCCTTCGGGTTAAAAATTGCATTATTGCCATTGAAGATAATAAAGCTGAAGCCATTGCTGCCATGAAGGCGGCTTTAACAGTCCGCTCCAATTTAAACAATACCAAAGTAGTGAGMGTTSMARYKCRWYRYYCKSMSSKCRSYSWMWMWYARYYARYSSRMKWWRKAACRGKYSRKSMAGNNTGCCARKYRKYKGCCTACCTATTGATTTAGGTATTGTTTGTCACAATGTCGGCACAAGTTACGCAATAGGCCGTGCCATTAAACATGGCGAACCGCTTATTTCACGCATTGTTACCGTGACMKSTAYNGRYRWGAARCNNGCCKGYRMSWKNTSRAMCRYYGYNTSSGCWYWCYCATRAANGCRYNATYRRSATTCTGCGAAACAGAGCGCCAGCCGAACGAACCTTTTATTTTAGGCGGCCCAATGATGGGCTATAACCTTTCGGGCGATCAGCTGCCTGTTACCAAAACAGCTAACTGCATTTTAGTGGGTGTAGATGATGCCGCACCTACTACCCAACCCCTGCCGTGCATTCGCTGTGGTGAGTGTGCCACTGCCTGCCCTGTTAGTTTATTACCACAACAACTCTACTGGCACGCACGTGCTAAAGACTTAGAAAAAACACAAGAATACAATTTATTTGACTGTATCGAGTGTGGCTGTTGTAGCTATGTTTGCCCWAGYAAGATTCCTTTGGTGCATTATTTCCGTTTTGCTAAAACAGAAATAATGACTCAGCAACAAGAAACCTTAAAATCGGATATTGCCCGTGTTCGCCATGAGAATCGTTTGGAACGGCTGGAATTAGAGAAAAAAGAAAAACAAGAGCGACAACGCCAACGTAAAGCAGCACTTGCGGCCACCAAAGCAGCGAAAGAAAAAGAAGCCGCTTTAAAAGCCAATAATCCTGATAATGTGGAGAACAACTGATGCCATTAAGTCGTCTATCATCRCCCTTTTTATCAGGCACCAACCGCGTAACATTGCAAATGCTGCAATTATTGCTAGCGCTCGTGCCTGCCGTAATAGGCATTGTCTATTTCTTTGGCCCTAGCGTACTTATCACAATGACCTTAGCCATCGTAGTAGCGTTGCTTGCAGAAGCATTAATGCTGAAGCTACGTAATCGGCCATTAAAACCCTTTCTGACCGATGGCAGTGCCATTGTTACTGCCGTGTTACTCGCTATCGCATTACCTCCGTTAGCGCCTTGGTGGTTAATCACTGTCGGAATATTATTTGCCATTATCTTCGCTAAACATTTATACGGTGGATTAGGCTATAACCCCTTTAATCCGGCAATGGTCGCTTATGTGGTTCTACTGATTTCATTTCCACTCGAAATGACAACATGGTTACCCGTTTCARCACTCAGTGAACATCCGCTTGATTTTACATCGGCATTYCAAGTGATCTTCACCGGCCAAATCAGTGCGGGCATTGGCATTGATGCTTTATCAGGTGCAACCCCCCTTGATGCGATGAAAACACAAATCGGCTTACTTCAAAGCCCAAGTGATATTATTCAACAACCTCTCTTTGGCCTGTTTGGTGGTAAAGGCTGGGAATGGATCAACGTCCTATTTGCTGTGGGTGGTTTATATTTAATTTACCGTCGCGTTATTAGCTGGCATATTCCCGTTGCTATGCTGACCAGCCTAGTCATCATCAGTGCGATCACTTGCTTTGTTAGCCCAGAAAGCTCAGGTTCACCACTCTTTCATCTATTAAGTGGCGGTACCATGTTGGGTGCATTCTTCATTGCTACCGATCCGATCACTGCATCGACAACCGTTAAAGGCCGAATTGTATTCGGTGCGGGTGTAGGCGTGCTTACCTATATTATTCGTGTTTGGGGTGGCTATCCTGATGGCATTGCCTTTGCTGTGTTATTAATGAATATGATGGTGCCATTGATTGATTATTACACCCAACCCAAAGTCTACGGGGCGAAATAATGAATCCGGTGCAAAGTCACATTCTAAAAATCAGTTTGATGCTGGCAGTGTTTGCTATTGTAGCAACGAGCTTAGTCAGCCTCACTGAAATAAATACACGCGATCAAATTTTAGAAAATGAGCGACAAGCATTATTGTCGGCA
The DNA here is from genome assembly GCA_002733335.1 of Methylophaga sp. Classification (GTDB taxonomy): domain Bacteria; phylum Pseudomonadota; class Gammaproteobacteria; order Nitrosococcales; family Methylophagaceae. The sequence continues at coordinate 16,739 of NVVK01000001.1, forward strand.
CTCAATGCCTTAGTCGATACAAAACGTTATGATAATGATATTTTAGCGGATAGCATTACATTGCCAGAAACGGCTGAATTGCATACTAAAAACATCACACAAGTTTATCGAGCTCGYAAAGGAAATACCCCCGTTGCAGCCGTATTCACCAGCATTGCCCCCAACGGCTATAATGGTGAAATAAAATTACTTGTTGGTATTTATTATGATTCCACTCTCGCCGGAGTTCGCGTTATTCACCACAAAGAAACACCGGGATTAGGTGATAAAATTGATCTTAAAAAAGCAGATTGGATCTTAGCGTTTAATGGCTTATCTTTACTAAACCCTGTTGATTCGAAATGGAAAGTAAAAAAGGATGGYGGTGATTTTGACCAATTTACAGGTGCTACAATTACCCCGCGTGCAGTCGTATTAGCAGTGAAAAATGCATTACAGTATTTCAATCAACACCGCGATGAATTATTCGCTCAAACGGCTAGCAATACCAACATTGACACAGCATCCAGTGATTGTGCAAGCACGTCTGAGAATGAGCACTGTTTTTCTCCAAAGCAATTAAATATGGAGCAATTAAATAATGAGTAATATATACAGCCCCATTATCCGTGATGGCTTATGGAAAAATAACCCCGCCCTCGTTCAACTATTGGGCTTATGTCCTCTGCTTGCGGTGAGCAATACGGTTATCAATGGCTTGGGATTAGGCYTAGCGACCATTCTAACWTTRGTRGCCTCTAATGGCTTAATATCACTGTTACGYAAACATATTCCTGATGAAGCCCGATTACCTGTTTTTGTRTTAATTATYGCTTCAATCGTAACCATTATYGAATTATCGATGAATGCATGGTTCCATGAACTTTATTTGATTCTGGGTATTTTTATCCCGTTAATTGTAACGAATTGTGCCATYACGGGCCGAGCAGAAGCCTTTGCTTCACGCAATCCAGTYGGCCCCGCATTGGTTGATGGCTTAATGATGGGTATTGGTTTTACCGCTGTATTAGTATTGCTAGGCGCGATGCGTGAAGTCATCGGCTTAGGKACATTATTCAGTGAAGCACATTTAATGTTTGGTGAAGCGGCAAGAAACYTRACCATTACTGTCTTTGAAGATTAYCGCGGATTTTTATTAGCATTATTACCGCCCGGTGCCTTTATMGGRTTAGGTTTGATCGTCGCATTRAAAAATGTCATTGATGCACGCCAATCAACAAAACAAGTCGAGCCTCTTTCTGAAGTAGAAGCACTGCCCGCTGAAGCATGAATCAGACTCAACGACATGCGTTTTTYGCGACCCTTAAAGCGAGCAATCCTGAGCCCACGACCGAGCTCCATTACCAGAGTACATTTGAGCTGTTAATTGCCGTTATTTTATCGGCACAAGCCACCGATATCGGGGTCAATAAAGCAACGGACAAACTGTATCCTGTCGCCAATACGCCACAAACTATTTTAGATTTAGGCGTTGATGGCCTCAAGCAATATATCAAAACAATCGGTTTATTTAATAGTAAAGCCGAAAATGTAATTAAAACCTGTCGGCAATTATTAGCATTGCATAATGGCGAAGTACCTGACGATCGTGAWGCMCTYGAAGCCTTASCCGGCGTSGGRCGTAAAACGGCAAATGTTATTTTRAATACCGTGTTCAAACATCCTGTAATYGCAGTTGATACCCATTTATTYCGRCTTTCAAAYCGTACYGGCCTTGCCAARGGKAAAACAGTGCGKGCTGTTGAAGATAAGCTGATGAAAGTGGTGCCTGATGAATTCAAACAAGATGCACATCACTGGCTAATTTTGCATGGCCGTTATGTGTGCATCGCCAGAAAGCCACAATGTAGCCGTTGTGTTGTCTCTTAYTTATGCGATGACTTTCGTCGGCAACAAAAGAAAAAGGTCGCCGCCTAATGTTCGGACGAAACCGCCAACAATTACGTCAAATGTATCATGATGTWTGGAAGAARCAACAAGCGAATGAAYCRYTATCTGCTTTAGAATCCATCATWGCTAATATTATCARTGARCATCCTGAATAYCATGAAATATTTAAKAGTGATGCCAGYTTAGAACAAGAATATTTTGTTGAAGCMGGTAAAACAAATCCTTTTCTTCAYATGGGTTTACATATTTCACTACACGAACAAATATCAACTGACCGTCCTGCYGGAATTCGCACTRTTTATCAACAATTACAGGCTAAATTTGGCGAAGCCCACGATACYGAACATCATATGATGGAATGCTTAACGGAAAGTTTATGGACGGCYCAACGTAATAATCAGGCCCCATCAGAATCAGATTATTTAATTGAATTGCAGCGTTTATTATGACTAACCAAATTACAGCCAAGATCGAATTTAATTTYAAAGGCAAAACCTTAACGCCAACCRTCATTTTAGACCTTGATAAATTAATGACACAACATGGCGCTATTCCACCATTACATCAATTATTAGCACGGCTAAATAATATTGATAGTTATTCATACGAATATGAAATAATGCTAAGCGAAGAAGTACATTTTAGCGATGTGAAAGGYTCAGCCGCCAATTTTATGCAAGACAGTCAGTTTGATCAAAAAGGYTTTGARCAACRMTGGYACSAAGATGAGYTATTCAATACYCTTTCTTCATTGATTAAACAACAATTAGATATTGAYGATATCAATCAACATCCMAAATTTAAATCACTKTTAATYGCCGCCTAYCAAGCAGGGAAAAAAGATAATTAAATTTAATAGTCAAAGCCYGYCAACATTTCTTCGCTAATCCATGATTGCAAAARRCTAATCGCCTTCATCGGTGTTTCATCTTCACCGTAGAAATCTAATAATTTTTCACACATCACAGCAAAACTGTCACCTTTTATTGCCAGTGCCAATATTGCCACTTCCTCTTCTGCCAAGACTCTATAATGACTAATCAAGTCTGAGCGTCGCCATAAAATCCACGCCGAAGTATTATCTTTCTCCGCTTTGGGTGGCGTTTTTTCTTCTGCTAAGGCTTTCCAAATTGGAAAGCTATTATGCTCTAGCCATAATATTTGTACTGATTTCTGAAACTTAAATTTCAGTGTGCTCCACGCTTCTTCCGGTAGTTCTGCCAGATCGTTTATTGTTGAAACAGTCAGATCTTTCGCATCAAAACTATCAGCAAAAGCACGTTCGATGCAGGCTAATTCATAAAGCTCAGGAAGATGATTATAAGCCGCCTCATCGTGTATTAATTCGGGTAAATAGATACTAAAATAGCGCAAGTTTGTAGTATGTGATGGATATTTATCAATATAACTATCCATTAATTGTTCAAAACGATCTTCCCCTAAATACGAAGCCAGCTTGCCATAATCCGTAGCCATCGCCTCTTTCAGGCGAAGCCTATACGCTGAGGCATAAAGATCAAGTCGCCCTTTTGCCGAAAGCATGGGCGTTGATTCAATTTCATCGACGATTGTTGTCGGTCGATCTAATAAATAGTTTATAAAGTGGTTTTGTAATGTATGTAATTCTGACATTAGGCCATCCTTTGTAACATTACTTTATGCTTGATTTGCAGTTGTTCCGCCGTTAAGACCTTAGCTGCAATTTTCTCAGCAATAGCCAATTCTTGGCGTAATTCTGCAAACGGTGGAATATTATCATCGCGTTCAATCATTGTGCTCACCGCACCAAAACGCCCAAGTGCATATTCATATAAATCCCATACTGGATCGCAGACATCATGATCATGAGTATCAATAATCATCTCGCCATTATAGCTGTGGCCAGCAAGGTGAAATTGCATCACGCGGTCATTATCGATTCCATTCACATACTCTTTTGCTTCAAAGTGATGATTATTTGCACTGACAAAAATATTATTAATATCGAGCAAAATAAAACAATCTGCCTGTTTCGCTATTTCATTTACAAATTGCCACTCTGGCATTTCAGAATTATTGTATGTCACATAGCTAGATAAATTTTCTATCAGCATTTGCCTGCCAAGAATATCTTGCACTTGTTTAATACGTTCAACAATATGAGCAATCGTTGATTTATTGTAAGGAAGCGGCAATAAGTCATGACTATTAATATGGTCTACTGCCGTCCAACATAAGTGATCGGAAATCCACTGTGGTTCAACACGATTCATAAGCTGTTTTAAATTTTTTAGATACTCTAAATTTAAAGCATCCGTACTGCCAATCGACATGGATACACCGTGCATGACTATTGGGTAATCTTGTCGAATTTTATCCAAATGGGCTAATGGTTTTCCACCGGGCACCATATAATTCTCAGAAATAATCTCAAACCAATCTACGGGTGGTTTATTGTCAATAATATATTGGTAGTGATCGGTACGAAGCCCTAAACCAAAACCCAAAAAAGGACGTGCCATAATTGAACTCTCGTTAAAAAACGCCGTGTTATCATAATGTTGAAAACACGGCGTCTCTAATTAAAAAAGATAGCTTACTTCTAGCCTTCTATCTTTATGCTCCTTCCGTACCACCCGCGGCAGCACATTCTTCTGCTGACATTGCAGCAAAGCCATGCCCTTTACACGCGGCTTGGCCCTTGCACGCATTTTCTGCAGTTTTACAATCGTTATGCCCTTTACACGCTGTCACACCATAGCAATGCACCACTTCTGCACTCGCAGTATTTGCTGTTGTTGATGTAGCTGCACAACCTACCAAACTTGCTGCAGCTATCGCCATTGCCAAACCAGTTGTCTTTTTCATAATACCCATAATATTCCCTCTCTATAATTTTAAGTTAATTTAGTTTGATTTAATCATTGTTATAACCAAACTTAAAAGATAGACGTATAGCTAAAGCTGTAATTACAAAAATTATCCTATTTTGTTATAAATAACGATATAGTAATTGAATAATCATACTAATTTTGGATCTGGTAAAAAGATGAAAATATTTGGATTTAGCAGTAATAATACACCAGCACAGCTAGTTGATCAGCCAACACCGCAGGCAAGTGGTCGCGATCTTTTAATCAAAATTGATGCTATTGCTGTTAACCCTGTCGACACAAAAATCAGAGCAGGTATAAAAGGTAATTTACCCTCCGCTAAAATTGTAGGATGGGATGCAACAGGCACCGTTACTGCCATAGGTGATCACGTCACCTTATTTAAAGTGGGTGATAAGGTATTTTATGCTGGCGATCTCACGCGTCCTGGCTGTTACGCTAGCCACCAACTTGTTGATGAACGTATTGTTGGTCACGCACCCAAAACACTTACATCCGTTGAAGCAGCAGTGATGCCTTTAACCAGTATTACGGCATGGGAATCATTATTTTCTCGCCTGCGCATTAACCGAGAAAATGATGAAGGTAAAAATATTCTTATTATTGGTGGTGCAGGTGGTGTCGGCTCTATTGCTATTCAATTAGCAAAAAAAGTAGCCGGACTCAATGTTATTACTACCGCTTCTCGCGCTGAATCTGAGCAATGGTGTTATGAACGCGGTGCTGATCATGTGATAAATCATCATGGTGAGATGATATTACAATATCGCACGCTAGGCTTAAATGACCCTGACTATATATTATGCCTGCTTAATACCGATCACCACTTTGCCGCCATGGCAGAACTTATCGCACCACAGGGCATGATCTGTAGCATCGATGGCACACAGGAAAAACACGACTTAGATTGTCTAAAATCAAAAAGTGTCGGCTTTGTTTGGGAGTTTATGTTTACACGATCTATGTTTAAAACGAGCGACATAATTGAGCAACATAATTTACTCAATACTATTGCCCAACTACTTGATGATGGCAAAATTATAAGCACATTAACCAAGACAATTGGTCCAATCAATAGCGACAATATTGAATGGGCCCATAAGCAACTATTATCAGGATCAACTATCGGAAAATTAGCATTAACACCCATTGAAGCGTAATTAAGCTGAACTCCAGAGAACAGTGCTTGTTCAGAGTTTAGCTTATTTATTCCACCAAACAGCTTAACATCGTATAATGACCTTTTTTATGCTATTTCTAGGGTATTTTCATGACTTCACAAAACACAGGTAAATTCTTCATCGGTAGTATTATTATTTTTATTATTGTTTTTGGGGTAGTCAATGTCATCCTATCAACAATGCTAGATGTCGCAAACGGCACGGTAACACCTGAAAGCATGGCTGCCGAAGATGTGGCTGAACGCATTAAACCTGTTGCCCAAGTTAATGTCGGTGAAGCACCTGTAATAGAAGTAGCCGTTGTAGCCGCTGCCACCACTGAAATAAGTTCTTCAGATAATGTCGGCGCAAAAATCGTAGGCCAAACCTGTSCGCTCTGCCACAGCACGGGCATGATGAATTCACCTAAAATAGGCGATGCAGATGCTTGGGCTCCCCGAATTGAAAAGGGCATGGATAAAGTATATGCCAATGCCATCAATGGTTTTAATATGATGCCTGCACGAGGCGGTAATGCAGGCCTAAGTGACGACGATGTGAAAGCAGCCGTTGATCATATGATTGCAGCTAACTAAAAAACATCATTTTAATAAGCCCGCTTTTGCGGGCTTTTTTATATCTTAAATTAATATGGGCACCTAGCGTGTTCCACAACATTTGAATTAACGTTATAGGTAGGCCAGTAATGAGTCAACATGAAAAAATCGATTATTTAGAGTTTCCAGCCACAAATATTGAAAAAACAAAAGTATTTTTCAGTACTGTTTTTGATTGGTCTTTTGCTGATTGCGGCCCCGATTATACGACCTTCTCAAACGCCGGGGTTTTAGGTGGTTTTTACAAGTCTGATCTCATATCTTCCACGAAAAATGGCAGTGCCCTGACTGTTTTTTATAGCAAAAACTTGACCGATACACAGTCTAAAATTGAGAATGCAGGTGGCAAAATACTACAAGCCGTCTTTTCCTTTCCTGGTGGTTGCCGCTTTCACTTTAGCGATCCAAATGGCAATGAATATGCTGTTTGGTCTGAGACAAACTCATGACAACACGTGACTTTCCCTATGTTGCACTTGCCTTAGGCTCGTTTCTTTTACTTGTCGTCCTCAGAGGGAGCCAGCTCGCTGATGATGGCCTCACCAGTTTGCCATTATTAACATTACTAGTTGTCAGTGAGTTTTCATTCTTTGTGAATGCGATTGGTGCTTATATCGGTTTTAATCAGCTCCGAGAAACAGGCTTTCAACCTCTCTATAGCTTAATTACGCTATTATGTTTAGCTTTATCACTCTATTTTATGTGGCTTGGTGTTCAATTATGGCCGCTTTAACTCAGGATTACCTTTGACTAATAACGATGTTTTACGCCGTATCCGCTACGTTTTTGATTTTAACGATTCAAAAATGATAGCCATCTTTGCCCAAGCTGACGCTGAAGTCAGCCGGGAACAAATCAGTGACTGGATGAAAAAAGAAGAAGACCCGACGTATGTGAACTGTGGCGACGTGCAATTAGCTACATTCTTAAACGGTTTGATTAACGATCTCCGTGGTAAACGAGACGGTGAACAACCTAAACCTGAAAAGAAGCTGAATAACAATATCATCTTCAGAAAATTAAAAATCGCGTTGAATTTAAAAGATGAAGATATTTTAGCCATCTTATTGCTCGCTGATTTACGCATTAGTAAACATGAATTAAGCGCTTTCTTCCGTCGTGCTGACCATAAACATTTTCGTGCTTGTAAAGATCAAATATTGCGCAATTTCTTACAAGGTGTGCAGCTTAAATATCGACCAGAAAAATCAACATCAGATTTTAAATGGAATTAAATTTTAGGATAATTTTATGAAACTTGAATCACTTGCATTACACCATGGTTATACATCAGAAGCGACAACGAAAGCAGCTGCTGTTCCTATTTATCAGACCACATCCTATACCTTTGATGATACTCAACACGGTGCCGATTTATTTGATCTCAAAGTTCCTGGTAATATTTATACCCGCATAATGAACCCCACAACTGATGTGCTAGAACAACGCATTGCAGCAATGGAAGGTGGCATTGCTGGATTGGGTGTCGCCTCTGGCATGGCGGCAATTACCTATGCCATCCAAGCTATATGCACTGTAGGCGATAATATTGTCAGTGTTAGCCAGTTATATGGCGGCACCTATAACCTGTTTGCACATGCTCTACCCAATCAAGGCATCAATGTTCGTATGATCTCTTTTGATGATTACCAAGGTTTTGAAGATGCCATCGATGACAATACCAAAGCCATTTTTTGTGAATCTATAGGTAACCCCGCTGGCAATATTGTGGATATTGAAAAACTATCTGAGATTGCACATCGCCATGGCATCCCTGTTATCGTAGACAATACCGTTGCCACGCCTTATTTATGCCGTCCTTTTGAACTGGGTGCAGATATTATAGTGCATTCACTGACTAAATATATCGGTGGTCATGGCACCTCTATCGGTGGCGCTATTGTAGATTCAGGTAAATTTGATTGGGTAGCAAATAAAAAGCGATTCCCAATGTTGAATGAACCTGATCCCTCTTATCATGGTGTGATTTATACCGAAGCATTAGGTGAAGCCGCCTACATTGGACGTTGTCGTGTTGCTCCTCTTAGAAACACCGGTGCAGCGCTCTCGCCTTTTAATGCCTTCCAAATATTACAAGGTCTTGAAACCTTAGGGCTAAGAATGGAACGGCATTGTGAGAATGCAGAGAAATTAGCCGCCTATCTTGAAAATCACAGTAAGATAAATTGGGTTAATTATGCGGCATTACCGAATAGTCCATTCAATGCTACTTGCAAAAAGATTACCTCCGGAAAAGCGTCGGGCATTTTAAGTTTTGGCATCAAAGGTGGGGCCATCGCAGGTGCCCAATTTATTGATGCACTACAAATGATCCTTCGTTTGGTAAATATTGGTGATGCTAAATCACTCGCGTGTCATCCTGCTTCAACCACTCATCGTCAATTAAATGATGAAGAATTAGCCAAAGCAGGCGTTAGTAGCGATCTGATTCGAATTTCTGTCGGTATCGAAAATATAGAAGATATTATTGCAGACGTGAGTCAAGCACTCGATAGCGTAATTTAACGGTTACCTGAGCGCTCGTTACCGCCTGCGCGGCGTCTACTATTTCTCGCATTGCGATGACCTTGCGCATTCTCAGCAGAACGCTGACCATCTCTATGCCCTACTTTTGGTTTTTTAGCTTTCTTATTGCGCGGAGCACGCTTGCTTAAATTTGATTCTGGTAAAGCATTCACCGGTTCAAAGCCTTCCATCACCTTGCGGTCAATTAATTGGCCAATCAAACGTTCAATATCTGCTAACTGTTTAAACTCATCGGCACTCACCAACGACACCGCTTGCCCGGTGGCGCCAGCACGACCTGTTCGCCCAATACGATGTACATAATCTTCGGGTACATTAGGTAAATCAAAATTCACCACATGCGGCAACTGTTCAATATCCAAACCTCGCGCAGCAATATCGGTTGCCACGAGCACTTGGATCTGACCACTTTTGAAATTAGCTAAGGCGCGTGTGCGTGCACCTTGGCTCTTATTGCCATGTATTGCAGCCGCACTCAAGCCTACTTTTTCTAATTGTGTTGTTAGTTTATTCGCACCATGTTTAGTGCGACTGAAAACCAATACTTGATTCCATTGATTGTCATTAATAAGTGCGATTAATAAGGCTGACTTTTGTTTTTTATCGACCGGACAAATCCATTGTTCCACCGCTTCAACCGTAGTATTACGAGGCGTAACAGAAATTTCAACCGGATTATTCACTAAGCCTTTCGCTAACGTGCGTATTTCATTTGAAAAGGTAGCTGAAAACATCAAGGTCTGACGCTGTTTCGGTAACATGGCTAGAATTTTACGAATATCATTAATAAAGCCCATATCTAACATACGGTCAGCTTCATCCAGCACCAAAATTTCTAATTCATTAAAACGTATTGCATTTTGATTATATAAATCTAGTAAYCGTCCCGGCGTTGCGACTAAAATATCGACACCGCGACGTAACTTCATCATCTGAGGGTTTATCTTTACCCCACCAAARACRACRGCWGATCTTAAKGGTAAAAATTTACCGTAGGTTTTCACACTCTCCCCAATCTGAGCGGCTAACTCACGGGTAGGCGTTATAATTAAAACTCTYGCTTGATTGGGTTTTACACCTTGCCCCTTCATTAATAATTCTAATAATGGCAAAGTAAAACCAGCCGTCTTGCCTGTTCCCGTCTGGGCTGCRGCCATTACATCTTTACCTGCAAGCACAGCAGGGATTGCTTGTTCTTGGATAGGAGAGGGGGTGTCGTAACCTTGTTCAGCAACGGCCTTTAAAATAGGTTCAGACAAACCTAAAGAACTAAAACTCATAGATAAAACTCATCGATACTAGGGGGAAAGGCGGTCACTTTAACCGTTATATAATACCGATACTAAGTCATGGTTCACCTTATAGAAGAAATGCAGTTTACAGGATATGATTAGCTATCGCTAGGATTTGATGATTGGTGTATTATCAAATTTTAAACTGGAGAAATATCATGGCAAATGAAGGCTATCACGAACCCATTAACGAACTATCAGATCAAACTAGAGATATGCACCGCGCTATCGTTTCACTCATGGAAGAATTAGAAGCGGTAGATTGGTATAATCAACGTGTTGATGCTTGTAAAGACGATGAATTAAAGGCYATTCTGGCTCATAATCGCGATGAAGAAAAAGAACATGCGGCCATGGTGCTTGAGTGGATCCGCCGTAAAGATCCTTCTTTTGATAAAGAATTAAAAGATTACCTCTTTACAGACAAGCCTATCGCCCACACATAACATTCAAAAAGAATCCTATGCATATAGTGCTYGCTTTATTAGGCTCCATCGTCACCATTTTAATCCTACTCAGCAGATTAGCTGATGCAGGCTTTGATCTTGGTGGTCTCAATCCTTTTTTATGGAACCGTCGCCGTAAATGGCGAAATAAATATGATGGCAACCCACTATTCAAAATGGATAATCCAATGGATGCAACAGCCCTACTCATGGTCGCAACCGCTAAAGCAGACGGCGACATGAGTAGGGAAGATAAAATCTTATTGCTACAACTTTTTGAAACAGATTTTAATTTATCTAAAAAAGATGCCGCAGGTTTATTGATTTCAAGCGCCCATTTATTGGGCAACGGTCAAGCACTGGACAACAGTGTCAAAAGCTTTCTTAAACCCAGCAAAGCCGCATTCTCAGATACGCAAGCCTTATCAGCTATAGCATTAACAACTAAARTAGCAGGRRATTCAAACACCCTKCATGAAAATGTGCGTAATTTATTGCAACAGGTTCAAACCGAACTCACACCCCAGACTCAAGATCAAGATAAAACGTGGTGATGAAAATGGGAGTTCTGCTCTTTATATTCGTGTRTTTATTGAGGCTAGCNNNNTAAAATGAGCGGTACAATTTATTTCAACAAGCTTCGAATATTTGATAAATGTGCTTTRCCACGCTCCTTGCGTTCTTCTGGATCGACTTGTGTTCTTTCTGTTGTCCAGATTAAATCTTCCGGTGGTAGTTCTCGYAAAAASCGGCTTTCTTCACAGTCTACTTTTTCACCATAACGCTTACGTGTATTCGCCAGTGTAAACACAAGGCTACGCTGGGCACGGGTAATGCCTACATAGGCTAGGCGTCGTTCCTCTTCAATATTTTCTTCTTCAATGCTGGTGCGGTGTGGCAGAATTTCTTCTTCCATGCCAATAATAAAAACGTGGGGGAATTCTAAACCTTTGGCAGCATGCAATGTCATCAAACTAACGGCATCTTCTTGATTTTCTTCTGCTTGGCGTTCTAATAAATCCATTAAGGTCAATCTGGCGGCAATATCACCAATATTCTTTTTTTCAGTATCTTTATCAACAATACGTTTGATCCAAACTAATAACTCTTCGACATTTTCCATTCGTCTAATCGCTTTATCGGGGTCGCCTGTTACTTCTTCTAACCAAGCTCGATAATCAATTTCTTCAATCATATCGCGGATGGTTTCTAATAAATCACCGCGCTCAGCACGATCGGCAATATCCACTAACCAGTTACTAAATTTTTCTACGCGGTGCATAGATTGTGTTGATAACTGCTCTGCTAAACCCAATTCAAAACAGGCRGCAAACATACTACATTTTCGGCCGGCAGCATAATTACCAATCTTCTGTAAGGTACTGGCACCAATGCCTCGTCGCGGTGTGTTGATCACGCGTAAGAAAGCATTATCATCATCTTGATTCGCCAATAGTCGCAAATACGCCATAATATCTTTCACTTCAACACGCGAGAAAAAGGAAGTGCCACCGGTTAAAACATAAGGCACATTATGTTCGCGCAAGATTTGTTCTATGGGGCGTGATAAATGGTTGCTTCGATATAAAATGGCATAGTCTTTAAACTCAGCATTATGCTTGAGCTTATGATAAAGCAACTCTGACACTACTTTTTCTGATTCATGAAAATCATCACGACAAGCAATCACACGAATAGGATCGCCTTCGCCCCGTGCACTCCATAGTTTTTTCTCGAAAATATGAGGATTATTGCTGATCAGTTGATTAGCAGCACGTAATATTCGCCCCATTGAACGGTAGTTTTGTTCCAACTTGATAACTTTAAGACGCGGATAATCTTTTTGTAATAAATTTAAATTCTCAGGGTTTGCCCCACGCCAAGAATAAACCGATTGGTCATCATCCCCTACGACGGTTAACGCCTCCCGAATACCAACCAGTTGTTTCACCAATTCATATTGGCAACCGTTAGTATCTTGATATTCATCTACTAGTAAATAATGAATACGTGCTTGCCATTTTTTTAATACCTCAGGGTTTTCTCTAAACAATAAAACCGGCTTGAGAATAAGATCATCAAAATCCACTGCATTATAAGCTTGCAATGCTTCTACATAGCGGTGATAAACTTTTGCTGCTGCTTGTTGTTGATCGTCTTCCGCTATTTGCATAGCTTGTGCAGGCATAATGAGTTTATTTTTCCACTCAGAAATCTGCCACTGACATTGCTCTGCATGTTCACTGTCTGCCGCAAAATCTTTGCCCATTAAATCGCGTAACACCGCCAAGCTATCATGTGCATCAAAAATTGAAAAACCTTCTCGATAACTAAGGTGCACATATTCACGACGTAAAATCGTTAAACCAAGATTGTGAAAGGTCGATACGATTAAACCTCGGGCCGACGTTCCGCGCGATGCCATTAATTCAGCAACACGACTTTTCATTTCTCGGGCGGCTTTATTAGTAAAGGTTACCGCCACAATATTACGAGGTGCAAGGCCACACTGTTCAATGAGATATGCTATTTTTCGGGTAATAACCCGTGTTTTACCACTGCCTGCACCTGCGATAACGAGTAAAGGTCCATCTATATGCCGAGCCGCTTCCCGCTGCTCAGGATTTAAATCTTTCAATGTTGGGTATCTAAACGACGATAGCCTATGGCTTCACTTAAATGCTGTGTTTCAATTTGTGCAGAGCCGGCTAAGTCGGCAATGGTACGTGCAACTTTTAAAATACGATGATAGGCACGGGCAGACAAACCCAATCGGTTTATTGCGTGTTCTAATAATTGATAATCACTTTCTTTCAACGGACAATATTCCTGTAATTCTTTATGTTCTAGTAAATAATTAGCTTTGCCTGCTCGCTTTATTTGTCGCGCTCTTGCCGCCACGACACGTTGGCGAATAGTCATACTATTTTCTTCTTGCTCGCCTTCTTCAGTAGGGCGTAACATCGATTTTGCTACTGGTGGCACTTCTACTAACATATCAATGCGATCCATCAGTGGCCCCGATACTTTAGCTTTATATCGACGCACTTGATCTTCCGTGCAATGACAACGTGCTTGCCCCAAATAGCCACAAGGGCATGGGTTCATCGCCGCCACTAATTGAAATCGTGCCGGAAACTCCGCTTGATGTGCTGCACGCGAAATTGTAATTTTACCTGACTCAATCGGTTCGCGCAGTACTTCTAATACCTTTCGATCAAACTCCGGTAATTCATCTAAAAATAAAATACCATTATGGGCTAATGAAATCTCACCTGGTTGAGGTGGGCTGCCGCCTCCAACCATCGCGACTGCCGAGGCCGTATGGTGAGGCGAGCGAAATGGACGTTGCCGCCACTGCTCAACATTAAATCCACGTGTTGAAATAGAATGTACTGTGGCGGTACCCACCGCTTCCTCCTCAGTCATATCTGGCATTATTCCAGGTAAACGGCTCGCCAACATGGTCTTGCCTGTCCCCGGTGGGCCACTCAATAATAGCGAATGTCCGCCAGCAGCAGCCACTTCTATCGCCCGTCTCGCATGGGCCTGCCCCCGCACATCAGCAATATCGGGATAGTCTACCGCATTACTTTTATCTGACCGTTCTGCAAATGCTAATAATTGCTGACCATGTAAATGTGCACACACTGCCAGCAAACTATCTGCCCCAAAACAATTTATATTCTCAACTAAGGCCGCCTCAGCACTATTTCCTGCTGGCAATACCATTTGTCTTTTTGTTGCTAATGTCGCCAATATGGTCGGTAACACACCGCGCACTTCACGTAATTCCCCCGTTAAGCCTAATTCACCGATAAATTCTTTATCCACCAAWGAACTCAGYGGTATTTGTCCRGATGCAGCYAAWATACCTAATGCAATGGGCAAATCAAAACGTCCGCCTTCTTTCGGTAAATCGGCGGGGGCCAGATTAATAGTGATTCGTTGTTGTGGAAAAGTGAACTGAGAATTAATCAATGCAGATCGCACACGATCTTTGCTTTCTTTCACCGCCGTTTCGGCCATTCCCACAATATTTAAACTTGGAAGCCCATTCGACAAATGCACCTCAACGGTAACGGCTTGAGCATTAATGCCGCTAATTGCTCGRCTATGGACTGTTGCTAGACTCACTGTTCACCATCCTTGGATTCATCAGATATATGTACCCGTGACCAATCAATATGCCTATTTATAGCACTCATACTGAATACGCTAGCGGCGTTATAAGAGTGAGCAATAGAATAGCTATTACATCACTATTATGCCTTGCTAGCCCATCCATTATAAGCACTATAAATAGGCAACTTGAATGATAACGGGTATATTTTATGTTTTAATTTAATCGTTAATCTAAATATGAGCAGCAATAATCTGCTAGTTTACTCACTTTCAAATCAAATGAAGAATTGCTWGGCACATTAAATTGTTCTCCGCCTTTGATAGCAATCCATTCATCACTACCCTCAAGGCGATAAACTAATTCGCCGGCTAAAATTTCCATCAACTCAGCTTTTTCTGTACCAAAGGTATAGTCACCGGGCATCATAATACCTAATGTTTTTGTAGTGCCRTCGGCAAARRTGACGGCTCGGCTGGTGACATTGCCATCAAAATAAACATTGGCTTCGCGGGTGATGGTTACATTATTAAATTCAGACATTCTGTTCTCTTATTTATTTTCTAATTCAGCTACACGCTGCTCTAATGCTTCTAATTTTTCACGGGTGCGATGCAACACTTGTGTTTGCACATCAAATTCTTCTCGCGTTACTAAATCTAGTTTTGAAAACGTCGCACTCATGACTGCACGCACATTTTTTTCAACATCTGATTGCAAGCCTGTTAAACCCGATGGCAGTGCATCACTAATTGTTTGAATAACTTCTTCAATTTTTTTTGTATCTAACATTACTTAATATCTCCACTAAGATTAAGACATATCTTACGTTAAAACGTATTAAAACTTAAGACTGTTTATATAAAACCACATAGAAAAACACTACGGGCAATATTGATAACAACATTAAGCCTATTGCCTCAGTATTTCTTTCTTAGGCGGTAACGGTGATAAATAACCCAACACCAACATCAATACACCCACAAATAAGAATGAAATAATGCGTGATATTGAACCGCTATCAGCCAAATCTATAAAAAACAATTTGAGCACGACTAAGGCTAATAACCCAGCGCCTGCAAACCAAAATAGCCGCAATGCTTTTTTTGATGCCATAGTCATTAATAATACAGCCATCAAGCTCCACACAATAGAGGTGCTTGATTGGTATACCGTTGACGATATTAAAGCATGACTTTGATAAGGCACGTGAGCAAAGAAATGAACTGAACGGGCAATGATAGTGTTAAGCCAAATAAAACTCATCGCCCCTGCAACACCATAAATTACCGATACTGGCATTGCAATAATTTGAGTTTCTTTTGATTTATTGATAAACCACAACCAGCCCACAAATACAGCAATAATGAGTGCTTGTATTATATCCAAAGGATTAAGAATGGGAATATAAGCCATCAATGCTGTGATGCCGGAATGTTCAATAATGGAAAAGTACCAGACCACTAAAAGCAGCATAATAGGCAATAAACCCCACGCATAGTAAGCACGTTTAAACTTATTAATAGGCCAATCAATCAATTGACCGTATTTCATTAATGCTGCTGACACACTCACAATAGCTAATATCGTGACACATTCTTGTAAAACAGTTGAATGCCAGCCGATAGTATAAAACCAAGCCTGAATAGCCCAGACCATAATAAAAATAAYGRYCACAACGCCCACMGMATGCCAARCCGTTAAAATAGATTTAGGCCATGCTAATTCTTTTCTGCGTAGTGCCAAAAAATGGACAAACAGAATGGCTGGCCAAGCTATATAACCAAAGTGCCTAAAAGGGCCGCCGCTTGAAAAAATATAACTATCGTCAATGGCAGATATTAATAAAATCATCACCATCACCGGAGTAATTAAAATAAAGGATATCGAGATTTTTGGCCATGAAAATTTATGACTAAGTATGGCCTGTACAAAACTTGTTAACGCTATAAATACTAAGAGTGAATGTGCTTGCGCACTAAATTGGCTTGAAACAAAATTATCTATTTCCATTATGCCCGCGACAAACCACCAGATAAGCCCCCAAACAACCATAATCGTAGCTATCGGTAAGTCCCGTTCAAACCGATGGCAGTTTTGCTGATATTTATCGTAAAGATAGGCGATTAGAACAGCGGATAGACTCACCAATGCCATGCCGATAAAGATGCTATTTAAAATAGGCAGACTATCCATTAAATAATGATGATTTGCCGAGATGAATGCGAGGCCTGCTCCGACTGACAACAATAAACCAAAGCCTCGTGACACAATATGCGACTGACGTAAACCAATCCATACTAACGCCGCACCTTCTAATGACCAAACAGCCGCTGTCCACCGGCCGTCGAGCAATAACGGCACGGCTAAACTGGCAAACGTAATGCCTAATGCCAAGAAAGATTCGGCTAATAAACGCACGCCTTTCTTCTCTGGTATCCATAAACGTTTGGCTAAAAATAAATATATACACGCCAATGCAACGGCTGTAACCGCATCGCCATATTCAAAGGGTTTCACTAGTTCCCCCTGCAATGCATAGGCCACTAAGGGCAAGCCAAATACAAGGGTGCCATCAACATATGATTTTAATTTAGGCGCTTCTTTAAAAGCAAATAACACTGAAATAGTTAAGAATAACAAGAAGAAAACGATCAAGAAAAATTCTGTTGATACAAAATGCTCAGGTAGATAAGCTTTATATCCCCATGCTGCACTAATAATAAAGGTAAAGACAAAACCGACAAGATTAAGGAATCGCCATGATTTAAACCAAGAAATTCCTAAAACGCCTACATTCAATACAGCATAATATGAGAATAATACAATATGACTGCCCCCTCCGCTAGACATTAATACCGGGGCTAAGAAGCCACCGACGGTACCGAAAATGGCTAATGATTTTGCATCTTGTTTAATCGCCAACCATCCTGACAATGCCACTAACAGTAACATAATGGCAAAGGTTACACTCACGGGCAACACATGATAAAACTTACTCGCTGCAAATACAGTTAAATACAGCAGCCCGACTCCGGCACCTTGTAATATCAAACCATATTCTAATTTTTCACCGCGTAAGCGCCAGCCAATAAGCAGCATGGCAATACCAAAAGCAGCCACGATTAATAAACGTAACTCGATTGGAAATAGACTATTTTCAGCAGCATATTTCAGCAAAAAGGCTACGCCAAAAAATAATACGATTGCTCCCACTTTAACAACTACATTACCCGTGGTAAAAAAATTTTTCAGTGTAGTTATAATCTTAGCTTCGACCTTTTGAGCGTCAGCAGCAAGAGGTGTAGATTCCATTGTTTTTTGTTGCATGGATGTGACTAGAGTAGTCTGTGCCGGCTCAGAAAATCGTAATGATTCGATAATATCAACATAATCAGATTTCTCTGAGTCGATTGCAGTCACCGTGTTTGTCACCTGTTCTGGAGCGCGATCAGATACTGATGAACTCACTGGTTTTAGCTGATGATTCGCAGGGAGTTCAGTTGGAACGTTCACTTTAGCCAAGGCTTTTTCCAACACGGAAACACGCTCTTTCAATGACAATATCATGCCAAATGCTACACCGATAAAGAGCCCTACAATTAAGCCCTCTTCTTCAGCTACAGCTGCACCCAAAATCAACCCTAGAACGGATAATATTACCGTTAACATCGTCATACTCCTTTTTATACGTCGTTATTGTATTCTGATAAGCTTATACCGTGTTATAAATATGTAGTACCCTGTCAAAATATAATAATGATCCTTATTAAAGAGAGATAAAAATGAAGTGGCGTAATCGACGAGTTAGCAACAATATTGAAGACAAACGCAACCAAACGACTCGAAGAGGCAGAGGGAAAACAGGCGGAATTGGTGTTATTGTTATTGCACTGGCAGCCATGTATTTCGGAGTTGATCCACAGCTCATTATGAGCTTAATAGGGGGCGGTTCAAGCCAAACCACTACACAAACGGATCCTAACTATCGGCCTAGTGCAGCAGAGCAACAATTAGCTCAATTTACCGGTGTCGTATTGGCTGATACCGAAGACACGTGGAACCCATTATTTAGACAAATGGGCAAACAATACCAAGAACCTAAGTTAGTGCTATTCACCGATGCTGTTCGCTCCGCCTGCGGTCATGCCCAAGCAGCAATGGGGCCATTTTATTGCCCTGGTGATAATAAAGTCTATATCGACTTAGGGTTTTACAAACAACTTAAAACGCGACACAATGCGCCCGGTGACTTTGCCCAAGCCTATGTTATCGCACATGAGGTAGGCCATCATGTTCAAAACCTGTTGGGCACCTCAGGAAAAGTGCATCAAGCTCAACAAAGAATGAGTAAAGAAAAAGGCAATCAATTATCAGTGATGTTAGAGCTACAAGCTGACTGTTTTTCCGGCGTATGGGCTTACCATACCGAAAGAGCCAAACACATACTTGAACAAGGTGATATTGAAGAAGCGCTCACTGCCGCCAGCGCCATTGGTGATGATCGTTTACAAAAGCAAGCGCGAGGCTATGCCACACCTGAATCATTCACCCACGGCACATCACAACAACGCGTTCGTTGGTTCAAAATTGGTTTCAGCCAAGGAACAGTCGAAAGCTGCAATACGTTTGAAGCAGCACGATTATAATATTAAGGATAATTAAACCATGCTAAACATATTAAAAAATGAGAAAGCAATTTTCATTTCATTACTTGTTCTCTTTGCCCTTACGCCACTAGAACATCTGATTTTACATTCATCATTGTATAATAATTTAGCCTTATTTCTTATCTTTGCCGTGATTATGTATGCTGCCGTAAACGTGGCACACCATGCAGAAATGTTAGCCGAGAAATATGGCGAACCTTATGGCACTATGATCTTAACCTCATCAGCCGTATTAGTTGAAGTGCTCATTATCGGCATTATGATGAGTCATTCAGAAAACATTAATCTTGCCCGAGACACCATTGTGGCCGCAGTTTTACTTGATATTAACGGCTTGCTCGGGATCGCTGCGATTATTGGTGGCATCAAACATGGTGAGCAAGATTACAACTTTGACTCCACCAATTCCTATATCTCAATGATTATTGTAGCGATAGGGATAGCCATGGTCTTACCCATGTTTGTCCCAGAAGCATTAGGCACGACCTATCTCATATTTTTAGCGGTGATGTTTATCTTTATGTTCATCATTTTTACCCGCATTCAAATCAAAGAACACAGCTACTTTTTCCAATATGACTATAAATCGGATGAAAAAGAACAGATCAAAGTTCACGGTGGCGATATCAACGGTGTTTACCATGCCAGTGTATTGATTGTATGTATTGCTGTAATTGGCTTCTTATCTGAATTAATGTCGATATTTATGTCAGAAAGCTTAAGTAACAGTGGTCTACCTCTGGCATTAGGTGCTTTGGCGGTAGCCGTTATTTCAGCCAGCCCTGAACTGTTAACGGCAATTAAAAGTGCTGCTGCCAACAGAATGCAAACCGTTATTAATATCGCATTAGGTGCATCACTTTCTACCGTTCTACTGACTATTCCAGCGATGATTATTTTGTCATTAGTCACCCATCATGAGATTAATTTTGTATTAAGTCCTGTCCAAATGGTTTTGCTGGGTATAACCTTTCTTGCCTCTATTGTTCACTTTTCTGATGGGCAATCAAATGTGCTTGAAGGGGCTATTCATTTCGTTATCTTCATCGTATTTATATTCTTTACCTTTACGGGTTTGATTGGATAATCAGACCTTAAAATCTAGATTTAGGCATTTTTTTAAAGAAAATACCTTTAACAACTCACATAATCCTCATAAAAGATATGTTATTATCAAAATCCGGAATAAATAAACGTTAACACTTCTAACCAGAAGTGCCAAAATACTTTAAATATGCAAGCACTAGGCAACAAAGAAATACCTGACTTTATTGTGAAATCTACGCTAGGCGTATCATTAACATCTTTTGTACTTTTAGCGCCTTTTGCTATCCTCAACTTTCTTGAATATCGCTATATTATCGGCATTGCTATAGTTGTTATACTTTCTTTTTGCAGCATCAATATCTGGCTTGGCCTCAAAAATAAATATGATAATGGAATTAATCTATTAGGAGCGTTCATCCTCACTGTTTCTACTATAGTGGCACTTTATGAAAGGGGAGTAACAGGGTCTTATTGGGGCTTACTAGCTGTATTCTCGTTCTACTTTGTTTTATCCCAAAAACAAGCAAGAATCGTCAACCTTCTTTTTCTTAGCTTTGTTATTCCTACTGCATGGCATATTCTTGATCAAACTATAGCAATACGGTTTTGCGCTGTACTCATTGGAACAAGTTTATTTGCCCTTATCTCTACTCGTGAAATTTACAAACAACATTATTTACTCATAGAACAATCTACCACTGACTCTTTAACAGCACTATACAATCGCTCATTACTACAAAGCTCGCTTGAAAATGCAATTCACCAGAGCTATCGTTCAAATACACCTATGGCAATACTCATGCTTGATATTGACGATTTCAAAATAATTAATGATCAATTTGGTCATGATGGGGGCGATACGGTTTTGAAAGAATCTGGAGTATTTCTGAATACATTTTTTCGTAGTAGCGATATTGTGTTTAGAATCGGCGGGGAAGAATTTCTCGCACTTATTTACAACACTGATGAAGCTGGTGCCATAAATGTTGCGAATAAATTACGAAAAGAATTTGAACAATTACCGTTAATACCTAATCATGCAGTGACGCTCAGCATTGGTGTAGCAAGTCTTCAACAAAATATGGATTGGAAACAATGGATGAAACAGGGGGATACAAATTTGTATAAAGCTAAAGATAATGGTCGCAATCAGGTAGTCGCATGATTCAATCCCCCGTTACCGAATTATTACTTTCAAAAAACATTGCCTTTGATGTAATTGAAATCCCGCTTTCTGAAGACAAAAAGCCCATTCGTAATTTAGAAGCATTACTACAATCGCAAGGGCGTGATCCCCACTCCGTAGTGCGAAGTTTATTATTTAAAACCAAGTCGGGTGAGTTTGTGTTGCTTGCTGTTGCAGGAAGTGGCCGTGCAGATTGGGCCGTATTACGCAAACATCTTGGCGAACGTAAACTTAGAATGGCTGAGTTTGACGAAGTTGAAAGTGCTACCGGCTATATTGTTGGCGCAGTGCCGCCTATTGCCCTGCCTGACACTATTCGTGTACTTGTTGATAACAGCGTAGCTGAGTTTGATAAGGTGATTATCGGCAGTGGTGTCTTAGGCTACGCCTTATCATTATCAAATACAGCTTTACTAGCACTATTAACCAATGCCGATAAAGGCCTGTTTGTAAAACAATAGGACAAATTAGACTGTTCGCCTAATAGCAAAAAACAATGAATAGAGGGCGGGCACAAAGAAAAGTGTAATTATCGAGCCCACCGCCAAACCAAAAGCCATGGCGCTTGCCATTCCATAAAATAATGCACTTTTAGAAAGAATCAATGGCATCAATCCTAATACCGTTGTAAGTGTCGTTATTAAAATTGGTCGTATCCGTGAAAGACAGGCATTGATTAATGCTTGATAGCGATCAGATGTTTTGGTTTCTWMWKMWRYAAWTTGMNCRWWMAAAACAATACCATTATTAATGATAATTCCAGCCAAACTGAAAAGTCCCAATATCACCATAAAGCCGAATAAAGCATCCATCACAATAAGACCTAAGGTTGCCCCAATTAACACAAGCGGAATCGTCAATAAAATAATGGTCGTTTTTCTAAACGAATTAAATTGCCATATTAATAATAAAATGATGAGCGCAATAGCGTAAGGGAAGTTTGCAAACAATTTACTATTCGCTTCACCTTGTTCTTCTACTTCCCCTCCCACTTCTATCTGAACACTCCCCCCCGTTAAATCATTCAATACCGGCTGCATTTGTTCTAATAATTGAGCCGCTGTAAGCACACTATTCTTAGCTGAAATCGTGATCGTGCGTTGTTGATTCTCACGTTTRATACGGCTGAATTGCCATCCACCTTGAATATCGACAATTTGTGTTAAAGGAACYCACGTATCATGGCTCGCTGAATAAAGGTTAATATYTTGTATTTCTGAAATTGAATTTCGTGCTTTTTCTGTTCCCCTAATCACAATCGGAATCACGCTATCACCTTCACGATAATCTGACACACTGGTTCCATTTAGATAAGCGCTTATCGTTGCTGATATTTGCTCAGAAGTAATGCCAACGGCTCTTGCTTTTGCTTGATCAACATTTGCAGTCAGTTTAATAATTYTGTTTTCCCAATCCTGCTTCACCATGCTCATATTAGGGATCGCATGTAAAGCCGCTAAAAGATCATCGGCCGTTGCAAAAAGTATATCTTGATCATCAGAAATGACTCTTAATTCGAATAAGCCGGCCTCTGATGCCCCCATCCACATTTTTTTCACTTCCGTCCGTGCCTCTGGAAACGACGATAATAAATGTGCTGTCGCACGTTCAATCACAGCATCAACTTGATCACTAGAATAGGTGTTTACGACCATGAAACTGTGATGTGGATCWGGATCAGGTGGTGATAATGATAAAAAGAATCGCGGGCCACCGCTGGCGATATAACTAACTGAACTTTCAATTTCAGGATTTGTTTCATTATCAGAAATCCAGTGTGTCAGCCGTTGCATCGTTGCATCCATAGCCTTAATCGAACTACCTGCAGGCAAATCAACATAAATAAGAAATTGATTTCTGTCCCCTAATGGGAAAAATTCTTTCTCTACTTTAGCAAGCATAGAAGCTGAACCAATTAACATCGCCAATATCAATGCCATAAAAATAATTCTATTTTTWWRCACNNTAWTRASMATMAYSYRWTRCKWWYKAWNCWAACKNACTARSTWWYKAANCTNNAACTWTCTCAATCTTCAGAAATTTTGCACTCACCATCGGGGTAAGGTAAAGCGAAAAAAACCACGATATTAATAAGGTAATGGTAATCACTTGTGCCAAAGATAAGGTATATTCACCCACACCACCTTCAGCCATCGCAATAGGAACAAAAAATAATATAGTCGTCAATGTTGATGTAAGCAGTGGAATCGCTAAAGACTTGCCAGCAAGAATCGAGGCCGTTATTCTATCTTTTCCTTCAGCCATCCTTACACCAATATTTTCAACAATAACGATGCCATTATCAACTAACATACCTAAGGATATAACCATGGCGGCAATCGACATTCGTTGTAATTCAACATCTAATGAACGCATTACTACCACTGCGGCTAACATGGTAACAGGCACAAATGCACCGACAATAAAACCAGCCCTAAAGCCTAGAAAAATAACGACCACAAATAATACAATGGCAATTGTTTGATAAAGGTTATTGATCGCTCCCGATATCGATTCTTCAACCAGATCAGGTTGAAAAGTGGCATAGTCAATTTCCAATCCCCACGGTAATGTCGCCCTGATCTGTTCCATTTTTTGATCAAGCTGCTCACCATATTCAATACTGTTCACTCCATCTTGTATTGATACACTCAAAATTAAAGCAGGTTTATCGTTATAGTAAACAGGTGCGGTAGGTGGATCGACATATTCGCGAGAAATCGTAGCAATATCGCTTAAGCGAATTAATTTATCCGTATCAGAAACAGGGATCAGAATAGAGGAAATTTCTTCTAATGATTGAAAGTCACCTGATGGTTCCAGAACAATGTCTAAGCCATTAGCATTAATTCTTCCTCCGGCTGATAACACATTTTGAGATCGTAAGGTATCTGCAATAACTTTGGGTTGAATATCCAATTGTGCAATTTGGCTTCCTGACAATTCAATAAAGATTCGCTCCTCCTGTTCACCAAAAATCTCAACTTTCTGAGTACCCTCCAAACCATATAAGTTATCCTGAATCTCTTGTGCATGGTTTTTCATTTCAGCAAATGAAAAACCTTCCGTCCATAAGGCAATAGAAGCAATTGACGTTAAGCCAATATCATCGTTCACGATTGGCCCTACCGTACCTGACGGCAAGTCGCGTTTAGCATCCTCCATTTTGTTTCTAAGCTCTTGCCAAACAGCATCAAGATCATCAACATTATCATGAACTGAGACCTTTATAAGTGATACACCGGTCTTTGAATCTGAGTAAATATCCTTTATTTCAGGAATTTCTCGCAGCTTTCTTTCAATGGGTTGAGTAATTAAATTTTCTATTTTCTCTGGTGTCATCCCTGAAAAAGAAATGGTTATTTGTGCCTGACGAATAACAATAGAAGGATCTTCTTTACTTGGATATTGTAAAAATATCAAAATCCCCATCACCACCGTAACCAAGACAGTAAAGATAGTGAAGCGTGAATTATTAATTGAAAATGCAGTAAGATTAAACATGCAAATAATGCCCTTCTTATTTTGTATTGTAGGGTTTAACTTCTAAACCATCTACCAGAAACGAAACACCTGCAGATACAATATCTTCACCCGCATGAACACCCTTTACAGCAATTAAATTGTCAGACACTTTCTGAGCGGGCGTAATGGCACGCTTTATAATAGTCGATGTTTTAGCATCATAAACATAAACGTATGCTGCTACTTCAGCATCACCTGCTAGCATGCTCATCAAAGGTATTAAATAGCTTTGCTTTAAATCAGCGTTATGCTCAATATTAAGCGTCACTTCGGTGGACATTCCACTTCTCAATTCTTCACTCGTATCCAATAAGCTAACCTTTATACCAAACAAATTACCGGGGCCTGCTACCGAGCCAATTTCGGTTACATTTGCCGCAAACGTCTTATCGAGTGCATTAAAGTGAACACTTGCCGAAGTACCTCTCGCTATTTTCGATAATTCTTTCTCCGGCACATCAATTTTAACTTCTATTCCTCCTTCACCTTCAATCGTTAATACTTTTTGCCCAGCAGATACCTCTTCATATATTTCCACCGCACGCTCACCAATTGTGCCTAAAAATGGTGCTTTCATTACGGTATCAGCCACATTTTTTCTGGCTAATACAATTTTTGTATGTGTTAACTTCATCTCTTGTTCAGCAGACAACATCGCCCCTTCAGATTGGTCTAACTCATTTCCAGTTATCCATCCTTTTTTAGCAAGGGGTAATTTCCTGTTGTAATCACTTTCTTTTTTATCAAAATCTGCTTTAGATTTCATAAATTCTGCCTGAGCAATCTGTAAATCTAACTTAAGTGATGAATCATCTAGCTTAGCTAATATTTGACCCTCTACTACCTCATCACCTGCTGCAACTAACATTTCAGCTATTTTTTCTGAAAGGGGAAAACTTAATTCTGAAACACTCGATGATGATGACTGTCCAGGATAAACCCGACTCGCACTCATTTCAGTATCAACAATGGTGTATAACTTAACCGCTCTTATCGCAGCTGGTTTTTCAGGCTCTTCCTCTTGCTGCTGACAAGCAACAAGATTTAAGCCTATAACAAGGCTCAAAATAAGCTTAATATTTATAGATATTTTCTCATTTTTCATCAATAGCATTATTTTGAACCACCTATAATTTTATTCATCTTTGATTATTCTTCTTTTGACGCAAGCACT
>NVVK01000001.1:43294-226623 GCA_002733335.1 Methylophaga sp.
CAACCACAACCATTATAAACGATATACCCCTTTACTGATTATAACCAGCGATTCACCTTGTTTTTATAGTCACTATACTGTTGACCAAACTTTTGCTCCAGTATTTTCTCTTCGGGAATAATTTGTTGCTTCGTTATTATAAAAATGAACAATACGGGCATAACAAAAGGAGATACACTCCCTAATACGATTCCCCATCCAAACAGCATAAACAGAAGCCCCATATACATTGGATTCCTTGAGTAGCAGTACGATCCCGTTATAACTAATTTTTCTGCTTTTTCGGGGTGAAGGGGATTAATCGTTGTATGTACACGAAAAAACTGTAAAACCGATAGTCCATCTAATATAAAAGCACTCAAAACAAACAAAAATCCAATATTATTCCAAGGTGTAGAGATGAATTCTACAATCGGCAAATACTTATCTAATAACCACATTAAGCCTGCAATGATTAACATGTATATCGGAGGCGGTATTTTCAGCTCTAACATACTTATTTCCCACCCAATAACGATCCCAATATACCTCGAATAAGTTTACGCCCAACTTGGCTCCCCACTGCACGCATGGCACTTTTCAAAAAAGTCTCCATCACCGATTGCCGTTGTCGACCACTTGTCGTTTTTTTATTTTTTTTACGTTCTTTTTCCTGTGCTATTTTAACTTCTTCAGCCTGTTGTTTTTCAGCTTGCTTCTCTGTTCGCTTTGCTAAAATTTCAAATGCAGATTCTCTATCTATTGTTTTTTCATATACACCCGCCACTAATGAATTTGACATTAAAACGACGCGTTGGCTTTTATCAATAGGGCCAATYTGACTTTTAGGCGGTTTAATCAATGTTTGTTGCACRATKCCWGGACGACCTTTYTCATCTAACAGCGAAACCARTGCTTCMCCCACGCCCAATTCWGTAATKACTTYTCGYGTATTYAGTTTTGGATTATCMCGGAACGTCTCAGCMGCWRCCCTCACTGCTTTTTGATCACGTGCAGTATATGCACGCAAAGCATGTTGGATCCGGTTGCCTAACTGGCCCAAGACGGCATCAGGGATATCGGTCGGGTTTTGGGTAACAAAATAAACCCCCACACCTTTAGAACGAATCAAACGTACCACTTGTTCAATYTTATCTAATAAGATTTTAGGCGCACYTYTGAATATTAAATGSGCTTCATCAAARAAYAATACTAATTTAGGTTTATCSGGRTCRCCAATCTCAGGTARYTGTTCAAAYAATTCCGACATTAACCATAATAAAAAGGTGCTATATAACGGCGGCGAGTTCATCAATTTATCCGCCGCCAGCATATTAATAATACCTTTGCCATTTTCATCGGTTTGCATTAAATCATCTAAATTTAATACCGGCTCAGCAAATAGCTGGTCACCGCCTTGATCTTCTAAACTGATTAATTGCCGCTGAATAGCGCCGACACTGGCCGATGATACATTGCCATATAAAGTACGGAATTCTCTGGCATTATCTGACACAAACTTAAGCATGGCACGTAAATCTTTAAGATCTAACAGCAACCAACCATTGTCATCCGCCACACGAAACACCAAAGCCAACACACCCTGTTGCGTATCGTTAAGCTTTAATAATCGCGCCAATAACAGTGGTCCCAGATCAGAAATAGTGGTTCGAACCGGATGGCCTTGCTCACCAAATATATCCCAAAATGTAGCGGGGAAACCTTGAAATTCAAAGTCCTCTAATTGCATTATTTCAACACGTTCAGCTACTTTTGGATGCTCTCTACCTGGCTGTGTCACTCCTGATACATCACCTTTAATATCAGCCAAAAATACCGGCACACCCATCTCACTAAAACCTTCTGCCAGCCCTTGCATGGTGATGGTTTTACCAGTACCCGTCGCACCTGCAATCAAACCATGACGGTTCGCCATCTTAGCTAATAAGGCAATCGCCTCGCCTTCATTGCTTTGCCCTATAAAGATTGTTTCAGTCACACCAATGCTCCGTTGCTTAATAAATATCTTTTCTATGCCCAATTTTAATGACATGAATAACGAGTTCATCGTCTTGTATTTCAACTATAACGCGATAATCACCCACGCGATAGCGCCATAAATTGACAAATTGCCCCTGCAAAGCTTTGCCTATTTGTCTAGGGTCCTCTAACTTTCCAAGTTTATGTTCAATAAAATCAAGAAGCCTAATGGCACGGTGTTTATCTAACTTTTTTAACTGTCTTACCGCTTTGGAAGAAAATCTAATCTGCAAGATCTAATTCCTGTTTTACTTCATCTAATGTATACGTTTTTTCTGTGCCTTCCYGAATTTTTAAAACAATGCCTTCTGCTTCATAAATATCTTCAAGATCTTCAATCGACATTTCAATTGCCTTACGTACAAAATAGCTTTTTTTTCTATCTGCAGATTTGGCTAAATTCGCAAGCCTTGCTTCCAATTCATCATCAATCCTAGCCGTGATAACAGACATACCCACCTCCTTTTCACATATACCTCAGGAATACATTGTAACAAACGTATACAAAGACAACAAATTAATCCTAAGTTGGATTCTTCCCGCGTATTATTTAAGTATGTAAAGACTGTGGATCAGTATACAAACTGCCATTCTGAGATCCATTTATCCAGAGCCACAAAATAAATCAGCAACGAAACAACGTCAAAAACCTTGCAATACTTTAGGTAGGTAAGCTGTTAAATATTTATTATAAACTTTAATTTTGGCAGACGTTAAAGCACCTTGTTCATCAAAAAACTCTTTCATTATTGCATTCTTAAAATTATTCGTACTCCATCACAACTAAATCAACTTAAATAATATTTTCTAACTCTTATTCTTTACTTAAATCTAATAACAATCCCGCTAACCCAGTTTCACGCTGATGCTGCGTAAGCACTGTTTTGCTTAAAWTGGCCTCGCTACACAATAACATGACCTGTTTTTTCGCTCTAGTGATCGCGGTATAAAGTAGCTCTTTGGTGAGTAATGGGCTTTCTTCTTCGGCGAGCACAATACAAACATTATCAAACTCACTGCCCTGACTTTTATGGATGGTAATCGCATAGGCTGTTTCATGCGCGGGCAGGCGGGCAAGATCAAACCAATGCAGTGTATTATCAAATAGAAAACAGGCTTTTAGTTCGCCTGATATATCACGTAATATCAGGCCGGTATCACCATTGAATAATTGCTGACGATAATCATTCTGCGTCACCATAATAGGCCTGCCATGATAAAAACCTTGTTGCGTTCGCCAGCTTTGTTTTTGAATATGTCGCTCAATCGCATCATTAACAGATTGAACGGATTGAGGCCCTTGTTTTAAAGCGCACAATACCCGTTGTTGTTCAAATGTTTGTAAGCACACTAATGCGGTTTCATTCGCCTTCATTGCATCCAAAAATGGCTGATAGAGCTGTGCAACAGTTGCCAATAAACTAGCTGGATCACAGTGTTGCTGCCAAATGAATGTTTGTGCATTGGCCACTACATCAAATACAGGTTGCATATCGCCCGTTTTGACTGCCGTAGCCAATTGACCAATATCACTATTTTGATCAAAGCGATAACTATGTTGTAACACGACAATCGCATTATCTAATACCGTATTGCTATTACTAGCCGTAATATGCTGTCCTGTTACCCTAGCCAAATCATCACAAAATGGTGTCGAAAACTGCACTGACTGCTGGCATAAATTAGCCAATACGGCACCGGACTCTACCGAAGCTAATTGTTGACTATCGCCTAACAAGACTACACGCGCTTTTTCAGGCAACGCATTCATTAATATGGCCATTAAACTAATATCGATCATCGAGGCTTCATCAATAACCACAATATCTATGGCTAAAGGTCGTTGTGCAGAAYATCGTCCTTGTTGATTGTCAGCTGTAATACCCAATAATCGATGCAATGTTTTGGATTCAAGCCCCTCATAACCACTTTCATTGATGGATTGTTGCAACCGTGCTGCCGACTTGCCGGTAGGGGCAGCTAAGGCAATTTTCATCTCACTATTTTCTGCAAACAACATGGTCAATAATCGTAATACAATCGTTGTTTTTCCTGTCCCTGGCCCACCTGAAATCACACTGAACTGCTGTGTTAAAGCCATAAACACCGCTACKKTWTSMSRMTMGRTGMYRWMRWTATTNMTTSRMCRYKCWGKKRACRKWWKTYSRMWWWKTGTTGNANKGTKRWSMRMWRTGGACTGACAACGTTGTTGAATTGCTTTCGCCACATGCTGCTCGGCTAACCAATAACGGTATAAGTACAATGTTCCTTGCTCCGTTAAAATAAGCGGTGTGAATTCACCCGCCGCACCGACCACATTGCTCTGCTTCAGCCGCTGGATCCAATCAGCACTGTTGTCAGGTAAATCCAATATCRTATATTTTTCATTAGCTAATGCCAGTGCTAGGTTTAAGCAAACATGTCCTTGGCTATTCGCTTCACTCAATAAGGCCGCTGATACGGCTATMAGAGGATCATCMTTTTTATCCAACCGTGCGATAAACTTAGCAAACTGATAAGCYAACTCACTCATGCCTGCTTGTCGGAGAAGTTTCATGCYCCTTCTCCTTGCAGATAACGGTCAAACTGCTCTAATAATTCACTATCAAGCTTGTCATGAAAAATACCCGATGTGCCCCACTCCGGCTTCATGCCTCGAATAAACAAATAATASACWCCACCAAGGTGTTYTTCTGGCGTGTARTCAGGCAGTCTGAGTTTTAAATATCGATGCAAGGCAAGGCTATAAATCAAGTATTGCAATGGATAATCATGTGYCACCATGGCGTTATCAAGTGATTCGTGTTGATAATCAACGTCATTATTTCCTAAGTGGTTCGACTTATAATCCACCACATAATATTTACCTTGGTGTTCGAAGACCAAATCAATAAAACCTTTCATAAAGCCGGTTAAGTCATAAAAACGTAAACGCTTTATAACGGATGCTAAGGCAGAATCATTATCTAATAAGGGTAAAAGTGCATCTTGCAARGAYGTCACCGATAAATTAGCTACCGGAAAATAAAATGCYAACTCATCTAATCGTTTAACTSGCGTTAAATCGACCATCCTAACTGCCGACTCGCCCTCGCCCAGTGGTGTAGCTACWACTTCTTGCACCCACTGACAGACCACGTCTAGCCAYTTTTCATCAAAGCCATATTGCAATAAGGTGCGTAAAACCAAGGTTTGCAAAGCCTGCTCATCACGGCTGGTGAAGTCCCATAAYTCAAAAATRGCATGYAAACAGGTGCCTGCTTGTGCRCCACGCGGAAARCTAAATCTATCTTGYACTTCGGTTCGTACTACAGTCACAGACGTTGCTGATTCATAGCTATCATAATCCGGTAATTCAGCATCATGCCCCTGTGTCAGTGCACTAAAACTGCCTATACGCCATGATGGTTGAATCGTACCCATGAATATTTTGGCAGATAAGGATTGAGYGACATTGTGAGTATCGCTATCAAGTGCCACATCATTGCTATCAACCTGTTCAACGGTAATAGCCCCGTGGCTCGATRTCGCTAAGCCCGTTAACTCGRCATGCATTACTGTCCCTTTTGCCTCATCTGAATCAGGATGAAGTAAACTAAAYAARGCAGATTGAGCCACATTTTTAACATCAGCCCACACAATRACACASCGTTCTCGCGCCCGTGTTAATGCCACATATAATAATCGYAAATCTTCTGCYCGYTCTTCCAAYGTYACCGATTCAGCCACTTGRCTTAATGCCGGTTCAGCAAAGGCGACACTGGCACGGTTATCATTTTCAGCTTGATGGAAGCTAATCACGCTATCATTCGCAGCRCGTAAATTRGCATCCCATAAAAAAGGACAAAACACGATAGGATATTCCAGACCTTTACTTTTATGTATGGTGATAATTTTAACTAACTGCTCATCACTTTCTAGCCGGAGTTGAGCCGTATCATCATTGCCGTTATCGGATTGGCGATGGCTCGACAACCAATGCAGTACAGCGCTGATACCCTCGCTATGACTACTGCAATATTCTTGAATTAATTCGGCAAGATGCAATAAGTTTGTTAACTGCCGTTCGCCTTCTGGCAAGGTGAGTAGACGCTGTTCAACACCACCTGCAATTAATAAATGTCTGAACAAGCACATGAATCCTTGTTTTAACCACATCTGATGCAAGTCATAAAAGAAGTTAAGTTGCGCTAACCACTGTGTTTCATCTTCTTGTAATTGATATAAGGCCGTCGCATTCAGTCCCCATAAGCTTGTCGTCAATGCCGCCTTTATTCGGGCTTCATTATTCGGCTCAACAATCGCTAATAACACCCTTTCCAACATTTGGGCTTCAAGCGATAAAAATACATTTTCTCGCCCTTGCTGCACACTATTAATGCCCCGCACTTGCAAGCAATATTGTACCGCTTGTGCTTGTCGATGATTACGCACTAATACGGCAATATCGCCACCGGTAACGGCCTCATTATCATCACCCAGTGTTGCTTGGCCATTCTGTGCAAGGCTTAATAATTTAGCAATTTCATTGGCAGTGGTATTAGCCGAAATTGCCGTCAGCTCACCTTTTGTTAACGCTTTATCACTGGCTGCCCAAATAATATTAAATGGCGCTGTACCCTCTTGCTTAATATTTAATATCGATTGACCCGGCCTTGCGGCATCAACAGGTACAAAAGGAATATCTTGATAAATAAAGGCGTCTTTTTTTCGAGAAAACAGCGTATTCACTGCCGAGACTAAATCAGGGTGGGAGCGCCAATTGGTGCTTAGTGTATGTTCATGTTGAGCTTCATGCTTTGCTTTTAAATAGGTGAATATATCAGCACCACGAAAGCTATAAATCRCTTGTTTGGGATCGCCCACCAAAAAGGTAGGTAAACCACTATCTGCAAAAATTCGGCTAAAGCTAGCATATTGAATAGGATCAGTATCTTGGAATTCATCAATCAAAGCAGCACAATAATTCTCTCGCAAGCGTTCGACCAACCAATCACCACGTTTGCCATTCAATGCCAGCTCTAAATTCAATAACAAATCATCGTATGACACAATACCTTGCTGTTGTTTTTGTTGCGGCACTATTTCACGCAAATAGTTTAATAACTGCAATCGCAAACTTTGACGTTGCAGTTCTCGACCCTGTTGCAGCTGATTAAATTGCTCTAATAATAATTCACACTCACCCCAAAATCTCAGCTCTGGTAAATGCTGGCCCTTTTTGAGTGCATCTTCTAATTTTGCAGGCGTAAAACGATCAAAGTTTTCGAAAAGTGAGCTGGGTAAACTATCGTGTTCACATAATTCAGCCAATAATAACAACCACTTTTCAACACTGGTTTTACGGTACTTATTGCCATTCAATAAGGTCTTATTTTGCAATGTTGCAATGATATGTTCTTGTTCCGATTGCCATGCTACTTTAACGCGCGAAAATTGAAGCTGAGCCTGCTGTGTAAGTTGAGAAACATTACACTCAGGCACGGCTAAAATATTCAGGTAAGGTTTGGCAATATAACTCCTTACCGATTGTAATAGCGTTTCCGTACTTTCATTTTTGGCAAGCAAATATGCTACAAAGTCTTTATCTGCCGTGGTGACATATTTACGCCAAAAATCATCTGCAACCGATTGTAATAATTCTGCATCATCACCCACCAGCTCTAATTCAAAGCGGAAGCCACTTTCAAAAGCATAATCACTTAATACGCGCTGACAAAAACCATGAATAGTGAAAATAGCTGCTTCATCAAAACTCTGAATAGCAACATTAAGTTTTTTTATTTCCTCTTTTTCTTGTTCAGACTGCTGACTTCGTTCATCACGTGCATCCACCAGTTTCTGACGCAAGCGTTCGCGTAACTCTTCTGTCGCAGCACGGGTATACGTCACTACCAAAACTTGATCAACGGTTAAGTCTTTTTCTAATAATAATCGCAGATAAAGCTCAGCTAAAGTATAGGTTTTGCCTGTTCCCGCACTGGCCTCAATAATATTAAGATCCTGCAAGGCGACCGTATTGACATCAAAAACCGTCATAGCTCATCCTCACTTAGATGGGCTTTTATTGGCGTATAAATAGCCAATGCTAATGCTTTGAAATCGTCGTCTAGTGGTGAGTCGTCATACACTTGCTGATAATATAAATCATTCTTTTCACCCGAAATATATAAATTACCTTCCCATGCTCCGAACATCGCTGAGTCAGTATTATTTCCTTTTAAACTGGCTTTTGCAAAGGCAAAACTAGTATTTGAGAATAATGGTAGCGGTTGTTGCAAACCTTGCCAATACCATCCCAGTAGTTCACCTAACAGCAGGTGTGCATCTTCAACGGGCTGAAAATGATAGGTCTTATCTTCCGTTATCCAATGGCTTTCGCAGATAATATTTTCTGGCTGTAGGCAGTTTAAAATCAAATGCTGAAACCAAATCGTGAGCAACTCGCCACCCTTTGATTTTGCCATACGAAAACGAAATAGACCGTCATTTGTCAGCCCTTCTAATTGCCCATGTATTGCAAAACCGTTTATGTCTAAATCGAACGCCAGTGGCGTTATAAATTCATCGGGATAATCTGGCAATAATGTATCGGTGAACGCTTCAACTTTAGCCTGTTGCTCATTAAATATAATGTCGCCAACACTTCCTTGAGGCAATACGCCCGTAGCCTGAATGAGCGGTAATACCTCAGCTATTTTATCGTCATTTAAACGATGCGCTAATAATTGTTGGCGCAATGACCAAGCCTGTAGACCATCTAAATCAAAAGGTTCACGCGATTCTAATGGCGCTTCATCGGCTTCTAAAAAAAGCCCAAGTCGTTGCTGCAATAAAAAACGTGCTGGATGGCGATAAAATGCCAACAATTGCATAAGCTCAATATTTTTCCACTGTTCATCAGGCGCGGCTAATGTTTGTGCAAACCATGATTTTTGGCTAACTGTCGGTTTATTCATAGGCGGACAATGGGTCGACACATAACTAAACAATTTAGCTGAACGGCCATCAAAATAACGCCGGCTAAAGGCTTGCAATGGATGCTCGGTTAAAATCTGCTGCCAAATATCATCGCCTTGCGTTGTCTCAAAACTAAGCCTTAATACATCACGCACATCACTCACTAATACCGAGGGTGGAATAGCAGAGTTATCAACAATACTGGCACCGATATAGCTAATATAAAAATGAGACTGTGCCGACAATAACGACTCTAAAAACAGATAACGATCTTCATCTCGTTGCGAACGATCACCCTGTCGTTTGGTTGATTGAGCCATTAGGTCAAAACCATGCGTGGCTTGTCGTCGCGGATAACTGCCGTCATTCATTCCAATCAAACAGACAACTTTAAAGGGGATGCTACGCATCGGCACCATGCCGCAAAACGTAACCCCATTGCCCATAAAACGCATCTGCGTTTGTTGCGTATCTAAGTGTTTATCAATCCATTCTTGCACTAAATCAATGGCTATATTGTTCTCAAAACCAGCTAATGCCGTTGTATCGACTAGGCTATCGAGTGTTTTCCTTATCAACACTAATTCCGCTTCATCTTTTGCACTATCGGGGGAGGCTAAAAAGAAAGCATCAACCAAGCGTAGCAGTAATTTCTGCCATTGCTGTGCTGTTAATTCTGCCTTTAGATAATGTCGATAGCGTTCAAGCTCATCAATAAACGCACAGAGTTGTGCCATCGTCTCAGCACGATCACTACTCATGCCATCAAAGCCTAACTTGCCTTCAAATAAGCTTGATGATGATTCCGGCATTGCATAACCAAGCAGTAAACGATCTAAGCCTGCTCGCCATGTATTGGCATCACTTGCAGGCAAGCCTAAACTCACTTTATCTTCGGCTGAGTGTCCCCATGACGTATGCGTTTCTCGCAACCAATGCCGTATTAATTCGAGTTGTGTTTGATCAAGTGAAAAACGATGTAAAATCGCATCACATTCCAATAAACTGACAATACTTTCAACATCAAAACGCGATTGTGGCAACGCTAATAAATTGGTAAATGCTGTTAATAAACGGCTCTGACTTTTAATGCCGCCATCCGCGATGCTATAAGGAATTTTATACTCGCTACCATTTTCACGCGCAAACACCGCATCAATCCACGGTGAATAAATTTCAATGTTAGACGTCATTACCACAACATCCGTCGGCGACAAATCAGCATGCCGCTCAAACAAGCCTARWAGTTGATCRTGYAATACTTCAATTTCACGCATCGCACCATGACATGAATGCACCATAATAGAATCGTCATCCGCCTCTATTTGTTGCTTCTGTGATARTGAATCAATATCCGTTAAGCTRAAAATATCGTAATGCAATTTTTTTAATAAGGTGTTCTGAGCCGGTGGCATGAAAACAAATTCTTCTTCTGGATTACCATTTTGTAATTGATTGAAAAAGTCTTGTCCTTGTTTGCCCAGGCTCGCCAGAAGAGGATGGCCTGTAACCAAATGRTGATCTTCTTCAGATGAWKCTAACGCGATTTTATCTCGTGTCTTWGGRCTYAATAARTCSCCCCAATACTCTTCACTMGGCGATAAAAAGAACACATAAATATCRCAGTGWYGTGACATTAATTCAAAYAATTCTAAATACACCGGCGGCAAGGCTGAYAAACCAAAGATCGTCATTCGTTCAGGCAAACCTTCAGGCCSTGTTTCAATCGATGATAAATARTCTTTRAGTTGCAATAATAAATTAGCACGRTGYAWWGGTTTTGCATCGCCTTTRCACACTAATTGCCATAGGTGTGCCTGCCAATGCGGTGTTTCGCCTTGCTCCCATGCCTGCACCCAATCTGGACGATACATTAAATATTGATCAAAACTATCGGCAATTCGATGGGCTAAATCATATCGTTTTATTGCCTCATCACGCTCACCCAAATACGCATCAATAGATTCAAAACCGGATTGTTTACGACATGTTGGTAATAATTCAAAAATACGCCATGTCATTGCATCCGTAGAAAACGGTGATTGCTGTGGAATATCAGGCAACAACCGTCGAAACAATGCCCAAATAAAGGCTGATGGATATGGAAAGTCGATATGACTAGCAATGCCGTGCTGCCCAGCTAAAAAGAGTGACAGCCAACGTGCGAGCTCATTACTCTGCACGATCACTGTTTCGGGTTCTAATGGCGATAATGATTGCGTCTTTTGCAGGTCTGCAAGTCGTGCAGCCAACTGTATCAGATCATTACTACAGATAAGCTTCAACATGTTTTTGTAATTATTTCCACAGTAAGCCGTCTTTATATATTATTTTCACACAATAGCAAAAGCGCTATACTTTAGCTTGTTTTTTAATCCTTAATGGTTGCCCTATCTATGCTCCGTTTTACATACCGATCTATCAAAACATTAGTATTTAACCGATATGTATTTATTGGTCTCGTTCTATCTGCGGTATTTATTGCAGGAATATTTGCYAACAACAAAGTATTTGCTCCCGATCTACACCGTCTTTATATGGAAAGCATGATGGTGACAGACCAACCCCCTGTCATACTCATTCATGGTGTATTAGGTAGCAAACTTCGCGATAAAAAGACCCACAAAGATCTGTGGCCTGGCGGAGCTAGCCGTTTATTTTTGCATGACTATTCTGATATCGCTTTTGATATCGACTCCGATACCTTAATCCCCATGTCGAACAATATTGAGGCTTATGCCATTTCAGAGAGCGCCGTCGGCAAAGATTTTTACGGCAAGATTGTACGTACATTGGGTGATTCTGCGGGTTACAAGCTAGCTAAAGTAGGCGAAAAAGTCGATCCAAAACAAAAAAACTACTATGTMTTCCACTACGACTGGCGACAAGATAATGTTATCAGTGCAGGACAATTGGCTGATTTTATCGACCAAATTCAACTTGATTATGGCGATCCTGATTTAAAAGTTGATATTGTAGCTCACAGCATGGGGGGGCTCATTGCCCGCTATTACATTCGCTATGGCAAACAAGATGTCGTTGGAGATAATGATTTTGATAAAAAAATCACCATGTATGGTGGTGATCATGTKCGACGCGTCATTCTGTTAGGCACGCCTAATCTGGGSTCWGTTAAAACGCTGAACTTATTTATTAATGGYGTTGATATTGGCTTCAAACAAATAGGNACAGAAACACTGGCTACAATGCCCAGTTTGTATCAATTATTCCCTCACCCACTCAATAATTGGATCGTTAATGGCAAAGGACAACCGCTGGACCGTGACTTATTTGATGTCGAAATTTGGCGACGTTTCCAATGGTCGATCTTTGATCCTCAAGTCAGACAGCGTATTCTGGCTAAGTTTGATTCTAAAGACGAAGGTGACAAATATCTAGCCACACTAGAACGCTACTTTGAAGAGCAACTAGAACGCGCACGACGCTTTGTCTGGTCATTAACGATACCCTTGCCAGCAAACCACCCTAAACTAACTATATTTGGTGGCGGTTGCACACTGACATCCGCTAGAATTGTGGTCGAAGAAGTCGAAGGCGAGTCACTTATACGCATGTACCCTAAAGAAATTACTCAAGCAGTAGCCGGTGTTGACTATGATGCTTTATTGTTAGAGCCGGGCGACGGGTCAGTTACTAAAGCCTCACTTTTAGGACGCAATATTTTGGATCCGAGTATTAAACGACACGAATATATTTTCTTACCTGTGAAACAATCTTTTTTCTTATGCGTCTCTCATAACAGTTTGACGGGTAATCTTAATTTCCAAGATAACCTGTTAAACACATTACTTTCTAGAGACGATGCTGAATAAGGGCTAATAGATGCAATTCTACCGACAATTAATACTGAAATTTCTGGTGAGCAGCCTATCGTTAATGCTGTCCTTGTCAGTGACAGCCGCCAGCCAAGGTGTTTCCTATCTAGAACAAAACTGGTCAGATGAAGAACGACAATATTTTTATTTTGCTGATCAAGGCTCTCGCCTTATCCCTTACGATTATTTTCTGCATCTTGAACAAGCTGAAAATAAGACCTTGCTRCGAAGTGATGAAAATATGCTTCGCTTTGGTTTTATCCCAGCATCAAAAAGCAATAATAATCCAGATGGTTTTCCTATCGGTATAGCACGAAATGGCGACCATATGGGGCCAACCTGTGCCGCCTGCCATACCCAACAAATTACTTATCAAGATCACATTGTGCGCATTGATGGTGGTCAAGCTTTTATTGACCTGAATCTATTTCTTACTGACATAGCATCCTCATTAAAAGCGACCTTAGAAGATAAGCAAAAATTTGTGCGTTTTCAGCAACGGTTATTAGGTGACAATGCTTCTAGTTCGCAACAGACAGAACTAAAACAAACACTAAAAACCGTCTATGAAAAGCGTAAGAACCTAATCGTAGCCAATCATTCTAACGTCGTTTCTGGCTACTCTCGCCTCGATGCTTTTGGTGCCATTTTAAATCAAGCTTTATTGGCAACGGGCGAAGAAGATAATACTAATCCTCCCACTGCACCGACAAGYWAMCCWTAWMTCTGGNNRWTACACCNMAACMCRWKWATGTCRWWWKSWWYRKYWYTCMMRSTMAWWYRRKYSKSRRWSCMWKARCCAGARAYATCGGTGAAGTTATTGGTGTGTTTGGTGAAATAGAAACYGAAACAACACATTGGGTTGGGCTGGTTGATGGSGGCTATAAATCATCAATACAAACYGGTGAATTAATCAAACTAGAACATTTRGTTGCTCAGCTTCACTCYCCRCTTTGGCCGCAGAGTTTCCCTGAGATTGATRCTGAACTCGCTCAGKYAGGGCGAGGTTTATATGAACAACATTGTATTCAATGTCATGTMGATATYRAWCGMACTGAYCCMYTWCGTACGATCCAAGTRCGCATGAGYACMMTMGATGCYATTAAYACYGAYCCACTYATGGCYGAGAAYGCTATCTATTTCAGAGGRAAAACAGGKAAATTTGAAGGYCGACCACGTTATTATGTTGCTGGAAAACCATTGSCCAGYGAAGCRCCAGCCATTCATATTGCCAACAATTTAATGGTCGGYATTCTYAAAAAYAATCCMTTACAAKCCTATCTCGCTAAACGAGATGCTAAAAAATTAGGTCATCCTGATGTTAATCATCCCCCCAAATATGTAGATGGTGAGATTATTGAACATGGTAAGGAAGTATCAGATTATGCACTCCTTGCCTATAAAGCCCGCCCATTAAATGGCGTGTGGTCCAGTGCACCTTTTTTGCATAATGGTTCCGTACCTAATCTTTATCAATTGCTATTACCTGCCGCTCAACGCGTTCAACAGTTTGAACTTGGTTCTTGGGAATATGACCCTAAAAATGTGGGTTATGTAATGTCTTCATCCACCAAAGATAAATTTGTCTTTGATACAACAACTGAAGGTAATAGCAATGCAGGTCATGAATATGGAACAGGCTACTACGACCTCCCCATCCTAACTGAGCAACAACGATGGGCCTTAGTTGAATATTTAAAAACGCTATAATTAATAAAAATTGATAAAAAAGGTAGAACCATAATGTCTCATAAGGATGTCGACCTATCAAAAACAGCACTGCAAACTGCCTTTTCTTTTAAAGAAAATTTTCGCTCAATCTATACTCGCCGAGCATCCAACTATGCCTCAATTGACGGTATCCGTGCCGTCTCTATTATCCTCGTGCTGATATTTCATGCCTTCTTTGTCTACCAACTCGCTCACCCTACAGAAACAGTTGAATCGATTATCAAAGAACTTGGCGGTGGATGGGCGTGGGTATTCAATGGTGATAAAGGAGTCGATGTCTTTTTTGTAATGAGTGGTTTTTTAATCTCCGGCATATTATTCAGACAAATTGCCAAATCAGGTCATATGGATTTAAAGAATTTCTATATTCGGCGTTACCTTCGCCTCACGCCAGCCTACTACTTCACCCTCACCCTTTATTGGCTATTGAACGGCCCAAACAGTGACACTATCTGGGCAAATTATCTCTATATCAGCAATTTTATTGATTATGGACACCAAGCCGTAGGTTGGACATGGAGTTTAGCCATTGAAGAACAGTTCTACTTTATCTATCCACTGGTCTTATTCGTTATTCTTAAATATTCAAAATCACCYGGTTACACCATGTTATGGTTATTTTTYATCT
The DNA here is from genome assembly GCA_002733335.1 of Methylophaga sp. GTDB lineage: Bacteria > Pseudomonadota > Gammaproteobacteria > Nitrosococcales > Methylophagaceae. The sequence goes on from NVVK01000001.1 coordinate 58,469, forward strand.
CCATYGYTRTWCGTGCWGGCATMGTGYTGTCAGATGAWRTTCTTCGCACCTCGCCCAGCAGYCAAATGTATCTTGACCGCGACTATTTCAATCAYTTCTTCACTGTGTTGTATGACAATCTACATTCGCGATTTGGTAGCTTATTAGTCGGTTGTATCGTTGCCTATAATTTCCATTTTCAYAAAGATAAATTAAACGAYTTTTTCAACTCCACCATGGGRGTTGTCACCACGACCATCGGCATMATGCTTATCCTCTTCTTTATGGGYTTTGCCTCTTACCTACCTGTTTAYGATGATTATCAAACCATGCAYGTGTTGTATCACATMTTTAACMGAAACTTATTTTCCGTYGGTGTTGGCATYCTTATTTTAGCGATGTTATTGCAACAACAYGGYCTAGCCAAYGYCCTACGYGCCTTCTTYTCATTRCCWTTTTGGTATCCYTTCGCCACATTRTCCTATTCACTYTATCTTATTCATYTAGTRGTGATGGCAGCCGTCATCCCTGCTCTGATCAACTTAACCATAATGATGCCAGCACAATATCCATGGTCTATGGCTGAAACRATATTTTATGGTTTTATGATTAGCACCATATTAAGCATGGCAATYGCCACCTTAATGTATTTGTTTATCGAGAAACCGGTGATGAATTTAAGACGATGAAAATTATTAAAAAACTTCTCAGTATAGTCGTTATCCTGCTAATTTTATTAGTCGGCTTTATTTTTTACCATGCCCAAGATAACGCCATTGTCACCACCGAAGAAATTATCCCCGATGATGAAGCAGAACAAACACAACGTGCCGTTGATAATTTTATTGATGTCATTACATTCTTTCAAACAGACAAAGCCCATCGCGGTGCCCATGCCAAAGGTCACGCTTGTGTTAAAGCCTATTTTGATATTAACGATAATATAAACCCTGATCTGCAACAGGGCATTTTTAAACAAGCTGATACGTCTTATAAAACATGGATACGCTTTTCTAATGGCACACCCAAAATTGCTAACGATGCTGAAAAAGACTCACGTGGCATCGCCATAAAATTACTCAATGTCGTTGAACAAGGTCAAACACAAGAGTTCTTGCTGCATAACAGCCCTGCATTCTTCTCTACTAATTTAGATGACTACAATGACTTAGTAGAAAGTGAAGACAAGCTTCAATACTTCCTTAAAGGCTACAACCCTTTCAACTGGCGTTTAAGAGAATTATCCAATGTGCTCAATACATTGTCACCACCACCCTACAGCCCGATATGGGAAGAATATTTCAGTAACACTGCCTATAAACTAGGCCCACATAATGTGAAGTATAAAGTGCAATCCTGCCAGCCTTTTAATCAGATTTCAGAACAGGATCAAACTGATCCAGACTTCCTACAAAAAACATTAGCAACAGAACTAGAAAATGGTGGGGCGTGCTTACAATTTATGGTGCAACTGCAAGATGCCAACAAACATATGCCGATAGAAGATCCGAGTGTATTGTGGAAAGAATCAGATTCACCCTATATCGCTATTGCCACCATCACCATTCCACAGCAACAGTTTGATACCGCAGAACAACAACAGTTCTGTGAAAACCTATCCTTTTCACCGTGGAATGCGCTAGCTGAACATAAACCAATCGGTGCACTTAACCGTGTTAGAAAAATGGTTTATCAAGCCAGTTCTTTGTATCGGCACCAATTTAATAAAACGGATGTGCCACAATCTTTGGATTGGTAACACCTTAGGCTCAGTTTAAATTCCACCATAACCATTGACTAAGTTATCATTTGTGATAACCTTAAGTTATGACATGGAAAGTCACATTCTTCAATTCAAAAGTTAAAGAGGAAACATTGCTGTTTCCCGATGGGATCTTATCGAACCTGCTTCATATCTTAGAAATGATCGAAGCGTTAGGGCCGACAATTGGCAAGCCTTATACTGCACCATTAAGTGATAAGCTATTTGAAATTAGAGCAAAAGGAAAAGAAGGAATTGGTCGCTCTCTTTTTTACCATATTAAGGGCAAGGAGATAATAATTTTGCATTCTTTTATTAAAAAGACACAAAAAACACCTAAGAAAGAAATGGATAAAGCTCGAAAACGCATGAAGGAACTATAAAATGACGCGACCTACATTAAAATCATTTAAAACAGAAGCCTTAAAAAGAAAGGCGGTAAAAAAGGAATATGAAAACCTCACTCCTGCTTATGAAATCAGGCGCAAGCTTATCGCCCTTCGACAAGAGGCGGGTTTAACACAAGAGCAACTAGMMSMWRYRSWSCMTMYKAAWWRMRGSWRTMTYWMTSGYWTWSMAMRTSKSAYTTYYRAMWTYWSWYSMRMRKWAYYTACACTCAATGCCTATGCTCAAGCAACGGGTCATCAAATGAAAATTGATTTTGTCCCTATACGTTCATCGTAAAGTAGAATAAGATTTACCCCAATAATTCTAAATTAAGCTGGATTCGACTGAAGAAGCTACACTATTATCGTTTATATCTAATCATCATTACATTCGCTTTTTTTCTTAGGAACTAGAAACATTAAAGTTATGACACCTGAAACAACGAAATACTCTGATTTTAGCTTTTTATTAGAAAGTGGTTCTATTGGTTTTTATAACAAATGTGAAGTTATAGAAATATTTGGTTTTGATTTGAAAATTAATCAACCATTTAACATCTTTACCTTAATTGTATTTGAGGACTCACAGCAGCATGAGTCCGAAGAGCTTCTGACCAAGAAGTTAGAAAAATTTAAACTACTGAAAAACATTAAATGGGGTATCAAAAGGCGAGTCATTACTATAGAAAAAGCCAAATCTTTATTTGAAAATCTCCAAAATAAGAACACATTTAAAATAACGGATGAAATCAAAATAGGCTCCTTACAATTTCTAAATAAACAATATGTTCAACCTAACGATTCCTTTGTAGCACCCCAAATAAATTATGTCCTAAAAAATAATTTTCATTCTGGTTCATACTTAATTGAGGGGGTTGATAGCACAAAAGAGAATATTAAGTTTTTACTTGATGAGCCTACACTATTAAATGATTTTAGTGAGAAGGTTCACGATATAATACCTATCAGTATTGGCGCTGTATCTGATCGACTTGGAAATGTTCTTTTCCAGTTTCCTATAAATATATTTAAAGTTAAATTACTGACATTAGGACTTGATGAAGGCATTCAATTAGATTTTTTCTTTAATCCAAAATTAAAAAAAGAGCCTAGTCTCCAAATAATTGCTCAAAATAAAACTGATGACATCCTATTTGATTATATCGTACARGATATAATCAATAATGAACAAATTCTTATGGACACATCTAGTCTTACTACACTTCAAGTTTTTGACAAAGGAAATAACTTAATTGTCTATAAAAATAGTTTTAATTCAATTAAAAATATTGTTATGAACATGGATATAATAAGTCCACAAAACAGGTTCTTTTTTATTGATAAAGAGCAACACCGCATAACAGTTTCTCACAAACAGTCACCTGACATCATTGGCTCACAAAGTAAACTTTTTAGTAACTGGGTTTACAATAGAAAATACGAGCAAGAATTAAAAGACTTGGAACAGTCCAAGTCTTTTACTCAATATAAAGGCATAAATGGAGACAAGGAAAAGGCATTAAATAATATCCGAAGCCTCATTCACCGTYATGGCAGAAGTGGAGTTTATCTTTGGGATCCATATTTATCGGCAAAAGACATAAAGGAAACACTATATTTCTGTAAAAATTATAACGTTAAGTTAAAAGCGATTACAGATATAAAGCATATACAATCCGAAGTAAAAGAATTTCAAAGAGATGATTCAAAATACCTAATGTTAGACTTAGAAGTTAGGAGAAAATATAAAAATTATGGTCACAAATTTCATGACCGTTTTTTAATATTCCCTCTTGAACAACCAAAAATCTGGTCATTAGGAACATCAATAAATAGCGTTGGAATGTCACACCACATTATACAAGAGGTTCAGCATTCACAACATATTTTGAATTCTTTTAATGAATTATGGGAAGAGCTAAACCATGAGGAGTGCTTAGTATGGAAGAGTACATAAATATACTACGGAACATCCTCAGTAAAAAACCTCTCGAAGTCTCTCCAAATCACCTTGATACTTACTTTGAAATTATTAGTAACAATGGCTATTCGAAAATCCTAAACAATCCTGATATTTGGGAAGATTCATTTGAAACAATAGAAAAAAGTTACCAAATAAACAGGTGTCACGTTGCCGATAATCCAAAGATGGTTACTAATTTCATCAAAATAATTTCCTCAATAATAGCTGTAAAAAATAAAAAAAAGAAAGAACAATTATTCCCGTTAATCATCTATTTGGATGATACCAATATTTTTTACCAGCATTTAATCACCTGTAGTTTTTTTGATGAAATAAAAGAAACCATTCTACATATTCTCAGTTCAGTAAACACCACAGTTAATATAAAGAACATTTCTAATTCAGATTGGGAATCCGAGTTATTTTCTAATTATAAAAATGGAATAAAAAGAAAAAATATAAAACAAATTTACACCTTTATTCTGCCTTTTGAACGAGGAAAGGGCCTTATTCCTAATCGAGTCATTAATCTCCTAGTCTTCGTTTCATACAAAATATTTTATGAGAATCTAGTTAAAATCTTAAATCAACAAGAAGATATTTTAACTRTTATTTCCTTCATCAATATCTTAGTCGTTGAAGAAAAACTAAAACTAGCTGTCAGTTCCACAAATAGCTTTCTAAAATTTGAAGCATTAAGAGAAACTTTTCACCTCGAACATTCTACTTATTTTTGCTCTGTCCTTTCCATCACCGAGCAAGGTTTAATTGAAAAAATAGTTCTAGACATTTCAACGGATAATACTCTATGGAGCCAATTTCTGGAGTTTTACCTGAAATTTCCATTGAGAACTCCCCAATTATTTAAACCGTTGGGCTTAGCCTTAAGCCAGTTAGAATATAAAAAAATCACCCCATTCATAAATAATATAAAAATTGACTCCCATATAAGTAATGAATGTCAGTCCGCCTTAAATATTTGTTTTTTTAGTATTCAAAATAAATCTATACAAAAAATGATATCTAAAGGAATTTTTAATAGATGGCTTAAGCTTGTCAATAATTATAACGACGAATATATGGATGGTATTTTAATTACAAACGCAATAGATATTGTTATACATTATGTTGCTAATTTTCTTAGTGAGGAAAAAATTATTGAACTTATAAGTATAAATATTAAAAACGTTCAAGAACTTGACAATAAATGGTTCGCTGACGAAAGAAAACAAATTCATGATTTCTATAAACACATGAGTGAATTATTTATTTATGGTGTTGCTACAAATACTATGTCGATTAGGCAACAAGAATCATTACAATATATTTGTGACAACAGCCTCATTTTAAAATATGAAAACCATGTCAATAGAAAAACAACTACAAAAATGTTTTCTGAATTTGTATTAACATCCTAGCTAAGAGTAATAGGAAAGCAAGGGAAGATGCTACCATTTTTCAAAAAATACAATCRTGACTTTAGAAAGAAAAATAGCCCAGCTRTTTAAGCTRACAGATGAAAACTGGATGAAACAYGCTAATCCYATTAGTGTTTGGTCTCGTTATTCRGTRYTGCCTTTTATTYTGTTTAGTTTTTGGAGTCGAATATGGATCGGTTGGTGGTGTCTGGTACCWGTGKTTCTTTCGCTASTSTGGTTATTTTTTAATCCGATTTTATTTAATAAACCTAAATCRACCMRAAACTGGGCATCTAAAGCGGTGTTGGGTGARCGTGTTTATTTAAATCGCGATAAAATASCRMTYCCWRAACAYCATGTTACKCCYTTGATTAAYMTATTAAACAYTATCTCTTTTATCGGCCTAGTCTTAGCTATTTGGTCKGTTGTTTATTATTCCATTTGGGGCGCTGTATTTGGGATAACCCTAACTTATATCGGCAAAAGTTGGTTTTTAGAYCGYATGGTTTKGYTATATGASGATATGAAAGAYGATAATGCTGAATATAAAAGTTGGGATTATTAAATAACTAATAAGGAATACCACCCTTTTTTAGAAATAACKGTATGAAAAGATAACATTGCTCAGATTTTTCTAAGTAAAACAAGACTGTTTTTAGAATTGACTGTGTGCAAAAATAGGRAGTATCTCACCAAAGGAAGATGTTTTATGAAGCACTGGTTATTGTTATATGTAGCGATTATTTCGGAAGTTATAGCCACATCGGCATTAAAATCCAGTGATGGATTTTCACAGTTTTGGCCTTCCGTTATCGTTATTGTCGGKTATGCRGCTGCATTTTATTTCCTMTCCCTAACATTACGCACTATTCCTATCGGTATCGCCTATGCCGTTTGGGCTGGCGCTGGCATTGTATTAATGGCTATTGTTGCTTGGRTCATATTTGATCAAAAACTTGATCTGGCAGCTGTGATTGGAATTGGCCTTATTTTATCTGGTGTTGTCGTRCTCAATCTTTTTTCAAATTCTTTTGAGCATTAGRGRMAAATAATTCAARAGTTATGAAATCATATAATGATAAAACCATTAGCAAACTACTGAGGATTCTAATCTTCGGGATTTTTATAATGGCTTGTACARCAACAGWATTAAATAATGAYAYTGYTTCTGAYCATTTTGAAAATGGCAGGTTTATAAATCAAGAGTCWACATATGAACCCAAACTATCAAAACTGCCTTCMATACTTTACGATTTTRCTTTTAATAAATCMGCAGACTCTATACCAAAAACKAAAATACCCGTTTTAAAACTATCAACAAAAGCGTTAGAAGAATTAGARGATTACAGTGTTATACGATTTGGACATTCTACTTTACTCCTTAAACTTGAAGGCAAGCTGATATTAACGGATCCTATGTTTTCAGATCGCGCCTCCCCTTTTAGTTTTATTGGGCCTAAACGATTTCATGAATCGCCTATCGATATTGAAGATTTACCCTATATCGATGTCGTCTTAATATCACATGATCACTATGATCATTTAGATGAAAAAAGCATACAAAAACTAATCGGRAAAGTRGGWMAATTTTATGCWCCTYTAGGTGTAAAAGARATYTTAATWRGTTTTGGCGTRCCTGAWAATAARATTATTGAACTTGATTGGAATGACGAACATAGCCATGGTTCTCTAAAATTCGTTTGTACGCCTGCACAACATTTTTCAGGAAGAAGTTTATTTAATAGAAATGAAACATTATGGGCATCATGGGTTATCCAATCACCTCGTGCAAAACTCTATTTTGGCGGTGATGGTGGATACTTTGAAGGCTTTAAAGCGATAGCATTAAAGTATGGCCCTTTTGATATGGCATTTTTAGAAGTTGGGGCTTATAACAAAACATGGAAAGAAGTACATATGATGCCCGTTCAAGCAGTACAAGCCTATTTCGATTTAAACGCTAAAGTGATGTTTCCTATTCATAATGGTACGTTTGATTTAAGCGTACATTCTTGGAAAGATCCTTTTGAAAGAGTGGATAAAGAAGCCATTAAAAGAAATGTATCTATCGTTTATCCTAAAATGGGTGAATCTATATCAATTTTAAATGAAAATGATACTTCTAAATGGTGGATGGAATAAACAATTGAATGAGATATTTGAGATTCATTAGCAGGCATAAGGCTCCGAAATGGAGCTTAATATAACCGGTTAAAGCCAGCAAGGCCATGACATACGGCTCCTTAAAATGCCACCACTGTCATAATGGGGCGTGCTCAGTTTAATAACTAGAAACTTGGGACTATGACCTTAAAACGCTAATGTAACCATGTAATTTTTGCGAAGAACGTTAGATTTACCCTAAGGCGATTCTTTTAAAAAGGTTGCAATGTACAATCTCTCTACTTTGTCTCTAGCCCATGAGGTTTTACGTAAAAATTTTAGTGACGACTTGATTGATGGATCGCTTTTAAAACAATTTATATCAACTCTATGAGCCAATTCATCCCAACCGTATTGTTCCTCTAGCTTCGTTACAATCTTCTCAAGCGTAAGGCCATGCAATGGATTATTAGATTGCTCATTACTCATGCTTTCAATACACCACCATTATTCTAATTTTCATTTTCACATAACGCTCAGATAACCGCGCTATTTTTTGTGGAGAGATTTTAGTGCAAGATGATCCCCTCACTGAGGTTTAGGGCGGTTTGCCTCATTCCTAAGTTTTAAGGCGTTACTTTTATCTGTTTTTGCCGCTCTTTTTTTCTTCTTTCGCTCATTTTTCTCAGTTACGATCTTGATTGCCTCAAGTTTCGTTAGACTAGGATGTTTAGCGAGTAGCTCTTCGACCCTATCATCAATCTTGGTCATTGTGATCCTTAAAATTTGTAAGTTCAGATATTAATGTTGTTTGCCTGCTACAAGAATGAAAAGGCACATAGAAACCATGTGACAGCATGCAGTAAAATTTAAATAAAAGGCTATGCCAATCACTAGACATTCTATGTAGCTTAACCGAATTGTTTTCAGGGGAAACAACCCAAGCCATTCTCTTCGCGAAGTAGTATAACAATAAATAGATATSGCCATCATTGAAAACAATARAAACAACTGATTTATATGTTTTCACCTTNTATTCAGGTATGAATATWAGTATCAGNCGCTAARTTACCTTTTCTTTTTTCTGTTTCAAMAAAAATGAAMATGAAACTTCTAAGTGATGGATAAAATAAAGACTATTTCGWGTTCTACGAAGCACGCTTAACAACCAAAAAGACACCMAYCACCATCATAATAAGYCCTATCGCACGATTACTATCCATTGTGGCCTGTTGGGCGTTAAAAAGCCCTAGRTGRTCAATAAYACTGATTGCRATCAATTGGCCTAGCAGCACAAAAGACACCGCATTACCCACACCRTATCTCGGTGATACCCAAGTAATACTGAGAGTATAAAAAGCAACTAGTAACCCACCTGCGTAGAAGTACCAAGCAATATTACGTTGAAATAGCTGCGTMGGAAGGCCTTCTGCTGTTAACAAATAGGTTAATGAGATAATTAATCCGACGAAGAAAAGCACCACAGTTGCTAACGCAGAACTGCCAAGTTTTACGCCTAAGCCACTATTTAAAGCGGCCATGATGGGTATTCCGACACCGGCAACAAGCATGAGCGAAGGATAAACAATTGAATTGGACATTAAAGATTCCTTAGCAGGCGTAAGGCTCCGCTTTCTACTGAAAGCGGAACTTACTTCATTTATTAAATAGCGAGAAGGTCAACTATGGCTTTACCCACACCATGTGCACTGGCCGGATTCTGGCCGGTAATAACGCGTTCATCTTCAATAACAAACTCTTGCCATGGTTTTACCTTGCTGTATTTCGCTGCATTTCGAGCCAAAGACTCCTCAACAAGAAACGGAATGTCATCAATGGTTTCATAATCAATCTCTTCTTCACGTGTGAACGCGGTAACAGATTTGTTGGCAAGTAAGGATTCACCAGAGCTTAATATAACGGGTAAAAAGGCAGCAGGACCATGACATACCGCCCCTAAAATTCCGCCATTGTCATAATGTATCGCACTCAGTTTGGCAAAATCTTCATTCGTTGCTAAGTCTGATAATAGACCAAAACCACCTGGATAAAATATGGCATCATAATCYTCAATATTMAGTTGAGAAACAGGGATAGTGTTATTCATGCGGTTTTGGAAGTCTTCATCACCTAACACGCTATTATTCACCGCGTCATCTTCAACATCGGTACCATAAATCGGTGCCTTGCCGCCTTTAATCGATGCAATATCATAATCTACGCCATGTTCCATAAAGACATGAACAGCATGTGTTAGCTCAGGCGCATACGTGCCGTTGGCTTTGTCAGTATCACCAAGGGTCGCGTGGTTAGTTACGGGTATTAGTATTTTTTTCATCGTCATTCCTCTTTTAAGTAGTAAGTTTTCGTTATTGACAATGAGCACTATATAATATCCCYGTACTATTGATAATATGCTATTTTGTGTAAATACTATTGCTATATAGCAACAATANAGGTGARAAATGGATAGCTTTGAAGGTATAGTTGAATTTATTGCCGTTGCTGAAAGGCAAGGCTTCTCTTCGGCGGCAAAACAATTAGGGTGTAGCACTAGCCACGTCAGTCGGCAAATAGCTAGACTTGAAGCGCGTATTGGTAGTGCGTTGTTTGCGCGCTCTACTCGCCTAGTGAATTTGACAGAAAATGGCGCCGCCTATTACCARCAATGCAAAGAACTTATGATTGGTTTGCAACARGCTAACGAGCAGGTAAATCAACAACAGTTTAACCTYAATGGCACCTTGAGAGTCAGCGCGGCAGGTAGGTTTTCTGAACAGTTTGTCGCCCCTGTGTTAATGGARTTTGCYCARCAACACCCTGAGCTAACAGTTGATATCGACTTTAATAGTCGTATGGTAAATTTTGTGGAAGATGGTATCGATTTTGCCATCCGCTATGGTGAATTATCSGACTCTAGTCTCATTGCACGCAAGTTAGTGAGYCGCTCTATGATGGCCGTGGCAAGCCCTGACTACTTGAARAAAAATGGAATCCCCAAGCACCCTAATCAYCTAAAAAATCATAGCTGCATTGTTTCAAGTAATGACCACTGGCTTTTCAATATAGACGGGGYTCAAGAGAGCATCAAGGTGAGTGGGCGSTGGCGGAGTAATAATTCAAATGCTGTTGTTGAAGCCTGTGAGCACAGTTTAGGTATCGCTTATCTACCCAGAAGTACGTTTAAAAAGGCTATTGAAAGTGGCCGACTTATTACCGTGCTTGAACCCTTTTGGGGGAAAGGAAAAAGCAGCTGGATCGTGTATCAAAACCGACAGTTTCTACCTCTGCGCGCTCGATTGGCCATTAATCATCTCGTTGAACATTTCTCCCACTGGCGAGACAGTTAAGCTTTCTCAGCTTCTGAAACCACCAGTATCGCYACATCAATAATCGTGTAGATCGCTTCCCGTGATTTCCCTTTTCTTGCTAATGCTGCCATGCCATGAAGCAAAGTCATTATAAAGAGCGTTATGTCATGAATATGAGTGTCAGCCGCTAAGTTACCTTTGCTTTTTTCTGCTTCAAAAAAATCGAAAAACATATTTTCATTATATTGTGTTGCATCGATGATGGCTTGTGTGGCTTTTTCYGGTAACGTTTGCCCCGCCATTTCATTTGAGGCTGCCGTGACAAAACAACCACCTGGTTTTGTGGAATCACAAATCATATCAGCCGATGATTTTAAGTATGCTTTAACACGCTCAGTTAATGATCTGTTTTCTGTATAAAGTAATGCCGTRCGCGGTTTTACCTCGTGTTCATAATAATAGCTAACAGCACTAATAAACAATTCTTCTTTATTRCCAAAAGCGGCGTATAAGCTGGGTTTATTAATACCCATGCTGCTTGTTAATTCCGTCAATGATGCACCGAGGAARCCCTTTTTCCAGAAAACATGCATCGCTTTCTCAAGCGCTTCTTGAGTATCAAAACATCGTTGTCGTCCACCGACCATAACTAAAACCTTRCTTCTTTTAATAAATATTGAYCTTATTGTACCGATTGGTATRCTAATATCAAYTGTACTGATCGGTACAKAATTATTCAGTAATTTTAAAGGTGTAAAAATGAGCTTAGMTATTAACGGAAAAATAATCTTAATCACGGGTGCCAACCGAGGAATTGGGGCGGCTACTGTCGARTCATTTGTGAATCATGGTGCTAAAAAAGTGTATGCCGCAGCAAGAAAACTAGAGAACCTGATTCCATTGATCGAAAAGTTTGGCGATATTATCGTGCCAGTCTATCTTGATTTATYAAAACCTGAATCGATCACATCTTTAGCTGAAACGGCTAATGATGTTGATATTGTCGTTAACAATGCAGGCGTRTTAGAARTAGCAAATCCGTTAAGTGATAATGCTGAAGAAGCCTTTACACATGAACTCAACATCAATGTTTTTGGTTTGATACGTATGGCTAAAGCATTTATCCCTGTTCTTGAAAAAAATGGGGGCGGTGCGTTTGTACAATTAAACTCGGTCGCTTCCATCAAAAATTTTACGGAGTTCAGCACTTATTCAGCATCAAAAGCAGCCAGCTATTCRATCACCCAAGGGCTACGAGATGTGGTTGCTGATAAAGGTATTGCCGTATTAAGCGTGCATCCTGGTCCTATTGCRACTGATATGGCCGATMATGCAGGCATGAAGGATATGGCTGAACCTGCATCAATCGTTTCMGAAGGAATTATTGCTGCACTTCAAGCAGGTGTTTTTCATCTATTCCCTGATTCAATGGCACAACAGTTTCAAGCACAATATCAAGATTATGCCAAYACGATGATAGAAGYTMCTGAAGAGTAAAATAARAGTTTATGCTTATAACGCAATAATCAATAAAGTCTTTTYTAATATTACTTTTATGCATTTGTARTATGTGTAGTCTCATGCTGCTATTTNAAATTYAGGAAATTTAATGAAATCACTCAAAAATAAAGTTGCTATTGTTACCGGTTCATCGCGGGGRATAGGCGCTCAAATTGCAATAACATTAGCTGAAGCAGGGGCAAGTATTGTTATTAATTATGCTAGCAATCAGCTTGCTGCCGATAAAGTTGTAGCTGATATTAAGGCTAGCGGTGGTGATGCCATTGCTATACGAGCGGATGTAAGCAAAGCGGAAGAAGTGAAGTCAATGTTTGATGCTACTATTAGCCAATTTGGCAAGGTARATATCCTCATTAATAACGCAGGCTCTATCGTGTATAAGACTATTCAAGATACAACAGATGATGATTTTGATCAGCTATTTTCTGTTAATGTAAAAGGCACATTTAATACTCTTCGTGAAGCAGCTGCACGTCTTGAGGACAAAGGGCGCATTGTTAATTTTTCCAGTTCTGCTACGCGTCTCATGCTTCCAACGTATGGTGTATATTGCGCCACAAAAGGCGCTGTAGAACAGCTTACGAGAGTTTTTTCAAAAGAAGTTGGCTCACAAGATATTACCGTCAACTCTATTTCACCTGGCCCCACTAATACTGAGCTMTTTACTRARGGTAAAAGTGAGGAAGTSATTAACAAGCTTGCAGGAATGGCGGCTCTTGGTCGCATCGGTGAACCTGTAGATATTGCTCGTATAGTGCTATTYCTGGTTAGTGAGGAAGCATCATGGATAACGGGACAAAATATTGGTGCAAATGGAGGATTTGCCTAACCCGTGATTAAACTTGGCTTTATTGTACTTAATTTTTCTCAACTACTATTGAACATTAGGAGAGGAAGCAAAAAATAGTTATTTAATCACTGACAATGACACTTAACATCAATGGCAAGGTAAAATACCTGTTATCTANTAACACCTCAACATATTATTAAGCTGAATTTACCTTATGGCTATTAGCGCAACAATCAATAAAGTCTCACTTAATATTGCTGATATGGATCGGCATTATTATCAAAACCACGAGTTAACCGTGGCACAACACCCTTCTGAAACTAATTTTCGTTTTATGATGCGGCTTGTTGCTTTCATGRTGAATGCCAGTGAATCACTTAGCTTTACRAAAGGGATAGCCAGTGATGATGAACCGGATCTGTGGCAAAAAGCACTCACCGATGAAATAGAGTTATGGRTTGATTTAGGTCAGCCCGATGAAAAACGAATTCGTAAAGCCTGTGGTCGTGCCAAGCASGTSATYATTTACACCTATCATGARCGYAAAGCCAAGGTATGGTGGCAACAACAGCAACAAAAACTCCAGCGTTTTAGTAATCTCAGYGTGTTTCATATTAATGCTGAAGGTTTGGATTCAATGGCACAGCGTTCGATGCAATTGCAATGTAATATTCAAGATGGTGAACTCTATTTGAATGATGATAATTCAAACTTCACCATTACGCTTGATCGGCTTAAATAATAAGCCTATTAATGTGAGCTTGATAGTAGTTTTTTCGTCAAATTATAGATAGATAAGACTGTTMAAACCCYAGTTTRTTTAAGGATAAAAAGGGAGAAAATATTGACAAAATATTCTYTCACYCMTAAAATGATACGTTATATCGTATCTATTTAAGGCCGTATTATGAAAGATCTCTTAGGCATACTCTGCTCCGGCATGTGTATTRTTCACTGCCTATTAACCCCTATYTTGTTACTTTTGGGAGCATCAGGTGTAGGTATTGTCTTTATTGACAGTGAGTGGGTGCATCTGGTGTTAGCTATACCCATGGTCGCGCTGGCATTTTGGAGCATTTTCCTAGGGTGGAAAGCTCATCGGAAGTCTAAGCCCATCTTCTTTGCTGGTGGTGGTTTGATACTAYTGYTTAGTTCTTTAATAATARGTGAGCAATACGAAGCTTATTTAGCCATCACGGCAGGGTTACTATTGATATCTGCACACCTGTTTAACCTTAAGTTAGTCAAACAAAGTGCGCTACAGTGGGTAGAAATTCGTCCGTAAAACTATATCAACCCGCACCTGCCTGCTTATCGTATTTTGAGNTTTTTAGTGAGCAGTTGGCACATCAATTAATGAACTCCCAGCTAGAGCTAAGCTGCCTTTTCACACTCAAGACTTAAGCTAATGCCACTTCCACCAAATTATCACTAAAGCTAGATGAATTTCCCATATCCCCAAACTCAGCCAAACTAATACAGTTMACCGTGCCTTTATTTAGCTGACGCCAGTAACCTAACGATGCCACCACAATTCCCGAATTTACATCTTTAGTAATAATGGCCTTGCCTTCAAACGCACCACGATCATTAAACACTTTGACAGTATCGCCATCTTTAACTTTTCTTGCCTCAGCATCTGCCGCACTCATCATCACAAACTGCTCACCTTGCGCCTTCTGTTGTCCATCCATATTGGCATAGCAAGAGTTCAAGAACGCATGGCTCTTGGGTGAGATAATATTCAGTGGGTATTTAGCAGCTAATTCAGGATTCGTTGCAGGTGTTTCGCGTGATTCTACATAGTCTGGCAGTGGGTCAAGATCTTGCCCWGGCTGAAAGCCTTCGTACATTTGRCGGAAAGGCCCAGCTACAAAGTTTTTAGCGCCCTCTACCATRAAGTGGCATTTACCAGTGGGGGTTGGAAAGTTACCTTCTGCGTGGCGCGCGCGGACATCTTTATCACCAAAGTCTTTCAAGCGGGCAAAGCCATGCTCGCGCATATAATCAAGATCAATACCATCACAAGTCGGCGCATCCCAATCTACGTAATTTTCTAAACATTCACTGTCATTCCATTTAAAGTTGTCTTCTTCAAACCCCATCAATTTCGCTAAGCGTCTAAAGATGTCATTATTGGGGAGCGCCTCACCAGGAGGATCGATACATTTTTCATTGTATGTCAGATATAAATGTCCCCAAGAAAGCACCATATCTTCCATCTCAGCACCCATCGCTGCTGGGAGTACAATATCCGCATAGGCCGCTGTGTCTGTCATAAAGTGTTCTGCGACTACCGTAAATAAATCTTCTCGTTCCAAGCCTTGAACAATTTTATCGGTCTCTGGCGCTTGTGTCAGTGGGTTGGTGTTCCATACCATCACTGATTTAATCGGGGTATTTAGTTTTAACTCACCGACCAATGCGCGCCCAAATTGCAAAATATTGACGACTTGCGTGCCTTCAGGAATGAGATCTGGGCGCGAAATCACATCAAACTTATAGGGGTGCTCCCACACTGGGAATTGCARYGCRCCACCGCCCACATGTCGCCACGCGCCTATTAATGCTGGCAAACATGWYACYGCACGWATSGCTTGGCTGCCGCCATAGTTACGTTCWAGCGCMACGCCTAARCGGATGGCTGCAGGTGGTGTTGTTGCGTATTCGCGCGCAAATTGCCGTATATCAKCAGCAGGAATGCCTGTAATTTCTTCTGCCCATTCAGGTGTTCTAGTTTTAGCACGCGCTGYTAGTTCAGCATAACCTTCWGTATAGTTATCAATGTAMTCTTGATCTTGCAAGCCTTCKTCAATWATCACMTGCATCATCGCCATYGCTAAAGCACCATCAGTGCCAGGTTTTGGTGCRATGTGCCAATCGGCCGCTTTAGCYGTTTTAGARGCATAAGAATCRATTACAACAACCTTAGCACCWTTYTTTTGCGCCTSATGGATAGTATGCCAATGATGTAAATTAGTACTCACCGAATTACATGCCCAAACCACAATGTACTTAGCGTGTATGAAACTTTCTGGATCTACACCAGCAGTTGGGCCGACTGTCAGTAGCCATGCTGTGCAAGAGCCTTCACCACAAAAGGTGCGCTCGCATACGGTTGCGCCCATGCGGTTAAAGAAAGCATCGCCACCGTTTAAACCATGTACCAAACCTTGGTTTCCCAAATAACTGTTTGGCATAATGGCTTGCGGACCATCTTCTGCAATAATCTGTTTCCATTTAGTACTAATGGTTTCTAATGCTTCATCCCAAGTAATGCGCTCAAACTGTTTACTACCTTTAGGACCAGTGCGTTTCATTGGATAAAGCAAACGATCTGGGTGGTAATGGCGCTTTTCGTAATCTTTCAGTTTTACACATAAGCCGCCGCGGGTCATCGGGTGCTCTTTGTTACCTGTCACCTTTAATAATTCACCATCTCGAACGTGATACACCATGCTACAGGTGTCGGGGCAATCGTGGGGGCAACCACCATGAAAGGTTTCAGTTGCCAAATCTACAGCCTTATTCATATAACATCTCCTAATTGAATGTGTAGCAATCCATGCTTAGGTAGTGGTGTTATTGTCATATTTATAAAATAACTATATACCGACCTGTGCAGTCCTACAATTATTTTCATTCAATATTCCGCACCTATTTTAAAAATAAACTTTATGCAGATAATCTCCATGACGGTGACTCATTCAAACATTTGGCTCTATAGATCCATCGTCATTATCAGAAATTACTTAATATTTCGCTTACGAAGAAATTCACGTATTTTCTTTGAAATAAATTCGTGCTCTTCTTCTAGTGCAAAATGGCCCGTATCCAGAATATTATAATCAATATCCTTTACATCTCGCTTATAACCTTCTGCACCTGGCACAGGAAAAAATGCATCATGCTTGCCCCAAACAACTAACACAGGTGGTTGATTATCCCTCAGGTATTGCTGCCACTGGGGATAGAGTTTGATGTTATTTTGGTAGTCATAAAATAGATCTAAAGCGATACGATGCTGTCCGGGTCTAGAGATAGTTGCATAGTCTAGCACCCAATTATCAGGTGATATCGACTCTGGATTACGAGTGCCGTGTGTATACTGCCATTTCATGCCTTCGAACGTAAAAACATTCTTGATTATTTTTTGTTCTAGCTCAGGCGTTTTTGTTTTCCAATAATCAATCACTGGCCCCCACCCTTCAGGCGCAATACCTTCTTCGTAGGCATTACCATTTTGTGTGATTATCGCCTGAACTCTCTCGGGATTCGCCGTTGCAATGCGAAATCCTACAGGCGCACCATAATCTTGAATCATAAGTGAATATTTTTTCAAGCCACGTTTCTCTAAAAAGAGGTTCATTGTCTTGGCAATATTATCAAATGTATAGTTGTATTCAGTAATTGACGGGAAGCTACTATTTCCAAAGCCGGGATAGTCCGGTGCGATAAGGTAATAGTCATCAGATAGCGCACGTAAAACCTCCCGATACATATGTGAAGATGATGGGAACCCATGCAACAGCACAATTGTAGGGTTATTTGGGTTGCCTGCTTCTCGATAAAAAATATTCTGTCCATCGACTTTTTCAAAGCCATAACGAACGAATTGTGTGTTTTCAGCTAATGTGCTTGTCATACTCATGACAAACAACAACGCTGTTGCAAGCAAAAATTTTGTTTTACTGAACATATTAAACCCCTCACCTGTATAACCTGTAAAAATAACTTTAAGAGGTTATATTGGACAAGATTGACTAACCTGTCAAGAATTATTATAGTGGTTAGTATGAATTTAAAATCAAAATATAATTTTTTAGGTAACAATCTGGCCGTAGATTTTACTAATACAGAGCACATTGCTCATGGCGATGTGGTTGAAACACTGCAAAACCTTAATGATTTCTATCAATGGACGAGCGAGGCAGGGTTGGAAGCGGAGGCATTTTCTAAAACTGATTCAATAAATGAGGTCATTGAACTTCGAACATCTCTCAAAGAATTATTTGTTTCCGCTGCAGATGACAATTCATTGCCTGACAAAGCATTAAAAACCGTTAATCACTATTTATTAAATAGATCAGAGACACAACAAATAAAGAAGATAGATAATAAAATGTTTTTAGAACCGAAATATAAAAGGTTATCACTCAAAAGGTTGTTAGGCGTTATTGCACATGAAGCAGCTCAACTATTAGTTTCACCCCAGTTACATCAACTAAAACACTGCTCTAACACCAAATGTATTTTACTATTTTTAGATACTTCCAAATCTAAAAAACGCCGTTGGTGCAGTATGGATACATGTGGAAATAGAGCAAAAGCAGCCAGCCACTACTTAAACTCAAAGAAGTCATAAATATGTACAAGCTGTCGTTTCCTCCTGAAACAAATATAGAAGCTACCGATATATTACGCAACTGATGTGGAACGCCTAATTCCTAATTTACTCATTCTAGAGCGTAGTGTATTGGGATGCATTTCTAAAATAGAGGCTGCGCCTTGTTCACCCGATATTCGCCAGTCAGTATATTCAAGTACTTTAATGATGTAGTCCTTTWCCATRGCAGAAAATRTTTTCCAGTCAGCACCTTCATTAATTAACCTATCTTGTAACTTCAATACATTATTGTTCGATAAGATCACCGCACGCTCAATAATATTTTCTAATTCACGAACATTSCYCGGCCMAGCGTAGCGGCTTAATTCATCCATAACGGCCAATCTGCTTGGCCATTTTGGGGGTAAATTTAGTAACAAAAGGAAGAAATTCACATTGTTCATCAAGCTACTAAAACACTTGAGTTATTACGTTTATCTAGCTAGAGAACAATGCCTCAGTTGTTTATTGATGGAAAGCCAATAGGTGGGTTAGCTCAACGGTTAAACCCGAAAGACTAATGAAGCGTTGATGACAGTGATTCAGTGATGTTTTGTGACTCAGAAAATATCTGTTTCACATCAATTTTATCAAAACGATAGTGTTCATTACAAAACTCACAGGCCACTTCGATGTCACCTTTTTCTTCAAGCAAGTCGAGTGCATCATGCTCACCGAGCAAGATAATGGTTTCTGCCACACGCTCACGTGAGCAACTACACGAAAAACTCAGCTCTGTTGCTGATAATAAGCGGCATTCTTCTTCGTTAAATAGGCGATGAAGTAATGTGCCAACACCTAAACCTAATAATTCAYTTGATTTAACCGTGCCCGCTAATTGAGTCATTCTTGACCAATGTTCCTCRACCTCTTCTTTGGTCTCATCRCCAYTGSKARGCNNNTGCTGTAAAAAYAGACCTGCTACGGCATTATCATTCGATGCTAACCARATCTTTGTGGCTAGTTGCTCTGATTGTTGAAAGTAAGTTTCTAATACACTGGCTATRGAATCACCCTGCAAACTTACTACACCTTGATAAGGTTGTTTAGCACCTTCAACTTCAATAGTGATGGCYAAAGAACCCTCGCCTGTCACCTCTGTTAATGTAGCATTGTCAGCGATATCGCCACTCCACTGCGCTAAGGCTCTTAAGGTATTTTTACTGGTGCATTCCACCATCATTAATGTGGCGGGSCCCGTTGATTTTAATTGCAGAACCAGTCGACCTTCGATCTTAACGGTTGCCGCTAATAACGCCGCTGCCGCCATCATTTCACCCAATATTTTTTGTATCGCTGCCGGATATTTACGTCGTGTCAGTACTTGTTGCCAGCTRTCTTCTAAATGCACCCATTCCCCACGGATCGGCGCATTATCRAAGATAAARCGTTGTAAGTTATCTGACTGAAATGAATTTGTGTCACTCATACTATTTTCCAAAAAAAATGCTGGGYAGWAKWCTACCCAGCATTTTACACTTTWAAARGRRSYKSTTWWNTTACTTAAGGTAAGTAATAACTTRTTTAATCGTTTTACATAGCTTGCTGKKTCWWYTAACTGANSMCMKTYRGMTRRYARWRSTYRAWSRMWCRAWMWASMKSRCMWMYYYWWWARYYKTKKMTWWKCKGRMWSATCTTTTAGACGTTTAACCATTGGATGTTTCGGATTCAACTCAAAAATAGGTTTTGTATCTGGCCCCATTTGCTNGCCCNGCCGCTTTAAGCATGCGCTCAAGGTTAGCACTCATATCATTRTCATCAGCSACTAAACAAGCAGGAGAATCAGTCAARCGRTGTGTAATACGCACATCTTTAACTTTATCGCCAAGTGATTTTTTAACACGTTCGACTAAGTCTTCAAATTTCTTATCKACTTTTTCTTGTGCTTTTTTCTCTTTYTCGTCTTCAAGTTCACCTAAATCTAAATCGCCTTTAGCAACTGATTGAAGTTGTTTGCCATCAAACTCWGTGAGTGAATTAGTGAGCCATTCATCTACACGATCAGCCAATAATAGAACCTCAATACCTTTCTTACCGAATACTTCAAGATGTGGACTATTTTTCGCTGCTGCAAAGCTTTCTGCTGTGATGTAGTAGATCTTGTCTTGTTTGTCTTTCATACGGCCAATATAGTCTTCTAACGATACCGTTTGTTCTTCTGAGCCTGTTTCTGTTGTTGAGAAACGTAGCAGTTTTGACAAGGCTTCTTTGTTCGCAAAGTCTTCACCCAAGCCTTCTTTAATCACTTGACCAAATTCTTTCCAGAACTCGGCATATTTTTCAGCATCTTTATTTGCCATTTTCTTCAGTTCGCTCAGTACTTTTTTCACTGAGGCGGCGCGAATACTATCAATGGTTTTACTRCCTTGTAGRATTTCACGTGAGATATTCAACGGCAAATCATTGGTATCAATGACACCGCGAATAAAACGTAAATAACGTGGCATTAAGTCTTCAGCATTTTCCATTACAAAAACACGTTTCACATACAATTTTAAGCCGTGGCTTGTGTCACGATCCCACAAATCAAAGGGGGCTTTTGATGGAATAAATAATAGTGAGGTATATTCTATATTACCTTCAACTTTRTTATGACTCCAACTCAATGGATCTTGGAAATCATGAGAGACTTGTTTATAAAACTCTTTGTAATCATCATCACTAATTTCATTCTTTGATAATGTCCATAATGCCGTGGCTTTGTTGACGGTTTCATCTTCTAGAACAACGGACTCATCAATCTTGCCATCTTCACCGGGCACAGGATCTTTTGTCATGATGATCGGTAAATTAATATGATCAGAATATTTACTAATAATATTACGCAACTTCCAGCTGTTTAAAAATTCATCCTGATCTTCACGTAAATGCAGGGTAACTTCTGTTCCACGTTGTGGCATATCAATTGTTTCAATTGAAAAGTCGCCTTTGCCTTCTGATTGCCATTGCACRCCATGCTCACTGCCCATGCCTGCACGACGTGTTTTTAATGTCACATTATCAGCAACAATAAATGTTGAGTAAAAACCGACACCAAATTGACCAATCAGTTGTGAATCTTTAGATTCATCACCGGTCATATTATCRAAGAATTTTTTAGTGCCTGAGTTGGCTATTGTTCCGATATTAGCGATCACTTCTTCGCGGCTCATACCGATGCCGTTATCCGTGATGGTAATGGTTCTAGCTTCTTTATCAAAAGCAACACGGATTTTTAATTCTGCATCATCTTCATAAAGTGCGTCATCAGATAAAGCTTCAAAACGTAATTTATCAGAAGCATCCGCTGCATTTGAAATCAATTCACGCAGGAAAATCTCTTTATTACTATATAAAGAGTGAATCATCAGATCCAATAGTTGTGAAACTTCTGTTTGGAAACCTAGCGTTTCCTTATGTRCATCAATACCCATTGAAATAGTGCCTCCATCGGCTTTTTTTAACGTCAAATACCARATGGGGACGCGAATAGAATAGTTCAAGTCATTTTTGTTGATTTTTGTTGCTAAGCCATTATTAAAGTTATTATTAAATCGACCGATAGGATGGCTATAAAGTGCTATTAGCTTCGGAGGCTACTATGGAACTTCAATCATTCAGTCAATCGGTAAGAGCATTMGCTAAAGCCGACGATAAAAAAGAAAATGGCCCTATTGGACTTCAAATATCTGAAGTAGCGCAGGCAAAAAATGACGCTAAGAAACAACTTAATGCGGCTATTTTAGAATCCACAATCAATGTCAATTTATCAACAGCTAATAATGCACAKTCWTTAGTGCTCAAAACGGCATTAGAAGGKATTAACGARGCCTTAAAAGAARGCTTTGGTGATAATGCAATACAAACGGCTTATGATGCAGGTGTCGATRTGAGYGCTGAAGCTACGGCTGATCGCATTGTGTCATTGAGCACGGGATTCTTTTCTGCATATCARCAACAACAYCCTGAGTTATCTCAAGAAGAAGCCGTCACTGCTTTTGTTGATATTATTAGCGGCGGAATTGATACCGGTTTTGCTGAAGCACGTGACATTTTAACCAGCCTCAGTGTTTTTCAAGGTGATATCGCCAGTAATATAGATGATACCTATGATCTTGTGCAAGATAAACTACAACTTTTCATCGAACGTTTTCAATCAGCCAAATAATCTCAAAGCGCATTATTTAATACAATTTGATCCGCTATTGCTGTTTTATTAGCTGTACGCTTTATTATGTTCGTCTTTAATGTGTGTGAATAACCAGTCTCTAAGAAATCTAAGTAATAACTCCGGCTCTCTGTACATTGTAGCCTTTTTTGAGATATCGGCGAATTCAGCCAGTATTTCTTTACATGATTYTTTATATTTATCCATTTCTGGATAATCACATTCCTCTAAAAACATTTCTTCTGTTTTTAAATGAAAGCCTATATAGGCTCCAACGATCTGTAAAGTGGGTTTTAGAGCATCAAGTCCAAGACCTTGTTGAATAAAATAATGTAGGGAGTTAATACTCGCAACGATACCCCTTCGTTGCTCGTCTAGTATGGCAACGCCTATATCATTGTTTTCATGGGACCAAACTATATACAAAGGTCGATTTTTCATATGAAATTCATTCCTTTTATCTCATTTATGCTGAGAATATAGAACCGTTTCTATTTATAATTTTATATGGCTTGCTCATGGTAGCGCATAAATGATSAATRCGACAAGTCCCATCCATTTAGTAGCTAASCCGCAACAGACAAGAAAAAAGTTGAGTACAATTTTTTAGTTCATTTACATCAATGCAACKGATCTAATCGCGAATAAATACCCAGTCATTATTTTCTGACATGTCAGCGCTAAAGCGATAGCCATCACTATCAAATTTTTTGATCTGTTCAGGCTCATCCAGTTGGTGATCAATGATATAACGGCTCATCAATCCTCGTGCTTTCTTTGCATAAAAACTGATCATCTTATATTGACCATTTTTCCAATCTTTAAATACCGGTGTRATAATGTTMARCGACATTTTTTTAGCGTGYAATGCTTTAAAATATTCATTYGATGCAAGRTTGATTAAAACACCRTCCGTTAATGCTGCTTCMTTYTCAATGGATTCGCTTARRGTRTCACCCCAGAATTGGTATAAATTATTACCCTGACGATTGGCRAGTTTAGTRCCCATTTCCARTCTATAYGGTTGTATTAAGTCYAATGGTTTTARTACRCCATAAAGACCTGACAAAATTCTTAARTGCTGTTGAGCAAACTCAAAGCCTTTATSATCTAARSTATCCGCATCTAASCCYGTATAAACATCRCCTCTAAARGCTAAAACRGCTTGCTTCGCATTSGCTAAATCAAATGGCWRSGCCCACGTCTGAAACCGMGCCATATTCAAACCYGCCAGCTTATCGCTGAGCTTCATTAATGAKGCCACATCCGCAGCTGAAAAYTTYTTYAATCCATCAATAAGCTGCTGTGACTGAGTTAAGAATCGTGGTTGTGAGTATTCATTTGTTACAGGGTCTGTATCAAAATCTAAGGTTTTAGCCGGTGAAATAACGATCAACATATTCTATTTTTCTTCTGGTTTATCTTCTTTTTGTTCAGGCTCAATTTCAATAACYGATTCATGTTCATCAACGGCTTCTGGTGTCACTACCGCTTTAACTTCATCTAACTTTCCCCATTCCGCAAAAGGAAATGGTTTACGATCTTCGTTATACGTTAAAAATAAAATAATTTGAYTAATATACTGTGTTAAATCAGCAGAAAATTTACGTAAATTTTTATTATCTGAACCCGTAATCAATGCGAATAAAACCTGAATGAATATGATGACGCCCGTCACCATCAAAGCAAAACATAAAACAATCCAGAACATAATCATATAAARGATCCGCATCCATTGATTGGTGTCTTGTAAATTCTTTTTTAATCGTTCTTGTTTATCCCCAGCCATTGCCCCTACCCCGTTAAAGTATTTTTAGAGACTTTACCATGAAATCCTTTTTGGTGTTTTTCTTTCTCACACATAAAAAAGCCCTCAAGGTAAGTTCATCTTAAGGGCTTTAAATTAGGCTGTTTTCGCTTATTGATTAAAATGCTTATCCAAATTATTTAAGCCTGCATCGTAAATTCCTGAAATAACATTTACTGCTTCTTCATCAGTAGCACCACTCGCATCAAAACTTGAGATCCATGTAACTGTAGATTTACCCTCTGCAGCAGSTGAAACCGTTATMGTAGAAACATAATMTGCAACGGGGAGRGGYGATGCTGTWATRGCATARGTATAGCTYCTTAATGCATTATTRTTMGAYACTAAYTYTTCAGTAATYGTCGCACCATTACCCAGTGTTAATAATCGTACAGCACCAGCTGATTGGCTATCTCCGTGCGTGAGCTTACTAGCAATAACAACAGGATGCCACACATCTAAATGGTTGAAACCACCGATCATTTTCCATGTTGTTTCTGGACTGGCATTAACAGTGACATCTTTTGTCACAGTGAGATTTCCTGCAAAACTGGTCATTGCACTGGTTAATAATACGACTGATACGCTTGTTTTAATAAGTGTTGATAACATAATTTCTCTTCCATCTGATTTTATTAAGTAGGGAATTAAATTATGCTTTTTATATTCAATTTATAATATAGCCTTGAGTGATTAATCCTTTAGGATTATCTCCTTTTATACCCGTACCATCTGAAAGTGCATGCCTCAGAGCGTTTGAGCACCTTCAGGTGGTACGAGTATAGATATGATGAAGAACGCTATTTAACTTGTCCGGTTGAACAGGCTTCATCATAAACTTACAGCCTGCCTGCTCTATTTTGTCACGCACGTTTAGATCTGTTGTGCCCGTTATCATAATCGCAGGAATATCGTGCCGATAATGCTTACGAATTCCAATAAGTAAGTCTAATCCTGTTTCATTAATCATTTGATAATCGGCAATGATAATATCAGGACTTGTACTGTCGCTATTGAGTAACTGTTCAACCTCTTTACCTGAACCTAGACTTTCTACACGACAATTCCAAGAATGTAACACCTTTTCCAAACCATCACGCATGGCTTCATCGTCTTCAATTATCCAGATTAGTTTATCAATTGAAGTTTGTTTTTCGAGCACTTGAACGTCACCTATTAAGGCTGTGTCACCATAGGGCACATCGACATAAAATACGGATCCCTTACCCAATACTGATTCCATGCCCGTATTGAGGTCTAATAAAAATGCTGCTTGCTGAACAATCGCCAGTCCTAATCCCAGACCTTTGTCCGTTAACTGTTTGGCCTGTTGTTCACGATAAAAGGTGTCAAATATTTTTTCTTGTGCTTCTTTTGACAWRCCAATYCCTGTATCTAACACACACACTCTAATGGTATTTTTCAGTCGTCTGCACCCTAATAACACTTTTCCTTTGGGCGTATATCGAAATGCGTTCGACAATAGATTTCTCAGAATGCGTTCTAATAATATAGGATCGGTGACAACACAGCTTGACGTTTCTACAACAGAAAATGCAATGTGTTTTTCTGTTGCTTGCAATGCAAARTCGAATTCGAGTTTATCGATAATATCTTGCAARTAAAAATGCTTTATATKTATCGGTAATTGATTYGATTCCAGCAGGCTAATATCAAGCAAACTGATAAACATGGTATTCATTCCCTCTACCGCAAGGAGAATATTATCAATCAATTTCGTTCGCTCAGTCTCGTTTTTACTATCTTTTAGCAGTGTCGTTAATAAACCGATGGTATGCAAAGGCTGCCTTAAATCATGGCTTGCCGCTGTTAACAAGCCAGATTTAGCTCGATTCGCTTTATCGGCCTCTTTTTTAAGTTTTGTTTGAAGATCTAACGCTGTGGTGGTGCCGGCTAAATCCGTCGCTAAAATGGCGAGCTGCCGTRTYCTCATCAATGAAACAAACAAATATAACATCAATAATAAGGTGATGATTCCCCCTGCTATTAAACCTATGTAGGGCAACCATGATGTTGCACTGGCTGATACATTTGAATTCAGGAATGCCACCATGATCCACTGTTGATCGGCTACTTTTAAGGTRTACGTCCAATGAGGTCGRTTTTGCTTATTAATATCATCAACACTRGCGAGTAATTCTGTTGACGAATATAACAATTGCTGACTGGAGGTATTAGCATCATAAAGCGCGATATCAATTTGCTTGTTTTCTGGTGAGAACACATCCTCAATTAATGCTTGCGTATCATAATTGCCCATCACAACGCCCGCTAACTGCTCTTGTCCYAGTTCATTTTTATTAAAAACGGGGTGTAATGCCTGAAAACCATAGAAGCGTTTTCCWCCCGAATARAGAGAAATACGTTGTGTCGTTGCCGTTTGCTGTGTTCTTTCTGCTTTCTTTAATACCCGATATCGTGACGAAATKGAGGCTAWATTTAAACCGGCRGTCATRCTGTGATTCGCTGGTGTAATAATAAATTTTACCGGATARACRGCTTTACGYTGGTTCACCGGAATTGGTATACCGTGACCTGAAACTTCATACACATAAAAGTCAGGGTCACTTTTTCTAACTTCCTCYTCAAATGCCGGAATGTCGCTWCCCGCTATCTGAGGCACCCAACCCAAGGCTAATGTTCCAGAATGGTATTTAGTATCCGATGTAATATAACTGGCCAATTGTGAACGAGACACGTCACCCGCAGCATGATAAAGCGCTGCAATCTCTTTTAATGAATCAAGAGAAATATCTATATTGGTTTGGACTTGCTCAAGYTGTGCCGATGTRTGCTGCTGCGTTTTCAGRTATAAACGTTCATTKGCCACRGCTTGCAATTCAATAAACCCAGCCATCGAAAGCACAAATCCTATCGCCAGCACCARCAAGGCAATCAGCGCCTGTAGCCGAACCTTCTTATCTTTAAATAACTGCTTTAACTTAATCTGTGGCGTATTCATTAAATTCAGAATACATATCTACATCATTTTGTTCTATTATCTGTTGATGAAAATTCTTATTGCYGATGACCACGARCTCTATCGAGACGCACTTTCAATATTAGTGAAACGYTTAGATGAACCAACAGAGATACACCTTTCAAGCAGTTATACTGAATTATTAGAACATGCTCAAGCCAGTGACAACTGGGATTTAATGTTGSTTGATCTCAATATGCCTGGTCTCAGTTATTATGAAGGTATTGCGCAACTTTCARCACAACACCCAAACACGCCGATCATTGTCATTACTTCTTCTAGCGATCCTAAAGATTCACAGCGTGCACTAAAAGCAGGYGCATTAGGCTATATGTCAAAAGCAATGAAAAGTGATGATATGCTCAATGCCATTAAATTAATGTTAAGCCATGGCATTTCTATCCACCCNCCATCATCCAACAACACCAGAGTCATCATTAGATGATCTCACGCCACGGCAGCAAGAGGTACTGACACGCTTATGCAATGGTGAATCMAATAAGCGCATTGCCTTAAATTTAGACTTRAGCGAACACACKGTTAAATTRCATGTGCGKGCAATATTACAAACACTTAATGCCGAAAATAGAACACAGGCTGTCATCATTGCCAAACAATTACTTAGTCAAGAAACCGGGTTATGAACGCTATTATTTCAGCAATCGATGCCYTGACTGAATGGGTGGGAAGAATAGCTTCATGGCTTATTTTGGCCCTTGTTTTACTCATTTGTTATGACGTAGCAATGCGGTATCTATTTCAACAAGGCTCCGTCGCACTACAAGAACTAGAATGGCATTTATTTGCTTTAATATTTTTACTCGGTTCAGCCTACACGCTCAAATACGATGAACATGTGCGGGTCGACATCTTATTCCAAAGCCGTTTTGTCTCCGATAAGCAGCGTGCATTAATTAATATCTTCGGCACCGTATTATTSTTATTCCCTTTTTGTATTCTTATTTTGATCAGTGGGTGGCCTTTTGTAGAAAACGCCTTTTATTATAATGAAGGTTCCCCCGATCCCGGTGGCYTRCCCTACCGCTATCTACTTAAAGGTAGTTTATTAGTAGCCTTTGGCCTGCTTATTTTGCAAGGATTTTCAGGTTTATTAAAAAATATCATTCAACTCACGGAGGCCAAATAATGGAAGTTTGGGCTTTAGTGATGTTTGCTGCATTGTTTGTTTTATTATTAGCCGGTTTCCCGGTTGCATTTACCTTGGGTGCTGTTGCACTAGGCTTTGGCAGTATATTTCTTGGCCTTGGTTTTTTTGATTTATTGCCGCTCAGAATTTGGGGCATTATGACCAATTTCACCCTATTAGCCGTACCCCTATTTGTGTTTATGGGAGTGATTTTAGAAAAGTCAGGCATTGCAGAAGAACTGCTTGAAACAATGGGTCAGTTATTTGGCCGAGTGCGAGGTGGTTTAGCCATTTCAGTAGTCGCTGTTGGTGCCTTATTAGCCGCGACTACCGGCGTTGTTGGTGCATCTGTCGTGACCATGGCCATTATTGCTCTACCTGCGAT
The DNA here is from genome assembly GCA_002733335.1 of Methylophaga sp. Classification (GTDB taxonomy): domain Bacteria; phylum Pseudomonadota; class Gammaproteobacteria; order Nitrosococcales; family Methylophagaceae. Next base: position 87,575 of record NVVK01000001.1, read on the forward strand.
GTTAAAACATGGTTATTCTCCAACATTAGCCAGTGGCACCATTGCCGCCTCAGGGACATTAGGTCAAATTATCCCGCCCAGTATTATTCTTATATTATTAGCAGATGTAATTGGCGTACATGTTGGACAATTATTTATTGCCGCTGCCGTGCCTGGCATGATATTAGTGTTTTCTTATATGGCCTATATTGGCTTTATTGCATGGAAAAATCCTGAACAAGCACCTGCCATTGCAGCCAATCCTAATGATGAACATCTGGCACTCAAAGTCGTAAAAGGCTTATTGCCACCACTCATCTTAATATTAGCGGTATTAGGTTCAATCTTTTTTGGTATCGCCTCGCCTACAGAATCTGCTGCGGTGGGCGCATTAGGTGCCTTATTACTCGCACTTATTCGCGGTACATTAAACCTCACTAATTTACAGCAAGCATTACAACAAACAACCCGCCTCACCAGCATGGTCTTTTTGATTTTAATCGGGGCAACGGCATTTGGTTTAGTATTTGTTGGTATGGGAGGAGATAATCTAATCTTTGATATTTTCAACTCACTACCAGGTGGTAAATGGAGCTTCTTAATCATCAGCATGTTACTGATCTTTATTTTAGGCTTCTTTTTAGACTTTATCGAAATATGCTTTATTGTGGTGCCGATCATTGCGCCAGTGGCCATACATCTAGGCTTAGATCCACTCTGGTTCGCTCTATTGATTGCACTCAATTTACAAACTTCTTTCTTAACACCACCCTTTGGCTTTTCATTGTTTTATCTAAAAGCCAGTGCGCCATCACTTGAATTAACAACGATTTATCGGGGAGTAATTCCATTTATTATTATTCAAGTTGCAGTATTGGCTATTTTGATTACTTTCCCAGCGGTTGCACTGTGGCTACCCAATAAAATTGGCTGACCCTAATATCATCTGATATGTCTTGTCAGTCCTGTCATCTGCCCGTGGTAAGTCTTTGATAGACTTTCATGGTGAGCTTCTTCTATCCGTAGGTGGTGARCYTSTCNKRWCCRTNGYTKGYRANSCCYRTCSWWCSAWSWWWSYMAKSMCSAWCSKWMRAWCANNCTYANRACKAWMRKMWRANCASKTANRTKSTANKMWGAAGGTGGTGGTAGAAGAGGAATAAGTGCCCCACAGTGCCGTTGCAAACGGTGTCCTTGAACCATCTTTTGGTTCAAGTGGGAGCATCTTAGCGACTCTGGGCTCCTCATTACACGATGAGTTTGCACGCCTGTCACCAATCAACCCCCGTGCATAAATGCTTATCGGGTCAAGAAACTAATGTTGCTCTCGAACACCGCAGGGACTTACGTCTAATGATACGCCTAATTTTAGGTTTCGCTACTATTATTTACGTATTTTGTGAAGTTTATCTGCTTTACAAATCGAGTTGGCGATCTTCATTTAAAAAGGCATTGACCTTATCTTTCATTTGCACTATTTTTTTATGGGTATCTTCTTCACCATTATTTTCTGTATTTTGTAGCTTTATCAAATCATTTGCCAAATTGAGTGCGGCCATCACTGCTATGCGATCTAAGCCCACTACTTTTCCTGTGGCTCGAATTTCTTCCATATTGTCATTCAACATTTTTGCTGATGCGATTAATGCTGATTTTTCTGATTCTGGACAAGCAATCTGATATTCCTTACCTGAAATAGTAACTGAAACTGGCAAACTCATAGATCAGCATCCATTTCTTTTAAACGTTCCATCATTTTTTCAATTCGACTGCGTGCAAAGTCTGTTTTTTCTGTTAATTGCGCACGTTCAGATAACCACGCTACTTTCTGAGATTTTAATAACAGATTTTCTTCACGTGTACGGCGACTTACGTGTAGTAAGTCATCTACTTGTTCTTCTAACTGTTGAATCACGTCTTTTTCCATTATCATGAGTTCTTGCTATGGCGAGAATAATAACTAACTATAGTCTCGCTTTTGCTTCTGGGTCAACAACTGACCTCACAATTTTTTTAAAATCAGAGTGTATCTATATGTCTGAATTATATTTTCCTTCATTATCTGCCAATAATGCGACAGGTGATGGCCCCATTAACTCATCAGAATTACARGGCGCATTATGCGGCTTGTTATGCCTTGATTCACAAGCAAACCGCGCAACTTGGTACAAAAGCCTCTACGAAGATGTTCATCCTGATGAAGATGAGCTTTTAGATTTAACACATTTATTCGATCAAACAGTTCAGGCACTGAACAGCCTTGATTTTGATTTACAACTTGAACTACCTGATGACAACGCGCCGATAGCTTCGCGCATTTTAGCGATAGCAGATTGGTCCCAAGGACTGCTTTTTGGTTTAGCGGCGTCAGGTTTAACGGATGACACTGAGTTATCRCAAGACTGCAAAGAATATATTGCTGACGTCATTAATATTAGCCAAATTAATAGTGACGAACTAGAAAATGACGACGATTCCGACATCGACTTTGAAGAACTGGCTGAATATTTACGGATGGGTTTATTCTTAATTTTTAGTGAACTTCAACCTGCTGAGAATACACAACAAACAACCGAGCACTAGCACACGCATGACAAAAACAGATTTTCGCCGCCGTCGCAAAGATTTAATGGATATTATGGGGCCAGATACCATTGCTGTACTCCCTAATGCCCCTATTGCCAACCGTAACCGTGATGTCGATTATAATTATCGTGGTGATAGTAATTTTCATTATCTCAGTGGCTTTGATGAACCTGAGTCCGTAATCGTAATTGTACCCGGACGCCCCCATGGCGAATATTTATTGTTTTGCCGCGAGCGAGACCTTAACAAAGAAATCTGGGATGGGTATCGTGCAGGACAAGAAGGTGCGATAGACCTTTATCATGCTGATGACTCCTACCCCATTTCTGATCTTGATGATATTTTGCCAGGTTTATTAGAAGGCAAAGAAAAAGCCTTTTATACCATGGGGAAAATASCCAGTTTTGATCAACGTATGGTCGGCTGGTTAAATCATCTACGCAATGCCTCTCGCCAAGGCAAACAATCTCCCACAGAAATCATTGAACTTGATCACACACTAAATGAATTGCGCCTTTATAAAAGCAGTAATGAAATTAAAGCGATGCGTTATGCGGCGGATGTTTCTGCTCAAGCGCACATCCGCGCAATGCAATTCACCAAACCAGGACAATGGGAATATCAAGTTGAAGCTGAAATCATTCATGAATTCATGAAAAATGATTGCCGTTCACCGGCTTACCCYTCTATTGTCGGTGGCGGTGAGAATGGCTGTATTTTGCATTATATTGAAAATAATCACCGCCTTAAAAATAATGACTTACTATTAATTGATGCGGGAGCAGAATACGATTATTACGCAGCAGATATTACCCGTACCTTCCCCGTTAATGGCACTTTCAATAAACAGCAAAAAGCACTTTATAATCTGGTGCTCGATGCTCAAAAAGCAGCGATTGACGAAGTAAAACCTGGCAATCACTGGAATCAGCCTCACGAAACAGCCGTTGCCGTATTAACGGAAGGTTTACTCGAACTAGGTTTGCTTAAAGGAAAGTTAAGTAAATTAATTAAAAAAGAGCAATACCGHGAATTTTATATGCATCGAACTGGCCACTGGCTAGGCATGGATGTACATGATGTAGGTGATTATAAAGTGGGGGGTGAATGGCGTGAGCTTGAGCCTGGTATGGTACTGACGGTTGAGCCAGGCTTATATATTCGTGAYCCCGAYCATATTGAYAAAAAATGGCATTTTACCGGCATTCGMATTGARGATGATGTGTTGGTCACTAAAACAGGACATGATGTACTCTCGAAAGCAGCACCCAAAGAAGTAGACGACATTGAGGCACTCATGGCTGAGAGCCGATAAAATGCTTAAGACTGATTTCGATCTCATTATTGTCGGCGGCGGCATGGTGGGAGCCAGYCTWGCCTGYGCATTAAAAAAYAGTCATCTWAACATTGCTATCATTGAAGCTTTYCCCGCCTACTCCRAYCAACAGCCTAGCTATGATGATCGCTGCATTGCCCTAGCCTATGGCTCACAACGYATTTTTGAATCAATAGGCTTATGGCCACAATTTGCTAGTCATAGCACGGCAATCACCGATATTCATATTTCTGATMGGGGTCATTTTGGTGTCACTCGTCTTTCAGCCAGCGATGAAAAWGTKSCYGCTTTAGGGCAAGTCATTAGCGCTCGTGCTATNGGGAAARKKNCTCAATCATGCATTAGCACAGCAACAAAATMTTGAAYTMATTWGCCCAGCTAAAGTRAGWRATTTAACRCAACATCCTGATCACGTTAACGTRRTATTRGATAATARTMRTCAATTATCAACTAAATTAATTGTTGCCGCCGATGGGGCTCACTCCACCATTAAACAGCTGTTAAATCTGGGTTCACGAGAGCAGGACTATCATCAAACTGCCATCACCGCCAATATTACACCCGAGCGYCCCCATAACGGCTGTGCATTTGAACGTTTCACTGATGCAGGCCCTCTAGCCCTATTACCTATGTCAGACAACCGYTGTAACCTTGTATGGACAGTTAAGACTGGTGATGAAACRGACATTCTCCAACTATCMGACCCTGATTTTCTAAAGCAGCTGCAAGATCGATTTGGTTATCGTCTCGGCACCCTACTTAAAGTAGGACAGCGAAATAGTTACCCATTAAAATTAATACAAACTGACCAGCCCATTCAACATCGAATTGTGCTCATTGGCAATGCCGCTCATAGCTTACATCCTATCGCCGGGCAAGGCTTTAACTTAGGTTTACGCGATGTCGCTGCTTTGGCCGAGGTATTGAGCGACGATTTCGGTGATTGTGGTGATTGTGGCAATGCACGATTATTACATGATTACAATCAATGGCGACAGCACGATCAAGATACTGTTATTACAAATACAACGCGCTTAGTGACGCTATTTAGCAATACAAATCMAATACTGGGTCAYCTYCGTGGGGTGGGATTAACCATCGTTGATRCTCTGCCAATAGCRAAACATTGGCTAGCGCAAAAGAGTATGGGCYTARAAGGTAAACAACCWCGACTCAGCCGAGGAATAACACTATGACACAACATTACGATGTRATTATCGTCGGTGGTGGCATGGTGGGTGCAACGCTTGCTGTTGCCTTGGCAGAGCAATCCTCTTTGAATATCGCCATTATTGAAGCTTTTTTAGCTAAACCAATAGCGGAATCGGATAAAGCTGATTTACGCGTCAGTGCCCTCACCCGTGCAAGTGAGRCTTTATTTAAAAACTTAGGCATTTGGCAACATCTGATCACGCGCCGAATAAGCCCATTCACTGATATGGAAATATGGGAAACRRACTCCAGYACCTTACACTTTGATAGYGCYGATATTGGCGAACCTTTGCTGGGTTATATTGTTGAAAATAGACATATTCAACAAGCCTGTCTTGCYCGATGCAAGCAACTCAGTAACATTACCCTATTATGCCCTGCAAAGCCTGAATCATTCTCTACCCAAACATTAACACTTGAAGACGGGCGCACGCTCACAGCCGATTTGATTGTAGGGGCTGATGGTGCGCGTTCATTATTACGTGACTGGGCTGATATTGATACCCATGGCTGGGACTATCAACAAACTGCTGTGGTGTGCACGGTAACAACACAACTGTCACACCAATACACAGCATGGCAGCGCTTTCTTCCAGAAGGTCCTTTAGCTTTCTTACCTTTGGCTGAGCAGCATCAATGTTCAATTGTGTGGTCTAATTCAACAGAAGAAGCAACATTACTTTGTGAACTTGACGACGAACACTTTAACCGCGCCCTATCGAATGCCTTTGGTCACAAATTAGGTGACCTTGTCGAGATCAGTGAGCGTGCAAGCTTTCCACTTGCGCTACGCCATGCTGATCATTATGTTGAAACAGGTTTTGCATTAGTGGGTGATGCGGCACATACCATTCATCCACTTGCCGGACAAGGCGTCAATATTGGCTTACTGGATGCGGCCACATTAGCAGAAATAGTGATTGAAGCACATAACAAAGGCCGCGACATTGCGAGCCTCCATACCTTAAAAAAATATCAACGCCGAAGAAAGGCTGACAATATTGCTATGCAACTGACAATGGATGTATTCAAGCATACATTTGGCAGTGACTTAAGCCCTGTGCGCTGGCTAAGACGGTTTGGTTTAAAAACGGTCAATAAGAGCGTATTGTTACGAACGCTATTTATGCAACAAGCCTCTGGTTATCGCTTTGCCAATCCAAAGCTCACAAAAGCTCACAAAAGCTAATTCAAAATAAAACATTCTTTAATGATAGGCAAAAAAAAGCAGCCATAATAGGCTGCTTTTCTTATATATCGTATGAAACTTAAGCAGTTGTTTTTAAACGTCTACGTAATCCCATGAATCCTATTAGCGCAGGAGCAAACATAAAGAGTGCTGCAGGGACAGGAACCGCTGCAACATCAGCATGAACTAACGCTTCGTCATTAACACATGCCATTGTTAGGTATGTACTAATAATCACATCCGCACCTGATAATAAACCAAGGGCGCTTAAATCAAACTCACCTTCAAGAACATCAGTATCAGTAGTACCATTATCTGTCCATACACCTGTAAATGTAGTTACAACCGTACCGCCTGTCATTCTGAAAGTTTCAGATTCATGGTTAGGATTACCATAAATATCTGTTCCAACCCATGTGCCGCCTGTTAATAATGAAAAGTTTGCTACACCAGCAACGATGCTGTCTAAGTGAATAGCAAATTCAAAGCCAGCTGAACTTGTAGTTGGGTCAGCTGAAGCAGGATTTGAAATACTAATCGCAAAATCGCTTAGTGTAATTGCTACACCACCACCAAATCCAGTTTCTTGGCCATCTAGAATCTCTCCACCAACCACACCAAATTGAAATTTACCGCCCGCAATATTTGTACCTAAAAAATTAATATCATAACGATCACCGCCACTAGCATCATTATATTCAGTGAGGCTGCTACCTTTTGAATGCCATTTAGTCGAACCTTCTACATTATCTGTATTCCATTGATATTCAGAAGCTGTAATCGAACCATCAATTGTTGCTGCAAATGTGCTTAACGACATTAAGCCCAAAAAAGAAGCCGTTAAAATATTAAGTGTTTTCATTGTCATTCCCTTATTCAAAAAAATATTTATCAATCTAGGAAGCATTATAAAGTGATAATTTAAGTATTCCTATTGTACCAAGGTACATATATGTGAATTAGATCACATACAAAAGGCCAGCTAAAGAGTATGCAGAGACGAAACCAAGGCCTCACGGGGCATTAAGACATATTATTTTTTCTTGCCAACATGATTTTTCTCAGGAAATAACCTGATTTTATTATTTAAAGCCCTTTATGGGGAGCATTTATCGTGTTTGCTGCTCAATTTCTCTCTGCTGTTGTAGTGCAGCATCATTCAGCATACCTTCCACATCCCGTGCTTTATCGATTAATTCTGTCTGTTCTTTCCAAAGATGGTCTTCAACTTTATTCTGCTCATCYGAACATCCAACCACAAAGACGATTGGCAACACTACACATACAACCTTAAACATCGTATTTATCCCTATCTCAAAATAAAAAGCCACACTAACAAATATTAGTGTGGCYTATATAWTAGTTTAATAAAATTGATATTTTATTTTTTAGCTCTTACTGCAGGTTTCTTTTGAACTAGGTTTTTTGCCCAATTATCAGAAATTGTYTTAGCCGCATCGCGCCCRCCTAAACCAAATGCAAGGGCGAATGCAACGGCAACACTGCCTAATGTTAGACCAAATGCCATATTCACAATATTATCCGCTAAGCCCATTGCTCTGAGACCCATTGCCAATACAAGACCAATAATGGCAAACCGAGCAATATTCGCTACGGTGTCATTGCCCATAGCGGTCAGTTTTTGATGTGCAATATTACCTAGCACATTACCAATAATCAGAATAACACCACCGATCAAAATGCCACCACCGAATTCTAATATCTTACCAAAGATTGTTGAAATAATGCTGATACCTAATACATTAACCGCTGCTGTCGCTGCCGCCAACATAGCAAAGAACATAAATGTAGCACCAACAAGCTTTGTGACTGTAAAACTTTCAGTGAATAAACCTTGCAAGCCTATTTTCTCGGGTAAGACATTAACATTGAGACTATCAAGTAGCGTGGTCAATAAATAAATAACAAATTTAGCTGCAAAATACGCCACTAATAAAATGATGGTTGCACCAATAATATTAGGAATTGCCGTCCATAATTCCTGAATCATTGCCGAAGCAGGTGCTGAAATAGCAGGAATTTTTAATGCACCTAAAGCAGCCACAATAATCGGTAATAAAATAGCTATAAATACAAATGCACTACCAAATGGCGATACTTTTAAATCTRCATTTCCTGTTTGTTCTGCAATTTGAGCATCGACTTTAGATAAAGCAACGGCCACTAATTGAGATACCACTTTGGCAATAATCCAACCTGCATACGCAATAACACCGGCGCCAATAACATTTGGAATCGCCGCCATAAATTTAGTKGTCATATCTTTAAGCGGCGCTAATACATCCGTAAGYCCAAAATGCTGCAATACAGCCATCAAAACAAATATGGTTAAKACCGCCTTAATTAATGATGCAACRGGTGTYGCAAAATCAGAGCTCACGCCCTTTTCATCTGTGTAGTTTAGAAATGATATTTTTGAGAGACCTGACTTGATAAATTGAGCAGCAAATTTAACAAAAAACAAGCCCACGACTAAAATAGCCAATCCCACCAGCGCATGACCTAGAGGGCTATCAAAAAAACTATTTTCCCTTAAATTATTTAATAATTGGTCCATATTTATTTCCTTTATAAAGTTCCAAATGTCAGAAAACACATCATACCTTAAATCGGTAGAAACATCATCGAGGCCGCTTTGACCACCACCGTTTTAATTAATCTGCCATTTTTACGGGCAATTATTTCAGCCAAATTATCTTGTGTTGCTATCATTTCACCAAAAAGACGCTGATAGCTTAAATTGCGCTGTTCCTCAGCTAAGCTGTCACTCAACAGTAATATATTTCCTTTAATATCTCGCTTTTCTGCTAGCATCCATGCTGCAATTTCAATATTTCGGGCACTGTTATATAACTTCTGCTCATCAATACTGGTGAAATAAAAAAATTCGGTATGATTATCATACGATGCCATCATCATCTTCCGCATACCAAAAATAAAAGGCAATACTCTATCTGAACTCTGATACGTTTCATCTAAAGCAATGCGAATAATATCGGTCGCACCCATTTCTTGCCAATGGGTAAAGTAGTGATCATGAGGSCGTGAAAAAAACAAATCTACGCTGGCTTTAATATCACGYTCATCTTTATCATGRCGRCCAGCAGGATTTCGTTTATACARTTTCAACATCAGTGACTTTAAATCGTGCATCACGGCACGTTGATGTAACTCYACAACTTCATTAATATCACTTTTTGCAAGCCGTGAAATACCTGCATTATCAGGATCGGAAGCAACAACCTTCTGTCCTGTGCAGGCCGAAAGCGTTAAACACAACACGACAATAAGAAACATAGTCGTTTTCATCATTCACTCAAAAATATTATTATTTATGGCTAGGTTTATAGCGTGAACGTGATGAATTATGYCCCTTTCTACCTTCRTTTTGCCTCTTCCTTTGAGCTGGATGKGGTCTTCTTTCAGTTTTTTTAGCAGGTAAAGGCTGTTCTAACTGTTCATCTGCTGTTGTTGCAACAGGTAACTTATGCTTAATATACGCTTCAATATCARGCAATGAAAATGCATAATCTTCACACGCGAAAGTAATGGCTACTCCGCTAGCGCCTGCTCGGGCTGTTCTACCAATTCGATGAACATAATCTTCAACATCTTGTGGTAAATCATAATTGAACACATGACTCACAGCCGGAATATGCAAACCACGTGCAGCAACATCTGTTGCCACTAAAAATGGAAATTCACCATCTTGGAAAGACTGTAACAAACGCTCACGTTTTTTCTGCGGTACATCACCCGATAATAATGCTGCTTGGTGACCATTACCCTCTAAAAACCCCCACACCCTATCTGCTGTACGTTTGGTGTTCACAAATACTATGCTGCGTTGCGGTTCAATACGTTTGATTAATGCAAGTAACAAAGGGATTTTCTCTTCATTCGCCGGATAATAAACACTTTCTTCAATACGGTCACTGGCGACTTTACCTGCCGCTACTTCAACTTTTTCAGGATTGTTCATATGCTCATAAGCGAGTTCAGCAACTTTAAAACTTAAGGTAGCGGAGAACAACATCCCTAAACGCTCAGTAGGAACAGGTACGCGTCGCAAGAAGTAGCGTACATCTTTAATAAAACCTAAATCAAACATACGATCCGCTTCATCCAGCACCACAGCCTGAACAGATTTTAAATTAAAGACATGCTGCTTATGATAATCAAGCAAACGACCCGGTGTACCAATTAAAATATCAACACCAYCCATAATGTCCGTTTTTTGCTTTTCATAATCTTTACCACCATACGCAACCACAATGCGCAATTTGGCTTCTTTATTAAGCAGAATGGCATCTTTGGCGATTTGATTAGCCAACTCTCTAGTGGGCGCCAATATAAATGCTCGAGGCTGTTTACCATTCCAATTTTTAGGCGGCTCAGTTGTCAGTAATCGCTGAAATGTGGCCAACAAAAAGGCAATGGTTTTACCTGTTCCTGTTTGCGCTTGTCCGGCTACATCCTTGCCAGCTAATAGCAAAGGTAATGATTGAGCTTGAATTGGTGTGCAAAACTCGAAGCCTGCATCCTGTAAACCTTTTTGCAAGCTTTCATGCAAAGGCAATGATGAAAAAGCCTGCTCTGTTAAATGTGTACTCATAGAAATACTTGCATTACCTTATAGATGATTCAGAAAAAATATTTTTAAATAGAATTATAAGAAAGTATAATCTTTCATTCTAGGTGTAAAGATTTAATTTTTATCCCTTGAATATATATCACTGGAGAAAAAACATGAGCGAAAACGTCACCAATGTGACTGATGGCGACTTTGAAAGCCAAGTCTTGCAGTCTGAACTACCTGTATTAGTTGATTACTGGGCCGAATGGTGTGGTCCTTGTAAAATGATTGCCCCTATTCTTGAAGAAATTGGCGCAGAATACGCGGGTAAACTGACTGTCTGCAAATTAAATATCGACGAGAACTCAGAAACACCACCTCGTTACGGTATTCGCGGTATTCCAACACTTATGCTATTCAAAGCCGGTGAAGTTGAAGCAACGAAAGTCGGTGCCTTAACTAAATCACAATTGACAGCATTTTTAGATAGCAATCTATAAAACGCCTTTAAGGTTTCCAACAATATTGGAAATCTTACGTACAGATAATATGAAACACTGGATATGCWCGTAATATTCAGTGTTTTTCTGTTTTTAATCACACAATAATGTATAGCTATGGATGTTTCTGAACTACTCGATGGTTTAAATAAACCTCAACGCGAAGCGGTTGCCGCACCGCTGGGTCACGCGCGCATATTAGCCGGTGCAGGTAGTGGTAAAACACGTGTTCTGGTGCATCGTATCGCTTGGCTTATTCAAGCTGAAGCATTATCGYCCGCCAATATTCTGGCCGTTACCTTTACCAATAAGGCTGCCAAAGAAATGCGCAGCAAAATTGAAGAAGTACTGGGATTTCCTGTCGGCGGTATGTGGGTGGGYACTTTTCACGGCTTAGCACATCGTTTACTCCGTGCGCATTGGCAAGAAGCTAATTTACCYCAAAACTTTCAAATTTTAGATAGTGACGATCAGCTTCGTATGCTGAAACGTATTATCCGCGGCATGGAATTGGATGAAGCCCAATGGCCGCCCAAACAAGCACAATGGTATATCAACGCTCAAAAAGATGAAGGCCTTCGCGCTCAGCATATCCAAACCGGCAATGATCCCTATTCTCAAAAAATGTTGGCCATCTATCAAGCGTATGAAGACACTTGTCAGCGTGCCGGCGTAATTGATTTTGGTGAAATATTATTACGTAGYCATGAATTGTGGCTCAAACGCCCCGATATTCTTAGCTCTTATCAACAACGCTTTCAACAAATATTAGTCGATGAGTTTCAAGATACCAATGCCATTCAGTATGCATGGTTACGCTTACTCGCCGGTGACACCGGCCATTTATTTATTGTAGGTGATGACGATCAATCTATCTATGGTTGGCGTGGTGCGAAAATTGAAAACATTCAAAAATTTCATCACGATTATGCTGCTGCTAGCTCCATTCGTTTAGAACAAAACTATCGCTCAACGGGTAATATTYTRGCYGGTGCMAATGCTGTCATTGCCAATAATAGTRATCGTCTTGGCAAAGAATTATGGACAGATGACGATGATGGTAAATTAATTCAACTTTATAATGCCTATAATGARCGTGATGAAGCARGCTATTTAGTCGAGCAAGTTAAAATTGCCGTTGCTGCCGGTGGCAARCGYGCTGATCATGCYGTTTTATATCGTTCAAATGCACAATCTCGYGTWATTGAAGAAGCRCTGATGCAAGCCAAYATGCCTTATCGCGTATATGGCGGTTTACGCTTTTTTGATCGTGCTGAAATTAAAGATGTTTTAGCCTATTTACGTCTGGTTGCTAACCGAAATGACGATGCCGCTTTTGAACGTGTGGTGAACACMCCWACTCGYGGTATTGGCGCRTCRACACTCACYCARTTACGCCACTATGCRCGWGAACAAAATCAAACTATGTGGCACGCYGCCGTCGACTTATTRRCTAGCCAATTTTTTACTGCGCGAGCCAGTAATGCGCTGACGGGATTTTTRACATTAATTGATTCATTAACACCAGAAGATGACACCATGCCATTGCATGARCTCACTACATTRGTGATCGATGAAAGTGGCTTACGCASCCATTTTGCAAAAGAYACATCAGAAAAAGGTCARGGYCGCATTGAAAATTTAGAYGAGTTAATCAGTGCTACRCGYATGTTTGAAMRACCAGAAGATGAAGAAAGCGCCGAGATGTCATTGCTCGCTGCATTCTTATCGCATGCMGCATTAGAATCAGGYGARAATCAGGCTGATCAATGGGAAGATTGYGTGCAACTGATGACAYTGCATTCAGCAAAAGGCTTGGAATTTCCGGTRGTCTTTATGGTTGGAATGGAAGAAGGATTATTCCCTGGCCAAAAAACCAGYGAYGATCCTAGTCGTTTRGCAGAAGAGCGTCGCCTTTGTTATGYCGGTATGACACGTGCAAGAACGGTACTCTATTTATTACATACCGAATCACGCTATTTATATGGCCAAGAAATGTCACCTAGYCCTTCTCGTTTTTTASGTGAAATTCCGAGTGAACGAGTAGAAGAAATACGYGCTAGAAAAAAYACKRTMAGCAGTGGTAATTCTTCTTTTGCAGCACCMAARCATACTRMARCGACCAATGAAACRGGCTTTAACCCCGGWCAAGAAGTGCACCACCATAAATTTGGGGCAGGRACRGTTMTTGATACTGARGGCTCAGGAAAGAGTGCGCGCGTTCAAGTTAATTTTAAACATGCCGGTACTAAATGGTTAGTCACCGCTTATGCCAAATTAGAAAAGGTTTAGTCTATGAAATATTCTCTTATCTTGCTCATCACTACATTAAGTCTGTTACTGACTGGCTGTAACGAAGAACAATCCGAAAGCGGGGTTTCTCAAGCGGTCGATAATAGCAAAATATACAACTGGAAAATGGTGACAACGTGGCCTCCTGGATTTCCGGTACTACAAGAAGGTGCCGAACGTTTTGCTGAGAATATCAACATCATGTCAAATGGCAGATTGAAGATTAAAGTCTATGCCGGCGGTGAATTGATTCCCGCACTGCAAACATTTGATGCCGTTTCACAAGGAACCGTTGAAATGGGTCATGGTAGTGCATATTACTGGGCTGGAAAAGTACCCGAAGCACAGTTTTTTTCTACTGTGCCTTTTGGCATGACAGCACGCGGCATGAATGCATGGCTTTATGATGGCGGAGGCTTGGAATTATGGCGTGAAGTGTATAAACCCTTCCATGTTATCCCTTTCCCCATGGGCAATACCGGCGTACAAATGGGCGGCTGGTTTAATAAAGAAATTAATTCTTTAGCGGATATTAAAGGGTTGAAAATGCGGATTCCAGGCCTCGGCGGTAAGGTATTTGCCAAAGCAGGCGGTAATCCTGTTCTACTGGCCGGCAGTGAAGTTTATACCGCATTAGAACGCAACACCATTGATGCSACTGAATGGATTGGTCCTTTTCATGACCAACGTTTAGGCTTATACCGTGCCGCAGAACATTATTATTATCCTGGCTGGCACGAACCCGGCACCGTATTTGAACTCACCATTAATCAACGTGCATGGGATGATCTTCCCCTTGATTTACAAGCAATTATAAGCAATGCGGCCATGGCTGAAAACATGCGTATATTCTCTGAAATGGAACAAAAAAATCTATCCGCACTACAAGAGTTAAAAAATCGCTCTTCTGTAAAAATTCACCGATTCCCGGATGATGTATTAGCCAAACTGAGAACATTAACAGATGAAACGTTAGCTGAAGAAGCAGCTAAAGATCCAAAATTTAAACGTATTTATGATGCTTATCAGGCATTTCGTCTGCAAAATGATGCTTGGTCTGATATCTCAGAAAATGCCTATTTAGCAATCAAAAAATAATGATCTATCTCATTTTTACGCAAGCAGGTTTTGACGATGCTAAAAAAAGTATCGTTGAGAACAACGCTACAGTTTGGATCAATAAAGGGATACTGTCAGATGCTGAGATACAGGCATTATCAACTATGAGTGTTAACATCAATATACTCGCTAAATCTATTGATCCAATTAATGAAAAAGAGATCTTCGCCGCTATAGAAAGTATTGRAATAGATAACCCTGATACAGAATTACTTATTGAATATCAATAAATATACTGTTCTTATTGTTTAAATTTAAAGGATTATTTTTCTAACWGTGTCGCATTTAAAATCACTCTTAAAATACCGCATATTTATTGCCATTAGTATTTACATACTCTGGGTAATTGGTTTCGGATATTTTAATTTTATTTATGAAAAAAATATCCTTAATGAGTCGTTGAATCAACAACTTGAAACGGCAGCCCTCACTACTTCACTTCTGTTGCCTGATAATCTTCATCATCAAAACATGATTAAAGATGATCTATCACCGTATGCTGATAATCAGAACATGCTCACTCTCTCCAACTATGCCGATAATACTAATATCGTTTATATCTACACACTTATATTACGTGATAATAAGATCTTATTCACCTCATCCAGTGCTACAAAAGAAGAGCGTTATTCAGGTGAACAGATCTCTTCATTTTTCGATCATTACAATGATGTTGATCCGCGTGTATTTGAAATATTCAATGCTAAACAACGCTCTTTTTTGGAATATACCGACCAATGGGGTAGTTTCAGAAGTCTCTTTATTCCACACTATTCAAAAGATGGGACTTTATATCTTGCAGTAGCCGATCTATCAACACATAAGATCCAAACACTATTCAATAAAATCATTTCTCGAACATTAATTTTTTCCATACTGTTTTTATGTTTTGCTTACCCTATGTATTGGGTCTCCAATCAATATATTAATCGTAAAGCTAAAAAATTAGAATCTCAAGTTCAGCAAAAATCAATAGCACTGATCAAAAATCAACAGCACCTTGAGCGTGTTTTACAAGCCAGCAATCAAGCTTCGGTTGAAATTAATGTACAAACAGAAGATATCACCGTCAGCGCTGAATATTATGCATTATTAAATATTAGCAATACCGATAAGAAATTTACACTGCAAACCTGGAAAGATAATCTTCATTTCGATGATTTTGATTCAACAATGGCCACATATCAACAGGGTATTCGTTCCGGCGAAACCATTACGATGGAATATAGAAGAAAAACGGCGGATGGCAATTGGCTGTGGTTACGTACAATGTGTAAAGTCACAGAATGGGATCCACAAAACAAGCCGCTGCTCATGGTGGGTACCGTGATGGATATCTCCCAAAATAAACAAAATGAGCTGGTATTAAAAGCCCTAGCCGAAACAGGAAGAACATCAGACAGCAATATATTCCAACTCATTGTTCGCGAGCTAGCACTTTCTCATAATTCTTGCTATGCCTTCATAGCTACAGTCGATGGTGACTTAAGCCAAGCAACGACACTTGCATTATGGAATAACACTAAATTTATAGATAACATTAGCTATTCTTTAGCCGATACTCCCTGCGAAGTCATATTAAATGAGTCGGGGGTTGATTTTTATCCCGATAATATTCAGCAATTATTTCCTGATGATCGTATGCTTGTCGAAATGGGCGCTCGTAGCTATGTCGGCATATCACTAAGAGACTCTAATAATAACGTATTAGGCATCATATCCATTATCAACGACCAACCCATCTCAGAGAACAAACAAACTGCCGCCCTACTAAAAACGCTTGCTGTTCGAGCATCAATCGAGCTGGAGCGGCGAAAAAGTGAAGAAAAGCTCATTCTATTTTCACATATATTCCGTGATAGCCATGAAGGTATTCTTTTAGTTAATAATGATGATCTTATCATTGATGTGAATCCTACTTTTTGCCGAAATACAGGCTATTCAAAAAATGAATTACTGGGACAGCCAGCCCAAATATTCCGTTCAGTATTGCATAAATATCCACTCAACTTTTATGAAAACATACATCAATCCATTGCTCATAATGGTCGCTGGCAAGGCGAAGTATGGAATAAATTAAAAAATGGCGATGAATCACTTTCCTCCGTCGTAATTACACAAATTACAGATGAGAATAATAATCCAACGCATTGCTTCATTTTGGTCAATGATATTACTGAGAAAAAACAGCAGCAGGATGCGCTTAAATTTATGGCGCATTATGATGCACTCACTCAGCTACCTAACCGAACATTATTTGGCGATCGTTTTAATCAAGCCGTTGCACACAGCAAGCGTAATGATACTTTACTTGCTATTTGTTTTCTTGATCTAGATAATTTCAAACCCATTAATGATAATTATGGCCATGAGACTGGCGATCAGCTCCTCATTGAGGTAGCACAACGTATTACTGCCGCTCTTCGTGAAGAAGATACCGTTTCTCGCCAAGGTGGAGATGAATTCACCCTATTATTAGGCTCAATTAAATCATTTTCACAATGCAAAAAAATGCTAATACGTATTCTTCAATCACTTGCAGCCCCTTACTCCATTAATAATTCCACCCATACTATTAGCGCTTCGATTGGCGTGACATTGTATCCTTTAGATGATAGTGATATTGATACGCTAACACGACATGCTGATCAAGCCATGTACCAAGCAAAACAAGCAGGCAAAAATCAATATCGCCTATTCGATGCTTTAACTGAGCAAGAAGAAAGTAAAAAACAGCAACATCATCAAGAACTCTATCACGCACTTCAATATGATCAATTTTGCTTACATTATCAGCCTAAAGTCAATATGAAAACTGGCAAAGCATTTGGGGTAGAAGCGCTTATTCGCTGGCAACACCCTGAAAAAGGTTTACTCTTTCCTCTTGAATTTTTGCCTGCAGCTGAAAATACAGATTTAGACCATAAAATAGGGGCTTGGGTAATAAATACGGCTTTATCACAGTTAAATAAATGGCTACAACAAGGCATTGAACTTGAAGTCAGTATTAATATATCTTCCAGCCATTTACAATCAGAGTCTTTTATACTCCAACTTCAAAAAAGCTTGGCTAAATATCCTGATCTTAATCCACAATTTCTTCAACTCGAAATATTAGAAAGTAGCGCATTAGGCGATATAACAACGATCAGTAATATCATTACAACATGTCAAAATACATTGGGTATTCGGATAGCATTAGATGATTTTGGCACGGGCTACTCTTCTCTCACCCATCTACGAAACTTATCTGCTCAAACAATAAAAATTGATAGATCCTTTGTACGTGATCTCTTGGATGATCCTAATGATTTTGCCATTATTAGTGGCATCATTGGCTTAGCAGGAGCCTTTAACCGCGAAATCATTGCTGAAGGTGTTGAAACAACTAATCACGGACTCATGCTACTTGCAATGGGCTGTGACGAAGCACAAGGTTATGGCATATCTCGTCCCATGCCCGCTGCAGACTTGCCGTCATGGATCAAAAATTATATCCCTAATCAGCAATGGATTGAGTTTGGAAATAAAATACTGTCCCCATCAAAGAAACAGACTGAAATTCTTAAACTTACAACAGAAAGATGGTTCAATAATATCAAAGAAATTATCGAATCCTCCGATAGCGCTACAACACATCCAACACTAACACTTTGTCATCTGGGTACCTGGGTTGACCAGCTTAGAAAAACTCAGCTCTTTAAAAAATCTTGGTTAACAAAACTTCATCACTCGCATAATAAATTATTTACATTAGCCGAAGCCACAATGGAATATTATTTAGCAGGAAAACAGGATGCTGCCACGCGCGAATTGCAACACCTTCATGTTACTTTTAATGTGCTTATTACCATCTTAGATGATCATAAATGAATGATTGCTTAAGGAGTAAAACCAAGTGGAATTGTTAGTTGTTTTTGGCCGCTTACTCTTTTCATCTTTTGCCAATGTATTTCAAAAAAAGATAGCCCTTAAAGGCCTCCATCCTTTTTTCATTGTGATGGTATCTTATCTCGTACTCAGTATTATTTGTGTCCCGTTGTTATGGACATTTAACCCCTCTCTTCTCAGCCAATCATTCTGGATAAATATTTTCTTTGCAGCCTTATTGGATATGGCTGGCACATTATTTTTAGTGATGTCTCTATCAAAAACTGATCTGTCTGTTTTTGGGCCATTAAATGCTTATAAGGTCGTTATTTCTATGTTGTTAGCCATGCTGTTTTTGGGTGAAATACCTAATACGCAAGGCTTTATGGGGGTAGGCGTTATCGTTATTGGAAGTTATTTTCTTTTTCCATCAAACCCTCATATCAGCACCAACCGCTTAGTATCATTATTGTCCGATCGTGGAGTGCAATATCGATTTTTATCAATTTTATTATTTTCCATTGGCACATTACCTTTAAAAAAAGCGGTCATTGCGGGTGATGCTATTTCAACAACCGTGTTTTGGTGTCTGATTGGTTTTCCTCTCGCAATTATAGCCAATACACTTTTTCTGAGAGACAATTTCGCTAAAGATATTAAACAATCACAAAATCATATTTACGCATTTTTATATCTCGGTATTCTCATTTTCTTAATGCAATATATGACAATGCTGGTCTTTTCAAAACTATTGATCGTCTATTCATTAGCATTATTCCAACTCGGTATGGTGTTACAGGTATTTCTCGGTTATAAAATTTTTAATGAAAAACATATTCTTCGTCGCCTGACTGCTTGCATGGTAATGGTTGCCGGCAGTATCTTGGTTTTAAAAGCCTAAATATAAGTCTTATTAACACAACGACTTTATCGCCAAGTGCTGATTAAGCCAAGCTATCTTAGCCAGCCAAAGCGAACACTGGTATCATTTGCCTACCTTTTATTTTTATAGTGAGATTTTTATGAGCCGTTTATTACTTTTAATCACTTTATTATTGCCTAGCCTTTGTTTAGCTTCCCCCCCCATTTTAGTGCCACTCTGGCAAACCGACACCCTATTCGAACAACCAGAATCGGTGGTATATGACGCCAAACGTGATTTACTTTATGTTTCTAATGTTAACGGTGACCCTTCTGAAGTTGACGGCAACGGTTATATTTCTCAACTAGCCCTAAATGGAGACCTTATTAAGCAGCATTTTATTGATGGCTTAAACGCGCCAAAAGGTCTAACAATTGTCGGTGATACACTTTATGTCGCAGATATTAATGAGCTTGTTGCAATTGACCTTAAAAGCCAAAAAATTATTCAGCGCTATTCTGCCCCAAAAGCTAAATTTTTAAATGATGTAGCAGCAGATAACAACGGCAATATTTATGTATCAGGTTTTCTAACAAGTTCAATTTATCGTCTTAACAAAGGAAAATTTGATTTATGGCTACAAGATGAACAGCTCGCATCACCTAACGGTTTATTGATTGAAAATGATCAACTTATCGTAGGCAATTGGGGAAATATGACCGATGGCTTTGCCACGGCTATAGCAGGTCACCTCAAATCAATTACACTGAGCAATAAAAAAATTAAAAGCCTAGGCGATGGTTCACCCGCAGGTAATTTAGATGGTGTCGAATCCGATGGCAATGGTGATTATTTTGTGACTGATTGGATGTCAGGTAGATTACTTCATATCACAGCTTCTGGCATGGCTACCACCTTGCTTGTACTTGGTCAGGGTAGCGCTGATCATACTGTCTTGCTGCCACAGGGCTTAGTCATTATCCCCATGATGATGTCAGGTTATGTTGCCGCTTACAAAATAAAAGAAACACCATGACATTTGATGATTTAGCGCTTGACGACAAACTATTGATCGCTGTTGGACGCCAAGGTTTTGAAGCACCAACGGCTATACAAGAAGCCACTATTCCTGTCATTTTAGAAGGTAAAGATGTATTAGCGGGGGCGGCAACGGGCACAGGAAAAACAGCTGCCTTTGTATTACCTGCATTACAGTTACTTATTGACGAGCCCAATACTAACCCCGATCCTAAAATTCTTATGCTGGCTCCCACCCGTGAATTGGCTTTTCAAATTCAGCATGTGGTTGAACAGTTAGCCAAACAAATTGATGTTAAAACAGTCATTGTCACCGGTGGCTTCTCTCAGGGAAAACAAGCCTCATTTTTACAGCAACCGTGTGATATCGTGATAGGCACGCCGGGTCGTATGCTCAACTTAGTGGCTGATGAAGCCTTAGATTTATCTGATATTGATATGGTTATCATCGACGAAGCGGACCGCATGCTAGATATGGGACAAGGTCCTGATGTATTAGCATTGCTGGCCACTATTGCCGATGGTTTTCAGGCGTGTTTATTCTCCGCTACACTAGCAGGGAGTGGCGTTGAGATCTTTGCTGAAGAATTATTATCTGATGCCGAAATCATTCAAATTGATGCCGCTAATCAAAAATCATCCCAAGTCTCACAACACGTTTACTTCGCTGATAACAAAGCACAAAAACAAGCGCTTCTGCTCCATTTTATAAACACTGATGACTGCAGCTCTGCCATTGTATTTTGTAATAAAAAAGAGCGTGCTACAGAAGTAGCAGAATGGTTACAATCACAAAATATATCTGCTCAAGTAATGCACGGTGATTTTAATCAAGCCACCCGCAAAGACAAAACACGTAAATTTCGTACTGGCCTAATTAAAGTCATGGTTGCAACTGATGTCGCTGCACGCGGCCTAGATCTCACCAATATCAGCCATGTTATTAACTATGACTTGCCCTTTAAAGGTGATATTTATATTCATCGCATCGGTCGAACAGGTCGTGCACAACAAGAAGGCGAAGCCATTAACTTAGTCGAACACCATGATCTCAAAAAYTTAGAACGGATTGAGTTTCATCTAAAGATGACCTTACCTATTGCCAAAGTCAAAGGAATTGAAAGCACATCTAACTTTAAAAACCAACGCGCTAAAAAGAAATCTGATAAGCCACGTTATATTGCTAAAAAGGATCGCTCTTCATCCTAATGATTCAGCTTAATGCCCAACAACTTCGCTGGTTACTTGTTTTCAGTTCTGCATTATTGCTTATCGGCTTTATCACTCCGATGCTCACCATTAGCAAATTTATTATTGTAAAACACTCACTTTCGATCATTACYGGTGTATGGGAATTGTTAATAGAAGGTCAGTTATTCCTGTTTATTATTATTGCTTTGTTCAGCATCGTTATGCCGCTAGCAAAGATTATTCTATTGTTTAACCTTCTTCGTTCCACGCAAAAGCCTAATCATCATAAAAAACTGCTTCACCTTATGCATGACTATGGTCGCTGGGCAATGCTTGATGTAATGGTGGTAGCAATTTTAATTGTCAGTGTTAAGTTAGGAGCAATTGCCAGCATTCAGGTTCATGCAGGATTATATATTTTTGGTACAGCGGTATTATTAATCATGTTTATTACTCAGCAAGTTGTKAGTTTGAGCGAGACAACATTRCCTTCTACACCTAACTTATGAAGATTTTTTGCACCCTAATYYTATTTTCAACATTATTTATWAATGCTGTCTATGCTGAAGAAATAAAACCGTTTACATCTGATGGCTGTAGTGCATTTCCTGACGGTACTTACGCACAAAAACAACTTTGGTTAGTCTGCTGCACCGTGCATGATAAAGCCTATTGGCGTGGCGGTACTTATCAACAACGCTTRGATGCAGACTTAGCATTAAAGAGCTGTGTCGCAGACGTYGGCGAAGCCCTTATAGCAGAATTAATGTTAGCAGGTGTGCGTGTGGGCGGTTCACCCTACTGGCCAACCCAATTTCGTTGGGGATATGGTTGGTCTTATCCTCACGGCTACACCCGTGAAGCCAATATTAAAAATGAAGAATAGCTTTTACTTAAGCTGAACTCTGTAGATTTAAGCTTTATCCAGCAAATTATCATATAAAATCTGATACGCCTTAGAACTTTTCTCCCAGCTATAATCCTGTTCCATCGCCGTAACCATAACCTTACGCCAAATGCGGGGGTGTTTAAATAAGCCCATTGCACGTTGCAACGTTTCTTCTAATGCATCCGCTGTTGCATCCGTAAATTTAAAACCGGTAGCAAAATCATTTTTCAAATTTTCACCGCCGGCATTGACGACGCTGTCTGCTAAACCACCCGTATTCCTAACAACAGGCAAAGTACCGTAGCGTAGGCTATATAGCTGATTAAGGCCACAAGGTTCAAAGCGTGATGGCATTATAAAGATATCTGATCCGGCTTCAATTTGATGAGATAACGCTTCACTATATCCAAGATGTAATCCCACTTTATCAGGGTGACGAGCGCGTAGTACGCGTAAATCTTGTTCATAAGATGCCTCACCACTGCCTAAACAAATAAGCTGTATATTTTCTCCAGCATCCAATAGTTTGCCAACCGCATCTAAAGTAAGATCAATRCCTTTTTGCGATACTAAACGGCTAATGAGRCCCATMACCAATACATCTTCTTTTTCTGGTAATGAAAACAGATGTTGCAATGCTTTTTTATTGGCTGACTTATAGCGAATATTTTTAATTGAATAGTTTTTACTAATATGTGGATCGCTTTCAGGATTCCATTCATCCATATCAATACCATTAAGRATACCCGTTAASCGACCTTGATCAGCGCGATGAGATAACAATCCTTCTAAACCATAGCCAAATTCGTATGTACATATYTCATCCGCATAGGTKGGGCTAACAGTGGTGACATGATCGGCATAAATGAGTCCACCTTTCATAAATGACATTAAGTCATAAAATTCAACGCCCTCACTGTGCCATAGCGAAGATGGTARGTCCAAGGCTTCAAAAACATCTTGGGAATAGAGCCCTTGGTACGCCAAATTGTGAATCGTAAAAATAGTAGCGGGKCGATTGGGTYCACTCGCAATTAATGCYGGAGCAAGACCTGTTTGCCAATCATTACAATGTAAAATATCTGGCTGCCAATCTAAACCCAGTTGATCGAGTGCTGCTACTGCAATAGCACGTGAAAACAACGTAAAYCGAGCGGCATTATCCTCCCAATCTCCCTTTTCTGCCGTACCATAAGGGCCACCTTCACGATCAAAGTGCTCAGGAGAATTCACTAACCAAATCAGCACATCTGAATTAGGTAATGTTGATTGTAATATTTCAACAGGTAAATGGAAGCCATCTAATTTTACTGTCGCAACGGTTTCAATTTTGTCTAAGRCTTCAAGRCATTGTCGATAAGCAGGCAAAATAATTCGTACGTCATGCCCTTGTTGTGCAAGCGCGATCGGCAGACTAGCGGAAACATCTGCTAAACCACCCGTCTTAACCAGTGGATAAACTTCACTACTAGCAAACAGAATTTTTCGCACGCCTTACTCCTAAAAATTGTACAATTACTCGCAATTCAACAATTATATACGGTCACGGGCTAAATCACAGCCTGCAACGGGAGAAAAAATGAAACCTTGTACAATTATTATCTTTGGTTCTAGAGGCGATTTGTCAAAAAAGAAGCTATTGCCTGCACTGTATCACTTAGATATTGAGAATCGTTTAACCGATGATACAAAGATCATTTGTTTAGGTCGTTCCGAAGTAGGACAAGATGAATGGAAAACACAAGTGCGTGAATATGTATCCGCTAAAGCACGTGATGGCGCAGGTGATAAAGCATTAAACAATTTTTTAGCTAAAATAAGCTATTTTAAAAGTGATATTAATGATGCGGATTCATATCAAGATATGGCCAATATGCTCAATGATCCCGCCCAACAATATTCACCCAATATTATTTTTTATCTCTCTATCAGCCCCTCATTATTTGGTGTAGTCGGCGATCAACTCGCTGCTGTTGGTTTAAATAAAGAAGATAAAGGCTGGCGTCATCTCGTAGTCGAAAAGCCTTTTGGTTATGATCAAAAAAGTGCTGCTGAATTAGAACACGTTATCAGCCGTAATTTCACTGAAAAACAAACTTATCGCATTGATCACTATTTGGGTAAAGGCACCGTACAAAATATCTTTGTATTCCGTTTTGCTAACTTATTATTAGAGCCTTTATGGAATCGTAATTATATTGACCACGTACAAATCACCCATGCCGAGCAACAAGGTGTAGGTGGTCGTGCAGGTTATTATGATGGTTCAGGCGCTATGCGCGATATGATTCAAAGTCACTTATTGCAGGTCATGACCTTAATCGCAATGGAACCACCAGCAGATTTAAATGATGAATCATTGCGTGATGAGAAAGTAAAAGTACTTAAAGCTATTCGCCCCATTACAGAAGATATGGTTGATAGCCATGCTTTTCGTGGCCAATACGCTGCGGGCACGGTTGCTGGTAAGGCACAACAAGGTTATTTAGAAGAAGATGATGCGCCTGCCAATAGTGTGACAGAAACTTATGCGGCAATGAAACTCTATATTGATAACTGGCGCTGGCGTGATGTGCCATTTTACTTGCGTACTGGTAAATGTATGCCTGAATCAAAAGCAATGATTGCGATTCGTTTCAAAAAGCCACCGCAAGAATTATTCAAAAATACTGATATTGGTGATAGCCATGCCAATTGGATCACCATGGGCCTACAACCTGACAATACACTACGTATTGAGTTACAAGCAAAGCGTCCAGGCTTAGAAATTACAGCGCATACGGTTGGATTAGAAACCAGTGAAGAAGAAGACCCAGCACATAAATTAGATGCCTATGAAGCGATGATCCTAAATGCTATTTTAGGCGACCGTTCATTATTTTTACGTGCCGATGAAGTTGACCTAGCTTGGAAAGCCGTCGATCCTATCATCGAAAAATGGTCTAAAGAACAAGATTTTGTGCATACCTATGAAGCCGGCACCTGGGGGCCAGAAGAAGTCAGTCAAATCTTTGATAACTCATGTCATCAGTGGCGTAACAACGTTGATTAGAAAGCTCTTATAGAAGATTTTTCTTCACAACACTGATTCGATTATCCGGATTATGCACTGTCTATTCAGTGCATAATCCTGTTAGCCGTTGATGGTGAATCAGTCTTCCGTTCGTGGTGAGCCTGTCGAACCATTATCCTTCGACAAGCTCAGGACGAACGGGAAAGCACCGTTTTAATTAACTTTTTAAGTTTTAATTTAACGATCGTACTTGGGAGATGAATTTACCCTACATCATCGCCTCACCTAGATTAATGCCTCCGCCAGCCAATAATCCAGTATCAAATGAAGACATTGTTTTAGGCAATAATAACACCACCGTTGAGCCCATATTAAACCGGCCCATTTCCTGACCTTTCTCTAAACGGATAGCTTCTTTACCTTCATAATCCCACTTTTTCACATCTCGGCTATACGGTGGTGTTATTTTCCCAGCCCATACGGTTTCCATACTACCTACAAAAATAGCCCCGACCAGAACCATCACTAACGGCCCTTGTTCTGTTTCAAATACGGTAACAACACGTTCATTCCTGGCAAATAGCTTAGGCACTGCACGGGCGGTTCGTGGATTAACAGAAAATAACTTTCCGGGAATATAACGCATCATATTTAACGTGCCTGTTAACGGCATATGAATACGATGATAATCCTTAGGTGAGAGATAAATAGTTGCAAATTGACCCTGCTCAAATTGTGCTGCTAATGTGGCATCACCACCCAATAGTTCAACTACGCTGTAATTTCGCCCTTTTGCTTGAATAATTCTTCCAGCATCAATTTTGCCTATTTGACTGATCGCGCCATCAACAGGCGACGTCATAATATTGTCACCGTCAGCAATCGGTCTAATCCCCTCACGTAAAGCACGCGTAAAAAAAGTATTAAAACTTGAATASGTCGATAGATTTGTTTCGGCTGCTTCATTAATATTCACTTTATAGCGAGAAACGATGAAATGAATAAATATCTTTTTAAACCAGCTAACTTTACTATTTGCTAAGCGGTGCATAATCACTGATAGCAGGTGCTGAGGTATTAAATATTGTGGCAAGGTAGCCAATCTATCTTGCCATGAAGCGGCACTAATTTTACGGTTATTATTCAATTTATCGGCCCTTTTAATACTATTAAATCAAAATTGTCACAATTCTTGCTAGGTAAAGATTAACGAAAACCATGGAGTATACCAAGCATGCGGCTGACAATAACAAACCTCTTATTATTTGTATTTATTAATTTTAGTTTTCTCGCGGCGCCCTCTTGGGCGGGAGATGACGATACCTCCCCTGAACCCGCTATTTATTTTTCATTTCCTGATGCTTTTACGATTAACTTTCTTAGCCAGAGCAACAAGAAAGCACGRTATCTACAGATAAAAGTCAGCTTAATGGCACATAACCCAGAAATTATTAGCAGTGCTGAATTAAACCTCCCTATGCTAGAAGATGCRCTTCGTACCTTATTTTCAGATCAATCCTTTGAAAATGTGACCAGCATTAAGGGCAGAAAAGCGTTACAGACTAACGCTCTACAAACAATAAAAGCCATTTTAAAAGAAGAAACAGGACAGGATAATCTTGATGCAGTCTACTTCACCAGTTTTATTCTCCAATAAAAGGCACATTACTTGCTAAACCAAAATTATAATTAAAATTTAGGAATATTCACATGGCAGAAAATATAGAAGATGTAGACTTAAGCGAAGAAGACAGTGGTGGTGGAAAATCGAAAAAAATGATCATCATCATTGCTGTTGCTGTTCTCGCCTTAGCCGGTGCAGGTGGCTGGTTCTTCTTGGCCGRTGGCGATGATGAGGCCGTTGAAGGTGAAGAAGCGGCTGAAGAAGTCATTATAGAAAAACAAACACCTATCTACGCCACTGTTGAAAAAGCATTTGTCGTTAATTTTACCGATCAAAGCAACGATGAAGTGCGTTATCTCCAGATTAAATTAAAAGTGATGGCACGAGATCAAGCTGTGATTGATGCATTTACATTAAACACGCCGGCGATTCAACACCAATTACTTATGTTATTTTTTGACCAGAATTATGATGCTCTAAATACCGCAAAAGGCAAAAGCGTCTTAAAAGAACAATCTCTTTCTGCTATTAACAAGATTCTAAAAGAAGAACAAACTGAAGGCGAATTAGAAGCCGTTTATTTCACCAGTTTGATCATGCAATAATCTTATGGCTACTCAAGATATTCTTTCACAAGATGAAGTCGATGCCTTATTAACAGGCATGGGTGGGGATGATATCGACACCGAGGCTGAAGCCGAGGATGACGGTAGCGCACGCGGATACGATTTTGGTAATGAAGATCGCATTATTCGCGGACGCATGCCAACCTTAGAAATGATCAATGAACGTTTTGGTCGTTATCTTCGCATAAGCTTCTTTAACATGTTACGTCGCTCTGCAGAAATTTCTGTCAGTGGTATTCAAATAATGAAGTTTTCTGAGTACATTCATACTCTATTTGTACCCACCAGCTTAAACATAATCCAGTTCCGTCCACTAAGAGGATCTGGACTTATCGTCTTTGAACCTAAACTTGTTTTCACTATTTTAGATAATTATTTTGGTGGTGAAGGACGATTCCAAGCACGTATCGAAGGCAGAGAATTCACGGCAACTGAACTACGCGTTATTCATATGGTGCTTGARCTATGTTTTAAAGATTTAGTTGAGGCATGGTCTCCTATCATGGAGGTTGAATTTGARTTTGTGAACCATGAAGTCAATCCGCAATTTGCCAATATTGTAAGTCCGAGTGAAGTGCTCGTYATTTCAACTTTTCATGTTGACCTAGATGGSGGSGGCGGCGATATTCATATCACCTTACCCTATTCAATGATTGAACCTATTCGCGATATTCTTGATACCGGATTACAAAGTGAYAGTTCRTCTGATGATGGCCGTTGGAGCCGTTCTATGAAAGAAGAGATTTTGGGTGCCGATGTTAGTTTATCTGCAGATCTCACTCAAATTGATACCAATTTACGTGATGTATTAGCATTAAAAGTAGGTGATATTTTACCYATTGATATGCCTAAAACCATTACTGCAAAGGTTGAAAAAATYCCATTCTTTAATGCTTCATTCGGTGAACAYAAGAACAAAACCGCATTGAAAATTATCAATATGATTGAGCAACCTAAAGATAATACACCGCAATACCAGATCCAGAAGGGGAAAAAATAATGAGTGAAGAAGAARCTTCGCAAGATCAAGAAGTGGCTGACGAATGGGCCGCTGCATTAGAAGAGCAAACTGATGATGAAGGCACTCCTGAAGAAGCCGAATCTGAAGAAGATCCTTGGGCTGCCGCTTTAGAAGAGCAATCAGATTCTGAGCAACAAGTTGATGCTGCCCCAATAACACAACTTAATGATGATGCAACATCCCGTTCTAATAAAGATCTAGATTTGGATATGATCTTAAATATTCCTGTGACTATATCAATGGAAATTGGTCGCACTAAAATAAATATCAGCAATTTATTAAAACTTAGCCAAGGMTCTGTTGTTGARCTTGAYCGCCTTGCAGGTGAACCAATGGATGTATTGGTTAATGAAATATTGATTGCACATGGTGAGGTAGTGGTGGTCAATGATAAGTTTGGTATTCGATTAACCGATGTTATTAGTGCCGAAGAACGTATTAAGAAATTACGCTAATGAAACAATTATCCACCCTATTGTCTTACTTAGTACTCGTGTTCTTCACACATATAAGTGTTGCTGCTGAAATTGAAAAAACAGACCAACTCAAAACACTATCTACATCCCCCATCAATAGYAGTGCTCTGCTAGAAACAGTRGGTGGCTTATTACTTGTATTAGCCATTATCGCTTTTCTAGCTTGGCTATTGCGCCGCACAGGTCAGTTTAATAGTGCTGCCAATGGTGAAATGAAGATTATTGCTGGCCTGTCTTTAGGAACGCGTGAAAAAGCGATTTTACTTCAAGTCGGCACGCARCAAATCTTAGTTGGTGTTACCTCACAGCATGTGCAAACTTTGCATGTTCTTGAAAATAATATTGAAACTAAAAATAAAGCAAAAATAGTAAGTTCTAGTTTTGCCGACAAACTCCAACAAATGATGAAAAAAAATACYGAGTCGCCATCATGATCCGTTTTTTATTACCCCTGCTATTCTTACTTTTTCCAATCATCAGTAGCGCTGCGGCTGGCATTCCAGCAGTAACACTCACTACCGGTGCAGAGGGYGAGCAAAGTTATACTGTAACACTTCAAATATTGGCATTAATGACYGTATTAACGCTGCTGCCTGCCGCGTTAATGATGATGACATCATTCACCCGAATTATCATTGTATTAGCAATTTTACGTCAAGCAATGGGTATACAATCTACCCCCTCAAACCAAGTTCTAATTGGCCTAACCCTCTTTTTAACTTTTTTTATTATGCACCCCGTATTTGACAATGCCTACACCAATGGCGTTGAACCRTATCTGAATGATCAAATTTCAATTACCACTGCATTTCAAAATGGTGCATTACCTTTTAAAGAATTTATGCTGGCACAAACACGTGAAAGCGATATTGAACTTTTTGCAAACATTGGTGGCTACGGCCCCATCGAATCATCGGCCGATGTGCCTTTCAGTTTATTACTGCCTTCATTTGTAACAAGTGAATTAAAAACAGCCTTCCAAATTGGTTTTTTGATCTTTATTCCCTTTCTTATCATTGATTTAGTTGTTGCCAGTGTGTTGATGGCAATGGGTATGATGATGCTATCACCCATGCTGGTCTCATTGCCCTTCAAATTGATGCTATTTGTGCTTATTGATGGCTGGGCCTTATTGATGGGTACATTAGCCTCTAGCTTTTATTTATAAGAATGTATTTTCATGACRCCTGAAACAGTCCTCACCATTATGCAACAAACCTTACAAGTGATTACGATGTTGATTGCTGTAATATTGCTGCCCGCTTTGTTCGTAGGTTTATTAGTGAGTATGTTCCAAGCGGCAACCTCTATCAATGAACAAACATTAAGTTTTATTCCCAAATTATTAGTCACTATTTTGGTATTAGTGATGGCCGGCCCTTGGATGTTAAGTTTGCTCATGGGTTATGCCACACGCGTGTTTGAAGATATTCCTTTCTTAATCGGCTGATTATTATGGAATTAAGCACGGCTGAAATAACAGGATTATTAGGCGGTTATATGTGGCCTTTTATCCGCATTGCTGCTTTAGTCATGACGGCCCCCATTTTTAGCAGTAACTTTGTTAATACCCGTAGCCGAATACTCCTTGCCCTTGCACTAAGCATCGCCATTATCCCTGCTATACCTAATATCAATGTGCCYGCTGTMGAMCCSCTTAGTAGTACAGGTTTATTAATTATCTCTCATCAAATCCTGATTGGAGCATGTATGGGATTTATGCTGCAATTATTGTTTAATGCGTTCATTATTGCCGGCCAAATTATTGCCATGCAGATGGGCTTAGGATTTGCATCGATGGTCGATCCCCAAAATGGTGTAACCGTACCCGTTATCAGCCAATTTTATTTAATTTTTGTTACCTTAGTTTTTATTAGCTTAGATGGCCATTTAATATTAATTCAAGTGCTAGCCGAAAGCTTTGTTACCTTACCYATTTCATCTTCAGGYCTACCSYACACYAGTTTTAGAGATATCGTTGCACAAGCGAGCTGGATGTATGCGGCCGGTGTGCTGGTMGCKTTACCCGCTATTGGTTCRCTGATGATGGTCAATCTATCATTCGGTATTTTGTCACGCGCAGCTCCACAAATCAGCCCCTTTTCTATCGGTTTCCCTATGAGTATTATTCTGGGATTTGTCATTATCTTTGTCACCCTACCCTCCGCATCAAACCATTTAGTGACGATGGCAGATCAAATGCTGCAAATGATTCGACTCTTAGTTCAACCTGGAGGAGTAGCCTAATGGCTGAAGAATCAGGCCAAGAAAAAACCGAACAGCCCTCGGCCAAGCGATTAAGCGATGCCCGAGAGAAGGGCCAGGTTCCACGTTCAAAAGAATTCACCACGGTTATCGTGCTCATAGCCAGTGCTGTTGGCATGATGGTTTTAGGTGAGCGTATGTTGCGTAGTATCGCCGAAGTAATGACGACCTCTTTCAGCTTTACTCGAAAAGAAATATATGATCCTGCTGCATTAGCGCATCAYTYTTTACATTCAATAGAAACCATTGCCCTTGATCTGGGTTCATTTTTAGCCATTACTGTTTTAGCCGCCTTAATTGCACCCGCCAGTATCGGCGGCTGGAACTTTTCAACACAAGCAATGGGCGTAAAACTCGATAAACTCGATCCGCTGAAAGGCTTAAAACGAATTCTAGGGCCACAAGGCCTAATCGAATTAGTGAAAGCATTGGCGAAGTTCTTCCTCGTCGGTACTATTTCTACCCTTATCTTATGGAACCTACGTGACCAATTATTGACACTCGGTATGCAAGAAGTAAATGTTGCTATGGCCTCATTAGGATCATTAGTACTTTGGGTCTTTTTTGCTATCTCCAGTAGCTTATTATTGATYGCTTTAATTGATGTGCCATTTCAACATTGGAATCATATCCGTCAGTTAAAAATGACCAAGCAAGAATTGAAAGATGAAAGCAAAGAAACCGATGGTAACCCTGAACTCAAGGGTCGTATTAGACGCATGCAAATAGAGTTATCTCAACAACGTATGATGCAAGACGTGCCGCAGGCTGACGTGATTATTACTAATCCAACTCACTATGCAATTGCACTGCGTTATGAACAGTCTGGAACCGGAGCTCCGGTCGTCGTTGCCAAAGGAGTCGATCTCATTGCCCAACAAATTCGTATGGTCGGTGATGCCAATGAAGTACCTATTATTTCGGCTCCACCACTCACACGTGCTATTTATTTTAGTACAGAATTAGGTGATGAGATCCCAGCTGGTCTATATATTGCAATAGCTCAAATACTAGCGTTTGTCTTCCAGTTACGTCGCTACAATAACCACGGTGGCAATAAACCACGGCTTAACACGGAGGACTTACCGATACCAGATGAATTAAAACGAGATTAAAACTATAGCCATGGAAAATAACGACATTTTCGCCCGTTTAAAACCAATAATAACGGGCAATATAGGCGCACCATTAATCGTCGTCGCTTTACTCGCCATGGTGATGATACCGCTACCTCCCTTTATGCTAGATATGTTATTTAGCTTTAATATCGCCCTCTCCCTCATTATTATGCTTGCCAGCATCTATGTACTTAAACCGCTCCACTTTGCTTCATTCCCTAGTATTCTTCTTATTGCTACCTTACTTCGCCTTGCCCTTAATGTTGCCTCGACACGTGTGGTATTACTAGAAGGTCATACTGGAACTGCCGCAGCAGGTAATGTAATCGAAGCCTTTGGTGAGTTTGTTATTGGTGGTAATTACACTGTAGGTTTCGTGGTATTTGCAATTTTAGTCATTATTAACTTTGTGGTGGTGACAAAAGGTGCAACCCGTATYGCAGAAGTAAGTGCCCGATTTACTTTAGATTCCATGCCCGGTAAACAAATGGCCATTGACGCCGATCTTAATGCAGGTTTAATTGATCAAGATGAAGCGCGCGCACGGCGTGAAGAGATTATGCAAGAGTCTGATTTTTATGGCTCAATGGATGGTGCCAGTAAATTTGTTCGTGGTGATGCCATTGCCGGAATATTAATTCTATTTATAAACCTTATCGGTGGTTTCATTATTGGTATCGTTCATCACGATTTAAGCTTTGCCGAGGCGGCGCATAACTATACCTTATTAACCATTGGTGATGGATTGGTTGCCCAACTTCCGTCATTATTATTAGCCACAGCTGCAGGCTTGTTAGTCACTCGCTCAACAAAAGAACAAGATATGGGCGAGCAAATTCTTGGTCAATTATTCAAAAATCCAAAAACACTTTATATTACCTCTGGCATCATTGGTGGCATGGGGTTAATCCCCGGTATGCCTAATGTGCCTTTTCTTTTATTTGGTGCCTTAGGAGGCTATGCCTCATGGTCAATGATGCAACGTCAAAAAATTGCCGAAACAGCCCCTGCCCCCGTGGCAGAGGTGGAAGCTCCTCCAGAACAACGTGATCTTAGCTGGGATGATCTTAGCCCTGTTGATCCTATCGGACTCGAAATTGGTTACCGCCTTATTCCTTTAGTTGATAAAAACCAAGGGGGACAATTAATGGCTAGAATCAAAGGGATCCGTAAAAAGATTTCTCAAGATTTAGGATTCCTTATTCCGCCGGTACATATCCGTGACAATCTAGATTTATCACCCACAGCCTATCAAATCACCTTATTTGGCGTTATTTTTGGTGAAGCTGAGATTTACCCTGACCGTATGATGGCGATTAATCCCGGTCAAGTTTTTGGCGAACTAGATGGCATTAAAGGACAAGATCCCGCATTTGGACTCGATTCTGTTTGGATCGAACCTAATCAGAAAGATCATGCACAAGCACAAGGCTACACAGTAGTTGATGYGGATACCGTTATAGCCACCCATTTAAGTAAAATATTACAAACACATTCTCATGAATTATTGGGCAGAGAAGAGGTTCAACAACTACTTGATAACCTTGCCAAAACAGCCCCTAAACTGGTTGAAGGTTTAGTGCCCGATATTTTACCTTTAGGCAGCATACATAAAGTATTACAAAATTTACTTGAAGAAAATGTGCCTATCCGTGATGTAAGAACGATTACCGAAGCCATATCAGAACAAGCCACACGAAACCCAGAACAAGACGCGCTTACCGCTGCAACACGTATGGCACTGAGTCATTCTATTATTCAACATATTAACGGTGTAAAACCTGATCTACCTATAATCACTTTAGATCCAGAATTGGAACAGATATTGCTTCAAACATTACAGGCTACCAGTGAAGGTAGTGCGAGCTTAGAACCAGGACTAGCAGAAACTATGCACAAAAATTTACAAGACGCGGCACAACGACAAGAAATGACGGGGGAATCATCAATTCTTGTTGTTCAAGCCGGTTTACGAACATGGATTTCACGTTTTATTCGTCACTCCATCCCTTCTCTGAATGTATTGTCGTATAACGAAATACCTGATGATAAACAAATTAGAATCGTTGCTAACGTTGGTCGTTAGTACATAAGGTCATATTTATGAAAATTAAACGTTTCCATGCAGTAGATGTTCGACAGGCCCTAAAAGAAGTGCGTGATGTGCTCGGCGCTGATGCCGTTATTTTATCTAATAATCGTGTTGATGGTGGTGTAGAAATTGTTGCCGCAACGGATTACGATGAAAGCAAATTTAATCGTAGTCCCCAAGTGAAGTCTGCCGCTCAACCTGACATTGCACCTGTAGAAATAAATCCATCACAGAATGTAGCACCTCCTCCGGTGCAACCGCCACAGAATATTTGGTCGCAAGAGCCTACTTTAATACAAATGCGTAAAGAAATGGCTGGACTAAAAAATATGCTAGAAAATCAGATGTCTGATCTAGCATGGAAAGATATGAAGCATGCYAAYCCAATGCAATTACAGCTMTTACAACGCTGCTTAAAAATGGGAATTAATGTYGATGTCGCCAAACAAATAACCACCAATGCGCGTAACACCGATGATTTGGAAACAGCTTGGTTACGCTGCCTTGCCGCATTAGCAAGTCAGATTGAAACACAAGATAATGACATCATTAGTACCGGTGGAATTTATGCCTTAGTTGGGCCAACAGGTGTCGGAAAAACGACTACTATCGCCAAAATTGCTGCACGTTGCGCACTCAAACATGGTGCTAAAAATGTCGCCTTAATCACCACTGATTGCTATCGTATTGGCGGGCAAGAACAATTACGCACCTATGCCAAAATATTAGGGGTACCTGTTCGGGTTGCTAAAACTCATCAAGAGTTAGCGGATGCATTAAATGAATTACTTGATCGTCGATTTATTCTCATTGATACCGCAGGTATGAATCAACGTGATATGCAACTTACTGAGAAATTCTCGCTATTACAGCACCAATCACCTATGATTAGAAATTATTTAACGATATCTGCGACTACACAATCTAGCGTACTCGATGATATTATTAATGCGTTCTCTCATCTTAATTTAAAAGGGTGCATTTTGACTAAAACAGATGAAACGAATAGCCTAGGGGGAGCGATCTCGGCTTTAGTTCAACATAACTTGCCTCTCGCCTATATTTGTAACGGTCAGCAAGTACCCGAAGACTTTAGTTTGGCGCGCCCTAACTCCTTGGTCAAACAAGCAAGCGTACTGATGAATGAAGAACACTTAGATCCACAAACAGTGTCTACTTATGGAGGTTTTGCCGCTTATGGCTGATACACCCGATGATCAAGCTAATGGTCTACGAAAAATGACATCTCAACCGAGACCGGTCAAGGTTATKSMYMTYKYWRGSSSKAAGGGYKGSRTWRKWARMAYSRMWMYKRCYRYKRWKWWKGGRSYTRYMYYWGCSGCACATGGTAAAGAAGTATTACTACTCGACGCAGATCTAGGTTTAGCCAATATTGATGTTATGCTGGGCTTACACCCAAAATATAACTTACTCCATGTATTAGATGGCACGAAGTCACTCCAAGATATTGTTGTTGAAGGTCCGTCTGGCTTAAAAATTATTCCTGCTGCTTCAGGCATTCAAAAAATGGCAGAATTAAGTCCTGCTGAACATGCCGGCATGATTCAGGCCTTTAGTGATATGGACCAACATATCGACGTACTCCTTATTGATAGTGCCGCGGGAATTGCTGACAGCGTCATTAGCTTCACCCGAGCAGCCCAAGAAGTTATCGTGGTTGTTTGCGATGAACCTGCTTCCATCACCGATGCCTACGCATTAATCAAACTATTAAGTAAAGAATATGGTTTAGATCATTTTCACATCATTGCCAACATGACACGTAACGTTCAAGAAGGCCGAGAACTATTTAATAAAATCTCCTTAGTTTGTGACCGTTTTCTTGACGTTAACCTCGATTTCATGGGCATCGTTCCTTTTGATGAAGACTTACGTCGAGCGGTTAAGAAACAGCGTGCTGTTGTTGACTTTCTTCCACGAAGCAAATCGGCTACAGCCTTTACTCACTTAGCTAAAAAAGTCGCCCACTGGCCTGTTCAGAAACAACCACGTGGTCACATGGAGTTTTTTATTGAACGCCTCATACAAGCCAGTTTGGATATCGCATAATGAATGGGTTAGCAATGTACTCTGAATCAACAACGGCACCCCGCTCGATGGATGAAATTATTAAACGACATACGTCGTTAGTAAAACGCATCGCCTATCACCTCATTGCACGTCTRCCCCACACGGTTGATGTTGATGACCTCATACAAACAGGCCTGATGGGCCTGATGGATGCAGCACAAAATTATGATGCTAACCARGGTGCAAGTTTTGAAACCTATGCCGGTATCCGTATTCGTGGATCGATGCTCGATGAAATTCGTCGCAACGATTGGGCTCCTCGTTCAGTTCACCGTAAAGCGCGTGAAATTTCTGCCGCTATACAATCAATCGAACAAGAAAAAGGTCGCAATGCAAGCGATACAGAAATTGCTGCTGCCCTAGGGTTAAGCATCAAAGAATACAATCAGCAATTACATGAATCGACGGGACATCATGTATTTAGCCTAGATGAATTTAACAACGGTGATGAAGTTAATGCACACCCCATATCAGAAGTCGCATCAGGTCCTGTCGAATCACTTCAATCGAATGGCTTTAAAGATGCACTCGCTAATGCAATAAAAACGTTACCTGATCGTGAGCGCTTATTGATGGGACTATATTATAATGAAGAGCTCAACCTAAAAGAAATCGGCGAAGTATTGAATGTAAGTGAATCACGCGTCAGCCAAATTCACAGCCAAACGGTTATTCGACTTCGTTCTAAATTAGGTGATTGGTTTAATTAATTAAAGATGGAGACTTATTTTGAATAAAGACATGAAAATTCTCATTGTTGATGATTTTTCAACAATGCGGCGGATTATAAAAAATTTGCTTCGTGACTTAGGATTTAACAACACCGTAGAAGCAGATGATGGCTTAACGGCTTTACCTATTTTACAAGCAGGTGGTATCGACTTTCTTGTCACCGACTGGAATATGCCGGGTATGCAGGGCATTGATTTGCTAAAAGCAGTGCGTGCTGATGAGAATATGGCGACCCTCCCAGTATTAATGGTCACAGCAGAGACAAAGCGTGAACAAATTATTGTTGCTGCCCAAGCAGGTGTTAATGGCTATGTAGTCAAACCCTTTACCGCCGCAACACTTAAGGAAAAAATCGATAAGATTTTTGAACGCATCGACGCATAAATCAAAGGGGTTCTTATGGACAATAGCAATCAAATTCAACTTGAAGCTGCTCGCGCTTTAGTCTCTGCATTAGAAAATAATAATGAGCAGCAAGTTGATCAACAACTTCTCATCCTCACTCAATCCCAAGAAAGTGATTTATTTCAAGAGGTGGGGAAGTTAACWCGCGAATTACATGATGCCCTTAATAATTTTGACGTGGATGCACGTTTAATTGATCTTACTAAAAATGACATGCCCAATACACGAGATCGTCTAAATTTCGTTATTGAAACAACAGAAGAGGCCGCCCATAAAACACTTGGCTTTATCGATCAAACATTACCTCTRACTTCAGAACTGAAACAAACYGCCATTAAAATAGATGAAAGTTGGCATCGTTTTCGCATGAAAGAAATAAGTGCAGATGAGTTTCAATTATTAGAAAATGAAATTGAAGCTTATTTTCCACTAGTAAAACAGCATTCTGAACAAATTCATGCCAATTTATCAGAAATAATTTTGACACAAGGGTTTCAGGATATAACAGGACAAGTAATCCGCCAAGTCATTGATTTGGTTGGAGAGGTAGAAGCTAATTTAGTTCAGCTAGTCAAAGTGGCTGGCAAACATATTGATAAAAAAACAACAGAGAATAAAAAGGTTGATCCCATTAAGGCTGAAGGCCCACAAATTAATGAGGAAGATAACCCCGATGTTCTCAATAACCAAGATGAGGTCGATGATTTGCTGTCAAGTCTAGGCTTCTAGAAGGATTAGAAAAATGGCGCTAGACACCGATGATGAGATTCTACAAGACTTCCTAGTTGAAGCTGAAGAGATTTTAGAAGGACTCAATGAACAACTTGTTGAGTTAGAATCACAACCTGAAGATAGTGAGTTATTAAACGAAATTTTTCGTGGCTTCCACACCATAAAAGGCGGAGCTGGATTTTTAGCCTTAGATGCAATGGTTGGCTTATGTCACAAAGGCGAAGACCTGTTTAATATACTTCGCCAAGGCGATCTTATCGTCGATGCCGATATGATGGATGTCTTCCTCAAAGTATTAGACTTCCTGAACGCCATGTTTGAAGAAACAAAAGCAGGTGAATATCCCAGCCCAGCGTCTCCCGAAGTGTTAAGTCAACTCCAAAAATACATTGATGGTGATACTCAAGCCGCCGCAGAACCTGAACCCGAAGTTATTGCAAGCTCAGATGCAGCGGGAAGTGATGACATCACTGATGATGAATTTGAATCACTACTTGACCAAATTCATGGTGAAGGTTCGCCCGGTGATGCTAAACCAGCGGCCAAGCCGATAGCCGACACACAAAGTGACAGCGATGATATTACTGATGAAGAATTTGAAGCTTTATTAGACGAATTACAAGGTAAAAAAACAAATACTAATGAGACTCCGCCAGCCGCTAAAGAGACGACTCCAGAACCTGAAATAGYGCCAGAAGCAAAAGCACCTAAGCCCACACCGCCCCCTGCTCCGAAGCCGCCTCCTGCTAAAAAAGAAACATCGGCAAAACCTGCCGCAACACCCAAGCAAGCGGAAACATCTGTCCGTGTTGATACCAGTCGCCTAGATGAAATTATGAATATGGTTGGTGAGCTAGTATTAGTGAGAAATCGAATCACCACACTCGAAAGCGCCATTGAAGATGAAGACATGGCCAAAGCAGTAAACAATTTAGCTGTTGTTACCAGTGATTTACAAGCCGCGGTGATGAAGACACGTATGCAGCCAATCAAAAAAGTATTTGGCCGCTTTCCCCGTGTTGTACGTGATTTGGCAAGAACGTTAAAAAAAGAAATCAATCTTGAGCTACGTGGTGAAGAGACTGATTTAGATAAAAATTTAGTAGAAGCATTAGCRGATCCACTGGTTCATTTAGTAAGGAACGCTGTTGACCACGGTATTGAAATGCCCGATGTCCGTGAAGCTGCTGGCAAACCACGTTTAGGTCAGGTAGTCCTAGGTGCTGCTCAAGAAGGTGATCATATCTTATTGACCATTTCAGATGATGGTGCCGGCATGGATGCTGATATACTCCGCCAAAAAGCCGTTGAAAAAGGCATGATGGATGAGGAATCTGCATCACGACTAACAGATTCAGAGGCCTATGCTTTGATCTTTGCTCCCGGCTTTTCATTGAAAAAAGAGATTTCAGATATCTCTGGTCGCGGTGTTGGTATGGACGTTGTTAAAACAAGTATTTCAAAACTCAATGGTGTTATTGAAATTGATTCAAATGTTGGAACAGGCACCACGTTAAATATTAAAGTACCTCTCACGCTGGCCATTATGCCTACACTTATGGTGATATTGGGTGATCAGATTTTTGCCTTTCCACTGGTGAGTGTAAATGAAATATTCCATTTAGACACCAAGAAAATAAACATTGTTGATGGTCAACAAACGATCATGGTTCGAAATAAAACTCTGCCTTTATTCTATTTGCGTAAATGGTTAGCAAGCAACTTCAACGAAGCAGAAAAATCAGAAATTGAACATGTTGTTATCGTCAATGTGGGCACACAAAGAGTCGGCTTTGTCGTTGACAAACTACTGGGGCAAGAAGAAGTAGTTATTAAACCATTAGGTGCATTACTTCAAGGAACTAAAGGCTTAGCAGGTGCTACTATTACAGGTGATGGACGAATTTCTCTTATTATTGATTTTCCTGAACTAATGAATGCWTATGCTAATCGTGGCTATTAATAAAAATACTATTTGTCTATTACCTAAAAACTCATAGCGGAATTACATTAAAAATGGATAGTCTTAGTATTATTGGTCTCATTATAGGATTTGGTGCCATCATTGCTGGCCAGCAATTAGATGGTGGACATCTTGATTCTATTCTCAACTCTGTCGCATTTTTAATTGTAGTGGGAGGCACGCTAGGTGCAGTAATGCTACAAACACCACTCAGAACATTTACCCGTGCATTGCAGATGCTAACATGGATATTTGTCCCTCCTAAACAGCCCTTAAAAGAAACCTTGGATAAAATTATAGAATGGAATCAAATTGCCCGTAAAGAAGGTCTCTTTAAATTAGAAGTGGCCGCTGAACTTGAGGAGGACTTATTTACCCAAAAAGGATTGCAGTTAATTGCCGATGGCGCCTCTCCTGAAATGATTCGCGAAGTATTAGAAAATGATCTCGATATTCAAGAGTATCGCGATCTTCAATCAGCAAAAGTATTTGATGCMATGGGSGGMTATTCCCCTACTATCGGTATTATTGGAGCCGTTTTRGGTTTAATTCATGTGATGGGTAATCTTGCTGATCCCTCCTCTTTAGGTGCAGGCATTGCRGTTGCATTTATTGCCACCATCTACGGTGTAGCCCTAGCAAACTTATTATTTTTACCTATTGGCAATAAATTAAAAGCACTTATAGAGAATCGTTCCCACTTGCAAACAATGCTCATCGAAGGGCTAATCGGTGTTGCCAATGGTGATAATCCACGAAATATTGAAATACGCTTACAAGCTTATCTCAACTAAGAATCATTGATATGGCACGCCGAAAAAGAAGACAGGAAGAACACATAAACCATGAACGATGGTTGATYTCTTATGCTGATTTTATTACCTTATTATTCGCATTCTTTGTGGTGATGTATTCTATTTCATCTGTAAATATAAGCAAATACCGCGTCTTATCTGACACATTACAATCCGTGTTTGCAAGCCCCGGTAGCACAAATCCAATTCAACTCGAAGAATATGATACGACTGCACCTCCTGAAGTGACGCCCATCATTCTTATCGAGTTGCCCCCCACTCTTCCACCTGTTTCCGAAAAAACCATTAGAACAATTAATGATTTATCACAACAATTCAATTCTACTTTTGCAGAAAAAATTGAAAGTGAAGATATATCCATTAAACAAGGTAATAATTGGTTAGAATTAGAAATAAAATCCAGTGCTTTATTCTATAGTGGCGAATCCCGTCTCGAAAGAACAGCCATTCCTATTATTGCCAAGGCCGCTGAAATCCTAAATACATCTTCCAACCCTATTCAAGTTGAAGGTTTTACCGACAACCAACCCATTAGTACGCCACGCTTTCCTTCTAATTGGGAGTTATCAGCAGCCCGTGCTGCCAGTGTTGTGCATCTTTTAAATCGCTATGGCGTATCGCCCACTCGAATGTCAGCCATTGGCTATGGTGAGTTTAAACCTATCGCAGATAATTCCACCGACGAGGGGCGTCAAAGAAATAGACGCATTGTACTCGTTGTATTAGGCGGGGATGATAGTAGCAGAAGAACATTAGACACATTTAAACCTACGGCATTATCGCCTATTTCACCCCTTGTGCCTGCAGGCTCACCTGCAAGACCGGTACAGCAACCTATTCCCGTAGGTGTCCAATGACAATTTGGGCTATTGCTAACCAAAAAGGCGGAGTAGGTAAAACAACTACAGTCGTCAGCATTGCGGGTTTATTAGCACAGCAAGGTAAACCCACGCTTATCCTTGATATGGATCCGCATGGATCGCTTACCACCTATTTTGGCCATGATCCCGATACCATAGAAAATAGTATCTATTCCTTGTTTCAAAAAGGGGGCAGTAGCCCCAATGCTACCCTATTTAATTCCTTACAAAAAACGACTATTGATAATTTATATTTGCTTCCAGCCTCCACCGCTATGGCAACACTTGATCGTCAACTAGGCACACAAGGCGGCAAAGGTTTAGTGATAAAATCAAACTTAGCACTGCTCGCCGATCGATTCCCCAATATATTAATTGATTGCCCACCTATGTTAGGTGTTCTGATGATTAATGCGCTTGCTGCTTGCGATCAGTTACTTATACCGGTACAGACTGAATTTCTAGCACTCAAAGGTTTGGAACGCATGTTACATACCTTAGATATGATTAATCATGCCCGCAAGCAAGGTTTACCTTATCTTATTGTTCCCACCATGTTTGATCGACGCACCCGCGCATCCACCCAAAGCCTACGGATGTTACGTGAACAACATAATGATGGAGTATGGGATGGGGTTATTCCTATTGATACTCAGTTTCGAGATGCCAGTAAAGCCGGTATTCCACTGCCCTTAATGAATGAGAAATCTCGAGGTTCGCTTGCCTA
Organism: Methylophaga sp.; assembly: GCA_002733335.1. GTDB lineage: Bacteria > Pseudomonadota > Gammaproteobacteria > Nitrosococcales > Methylophagaceae. The sequence continues at coordinate 130,792 of NVVK01000001.1, forward strand.
TAAACAATTACTAGAGCACCTCACCAGTCCTCAGCATAATATAGAGAAATTACCGCGTGTCTTCTAAACCAACCCAGTTAGCAGATCAAAAAGACGCACTCTCTGTTTATTTAAAAGATATGCTGCTGGTCCCTTCAGATACGACCGACGATTCTKCCCCCTCGATCACGCTTGAACAAGCRATAGAAAAAGTTAAACCGATCGCTAAAAATAAAGATTGGCGCAYTTCAGATTTTCAAGTACTYATTTTCGATGTACAAGGACTTAAACTRGCGCTTCCGCTRCATGAACTAAATGGTATTTTAACRTGGCCTGAAACGTCATTACCTAAAATACCTGACAAACCGAGCTGGTATATCGGCTTATATAGTCAAGGTCATCAGCATACCCAAGTGATTGACACCGGTCATATTGTATTACCCAGTCAGTACCAAAACAGTCAAAACAAGCCTAAATTTATTATTACTGTTGGCGATGGAAAATGGGGACTAGCGTGTAATAAAGTTGAAAGTGTTGTTACACTATCACCCGATAAAGTGCGGTGGCGACAACATCCTGGAAAAAGGCCTTGGCTAGCAGGAACTGTATTAGAACAAATGTGTAGTATTCTGAACATTGAAGCGTTAATGAAACAATTCTAGGTCATATTTAACAATGGTATGAATAGTGCATGATTTAAACATGTATCACCTGTCTGTATTTTGGCAGTATTTTAAGTCCGGTATATTAAGGTTAAAGAGAAATGAGCCAACACGATGATGAAACATCCGATCCGATTCTTCAATGGGTAACCTACCAATTAGAAGGTGAGGTCTATGGTATTAATGTTATGCAAGTACAAGAAGTACTACGCATAACAGAAATAGCGCCCGTTCCTGGTGCACCCAGTTATGTATTAGGTATCATCAATCTTCGTGGCAGTGTTGTTACGGTCATTGACACGCGTAGTCGCTTTGGTCTAATGCCAAAAGAAAGTGATGACTTGTCACGCATCATTATTGTTGAAGTGAATGGCAATGTTATTGGTATGTTGGTTGATAGTGTTGCAGAAGTTGTTTATCTACACCAATCTGAAATTGATACAGCACCAAGTGTGAGTAGTGATGACGGTTCTCGCTTTATTCAGGGTGTCTGCAGTCGTGAAAATTATCTGCTTATCATTGTTGATGTAGATAAATTTTTATCTGAAGAAGAAGTTGCAGATTTCGCTAACTTTTGATGAGATATAGTGTAATTATTTATCATGGCGGAGAACATCAACCCTACTCAGCCCGTAGTGCCACCTTCACCTATAAAACCACTTCAAAATGAACAGCAAGATGAGCGTAAAAAAGAAAAGCCTAAGAAAAAAAATCATGACGATGACGATGAGCCTCCTTCATCTGAACGCCCCCATCATGGCTTATTTGATGAATATGTTTAACATGCTAATTAGGAGTAAAACAATATGATAACCACAACAATGATTATCGCAGCARTACTTGCACTGATTACATTAGTCATCGGCACCACGAGCTATCGACTCTATAAACTCAACCGAATGCAAACAGAAAAAATTGCCGGTTTACAAAACCAATTATCAGTATTATGTGCCGGTGCCGTAGGCACAGATAACCGTATTCACAAATTTGAACAAACACTTGCTACTTTGCAAGAACGGCACAATACCTTATCACTAGGTACAACATCATCACCACAATCTTATGAGCATGCTATTCGCCTTGCTAGAAAAGGGGTGAGCATTGAACAACTCATTGATAATTGCAATTTGAGTGATGAAGAAGCCCACTTAATTAGCCGTCTTCATGGCAATGACGATCCACAAGAATTACATTAATCTCTATTTGAATTCTTAGGCACCTTACCTGCAATAAAATAGGTATACGCTATAATTTCAGCAATCACACGATAGAGTAACGGCGGGATCTCTTCGCCAAGTTCTAACTCGCTCAAAAGTGCTGCCAGCATCACATCCTCTCGCAAAGGTACACCATGTTCTTTTGCAATACGTATAATCTCCTGTGCAATATCCCCCTCACCAGACGCCGTAACAAGGGGCGCATTATCACCATCATATTGCAGTGCAATCGCACGAAGAGGTTCGGTGCTATTCATACTGAAATATCCACTGTTGAAATAGGTTCTATTTGATAATGCTTATCCCTTACTGTCGCCTCAGCTACATTGCCACAAACAGAACTCATATGACTCGATGTCACACCCAGCTCATTTAACGAAGCAATAAGAGTATCCATATTCTCTTCTAATAACTGTGAGCTCTCGCTTCGCTCAGCACGAAAAACCACTTTGACATCGTCATCCACCAACGTCACTGTCGCCTGTACTGCCCCTAAATTTTGCGTATCTAAGCGTAGCTGAACATTCCATACTTCATCATCCTGCTCATGCTCTTTTTTATGCTGATCAATCTGCATTTGCACTAAATCTAAACTGTGCTTATCTTTAATAGGGATCTCGAATAACCAACTCGCCGTTGTACTACTACCACTTTCCGCTTCTCGCAGCATTAATAATTGATTTARCTGCACCTTGTTATACACACCTTCTACTTCTTTAAACATCACCATAAGCTCAGCCAAATTAAGCGGCATTTGTCGCCCCGCCATRGCGGCATTTGTCGATACTGAGTTTGATAAYATTTGCGATAAYAACAATGCTTGCTCTTTATTAAGYARGCCAGGSAGTAAGGTTTGAATCGCAACMGGAGACGCCGAAGACTTTCCTGATAATAAGACATGCAATAACTGCTCTACCGTTTTTCCTTGTGAGRCTAATGCCGATAAAACCTGTGCAGGTAATTTATTAAKTTGTTCACTGCTTTCTGAACCTYTCACCTGTAACATTACGGTTTCTATTGCAGCCAGAACTTTTACTAAATTTGYCTTAAAATCTTGRTGACTACCRCTAGSTTGATTCAATAATTTRTTCTYAGTAAAMRYGCCTGATAATGACATGGCTTGTTTTAATGAACCTGTTTGTGTCACAGYTGATTTATCCAATGAAGCTTGCAGCAAATTACTRATTGCCAATTGCATTGCTTCAGGTAGYACCTTATTTTGCAGTGACTTAATGAGCCCCGTCAAACTAGGATTAAGCGACTGCTGTCCCAACAGTTGCTGCAACCTACTCGCTACTTTCTGCTGGCCCGACTCTGCTTGCAATCGTATATTTAATGGCTGAACAGACACAATATCCATCGCTAATTTGTCACCCARCTTAAACTGCTTTGAAAGCTGTGAAATATCAATATCAAATTGCTGATTGATGGCCRYTGCCTGAACTAATACCCGCCCTTGTGCTAATAACTTTACAATTTCTACCGATAATTGCTGGCCTATCTGCAAGTTTGCCATGGGCTTTYGAGTATTTTCAGCTGACACAAGCAATTTAAGAACAGCCTTACCTGATTGCTCAACCCATTCCAGTTGAACCTTTTGACCCGCTTGCAAATCAACAGGCGTACGCAATTGCAATATACTATCAGCCACTTTTATYGATACCATTTCAGCYGCWAGCGAAGCTTGCATCACACGYGCTTCAATRCGTTGGCCAATRATTYTTTCAACAAGAATYTGAGGAGGRAYATCYCGAACKAYTCCAACATGATTTTTRTTCGACTGTGGAATAATCACACTGATGACCTATTTTCAAGTGATACAAAGATATTGCTAGTATANACCCATRGATAATTGAACATARCGTTAAGACCCRTTAACGTACTCATAGCGRAACAAGYAATTCTCACTTCGATAGCTARAARCGMGTAAYGAACCTTTAAAYTGGAAAAACAATCGCCACATGRGRMKCAAYMGCWATTGATACWSSCATYCCTATCACKARMGYTTGATTCGATGACTGYTCCACCATSACTAYCTTGTGATCTATTTTAAYYGTATAACGCCAACKAGCCCCATTAAAAACCTTACTCWCAATAMGCCCRYTRCCCTGCYCRTCAGYCTTRATTTTCAACTGTTCCGGTCGAATAAATTGTCTYARRCYKTSGCCTTGTTCAAAACCATGCRTTTCAGTCGAAGTCACATGTCCCAACTCAGATGATCGCATTGTATATGGGTCATCTACAATGACATCAAACCACGTTCCTTCTCCCATTGATTCCGCCAACGAAGCAGTGTTTGGCCGAAAGTAAAGCGACTCAGCCGTATCCAACTGTACAATTTTTCCGTTTTCCATGAAGGCTAATTTATCCGCGAAGAAAAAAGCCTCTTCTTTACTGTGTGTAACAAAAATAGCAGGAATATCACGCTCTTTAATTATTTGGCGAATATCGGTCATTAATTGTTGACGCAAATGGAAGTCAACATTAGAAAATGGCTCATCCAACAACAATAGTTTAGGCTGAATAGCTAAGGCTCTTGCAATAGCAATACGTTGTTGCTGGCCACCTGATAATTCATGTGGATATACGTTTTCATAGCCTTCCATTTTCACTAATTCAAGTAATTTTTTTGCACTTTCTTCCGCTTGCTTACCACGTGAGTTTTTGATTCCAAAACAAATATTTCTCAACACATTAAGGTGAGGAAATAAGGCATAATCTTGGAAAATAATACCTATTTCTCTTTTATCAGGTGAAAGCACCTTATCCACGGATGAAATACACTGCCCACCTAATGAAATAGTGCCATTTTCTAAGGGTAATAAGCCTGAAATGGCCTTCAGAACCGTTGTTTTCCCTGAGCCGCTCTGTCCTAACAAACATAGGATCTCATTATCTGAAACAGCCAACGATAAGGTATTGAGCACCTCTTTATCGTCATACTTAATGGATATCTCGTCGATTTTTAACGTTTCTTTCGCCATCTTAATCACTTTTTAAATTATCTGTTTGAGTCAACCTTATGACAGGTATTAGTCCAACCAAAACAATTAAAATGGCAGCAACTGCCGCCTGCTCTAACTGTTCATCCGATACAAATTGATAAATATACGTCGCCAAAGTATCAAAGTTAAAGGGCCTTAATAACAATGCTGCCGGTAACTCTTTCAAACATTCAATAAAGACCAATAACATTGCAGTAAAGAGTCCTTTTTTAATCAAAGGAATATGCACAAAAAATAAGGTATATAAATGAGACTTGCCTAATGTTGTAGAGGCCATATCAAGCGAGGGGCTAATATTCAAAAAGCTCGACTCAATCGTGCCATTCGCAACCGCCTGAAACCGTACAGAAAAAGCAAATATCAGAGCAAATATAGTGCCCGATAAAAATAATCCTGGGGCTTGGTAACCCAAATCAACTAAGAAATCATTAATACTAATTTCAAATAATGTCATCGGAATAAGTATACCTATCGCTAAAACAGTGCTGGGCATAATATAACTCATCGTGCTAATTCTTAATGGAATAGCACTGCTCACTGTTCTCGTTAAACGTTGTGTATACACAAATAAAACGGCAATGATGGCCGTAATAACTGCAACAGATAATGCTAGCCATACACTCTGCATCAATACTTGCCACAAACTATCTTGCCAACCAGAAAAATAATGTAAGGCATAATCTATTAAAACAATCACTGGCACCATAAAACCAGCCATAATTAACAAGGAACACCATATCACCGCGACAGTAGACCAACGTGTATTAAGCTTTAAGCGACTGCTATTCCCAGATGATTTCTGATAAAAACGTTGTTTTCCTCGCTGCCAACGTTCAAGTGTCAATAAACCCACAACACTAATTAACATTAGCATTGAAATTTTTGCCGCTGCAGATAATGAACCATGACCTAACCAGCTATCGTAAACGGCCGTCGTCAGTGTATTAACAGAAAAATAATGAACTGTAGCAAAATCACCTAGGGCTTCTGCACCAATAAAAATTAATCCCACYACAATTGCAGGYCGACATAACGGCAATGACACACGCTTAATACTTTGCCAGGGTGACAGACCTAAGGTTCGACTCACTTGGAATAAATTGGCACCCTGCTCTAAAAAAGCAGTACGTGCRATTAAATAAAGRTAGGGATACAGCACTAAGGACAACATCAGTGCCGCRCCATAGATRTTTCTAATATCAAAAAACCAATAGTCACCTATTGCAGTATTAGCTTGGAAAAGTGYRCGCATRCCRCGCTGTACAGGGCCTGAAAAATCAAGTAAATCAGTATARATATACGCYACCACATAGCCCGGCATCGCTAGCGGTAACATYAATAACCATTGAAAGTGCTTACGCCCTTTAAATTCRCACATGGCRATAAACCATGCACTTGGCAAAGCAAAWAATGCTGAAAATAATAAGACTAAAAATACTAACTGAATTGTATTTACAATGTAATCCGTTAGTACTGTTGCCCAAAGGTGATCAAATAGGGCAGTATCAACCGCTAAGCTTTGTATTGCTATCGCAATAATAGGCAAAACTAGAAATATCGACACTACCCAAGRTGATAGCACCCAATTATTGGGGCTAAATGTTCGCATTAAGGTCTCTCTAAAGAGGGTTAACTAGAGGTCGAATTTTACCTCATCTAACAGCATATAGGCAGCTTGTTGATATTTAATCACCGTGGTTAAAGGAATAATATCAGCTTTAAAGTCACCCCAAGATTGAACAATTGCAGAAGGAGCGACCTTAACATTAACAGGGTATTCCATATTCAAAGAAGCATATAAAGACTGTGCATCTTCACTACTTAAGAATTCCATCAAAGCACGTGCATTTTCTTTATTAGGTGCATATTTTGCCATTGCAACACCTGAAATATTGATATGTGTACCACGAYTTTCTTGATTCGGAAAAACGATATTAACGGCATCAGCCCATGGTTTTTGAGCTTCATCCATTATCATTTTCCCATAATAGTAACTATTCCCTAGAGAAACATCACATACACCCTCTTTAATCGCTTTAACTTGTGCACGGTCATTACCTTGAGGTTTACGGGCAAGATTATCTTTCACTTTTAATAACCACTCTTTTGTTTCCGCTTTACCATTATGCGCAATCATTGATGCTATTAATGAAATGTTATAAGGGTGTTTACCACTACGAACACAAATTTTACCTTTATAATCTTCCGAGGCTAAATCTTCATAGTTAAGTGTTTCACTATTCTCAACACGATCTTTTGAAGCATAAATAACACGGGCACGAGTAGTTAGTGCAAACCATTGAGAATCACTATCACGATATTGAGCTGGAATATTATTCTTTAAGACATCACTTTCTACTGCTTGCGTAAGCCCCTTACTGGTAATTTCAACTAAACGATTAAAATCTGACGTTAAAATAAGGTCGGCTGGACTATATTTACCTTCACGCTTAAGTTTTTCAGCAATGCCGTTTTTAGCATAAATAATATTTACTTTAATTCCCGTATCTTCGGTAAATTGATTCGTAATCGGATCAATTAAAAACGGTTGACGATAAGAATAAATGTTCACTTCTTCTACATCCATGGCCGCATTACTCACGGGTACCATAAAGACAAGCGCGATAAGGCCGATTAACCCTGTTTTCATATTAGTTTTACCTCTAAAATAATTAAGACCAGCTGAATTGGCTGTGACACCTAAATAAGAATCATTCTTATTGTAATCGCTAGTGACTATTTATGCTATGAAAATCTTCTTCTTTCCTGATCTTTACCACTCGTAATTCCAGAGAGTGAGGTTCCCCCAATATAACGGATGAATTAACTAAAGGGCGTTAGCCCGCTCAAATTCAGCTGGACTGACGTAGCCCAAATATGAATGTCTACGCTTGCGATTGTAAAACACTTCAATATATTCAAACAAGCTTTGTTTTGCTTGCTCTCTCGTTCGATAATCTTGCGTATCTACCCATTTCGTTTTTAACGTGCCAAAGAAGCTCTCAGCTACCGCATTATCATAGCATTCACCTTTTCGACTCATGCTGGGTAATAATTTATTGTGGACAGACCACCATTAACAGATACTTACTATCTTGTTAATAAGTAATCATCTTCAATGGCAATATATTTTGAAGCAGCCATGATTAACGACCGTGCAGTTAAGGGTTTAACACCATATACTTCCACGGCAATACTATAATCAGCTCTAACCTTATCAACTAATAAGTCAAAGTCACCGTCACCTGTTGCCATCACCACCACATCTGTTTGACTTGCATAGTCCATTACATCTAAGGTAATGCCCACATCCCAATCACCTTTGGCTGAGCCGTCTTTACGTTGTATATAAGGTTTAAGTCTGACTTCAAACCCTATCGCTCGTAATATATTTTGAAATTGGCGTTGCTTCTCATCACCACGATCAATAGCATAGGCTATGGCTTTAACCACTTGTCGACCTTGCGTTACCTGTTGCCAAAAATAATTATAATCAAAACCACAGGCAAAAGCCTGACGGGTGGTGTAATAAATATTTTGTACATCAACAAATATGGCTACTTTTTCCATGGTCAGGTGCTATTTATTTCTATCTCGTTACTTTAAACATGCTTAATACAGTGATTCAAATCAATGCAAAGTCTGCGGCACAGCCAATGTAAAAGCAGGAATAGCTACTTCAAAATGATCGCCATCATCGTCGACCATCATATAATGACCTTGCATCATGCCGACAGGTGTATCTAACATTGCAGCGCTGGTGTAAGTGAACTCTTGCTCGGGTGCTAGATAAGGGTGTTGGCCTACCACGCCGTCGCCTTCAACTTCTTGCTCTGAGCCATTGCCACCGGTGATTTTCCAATAACGTGAAATTAATCGAGCAGCATTATTGCCCGCGTTTTTTATTGTTATGGTGTAGGAAAAAACGTATCGTTCTTTTTCAGGTTCAGATTTATTGGCAAGATAATTTGTGTGAACATTAATGCTTATTTTATTGTTATTTTCTATTGTCATCTGCGTAGTATACCCGTTCCACCTGAAGATTGACGTGCCAATAAGCCCGCACCTAATAAACCTACTTTCGGTTGCAGTATTAATCGTACTGGGATCTTGTGCATCAGCTTAGCCATCTTACCTTTGGCTAAGAAAGCAGCTAAAAAAGGCCCATCAATAAATCGTTGAACATTCTTAGCGGCAATGCCCCCTGCAATATATAAACCCGCCAAAGGTAACACTGTCAGCGCTAAGTTGCCGGCCTGCGCACCGTATATTTTGATAAACAGATCTAAGGCTCGTTCGGCAATATCATCTTGTTTTTCAAGTGCAAATTGGCTAATGGCTGCCGCTGCATCACCCGTAATCATGGCTTGGCGTAGCGTTGCATTTTCATCCTGCTGTTGGTGAACCAACAAAAACTCATAAATAGTGACTAAACCCACGCCGGAGACAATGCGTTCATACGATACATGTCCAAAACGGTCTATAACATGTTCTAGCAATGCAATTTGTARGCTGTCAGTAGGTGCAAAATCAGCATGRCCRCCTTCTGTTGCYAGCACCCGCCARCTATTATCCTTTTCGGGCARCATAAGTGCTTGACCCAAGCCTGTTCCRGCKCCRATYACAGCRCGAGGGCTATGCTYATTYGGCTCACCTGCTTGCAGTGTGATAATTTCATCTTCGGCTAGGCAGGCAATGCCCTGTGCMACGGCTTCAAAATCATTGCATAAGTGGACATGATTAATCGCAAACTGCTTAGCCAGTTGATCGGCATTAATCTGCCAAGGCAAATTGGTAATGCTGGCATTGCGCCCTGACACAAGCCCTGCTACAGCAAAGCAGGCACTATCAATGACAAGGCCGTTTATTTCATCTTCTGCCAAGAAGTCAGCTAAGGCCATATCAAAACTAGTGAATTTTTCACTCACCAGTTCTTTTTCTAACACGACTTCATTGTGTTCTGTACTCAGTTGAAATAAGATTTTGGTGCCGCCTAAATCAGCGGCTAAAAAGTGCTTCATTGACCGGCTGCAGCTTTATCCATAAACCAATAGTATTCGCCTTGTGGATCTAGTCGTTGCACCGGTAAACCTGCTACTGCATCCGTAGTAATATCACGAACRATMGGCGCTTTGGCTTCGCCACCGATAAAAACAATTACTTGTTTTGCTGCATTGATGGTGGTGTAGGTCATGGTGACACGCCATGAATCAAATTTTTCAACATACAAACTGGTTGTTAATGTGTCGATCACATCTAATGCTGGCGTACCGGGGAACAATGAAGCAATATGGCCATCTGGGCCTAAACCTAGCAACACAAGATCTAATGGTTCACCTTGTAATATTTCAGCCATTGTGGCGGCATAACGGGTTGCTACATCAGCAGCATCGGCCAATTCTGTTGGCATGCGATGTACATTTTCTTGAGGAATAGGCAAATGATCAATCATCGCTTCACGTGCCATTTTGAAATTGCTGTCATCATGGGTCGGTAAGACACAGCGTTCATCACCAAAAAACAAATGTACACGCGACCAATCAACTTGTTCAATATAAGGTGACGTGGCTAATTTTTGGTATAAACCTTTAGGGGTTGAACCGCCCGCAAGCGCGACATAAAACACGCCTCGTTTTGCGATGGCTGAGCGTGCTGCACTCACAAATTGCTCTGTTGCTGCTTCAATTAAACTGGCACCATCAGACATGATCTTTTGTTCAGCTTTCATTTCGTTTCCTTAAATTTTGTAATTCAATTGAAATGATAAAGCTTGGTGCACAAAAAGACCATCAATTTTAAATTAGAACAAAAGGCCTTTATCTCCTACTCTGATTTTTAAGTGAGATTAAGTGTCTTTAAGTCTTTTTAATAAAGGAGGAATCAACGGTGCTTGCACAAATAAGGTGAATAACACCACACCAAAAGCAATCGATTGAACDGTCCACCAATAGCTTAATTCTAATGGCAGTGATAAAGCTAATGCTAAGGTAACCGCTCCTCGCAATCCACCCACAAACATTATTTGTTGATAGCCCATCGAAATGCGCTCAACACCGGGTAAAGATGAGACTAATGGCGCCCCGCCAAACACACCCACTGCCCGCGCCATTAATACCGCGGCAATACCAATCAACATCGCCAACCAGTTATCTTCAAACATACCGATGGTAATGGTCACGCCCATTAATAAGAACATGATGGCTTCAGAAATATAGACATTGAATAACCAAAAGTCATCTACAAAACTGTGTTTCTCATGATCTTGGAAATCATGGTGTATTACCCGCCCCAACACAATTCCTGCCACTAATACTGACATCACACCTGAAACATGCACTGAATCTGCAAGCAAATAAGATGAATACGCTGCAATTAAGGTCACAATGGCTTGCTGAATATAATCTTGCAATAATCGAGACAAGAATAAAAAGATAAAGCCCACAAACAAGCCCATGATTGCCCCGCCAAAAAACACTACCATAAAGCGCAGTGAGGCATCAAAAACCGTGATTTCTTCCAATGGATGTTGAGCGATATAGAGAAAAATACTAAATGTCACGATGGCCGTTGCATCATTCAATAATGCTTCACCATCTAATAAAATACATAGCCGTTCTGGCACACCTGCTTTTCGCATTAATTCAAGCACAGCAACGGGATCGGTTGCCGCCARYAGTGAACCGGTTAATAATGCYGCGATCCAAGGAAAGCCCGTGGGATGYCCAATRCCATAATAAATCATCACYGCTGCCACTGCTGTTGATAGCAACATAACYGGCAAGGCGAAAAAYAAAATAACGACACTATTTTTAAGTAGCTGATGCATATCCATTTTGAAAGCAGCTTCAAAAATCAGCAAGGGCAAAAATACAAATATAATCAAATCATGGAAAGAGTCATGACGAATGCCGGTATCAATACCAAAAYTGAYAACAACTTCACTRCCAATAAAGCCTGTGAGCACTAATAATCCAGCAAAGGGAATGCTRTATTTTTCAGCCAATGGCTTTAATAATAGCGACACCAATAACATCAGCGCTAATAACATCAGACTTGTGCTGATAGCCATKTTTTATGCCTCCTTACTGCTCAGCTTGAACATTTGGATAAAGTGCATCCATATCGATACTTATGCCATTACCYTGCACTATCCTAGCGTGACTACGATTTAACGCGCGCGGGCTTTTCACGCCACAAGAATGTGCAATCATCCCCACTTCTTTCACCATATTATTCACATAGCTAGCGACCCTAACCGCTTTGGTCGGTGGATGTAGACCTTGTTGCAGTTTTGGATCATGAGTAGTAATGCCGGTTGGACAGGTGTTCTTATTACACTGCAATGCTTGAATGCAGCCTAATGAAAACATAAACCCACGTGCACTGGTGATGAAATCGGCACCAATGCACAACACCGCAGCAACAGCAGCTGGTGTGACTAATTTGCCTGAAGCCACCACTTTTATTCTTTTTCTCAGGCCATATTTATTRAGCATATCAATCARTTCGGGCAAACTTTCTCTTAATGACATACCCACAGAATCAATCAATGGCATAGGCGCTGCCCCCGTTCCACCTTCTGCACCATCAAGAGTGATAAAGTCAGGTGCGGCATCGATGCCRCGTTTTTTAATTGCCGATACYAGCATCTCTATTTGTTTMGGCGAGCCCATCACCATTTTRAAGCCYGTCGGTTTGCCTGTTACGCTTCTRACACGATTGACCATATCAATTAAATCATCAAAGCTATTTACATCAACATGTCGATTAGGACTRATCGCATCTTTGCCTACTTCTATGCCTCGAATGCGAGCAATCTCTTCTGAAACTTTCTCACCTGGCAAAATACCACCTTTACCCGGTTTTGCACCTTGACTCATTTTTATTTCAAACATTTTAACTACGCTGTGTGCGGCTACTTCAGCTAATTTTTCWTCWTTYARMWTNCNATTTWWAYMWMRSAMAMMAWYKWYARYTRTTMYWMYTTGAAACACAATATCAGCTCCGCCTTCAAGGTGATAAGGTGATAAGCCCCCTTCCCCCGTATTCATCCAACACCCTACTTCTTTAGCACCCGCCGATAAAGCTAATACTGCCGGCTTAGACAAGGCGCCATAGCTCATACCTGAAATATTAAAAATTGAAGCTGTCGTGTAAGGGTGTAGGCAAGCTTCGCCGATGGTGACCGGTTGTGGAGGTACAGCATCTTCGCCTAATGTAGGAAAAGGACAATTCACAAATAACACGCGGCCCGAGCCATTAATATTATCCGTTGAACCAAATGCTACGGTGCTATCAACATTTTTAGATGCTCGATAGGCCCAAGCCCGTTGCGCACGATTAAAGGGTAATTCTTCGCGATCCATGGCAAAGAAATATTGCCGAAAGAATTCACCCATATGTTCAAAGAAATAACGAAAACGGCCAACAACAGGATAATTTCGCCTAATAGTTTGATGTGTTTGAGTCACATCAATGACATAGGTCACAATCACCCACAGTATTAACAGCCCGATAGACAACACAAAAAGTGCCGCCATGACCTGCATCGACCCCATAATAAACGCACCAAACTCCGCTGATAATGTATTCACTTTCACCCCCTCACATATAGAACACTAACGCTGTTATCGGCTAATACGTGCTAAACATGAAGACGATTTGGGGAAAGGAATATTACAACTTAAATTATTTAAGAAATAAGTTATAAGCTAGATTGTCTGTTTCATCCCAATAAACATAATCCAAGGCATCGAGAAAGCCCTGAAATTCTTCACGTTCACTATCAATAACTTGGACCCCTACTAATACACGACCATATGCTGCACCATGATTACGATAATGGAATAAGCTGATATTCCAACGCTGCCCTATTCTCGTTAAGAACCGTAATAATGCACCGGGTCTTTCAGGGAATTCAAAACGGTATAAACGTTCATTATCGACTTGAGGGGCATGACCCCCCACCATATGCCTAACATGCAATTTTGCCATTTCATTATCACTAAAATCGACCCACTGATAATCGGCTTGCGTTAAGTTATCAAACAATTCTTGCCGTGCGACATCACCACCATTAAGCTGTAATCCAACAAACACATGAGCCTGACCACTATCAGCATAGCGATAATTAAATTCTGTAATGCTATATTCCGCTAGCAATTGGCAAAATTGTTGGAAACTCCCCGGGGTTTCATCAATGCTTGCCGAAAATAATACTTCGCGGCGCTCGCCCAACTCTGCACGTTCTGCAACATGCCGTAGACGATCAAAATTGATATTTGCACCACTATCAATCACCACAAAATTCTGCTTTGTAATGCTGTTTTCTTCGATATATTTCTTCATGCCCGCTACTGCTAAGGCACCGGATGGCTCAGCAATCGATCGCGTATCATCAAAGATATCCATAATACCGGCACACAATTCATCACTGGTCACGGTGATTACGTCATCAACCGTTTCTCGTGCCACCCTAAAAGGTTCTTCACCTACTTGGCGCACGGCAGTGCCATCTGCAAATAAGCCTACTTGCTCTAATTCAACGCGCTCACCTGCTTGCAATGCTGCTTTTAAACATGCCGCATCCTCTGGCTCTACACCTATTACTTTGATCTCAGGTCGTATCGCTTTAATATAAGCTGCCATGCCGGCAATCAGACCGCCGCCGCCTACCGGTATGAAAATGGCATCAATAGGATCGGGATGCTGCTGCAAAATTTCCATTGCAATGGTGCCTTGTCCAGCAATAACGTCCACGTCATCATAGGGATGAATAAAGGTACGCCCTTGCTGTTTGGCTAGGTCTAAAGCATAGCGACACGCATCATCATAACTATTACCATGCAAGGCAATCTCAGCCCCTAGGTTTCTAACCGATTCTACTTTAATCGATGGTGTTGTTTTTGGCATAACAATCAGCGCTGAAATACCCATCTTTTTAGCCGATAACGCGACACCTTGCGCATGATTACCCGCTGAAGCGGTGACAACACCTTGCGCACGTTCTTCATCACTCAAATAACTCATGCGATTATAAGCACCGCGTAATTTGAATGAAAATACCGGCTGCAAATCTTCACGTTTTAGCCACACAGTATTATGCAATCGCCTTGAAAGCCGCGGCATCTCGTCGAGTCGCGTTTTAGTCGCTACGTCATAAACGCGTGCATTTTTAATTTTTTCTACGTATTTGTTTAACATTACACCGATATTCTTTACTAATATGGCTTTACGTTACCATTGCCCGTCATTTATCTCTATAATTAATAGAAATTTATTATCCCTATATACATAAAGAAGGAACAAACAGATGACTGCTGATGAAATGAAAAAACAAGCTGCCTATGCAGCATTAGAGCACATTGATACTGATGGTGTAGTGGGTGTCGGCACAGGTTCAACCGTAAATCACTTCATCGATGCACTTGCAACGATCAAACACCGTATTGAAGGTGCAGTTTCTAGTTCAATCGTTTCAACAAAGCGGCTTGAAGCACACGGCATTCAAGTATTCGATTTAAACGAAGTAAACGGTGTTGATGTTTATGTTGATGGTGCCGATGAATCGAACCATTTTCTACAATTAATTAAAGGCGGTGGCGGTGCGTTAACGCGTGAAAAAATTATTGCCGCAGCCAGTAAGAAATTTGTCTGTATCGCTGATGAAAGCAAATTAGTCGATGTATTAGGTCAATTCCCATTACCYGTTGAAGTTGTGCCTATGGCACGCAGCTATATCGCGCGTGAAATCGTAAAAATGGGCGGCCAACCTGTTTACCGTGAAGGCTTTATCACCGATAACAGTAATGTCATTATTGATGTACATGGCTGGACAATTATGGAAGCCATCAAATTAGAAACAGAATTAAACGCACTTGTGGGTGTGGTTACAAACGGTTTATTTGCTGCACGCCCTGCCGACGTTTTATTACTAGGTAGCGAAAGCGGTACTAAAACTGTTTACGCAAAATAAACCATAATTTATATGACTGCTCAGCGTGTTTATATTTTGCCCTATAGCAGGCTTTTTCACACAAAAATAATTCAAGGATGAGAAAAAATGAATACGGTGAGTAGTGATTATGTTTAAACCTTTAAGTATTGCCATTGGGCTACGTTACACACGTGCCAAACGACGTAATCACTTTATTTCATTTATTTCCTTAACCTCCATGATTGGTGTTGCGCTTGGCGTAATGGCATTAATCATTGTGTTATCGGTAATGAATGGCTTTGAAAAAGAATTACGTGAACGTATTTTAGGCATGACATCTCATGCCTTTATTACCGGTGCTGATGGCACACTGCAAGACTGGCAAACATTGCAGTCCCAGATCGATTCTCCTCACTTAATCGACTCAGCTCCCTTTGTTGAAGGCCAAGCCATGCTAAGCCAAGGCAGCCGAGTGCGAGGCACTCTGATTAGAGGTGTTGATCCAAAACTTGAAGGTAATGTTTCAACTATTGGTGACAAGATCATTGCTGGGCAAGGACGATTTGATGCCCTACAACCAGGTAGTTTTGGCATTATTTTAGGTAAAGAACTTGCTATTGCTATGGGTGTCGCTACTGGTGGTAGAGTCACTTTAATTACACCACATGTCAGCCCGACTCCGGCTGGTGTAATTCCACGATTGAAACGTCTTAATGTGGTCGGTGTGTTTGAAGTTGGCATGTCTGAATACGACAGTTCGCTCGCCATTATGAATATTGAAGATGCTGCTAAACTGTTCCGGATTCCGAATAAAGTAACCGGTTTACGTTTGAAACTTGATGATGTTTTCCAAGCACGTGAAATTTCACGCGACATACTCAATACCCTGCCTGCTAACTACCGAGCCGCTGACTGGACGGTCCAATATGCTAATTTTTTCAGAGCATTAAAAACAGAAAAAATTGTCATGTTTGTAATCTTATTGCTCATTGTCGCCGTAGCCGCATTCAATATTGTTTCTACGCTTATTATGATGGTGACCGACAAACAATCTGACATTGCTATCTTACGCACACTCGGCATGCGGCCTCGCGATATTATGGCAATATTTATGGTGCAAGGAACATTAATTGGTCTCTTTGGCACCTTAATAGGCATCGTCGCTGGCGTTGCTATCGCACTCAATGTGCCGACACTTATCGCAGGCTTAGAAAACTTATTAGGTTATCAATTCTTGCCACCACAGGTATATTACATCAGTGAATTGCCCTCTGATCTACAACAAAATGATGTCATAATAATCGGCATTGTATCGTTCGTGCTCTCTATTCTTTCCACTATTTATCCATCATGGCGTGCATCTAAAATTCGTCCTGCTGAGGCATTACGTTATGACTAACCCCCCTGTTTTACACTGTAGTCATTTGGCTAAAAGCTTTCATGATGGCGAGTTAGATACTCAGGTGTTAGTCGATGTGAACTTAACCGTGAACAAAGGCGATCGCATTGCTATTGTTGGTAGCTCGGGTTCAGGAAAAAGCACCCTGCTTCATTTACTTGGTGGCTTAGATGAACCGACAAGCGGCAAGGTAGAAATCCATGGCCAAGATATCAATACCTTATCAGTGAATGCACTGAGCACCTTACGCAATCAAAGCTTAGGCTTTGTTTATCAATTTCATCACTTATTGCCTGAATTCACTGCTGTAGAAAATGTAGCCATTCCCCTTATTATTGGTGGCACAGAGCCCAAACAAGCAGAACAGCAAGCTGAAGAATTATTAATTAAAGTCGGCCTAAGCCATCGACTCATTCATAAGCCTAGTGAATTATCGGGCGGTGAACGCCAACGTGCTGCATTAGCCCGTGCCTTAATCACACAACCTGATTGTTTGTTAGCCGATGAACCCACCGGCAATTTAGATCATCGTACCGCCAGCGCTATTTTTGACTTAATTCTTGAGTTAAATGAATCACTAGGTACAGCCTTAGTGATTGTGACCCATGATGTTAAATTAGCAGCACAAATGGATACAGCCTATACCTTAATCGATGGTGCATTAACTATCGGTCAATAGAGGATAAAATTATTTCTTAGGCCTAAAAGGCTTAATTACATTCTCGTTACACACTAAATAAGGCCCATCCATTAGGTCGATGCAATAAGGAATTGCCGAAAATACCACATCTAAGCATTCACGAATAGATTTAGGCTTACCGGGTAAATTCACAATCAAACTACTCCCCCGTAAACCCGCTGTTTGACGCGATAAAATAGCCGTTGCTACAAATTTTAATGATTCTGCACGCATTAATTCACCAAAACCTAGCATCATGCGATCACACACTGCTTCTGTCGCTTCAGGCGTAACATCACGCTTTGCAGGGCCGGTACCGCCTGTTGTCACAATTAAACTACATTGCTGCTCATCGGCCATTTTAATCAGTGTAGCCTCTATTACAAATTGCTCATCTGGAATGACTTCATAAACCGGCTGCCATTCTGAAGTGAGGTACTCATTAAGCGTTTCGATAATGGCTTTACCCGAAATATCATCATACACACCTGCACTCGCGCGATCGCTCACTGCCACAATGCCAATTTTTGCTAATTTCACTTTAGTCACAGCTGAACCTCATTGTCACCTAATCCCTCTCCGAAGCTAGGAATATAATAATGACTACGATAGTATCAGCTTGTTATTGTTCATTCATTGACCCGTATCATTTTATGTTGTTTTATCACTATCATCCGGTTTCATGCCGAATCCAGCCCACGGTTTAGAGGGTAGTTTTAAGCTTATATGTCGCCAGATCCCATCGCGACTAAAACACTGCCAGCCCCACGCTAACCATTTGATGAGAGCAAAAGCTAACCACAAAGCCCACAATAGCATTATTGCCCGATAAACAAATAACGGTAAAGAGACAACCCAAGCTTGCGGCARTAATGCTACTGTTCGATCTTGATACCAATGCAGATAATTCTGATAAGAACYATTGCCCTCTATTTGCATATCAGGTTGCCCTAATAAACCTTGTTGTATMGCAAAAAATAGTGATGATAATGCAACCAGCGTTAGAATAACTAAGGCTATCTGCAATAAATTAAATCGCCATCGCCCTTCTGAAATAGGCCGATTAGATCGCCAGCCTAATGCRATTAACCAAGCAATCACTATTARCAAGGTAATCATTGATGCYTGTGTAAGCCCTAATAACAAGAGCGCCCAATGGTAAGATTTTAAAGGTGTAAGTGATAAACGCCCTAAACCCACTGCAAATATAATGAGTACCAGCAACACACCCCACATTAATACTGCTGGCCCTAGATTTGGCCCACCCACAGCAAGGATCCAACGATCACGTGGTAGATGGAGTTCAATTTGATGATTTACACCTGCTAAGCCTAGATCAATTTTAGGCGTCTCAAACCAAAATTGTGCTGGTGTAGCTTGTCGCCATTCAATATCAATTTTCTGCCTACCGGGATGAATAGGTAAGCTTAATTGATTATCAATAAGTTCTAATGCTAACTTTTTACCATCACTGCTGACAGAACTAAGCTGGGCACCTTCTGGTAATTTAATAATATGCTGTTGCCCCAAACTGCTGCGTAATGATAATTGCAATGTTATCTCACTACTTCGCTGGCCAGGACGTATATCAATTCTACTTTGGTCCATAGTCAACGTTTGACCTGGCTCACCTTTCGGTCGCTGCACGGTCAAATTAAGCTGTTCTCCGGGCCAAGGACGCCAATCTACCTGACCAGATTTRCCCGCATCAACTACCGGCGTTCCCTGCCATTCAACATGCCAAATAGGGCCCCAATTTAGTGACCAATGTTCAACCCATTCRGTCGTTAATGATGCCTGTAAATTTAATTCCGTCGTTTCTGTTAATAAAGAGTGCCATTGATAACGTGTTTGACCTTGTGGCAAATTCACAGATATCTTTCCATCTTCAACAATAACACCACTTTTAGTGACTACTTCACCGTCAAGCAATGGTATCGCTAGCTGCACTAGGCTATCYGCYGGCGTTATCCGCGTTACTGTCGTTTCTATTTCCCATTGTTGGCCAAAGTGTAACCGTCTTTCAAGCTTTAAAAATGCCGGTAAGCTGGTCGGTGTTAATACCTTTCTRTCACCAATCTGTTCACTGTCCGACTGACGTCTTTTCAAAATTAAATCGGTAATTTTACCGGCTTGTGTATTACCTTGAACATGCCAAAACCCTTGTTGATGAACACGAAGAGAGTGGGGTTTTAGCGGCAACATTAATTGCACAATCGCTTGTGCCGGCAATGCACCACTCACAACAATCTCATGCACGCCCGGCGATAAACTCACCCATAACCGACCTTGTTTATCATGATGTAAATTGATTACAGACTCACCATCAACGAGCACTTGTTGAGGTGACCAATGACCACGCTGACCCGGTAAMGGTACAATAATAGATTGTGCCGCATCAATACGCTGGTGAATAACTAATCGTTCATCCGATACCGTTAATTGCATTGATGCGCTACTGGCACATTGTGGTAAACAGTCAGGTGCCGCCAACAAACGTTGTTTTAATTGTTGTAAAACACTCTCGTTAGGTACTGTCGGTGATGTCTCAGCCATAACAGGTGTAGGCATCATGCCTCCACTGACCATCATCACCATGAAAATAGCCGGCAACGCAGCTTTTAAACTTATTCCTCGTCGCCAACCTGATACACATAAAACCAGTAACACCAATGAAGCAATACGTAAAACAGCAAGCATGCGGTTTGTTGTCGGTGATAACAACCACAAATCAATCGTTTGCCCTTTATCAACGGGGCCACTAAATGTTAGATTGCTACTGCTCCACCGCCAATCAGGCAATCCTGGGCCAGTTTGCACCTTTGTATTAGGATCGTAGGTAGATAATCTTCGTTTAGAAACAACCTTACTCTTAGCTACTGATGCGGTGGCTCCTAGGCCGTCAGAAGTGCTTTCTAAATAGGCCTCACTCTCCGRTGATACCGTCACATCATAGGCTGATAGTTCATTAGAGGGCTCAAACATATTRAACGTAGTTCCATATGTTTGAAGAGATGGGTGTTCCAACTGTGGATAAATTGCTTGTCGTGCTTGTTGCACCATAAAAGGCAGRCCAATCAACACTACCGCTAAAATCGACAACGCAAAATAACGTTGGATCCAAWKTTTAAAGCGTCCACTAGGCAACACTTTGAGCAATGCACTTGCCGCCAGCACATTAAGCCAAACAGCAACGGGAGCGCCTTGTTCATGATACAAAACAACCATAGCAAGCAAGGCTACRACACCCCACTTTCTYCCCCATAAATGTGAAAAACTAGCCGCGATAATAAAGACTAAAAAYAAATCTAATAATGTCCATCGCGCCATCCAACTGCCCGATGCGCCATCAACACCTGTTGCCGCTAATAAACGCCAACCCGGTGGTAAATTTAATTGTGCAGACACCTTATGAAAATCAGCATCCCACCCTGTTACTGGCAAAGTATCCGTATCCAACCAACGACTGTCTGCTGTTAAATGCAAAAAACCTTGTCGCAATTCAACGCCCTGTTTGTCTTCATTATCTAATCGTGTAATAAACTGATCTTCACCGTTTACAGCTACGCGTCCTAAAATAATATCGGCATCCATCGGCAAGCGATAACGCCCTTGCACCTCACCACTAATTTCATCTCGYACGCTAAAACCCGCACCATCAAAATCTAGCCACCATGTGCGTTTAAGCTCSAGTTGTTCTAGTCGTTGACTGTTGTCACCACGCTGTTTTTCAGTGAGCACTAATTGTGTATCAGCCTGCATTTGATARGTAGGCCACTTATGCCAACGGCTTGGTATGCGCGTATTTTTTGGATCGATTGCGGTGGCGCCCGATAAGGTAACATGCCTTAATTGAGGTTGTGCTTTRAATACCCACACCTCTTCACTGGGCCAAGGTTCACTACTCGATGGCAAACTAAAACTGAGCACATTATCTGCCGCTCTTTCTAATAATGTTATTACCCACTGGCCTGCTTTTACCTGCACGCGTAACCGCCCATCAGACTCTAAGCGAGCAGGTAAYTTACTRATTAACTTCAKTGCAATAAAATYATCCARTAAGGCACCTTTGAGTAATACCTCACGTTCACTACCGGCAACATTTAGCTCGATACGCGTTTCTACTGATAGCGGAATCKCATCTGATAAACTGCGATGGACAGCGATTGAAATAGTATCTTGTTGTGTTTTTATATGTGATTGCATATTTTCTCGCAGCCACACTTCTCCTTTTGCACTAATCCKAGGAAAAGACTGATGCTCCCCATCAATGATTAATGTGASCAAACCAATATCAGCAGCTAATTTAAATGTTTGAGGTAATTCTGCCCATTCAAACGACCCCGTCACATTATATTTTCCAGCTTCAAGAAAAATATAAGGCTGACTSTTACGTTCACTGACAACATGAGTGAGACCATCCACTTTTACATTTTGAGGCCATTGGTCATRGCGACCCGGTAACGGAACCCACTGTGGATAACTGATCTGCCATTGCTGATTAAATGAGCCGCCACTTTGACTAAAGCTAAGTRAKGTTTCACCCGCCCAATGGCATTGCTTTTCAGGGAACCGCTGATAATGAAATGGACATTGGCTTTGTTCCTCACCATAAAGAACCCACGGCACCCAGTCTTGCAACTGTTCAGGAATGTCATGCTCATTGATTGGGCTGGCAATAACAATACCCGTCATAAAGCTAAACAACATTGCAATTAATAGCATTATCCTTGGCATAACATCTTCCTTCTTATCATGGTGTGGTGAGATAATAATAGTAACTCACATTAATAATTCTAGAATCTTAGGGGGCTAATCGGTCAAGCACCCATTTATTATTTGATTTGGTGTAGATAAACCGATCATGTAGTCGGTTTTCACGCCCTTGCCAAAATTCTATCGAATGTGGGATCACGCGGTACCCTCCCCAGAAATCAGGTAACGGTATTTGGCCTTCTTTAAACTTATTTTTCATGGCTTCAAACTGTGCCAATAAGATCTGCCTCGAAGAAATCTTGCTGGACTGACGTGAAGCCCACGCACCTAACTGAGAATCTTTAGGCCGTGTTGCAAAATAGTTAACCGATTCCAGCATAGATATTTTTTCTACTCGCCCGCTAATTTTTACTTGTCGCTCAAGCGCCAACCACGGAAACAGCAATGCTACTTGTGGGTTTGACTCTATTTGCTTTGCTTTTTTAGAGGCATAATTAGTGAAAAACACAAAACCTTTGTCATCCACAAACTTCAGTAACACCGTACGCAAACTTACCTCTAAACCGTCAGATGTGGCTAAGCTCATTGCACTGGGTTCAATAATGTCTGATTCAGTCACTTGTTTAAACCAAAGTTCGAATTGCTGAATAGGATCTGCATTAAGCTCATCATGCGATAGCCCACTTTGTAAAAACTCAGGCCTATCTTGTGTTAAATCTATTGCCATATTTCGTTCTAAAAGGGCAAAAAACGTCGAGATCGCGTATTAGACAAGTGATGATTTATTATATATCTTATCGGTGGGAAATGCGTAGCAATCTTCATCACAGCCTTTCTAATTTGCTTAACAACCGGCGCATCATTGGTAAACAAAGCAACAATACCATTGGTACCAAAATACATTAATCTGGTCAGATGAATTTGCTTGCTTTCATAACGTTTGAGTACRGTTACTGAACCGATATCTTCACCATGACGCAATGCRTTTTTAAGTGCCGTCGCAAGAATATCTTGTCCTCTTAACCCCAAGTTAGCACCATGTGCAGTAACAGGATGCATGCCCACCGCCGCATCACCAATCAATGCAAATCGATGKGMGAYAAATGTTTGAGAATAMACGCCAATYAATGGATAAGCATGGCGTTTGCCTTGTAATTCCATTTGACCAAGCTCACCTTTAAACATTTGGCTTATATTTTCATTGAATACCTGTTCCGATTGATTCACTATTTCATCTGCTTTATCCGTCTCAACAGTCAGCACAATGGATGAGGTATTTCCGACCATCGGTAATAATGCYAAYGTTCGCCCRTAATGGAAATGYTCTAAGGTRATATTATTATGTGGTTTTTCATGATTCATCTCTGACACGATCATGACTTTTGAAAAATCTTTCATTAGCGCCGGAATACCCATTTTTCGACGTATCGTTGAAAAACGACTATCYGCAGCAATCACTAATTTYGCCTTGATTTGCTCGCCATTTGATAATATAACCTGTGAAGATTCGGTTTGACGTTTTACATCATCAACCGTAACTTCCGTCATTATTTCAATATTATCAGCCTCTTGAACACGCTCATATAAGGCTTTGCAGATTTTATAATTAGGCACTAAATAACCTAACTCACTCTTATCCTTTTGTTTGCTTTTAAATCCCAAAAACGATGATGAATCACCGTCAAAAACTCTTGCTTCTTTCATTGGAGAAATAACATTTTCTGGAATGCGTTGCCAAACATCTATTTTATTTAAGATATCAACAGATAAATGGGTCAGTGCAATTTCACGACCGTCAGGCTTTGGGTTAGACAATAAATCTAGCGGTCGTTTTTCAACGAGTAATACCTTAGTATCAGTATCCATCATGGAGCAGGCAAAACTCAATCCTGCCTGTCCGCCACCGATAATTACAATATCATATTCCACCCTGATCTCCTCGCCAAATAAAGCAAACCTTTCTCAAACAAAAATGCCGCAAGCTAATTATAGCTTTGCGGCATTTTTATATTCAAAAAATCGTCGTACTTAATTATAAATAGATTCTTTATTAAAATGTACCGCTAACATGTAATATACAACAACACGTGCTTTCTTAGGATTTGAACGACCATACGTTTCAATGACCGAATCAATTGCAGCATCAAGCTCAGGGCTATCCGCTAGGCCTAGTTTTTTAATTAARARGTTGTTTTTTACTGTCGCTAACTCTTTAGGATCAGAACCTGATACTAATGCCGCATCTGCATTATAAATAGCGGGACCACATCCTGTTGTAACTTTAGCTAATAAATCCATATCTGGCGTAATGCCACACTTATTTTCTAGGTCATCTGCATACTGTGCAATTAGGTCATCTTTTGCGCTCATAATTTTGCTCCTTAGATTATAGATAGAGTCTAGCCATGCAACTATAACTTAAATTTAAAGATAAATACAAGCTTACTTATTGCACGAAATATCAGCGACCACATCCCTTGCCATTAGCAATTGGAATTACGTGAAATTCAAATGATTTTGTGCGTCACCTAACGATAGCAGTCTGCTCGAAATATGCTTTAGCCTGTTGGCAATCTTCCTTAATTTGTTGTGTTAACGCATCGAGATCAGAAAACTTTTGTTCATCACGCAACTTCTTTAAAAAATGAACCTGTACATGCTCACCATAAATGTCACGTTCAAAGTCAAATAAATGCACCTCTAACAAGGCACATTTTAATCCCGCAATGGTTGGCCTCATACCTATATTGGCGACACCTTTAATCGGTTCACCTGCTATACCAAATAGCTGCACGGCATACACACCTGTCAACGGTACTTTATGACGATGCAAATGAATRTTTGCCGTAGGGAACCCCAAAGTTCGGCCCCGCTTGTCACCATGGGCAACACGACCACTCATTCGATAGGGTCTACCCAATAATTTCTCAGCTAATACCAAATCACCTGTTTTTAGTGCTTGCCTAATACCCGTACTACTGACKCGATACTGTTCAATTGAAAAGGTATGCATATTGACAACTTGAAAGCCATGTTTCTCACCCGCTTGCTGGAGCAATGCAAAGTCACCTTGACGATCTTTAGCAAACCTAAAATCATCTCCCACCACTAAATATTTCACGTTCAAGCCATCAATAAGTAAGCGCTGAATAAATTCATCGGCCCCCATTTGTGCCAGCTGTTTATTAAATTTTAATACACATAATTGCTGAATTGAATAACATCGTAATGCTTCAACTTTTTCTCGAAAGCGACACAGTCGTGCAGGCGCAGTATCRGGAGARAAAAAYTCATTTGGCTGAGGTTCAAACATAATGACAACCGCAGGCAAGCCTAATGTATCCCCTTTCATGGCTAATTGTTGTAAAACAGCTTGATGACCTAGATGAACGCCATCAAAATTACCAATGGTGGCAACACAACCCGCAGGCGCTGAAGATAAATTGTGGAACCCACGAATAATTTTTTGCATATATTTAACCTAAATTCTGGAGAAGCACCGTCATCCAGCATCTTTAATTTTAGCGGTTCTCCGCATTAGATTGGCTTCTAATAGCGCGCTATTACTACGTAAATCTGCCTTGATATCCACTTGAAAAAATGCACTGCTTGAAGATTGTTTAGCCAATTTTACGATGTAAGTCATTGTTGATGATAGTTTTGCTGACTATCCTTATCCAGAGTTCAGATGATTCAAGGAATGTCTATTAATTAAGCTAAATTCTATTGCTACTTCATTTCAAAATTATTCTAGCAGACAAATGGGCCTTGATTCACTTATAATGCATTATTATTTCTTGTTTCGAGATTGTGACCTTGGCAAAACGAAAAAAGCTAGATTATGAAGCTTCCGTATTAGAGCTGGAATCACTGGTGAACCGTCTAGAGCAAGGCGATATTAGCCTTGAAGAATCATTAAAGCTCTATGAAAGTGGTGTGTTACTCACGCGCGACTGCCAAGATGCTTTGCAAGCAGCAGAACAAAAAGTCCACATGTTATTAAAACAATCTGGCCAATCCACGCTAGTAGATTTTGTTCCAAACACTTCTGAATCGTGACRACATCTTCAAGTAGTTCGGCTTTCGTTCTCTCCGACTGGATGAAAGTCCATCAACAGCGTGTCGAACAGTCGCTTTCAAATTTGCTACCTCAAACAGGTGATTTAAGCTCCGCAAGACTGATTGAGGCGATGCGTTATGCCACACTGAATGGTGGCAAACGATTACGGGCATTATTAGTTTATGCCACAGGCTCTGCATTAGAAATCGATTTAAACCTACTTGATGCACCCGCTAGTGCCGTTGAAATGATCCATGCCTATTCTTTAGTCCATGACGATATGCCGATTATGGATAATGATGACTTACGCCGTGGTCAACCTACTTGCCATAAAGCATATGATGATGCCACCGCACTTTTAGTGGGCGATGCCTTGCAAACYCGCGCATTTGAAATATTATGTGATGATGCATTATCACCRTYTCAACAAAGTAAAATGGTCAAAACGCTTGCCCARCGCTCAGGCGTATTAGGTATGGCGGGAGGSCAAGCCATTGATCTTGAATCGGTTGGACAATCACTTGAYTTGACWGCRTTRCAAGATATGCAYCAATTAAAAACCGGTGCACTTATTCGCGCCAGTGTACGTTTAGGYGCACTTGCYTGYAGCACGGTTRATGAAAYAACSCTTGCCAAACTCGATATTTATGCGCACTGTATCGGTCTTGCATTTCAAGTTCAAGAYGATGTATTGGATGTTATTTCAAACACCGAAACRCTCGGCAAAACTCAAGGTGCGGACATAGCSCTYAATAAACCGACCTATCCYGCATTATTGGGTTTAGAAGAAGCYCAGMAAAAAGCAACAGATTTAATTGAACAAGCTTTAGCCGCKTTAAACGATTTGCCCTACAATACAACAACATTAGCTGCTTTAGCCCAATTTGTAGTACAACGAAAAAACTAATATGCCAACAAAAACAGATAATTTATTAGCCCAGATTAATAGTCCAGATGACCTTCGTCAGCTGAACAAAAAACAATTACCGCAATTGGCAAAAGAAATACGCACATTAATCGTTGATAGTGTGCAACAAACGGGCGGGCATATATCCTCAAACTTGGGTGTGGTTGAGCTAACATTGGCATTACATTATGTCTATAACACGCCTGATGACCGTTTTGTGTGGGATGTGGGTCACCAAAGCTATACTCATAAAATCATTACCGGTCGTCGCGATCAAATGAACACCATGCGACAAACCGGTGGCTTATCTGGTTTTCCTAAACGTAGTGAAAGCCCTTATGATGCCTTTGGCGTTGGCCATTCGAGTACATCTATCAGTGCAGCATTAGGGATGGCTATCGCCTCACAACTTAATAACGAACATCGCCGTGCAGTTGCCATTATTGGTGATGGCGCACTCACCGCAGGTCAAGCCTATGAAGCATTAGCGCATGCRGGTGATTTAAGYGCYAATYTATTAGTRGTGCTTAATGATAATGAAATGTCGATTTCTAAAAATGTCGGCGGCATGTCTAATTATCTAGCACGATTATTATCAGGAAAGTTTTATGCCTCGGCACGAGAAGGCAGTAAAAARGTATTAGAAAAACTRCCGCCAGCATGGGAATTTGCTCGCCGCGCTGAAGAACACATGAAAGGCATGCTGATCCCCGGTACCTTATTTGAAGAAATGGGCTTTAACTATATTGGTCCAATTGATGGCCATGATCTTGAYACTTTAATTGCAACYTTAGGCAATTTGCGTGAACGYAAAGGCCCGCAATTTTTRCATATTGTCACCAAAAAAGGCAAAGGCTATGAGCCTGCTGAACARCAACCTGGAAAGTTTCACGGTGTAAGTCCTGCAGCCAATGGTAAGCCAAAGACTTCTGGTCCGAGTTATACACAAATTTTCGGCCAATGGCTATGTGATATGGCCGAACAATGCYCKGAYCTCATTGCTATTACRCCGGCAATGTGTGACGGTTCTGGACTCAATAATTTTGCTGAGCAATATCCTGACCGCTATTTTGATGTCGGCATTGCCGAGCAACATGCTGTCACCTTAGCGGCCGGCATTGCCTGTGAGGGTAAAAAGCCTGTTGTTGCTATTTATTCCACTTTTTTACAACGTGCTTACGATCAACTTATTCACGATATTGCCATTCAAAACTTGCCTGTGTTATTTGCTATTGATCGCGGCGGTTTGGTCGGCGCTGATGGTGCAACACATGCTGGCACATTTGATTTAAGCTATTTACGCTGTATTCCAAAYATGGTYGTGATGGCCGCTTCAGATGAAAATGAATGYCGCCAAATGCTGACAACAGGCTATCGATACAATGGACCCTGTGCGGTGCGTTATCCTCGTGGTGCAGGAACAGGTGTTTCCGTTGACTCAGCCCTAACAACAATTGAAATAGGCAAAGCAGAGATTAAACGTCAGGGTGAAAAGGTAGCTATTCTCGCCTTTGGTGCAATGGTTCAACCCGCATTAGAAGCCGGAGAAACACTCAATGCAACWGTGATTAATATGCGTTTTATAAAACCGTTAGATACACARTTAATTAATGACATTGCCGCCCATCATGAGCTCATCATTACCATTGAAGAAAATACCCAYATTGGCGGTGCAGGCAGTGGTGTCGCAGAATATTTACTTTCAATTGGTAATAATGCAGCCATTGAAATAATGGGCTTACCAGATAAATTCCTCAATCATGGCGACCACAAAAGCATGCTATCAGAATGTGGATTAGATGCGGCAGGAATTATTRCTACAGTCAAAAAGCATTTTCCGACASACTAARCCATGAAATTTAGAAAGACAAAACCCAAATCAAGCCTAGAAAATATGCATTCTCAAGCATCATAGGTATAATATTCTGTTGCAATGATAATTCCCGAGTATAATAGTCAACTATGAGTTCAAGCTATAYCTTAAAAATACTGGCAGATTTCGCATCTGCCCATACACTACRTGATTAYCCYGGTGATTGTAGYCGTATGCATGGCCATAATTGGAAAATAGAAGTTGAAGTTACCGCTACGGCATTAAATGAGCATGGCATGGGAATGGATTTCAAAACAATTAAAACGGCTACCCGTGCATTAGCAAAGACATTAGACCATCGGTACCTAAATGATATTCCCCCATTTGATACCGTAAACCCAACAGCTGAAAATATTGCCCAATATTTTTACCAAAGCTTGAGCAAAACATTAAATATAGAAACGGCTAAAATTTCAGGTGTGACCCTTTGGGAAACAGATCGCGCCTGTGTTCGTTATAGTGAGGACTAAAAAGCATGGCTACCGATAAAAAAGCAGATTGTTGCGATACCATTGAAGATGTGCAGAATATTGCTGATAAACGGCATATTGCGATCGACAAGGTAGGTATCAAAGATATTCAACACCCCATAAGAGTGAGTGACCGTGATGCCGGTGAGCAACATACTATTGCCAATTTCAATATGTATGTAAATCTACCTCATCAGTTCAAAGGCACACATATGTCACGCTTTGTTGAGATTTTAAATCAAAATGAACGTGAAATTACTGTGCAATCTTTCCGTGAAATGCTGCCACAAATGACCGAACGTCTACAGGCTGAATCAGGTTATGTTGAAATGACATTCCCTTATTTTGTTAATAAAACAGCACCTATCAGCAAAGTAGAAAGCTTGATGGATTATCAAGTGACTTTTCTGGGTGAAATTACCGGCGACAAAACGGACGTTATGGTTCGAGTCGTTGTTCCGGTAACAAGCTTATGCCCTTGCTCTAAAAACATTTCAGATTATGGCGCACATAACCAACGTTCACATGTCACTGTGACAGTGCGTGCTGAAAGCTTTATCTGGATTGAAGATATTATTGATCTGGTTGAATCAGAAGCATCATGCGAAATATTTGGCTTATTAAAGCGTCCTGATGAGAAGTTTGTTACCGAAAAAGCCTATGACAATCCAAAATTTGTTGAAGATATTGTGCGTGATATAGCGGCACGATTAAATGATGACGATCGCATTAATGCTTATACCGTTGAATCAGAGAATTTTGAATCCATTCATAATCATTCTGCTTATGCCTTGATTTCAAAAGGGTTTGATTAATCTTATTTATAAAAAAGCGCTCATAAATAATATTTGTGAGCGCTTTTATTTTATTTAAGCTGAATTCTGCTTATTTAATATTTTTTCTTTAAATTCATCTTCTCACCTGTTCTCACCATCTCCAGCTGATTTAGAAATGTCATCCCTAATAAAGCACGTTGCGGCTCTTCGCCATCAATGACCATCGCCCTAACATTCGCTAGTTTAATRTCACCTATTTGMACTAMATCTARSGTMACTTCATATCCAATYTCAGTWCCCGAYGCTGTTTTAATRAGAATCTTTTTTGCTTTAAGATAATCTAAACCTACGCGTTGAGCTGTAGCTGCATTAAGCGCTATTGCTGATGCTCCCGTATCAACTACAAAATCAACTGTGTAACCATTTACAATTCCGGTGGTATGGTACATTCCATTTGTCGGCCATAAATTGACTTCTGCTTGCGCGGTTGTGGAGCTATAATTAGAACTAATATGCTCTCCCAATTGATAGCTACGTTTGATTCCATCAATTTCTAGCACCGCTTTATTGCTATTAGCCGAAATCAGCGTTACCCCTTCAGGGCTTGTTTTACCTACTTTTAATAATCGTTGCGTATGATTTATTTCAATGACCGCTTGATCACTAAACAGTCCGACCACGACCACTTTTAGATCTTTCGACCATGCAAGTGATGTATTTAGCAGTATAATAGCCCCGATAATCCCTAGTCTAATCATAGGCTCGATCTCCTAGTATTAATTTTCTGACAGAATAACAGTAAACTACAATGAAAACATCCTCTTTCCCCTCTATCACTGGCGTTATATTGTCAGGAGGAAAGGCACGTCGAATGGGAGGTGAAGACAAAGGCTTAATCGCGTTTAATAATAAACCTTTAATTCGCCATGTTATTGATATTCTGACACCGCAAGTCGATAAGCTTATCATTAATGCCAATAGAAACATTGAACTGTATCAAAAGCTTGGCTATCCCGTTGTTTCTGATTCATTAGCAGATTTTTGTGGGCCACTAGCAGGCATGCTATCTACGATGCAATCCGTTGATACTGATTATATTCTTACCGCGCCTTGTGATGCCCCKATGATTTCATCCCTCTACCGCCAGCGCATGATGGAAACATTGTTACATGAACAAGCCGATATCGCCGTTGCATGTGATGGTGAACGTCTGCAACCGGTATTTAGCTTAATCCCTACGCGCCTGCAAGATGACTTAGCTCAATATCTAGCACAGGGAGACCGAAAAATTGATCTTTGGTTTGAAAAATATAAATTGGCCATCGTTGATTTTTCTGATCATCCTGAATGTTTTGCTAATTTAAATTACCCTGACGATCTTAAAAATCATCAACAACAGGTTGCATCACCTATTCCACTTCTTGGCTTTGCAGCTTTTAGTGGTACCGGAAAAACAACCTTATTACGCCAATTGATTCCCGTATTAAATGAAAAAGGTATTCAATTAGCGGTGATTAAACACGCACATCATCGCTTTGATATTGATATTCCTGGTAAAGATAGCTATGAAATACGCCAAGCTGGCGCGCAACAAGTGCTTGTTTCATCCCGTAATCTTATGGCATTAATGGAAGTGCAAACGCCCGAGATGGTAGAACCACAGCTCCGTGACCTCATTCCGCGAATCAATACCACAACTATCGATCTCATTTTAGTAGAAGGGTTCAAAGACGAAACGTTTCCTAAAATTGAACTGCATCGCCCATCTATTGATAAACCCTTATTACATCCGAATGATGACAATATCATCGCCATTGCCACCGATGCAGCAACAGATATTACAAAATCCATCGATCAGCTTGAGCTAAATGACATTCAAGCACTCGCTGACTACATTCAAAATTTTATTAAAAACTGGACGACTTAACATGGCTGAATTCATCCCCACGCCCAGCTGTGCTGATGCACATGAACCTAACAGTTTAAGTGTATCGCAAGCCACACAACGTATTACAGATCTTATATCCCCTATTACAGAAACTGAAACACGTGCATTAAGAGAAGCACTAGACTGTGTTCTACATACTGAAATTATTTCACCGATCAATGTACCGCCGTACACTAATTCTGCCATGGACGGTTATGCCATTCACGGYTCAGAYATYRTTGCTGATAARTTTAGCCTCAAACAAGTAGGCATAGCCTATGCCGGCCAGCCTTTTGATGGCACTATTCAGGAAAGTGAGTGTATCCGCATTATGACAGGTGCAATGATGCCTGAAGACTGTGACACCGTTATTATGCAAGAGCATGTTGAAGTCAATAACGCATTGATTACTGTTCACGGTCAGCATCAACACGGACAAAATGTACGCATGGCGGGGGAAGATTTAAAAACAGGTGAAGTGGTACTGGRYGAAGGTCACAAAATCACGCCTGCTGATTTAGGTTTAATTGCATCACTCGGYATTGCTGAACTMACCGTTAAACGTAAAATTCGRGTTGCATTCTTTTCTACCGGTGATGAATTACGCTCCTTAGGTGAAAAATTAGAAGCRGGACAAATCTACGAYAGCAACCGYTACACYTTRCATGGCATGTTAAGYCAYCTCAATGTYGATATTATTGATATGGGKGTCGTGCCMGATCAAAAAGAAGCAYTACGTGAAGCYTTACAACARGCATCAAAACAAGCTGATATTGTGTTAACAACAGGCGGTGTTTCTGTTGGCGATGCAGATTATGTAAAAGAAATGTTAATCGAATTAGGCCACGTTGATTTTTGGAAAATAGCCATGAAACCCGGTCGTCCTCTTGCTTTTGGTACCATTAATRATGCCTTATTTTTTGGTCTTCCTGGTAATCCTGTTTCAGTWATGGTRACTTTTTATCAGTTTGCCTTACCTGCATTACAGCAACTTTCTGGGCAARATAYGCCTATGCARCAACGACTACAAGTGAACTGTGTCAGCGCTATTCGCAAACGTGCCGGYCGTTTTGAATTTCARCGTGGCATTCTATTTCAAAATGATCAGGGTATTACTCAGGTTAAAACAACAGGRGAACAAGGCTCAGGAATCTTGCGWTCCATGAGYATTGCCAACTGTTTTATMTTATTAGAAGAACAATGCGATGGCATCGAGCCCAATACAATTGTAACTGTTCAACCTTTTTCAGGCCTMATCTAAATGAGCGAAAATAGTGTCAAAAAAAGATTAGAATTAAATAAATTAAAAAAACGCTTACGCCGTAATGTAGGTCAAGCTATCTCTGATTATAATATGATYCAGGATGGCGACAAGATCATGGTATGCCTATCAGGYGGYAAAGATAGTTATACTMTGCTCGATATTTTGATGAAYCTGCAAAAACATGCACCAATCAAATTTGATATCGTCGCCGTCAATCTTGATCAAAAACAACCTGGTTTTCCCGAGCATATTCTGCHTKWAKACCTMGCTAAAATAGATGTSGATTTCCATATTATTGAGAAAGACACCTACAGCATTGTTAAAGAAATAGTGCCTGAGGGGAAAACGACTTGTGGGATATGTTCTCGTTTACGTCGTGGTGCATTGTATGGCTATGCACGCCAAAATRGTATTACAAAAATTGCACTAGGTCATCATCGTGACGATATTATTGAAACAGCATTTCTGAATATGTTTTATGGCAGTAAAATAAAAGCCATGCCACCTAAATTACTAAGTGATGATAAAACCAATATACTGATCCGYCCKCTGGCCTATTGTAAAGAAGCGGATATTATTCGTTATKCTGATCACCAGCAGTACCCTATTATTCCTTGTAATCTGTGTGGTTCTCAAGAAAATATGCAACGCCAAGTCATCAAAGAAATGCTACAAGGTTGGGAAAAACAACATCCAGGTCGATTAGAAAACATCTTTCGTAGCTTGCAAAATATATCGCCATCACAGCTTGCTGATAATGCATTATTTAACTTTAAAGACCTAGAACTTCACCGTAAAGCACTTACCGGTAATGAGGATTCCGATTATGATGATCGACAACATCCCTTAGCCCGAGAAGGATAATACCTACACCACATGACTATTCAACAACCTACATTAAATGCTCAGCCGATTAAGAAATTTGCCTTATTTGAACTCGGTTTTAGGCCTTTTTTCTTACTCGCCAGCTTATTTTCCATCATTGCTACAGCACTGTGGATGGCAAATTACACTTTGGGCTGGACATTACCCGTTAGCACTATTACRCCTATTGCTTGGCATGGCCATGAAATGATTTTTGGCTACAGTATCGCCATTATTGCCGGTTTTTTATTAACCGCCGTGCGTAATTGGACCGGTGTCCAAACAATTCAAAACGGTCCTTTAGTCGCCCTCGCTTCAATATGGTTGCTGGCCAGAATATTACCATTATTGAATTCACCGATATTGTTTGAATGGGCTGCAATATGTGATATCACCTTCTCTGTCGGCCTAACGCTCGCCGTGCTTCACCCCATCATTAAAGTAAAACAATGGCGACAATTACTTATTGTTTCTATTCTAATTCTATTTACTGCTGCCAATATACTCTATTACCTTGGCGTATTTCATATCGTGAACCAAGGTGTCTCATGGGGATTATTTTCCGGCGTTTACTTGATTATGGCGCTTATTTTTATACTGGCCCGCCGTGTCATGCCTTTTTTCATTGAACGCGGCGTGGGCTATCAAGTTCAGTTAAAAAATTGGGCTTTTATTGATTCAAGTAGTTTATTATTTTTAACTGCRTTATGGATAGCAGATRTTTTCCTCAAGCAAGCCTTATTAACCGCTCTTTTTTCCTTAGTATTAGCCGTTTTACATGGTTTTAGAATATCCGGTTGGTATACCAAAGGAATATGGAAGAAACCCTTATTATGGGTGCTTTTYGTRGGCTATAGCTTCTTTGTATTAGGCTTTATRCTTAAAGCACTTAATTTTTTCACTTTCTTTCCRACCAGCATCCCTCTCCATGCTTTCACTTATGGTGGAATTGGCATGATGACATTGGGTATGATTGCTCGAATTTCACTGGGCCACACTGGTAGAAATATAAATGAGCCGCCCAAAGCACTAACATGGATATTCATCAGCCTATTTTTAGGTGCTATTCTTCGGGTAATCRTTCCTATCTTTGTGCCTAGCATCTACTTACATTTAATAGGAACAGCACAACTACTATGGATAGCGGCRTTTACTGTCTTTTTAMTCCACTATTTCATGATATTCATCAGCCCCAGARCCGATGGCCAACCCGGTTAATTTTATAAAAACAACGCTTTTAATACTTGACATACCAAAAGTTATTCAAGATTAGAGGTGACTGTTACAAAACTGTAACAACTATCGACTCTAAGTTGTTGATAGTACTATCGACTAGTGTAAGTCATTGATTTTAGTTTGATTATAAGTTGTGGTTACTTTTTAACCAATTTAAGTGACAGCGTTTCATACTAACGGATTAGCCAACATCTACAGAGTTAACCACAGACTTATCCACAGGAAATGTGAGTAAGTCTGTAAGTTATTGATAAGCAAATTTACCGACTAAATTGGTCAGTTTTTTGTGATAGAAAAGTCTTCTGAAAACTCGAGCGCATTACCATCAGGATCGCGGCAGAAGAAGGCTGATCGGCCTGATTTACTGCGTGAAAAGGTAACGCCTTCCTCTTCAAGCTTCGCTGCTAGTGCATCCAAATCATCAACGACCAAAGCAACATGTTTATCTTTACCGCCATGTTCGGGGCGACCTTCTTTTGAGTCCGGATTAGGTAACTGCATTAAATGCAATTGTTGTCCACCCTCACCTAAATCTAACCATGCACCATCAAATGGAAAGTTAGGGCGCATCATATTTTGTTCAATCCCTAACGTATCACGGTAAAATACCAATGATTTTTCTAAATCTGCCACTAAAAAACTAGCGTGTGCAATTGATTTAATCATCTGTGTCCTCTTTAATTATCATTATGATTTGGAAGCTACTGCTCTGTTATTTCTGATCGTGCAACACCATAAGCCGCCACTAAAATAAGAATACCACCTAGCCATTCTTGCAATGACATAATTTCATCTGTTAATAGCCACGCTGCAATTGCAGCAACAATCAATTCAAATAACATGATAACGGATGAACGRTAAACKGGCATTTTCCCYACACCGTAAAGTACTGCRATGGTCATGGCAGTGATACCCAATAAACCTAGTAATACAGCCCCCAACCAAACTGTCGGYATAACATCWGGCACCGGCGTTTGTTGCCAAACTAAAACCAGAATTGATGTCACAACAACACCCCACCAAACAATGCCTGTTTTCACCCCCATTGATACAGGGCCTAATTTTCTTGCCAGTACATTATTAATTGAAAAGGCTATGCTCGCCATCAATGCTAACCAATCAGCCATCCCATGTGGCCATGGCCATCCCATTTCGGGGTTCCAGAGCATTATAATAGAGCCCCCCATCGCCACCATAAACATTATTATGGCCGATTGTGATAATTTTTCACCCAAAAACCAACGGCCTAATAAAACAGTCCATAATGGCGACAAATAAAATAACAACATTACCCGCATCACTTCACCTTCAATCAGCGCCACGACAAAAGCCACATTCGTTATYCCCGCAGCGATCGCTAATGCTAAWAGATCTGCACGATGAAAAGAAACCACTTTGTATTGTTTGTATAACACAGGTATAGCAAGGATACCCGCTACTAAATACATTATTAATGAGCTCCAAACGGCTCCCATTCCTGCCTCATTCAATAAGCGTAAGGGRTACCAAATTAAGCCCCAAAGACTGGCTGAAAATAATAAGCTTGCAACGGCTAAACGATGATGATGATGGTTGTTTTGATTCATAGCTGGAACTTATACCATGAGTTCATCATTAGAGTTATTGAATTCTCAAATAACCCGCTATACTAGTCAGCTTTTATATAACACTACTTTTCATCAAATGAATCCTAAACTCGCTAAATTACATCCCTATCCATTTGAAAAGCTTGCTGAAATTAAAGCAGGCTGCACCCCGCCTGAGCACTTAAGTCATATYGCCTTATCRATTGGAGARCCMAARCAYCCAACACCCGGTTTTATTGCCGAAGCGGTTATCGAACATTTGCATGGTTTATCAAACTATCCAACCACGATGGGTACACTTGAAYTGCGTCTTGCCATTGAAAARTGGTTAGCTAATCGCTTCCATCTATCAGGCTATATTCAAGCAACACGTCATGTTTTACCGGTTAATGGTACACGRGAAGCCTTATTTGCTTTYGCCCAAGYAGTGGTTGATTCGGMTCAAGAAAAACCATTAGTGCTTATGCCTAATCCTTTTTATCAGATTTATGAAGGCGCTGCGATTTTGGCCGGTGCTGAACCCTATTTTCTGAATTGTGATGCTGAAAAYAATTTTATTCCAAACTTTTCAGCTGTAAGTGCTRATATATGGGAWCGTTGCCAATTATTGTATTTRTGTAGYCCGGGCAATCCTACTGGTGCAGTTATCGACCAAGCAACCTTAACAATGCTGATCGAAYTAGCACATAAACATGAYTTTATTMTTGCYTCTGATGAATGTTATTCAGAAATATACACTGATGAATCTCAGCCGCCTGTTGGCTTATTAGAAGCCGCTGTTAAGGCTGATTACACAGACTTTAGTCATTGTGTTGTGTTTCACAGTTTGTCTAAACGCTCAAATGCACCCGGTTTGCGTAGTGGTTTTGTAGCTGGTGATGAAAAAATTATAAAAGATTTYCTGCGTTATCGCACCTATCATGGTTCTGCCATGCCACCTGCTACCCAAGCAGCATCGTTAGTTGCTTGGCAAGATGAAGAGCATGTTATCTATAACCGCACCTTATATCGTGAAAAATTTGATGCTGTTTTAGCTATCTTAGGCCGAAAAATGAATATTAGTTTGCCTGAAGCTGGTTTTTACTTATGGGTTGAAACACCCATTTCGGACACGGAGTTTGCCCGCCGATTATTTGATGATCAAAACGTCACCGTATTACCCGGTAGTTTTTTAGCWCGGGATACGGATAACGGTAATCCCGGTAAAAATCGCATTAGAATGGCATTAGTGCCACCAATAGAAGAATGTATTAATGCGGCCCATCGAATTTTAAGTCTACTAGAAACATTAGACGCAGATAATGCTGCTTAACAGTGAGTGATATTTAATGACTACTTTATACGGTATTAAAAATTGCGATACAGTTAAAAAAGCACGCCGTTGGTGCGAATCGAATAATATTGATGTTCAGTTCCATGACTTTCGTGTTGATGGGCTGGATGATGCCACCATTAATAATTGGCTACAATATGTGTCATGGGAAGTTTTACTCAATAAACGCAGTACGACATGGCGCCAGTTCGAAGATCCACGTAAAGAACAGCTTAACGAAGCTATTGCCGTAGAATTGATGCTAGAGAATCCAACATTCATTAAACGGCCAGTGCTATTTGATGGCACAAGTTGTATGGTTGGATTCAAAGAAGCAGACTATGCTGCTAAATTCGCTAAACAATGATCGAGACTAAAATGTCAGCCACACTTGAACTCACCAAAGACCTCATTAGCCGCCCTAGCGTAACGCCTGGAGATTTTGGCTGTCAGCAATTATTGGCAGACAGGCTTTCTGCTATTGGTTTTACTATTGAGCATCTACGTTTTGGAAAAGAAAACGATTGGACAGATAACATCTGGGCACGTCGAGGCAGCCAATCTCCTGTACTCGCTTTTGCAGGCCACACTGATGTCGTGCCAACAGGCCCAGAAGAAAATTGGACTTCACCTCCTTTTGATCCCGTAATCCGTGATGGTTTGTTATATGGTCGYGGCACGGCTGATATGAAAGGTAGCATTGCTGCATTCGTYACAGCRTGTGAACGCTTTATTGCTGATAATCCAGCTCACGATGGTAGCATCGCTTTYCTTATTACCAGCGATGAAGAAGGYCCRGCAACCGGYGGCACAGTCAAAGTSATTGAAACACTAGAAGCACGTGGYGAAAARATTGATTGGTGYCTCGTTGGWGAACCCAGYAGYACAGAAAAAGTYGGTGATATTGTTAAAAATGGTCGCCGTGGTTCACTTAATGGTTATYTAACMRTAAAGGGTAAACAAGGGCATATTGCCTATCCTCATCTCGCTGAAAACCCTATTCATCTACTCACACCAGCACTGGCAGAACTCTGTGCTATTGAATGGGATCAAGGTAATGACGATTTCCCACCCACCAGCTTTCAAATTTCAAATCTTAATTCTGGCACYGGTGTGACCAATGTTATTCCCGGCACAGCAGAGGTGATATTTAATTTTCGTTATTCCACAGAAGTCACACACGAGCAATTACAGCAACGTGTTGAAGCCCTATTAGATCAATATGGTTTAAATTACGACTTATCATGGGACTTATCAGGAAAACCCTTCCGTACCGCCAGTGGTGCGCTCGTTGATGCTGTGAAAATAGCCATCAAAATGGTCACAGGTGATGAMACCRMRTTATCAACCTCAGGYGGMACMTCCGATGGCCGTTTTATTGCGCCAACCGGTGCACAAGTCGTTGAGCTAGGTCCTCTCAATGCTACTATTCATCAGGTCGATGAATGTGTTTCAGTAACGGATCTTGACACCTTGTCAGAAATATATGAGACTTTATTAGATCAATTATTAAGTAAGTGAATTCTGTCTAATCGTGAAAAACATCCTTAASCAACGTCATTGGCTCTACCTGCTCGCAGCATTATTGCTGTGTATGCAGTCGTTTGCYATGTGGCATGATGTTTCACATCCCTATCATACTGCCAGCGAGCAGTGTGAACGCCTTGCAAGCATTGGCCACACACCCACACTTGATACTATTACATCAATATCCTTGCCCTACATCAGCCAATCTTGTGCTGTTGAGGCGATTTTCTCCGTCGCGTTTGTATCAACAAAATCACGCACTAACCACAGTATCCGCGCGCCCCCTTCTTTTTCATAGCACACACCCTAAATCGACAGTTTAGATCCGTTTTCGATAAACGTATCTCTGCCTGTTATTTATACCCAATGTCATTAAATAATCACATTTTGGGTATCTAGCTATGAGGAAACATCATGAACAAATCACGTTTAGCACTGTTGATTGCAGTGACTTTTGTGTCATCAGCTGTATTTGCAGATGACATTAGTATTTTAAAAGAAGAACTTGCTCAAATACGATCCGATTATGAAAGTCGTATAACGCAATTAGAACAACGTCTGAGTCAAGCTGAAAAAACAGTTCAAACAAACAGCACCGTGGTCACCCAAATAAATAAACAAGCCGCSCCTGTTACAAAAACAGCTAGCAAYAATAGCTTTAATCCYGCCATTAGCATGGTCTTGAATGGCCAGTTTAGTGATTACMRTCGTGATGSTGAWGCYTATGAAYTMRATGGYTTTAATTTRCAGGGTGAAGGTGGYTTRSCCACWGAAGGWTTYTCRYTAGGTGAAAGTGAAATCACCATGAGTGCCAGCATTGATCAGCTRTTCTTTGGACAATCTACCATCGCCTTTCACGATCATGAAGGTGAGACTGAAATAGAAATTGAAGAAGCCTTTATTGAAACCTTAGGTTTAAATAATGGCATCACTGTTCGAGCCGGTCGCTTCTTCTCGCCCATCGGCTATTTGAATGAAAAACACATTCATGCCTGGAATTTTGCTGATGCCCCTCTTATTTATCGAGGKTTATTTGGCAACCAACTCTCAACCGATGGCGTTAAATTATCCTATTTATTGCCTACCGATTTATTTGTTGAACTAGGTGGTACAGTGGGTAATGGCGACCAACACCCAGGCAGTGGTGAGCACAGCGGCATAGGTGATTGGTTAGTTTATGCCCGCACCGGTGGTGATATCGGTACCAATCATAGCTGGCAAGCCAGTGTTTCTCATTGGCAAGCTAGCCCTGAARATCGCGCTTATAGTGGCGGTCATGATCACGGCGGMGGCGGCGGTGCCGATCCTGTACTGTTTAACGGTGATACYGAAATCAGCAATATTTCCTTAGTCTATAAATGGGCGCCCAATGGCAATTACAGACAACGTAATTTCACCTTACTCGGTGAATATTTCTATCTTGATGAAGATGGCAAGCTAAACAATAGTGCCGAACTCGCTACCTATGATGGCGCGCAATATGGTGGTTTTATTGAAGGTATCTATCAATTCAACCCACAGTGGCGTACAGGTGCTCGCTATGATTGGTTAGGTAGTAAATTACGTGCTTCTGATGATGAACTCTTGGAAGATGCAGATCTAGATTTCTCTGGTTTTCATCCACAACGTTACAGCATGATGGTGGAATGGTTACCGAGYGARTTTAGTCGYATTCGTGCTCAAATAAACCACGATAAATCATCACGTGATCATGATGATACTCAGCTATTCTTACAATACACCATTAGCATTGGYGCYCATGGCGCYCATAGCTTTTAGGAGAAAACTAATGAAAAAAACTATTTATTCTTTATTGTTATTAGTAGCTACGTCGCCTGTTATGGCAGATATCAATATATTTGCCTGTGAACCAGAATGGGCATCATTAAGCCAAGAATTRGGGGGCGATAATGTGACCGTGTTTTCTGCGACCACAGGCTTACAAGATCCCCACTATATTCAGGCTCGYCCTAGTCTAATCGCTAAGGCAAGAAAAGCTSATTTATTAGTCTGCACAGGAGCTGAGTTAGAAACGGGTTGGTTACCCTTACTACAGCGTAAATCAGGTAATTCGGCTATTCAAACTGGTGCGGAAGGTTATTTTATGGCCACAGATTATGTGACCTTATCTGAGATCCCCACATCATTGGATCGCAGTCAAGGTGATGTGCA
Source organism: Methylophaga sp. (assembly GCA_002733335.1). Taxonomy (GTDB): domain Bacteria; phylum Pseudomonadota; class Gammaproteobacteria; order Nitrosococcales; family Methylophagaceae. The sequence goes on from NVVK01000001.1 coordinate 173,359, forward strand.
TGCGGCAGGTAATCCACATATCCAAACCAGTCCATTAATGATCCTACGCGTTGCCCAAGCTTTGACTCAACGCTTACAAGATCTTGATGGTGCTAATGCGGCTATTTATCAACAACGCTGGCAAGACTTTGAAGCACGCTGGCAAGTGGCCATTGAAAAGTGGCAGCAACAAGCAGCCCCCCTTAARGGCACAAAGATTGTTGTTCAACACAATAATTGGTCTTATTTATGTSGCTGGCTAGGTTTGAATAAAATAGCTGTTCTGGAAGCAAAAGCAGGTGTGCCACCTACCGTTAAAGACTTAAATAATGTCTTGAACAAACTTAAGGTMACACCGGCTAAATTTGTTATCAACGCCGCCTATCARTCACCTAGAGCAACAGATTGGTTGACCAATAAAACAGCGATAACAAAGGTTACTTTGCCCTTCACTGTCGGCGGAAATAAAAATAGTACYGATTTATTCAGCTTGTTTGATGACACGATTCAACGCTTGTTGAATGCCAATCAATGATCTGGACAGATTTTGATTTTATGCTGATTGTGCCTGCCTTTTTGGCAGGCACTCTCGTGCTTTCTATWCATGTCCCTTTGGGGCAAGAAGTGCTCAAACGTGGCATTATWTTTATTGATATTGCCATTGCCCAAATTGCTGCATTAGGTGTTATTGCTGCCACCGTTTTGGGGGGTGAATTGGCCACATGGCAAATACAATTATTTGCTGGTTTAAGTGCTATTGCAGGTGCCATACTGATTCATTGGCTAGAGAAAAAACACAGCGCTGTTTTAGAAGCATTAATTGGTTTGATATTTGTGTTGGCTGCCAGTGGTGCTTTATTATTAGCGAGCTATGCACCGCATAGTGATGAGTTATTGCATGATTTATTAGTCGGTCAGATTTTGTGGGTTAGTACCGAACAATTACTTTGGGTGGCGGCACTCTATATTCCACTATTATTGATTTGGTTTAATGTCAATAACACACAACGACCCATATTATTTTATTTAGTGTTTTCATTAGCAGTCACCGCATCAGTGCAATTAGTAGGCATCTACTTAGTATTTGCTAGTTTGATTGTTCCCGCTATCGCYAGCCGYAAAATAGYTAATCCAAATAGGCGCCTGCTCACCGCATACGGCATTGGTTTATCTGGCTATATATTGGGGCTTATTGCATCGTTAGCCTTTGATTTACCAACGGGTGCGGTGACGGTTTGGACACTATTAGCCATTGTTATTGTTTTTAAGCCAATGATTGATAGAAGTTTATAGCAATAATAATGATACAGATAAAAATATCTTTCTATCGAATACCATAAATGTTGAGAACTACTTAGGTAATTTGTACGAAACATTGCTTTCATTGACTATAATATATTTCTTTGATTGAAGTATCTTTATCAATGATGACAACTCATCCTCACTCAGATTCTCAGTAAAAAGAGAGTTGATTGTATTGGCTAATGTTTTTATTTTTCTTGGTTTTGAATGACCTCGACCAGATAAATTTTTTATTATCGCCTGAACTTTCTCATCATCATTCGTAGCAGAAGAAATTCTTAATACAGGCACTTCTCCTAAATCTTTTTCTCTCTGGACATTTATTTTTCTTGTTTTTAAATGTCTTATAAGGGGATCGAAACCAGTATCTTTTGAAATTATATGGAAAAATGCCTTAGGATCCTGTTGAGATAACTCTCCAATGTAATATGCTATATGAAAATCTAGGGCATTCGGACCGTTACCTGATATTTTTATATACCGCGCACTATCTCCAAGTTTTTGCATAGCGAATGCCAGATCAAACGGCAACTTACTTTGATTGGAGCCAACAAAAACTAGAGTTCTAAATGAATCATGCTCAGCTAGAATATGAAGGTTCTTGGGTTGAACATTTTCAAAATCTATAAGTATGTAATTTATTGGCAACTTACTTTCCTTTGACAAGACTAGAGTAACAATATATCACTATGGCAAATATGACTACAGTATAGTAGTTAAAAATAACTAAGCTAGGTTCCAATAATTGATTTAATTAATAACTTAATTTTTCCAGCTATCCCTCTTAACTACCACGATAAACAGCCAACGGTCCTGTTGCCTGTTGTGTCGGCATAATCTCCATCGTAGTGACATTGACATGTGCAGGCGTATTGACTAACCAAAATACCGTATTAGCAATATCTTCGGCTGTCAGCGCTACGGTACCTTGATAAACACCTTCAGCGCGTTGTTCATTATCTTTAAAGCGCACTATTGAAAATTCAGTTACGGCATTGCCCGGTTCAATATTGGTGACTCTGATATTTGAGCCTAATAAATCTGCTCGCAAGGAAAGTGAAAACTGTTTTACAAATGCCTTRGTGGCACCATAAACATTGCCRCCGGGATAAGGCCAATTGCCTGCAACCGAACCAATATTAAGTACATAACCTTGTTTGCGTTCACGCATTTTAGGCAGGACATAACGGGTACAGTACATTAGGCCTTTGATATTGGTATCGACCATCCGYTCCCAATCAYCAAGRTCGGTTTTRTCWGCSGGTTCTAAGCCCAACGCTAAACCGGCATTATTGACTAAGACATCAATATCAGAAAAAGCGGTGGGCAAACTATTTATAGCCTGTTCAACAGCTGTTCTATCAGTAATATCAAAACAACAGGTATGYACTTTATCKRCACCACCCAGCTGTTGTTGCAGATCATCCAAGCGTTGTTGACGACGYCCTGTGAGGATTAACTGCCAGTCATCCGCAGCAAATAAACGTGCAATCGCTTCACCAAAACCAGAGGTTGCACCTGTTATTAGGATCGTTTTCATTTTGTCTTTTCACTATGGGCGTTTAGCCAAAATTTCTAATCCAGCTATTCTATAGGCTTCTGCAAGTGTTGGGAAATTAAAGGTACTTTCAACAAATATATCAACATCAGCATCGCATAACATCGCCATTTGGCCAATATGTACCACCTCTGTTGAGCCTTCACCCACCAACATTACACCCAGAATTTTTTTACCTTGAGCATCTGCAATGATTTTTAACATGCCTTCTGTATTGCCTGAAATCTGCCCACGCGCTACTTCAGAAAATTTAGCAGTACCAATAATAATACCGCCATGCTGTTCACGTGCTTGGCTTTCCGTTAAGCCCACAGATGAAAGCTCAGGGATGGAATAAATTCCTGTCGGAATTAACTGACTGGTATCACCTATTTTTATTCCCAAGGCGTTACATGCTGCACGTCGACCTTGCTCCATCGAGGCTGAAGCCAATGACGGTGGGCCAATAACATCACCCGCRGCATATATATTATCAACTTCKGTRCACAGCTTATCATCAACACTGATTAAKCCTTTTTCATTGACCGATAAGCCCGCATTCTCGAGGTGCAGGCCATCAACATTGGCCAATCGTCCYGCGGCACATAATAATTTTTGGCTTCGTACCACTGTACCATCTTCACACTCTGTCACTACTTCGCTAATGTCATCCCAATACACYTTTTCAACATTTTGTTTGCCGATCCATGTTCCACCCATTGATATAAATGCTTTCACAAAAACATCTGTCATATCGCTATCTAAAAATCCTAATGGTGTTGGGTAGCGATCTATCATGGTTACTTTTACACCTAACGCCTGAAAAATAGACGCATATTCACTGGCAATAACACCGCCACCCAATACCGWTAAACTCGCAGGTAAATACAGCATCGATAARATMGAATCACTATCAAARATATGTTCATGATCAATCGGAATATTTTCAGGTGTTCTCGGATAAGAACCGGTAGCAATAATGATTTTTTTAACACTAAGGTTAATCGTATCACCATCAACTTTAGTGATTTTTATTGTGTTTTTATCAATAAAACTAGCGCGTCCATGAATACGGGCAATATTATTACGATCAATTTGCTTACGCATATAGCGGTCATGTGATTTTAGTACTTCATCTAAACGATCAATGAGTGTATTCATTTCTGTTGTTTCACTCAGTTCAAAATCAGCTAAGGCTGCATTTTGACGCATATGCTTAACGCGTAACGCATTTTCACGTAATGTTTTTGAAGGGATGGTGCCACGATGAACACAGGCCCCGCCAAATAAACTATCTCGCTCAATAATCGCGACACTTTGTCCTGCCTTAGCAGCTTGGACAGCTGATTTTTGTCCTGCTGGGCCGCTTCCTATCACTAAAACATCATAACTCGCTTGTATTTTTCTCATGATGATAATCCTTCTAAACGCTGTTGCACTTTCTCTGTTTGTCCAAATATTTTTTCCACATCATCTTGATACAAATTTAGTTTTGCAAGAACAGGTAAAGCGAATAATGTTTCTTTATCTAATTTTTCAGGTGTTAACATTTGAGTGGCAAATCGTGACCCAACAACAACATGTGTCGCTTGAACACCCGCTGCAAGTGCGCTGTTATAATCAGTATAGGCACAAACAGCTTCGACAACTAAGGTTGGCATTTTCCATTTATGCACAACCGCTTCACTCACTTTCTGACAATAACTATTTTCTAGCTTATGAACTTCTTCAGACGTTAAGGAAATATTTTTCTTCTTAGCCAAGTCTAAGATAGTTTGCAAAACAGCAGGCCGACCAATTGAGTGCAATAAACCGGCAAGAAATGCCACTTCGACATTACTACGGCAATGACGTGCAACTTCCTTTGACCAAAGTGATGTTGCCAGTGCATGTTGCCAAACACCTGCAACATAATCTTCATAGCCCGGTGTATCAAACATCTTGGCACCAATAGCAGCCGCTAATGAAATTTCACTGATAATCCCCATTCCAAGCCGYGCAACAGCTTGCTGCAATGAAACTAGATTAGATAATGGCGTATAGGCTACAGAATTAGCAATACGCATGACATGCCCAGCTAAAGATTGATCACTTTGAATCAAAGAAGCCATCTCAGTAGCATCTGATTCAGGGCTCTGTGCRAGTAAAAGCACCCTATTCGCCACTTCTGGCAACATGGGCACATCAATCTCACCACGATTAATAAGTTGTTTTAAGCTGTCTTCCAATGAAAGGGAAGCATTTTCTTCTGAACCCATTAAAATACCTTTATTATTTATGTTCATTTAAAAAATAATAAAAAGCATATTTAATGCCATAACARAAAACAAGGAAGTAGTCGTTGTTTTAACGGCGCTATTAATAACGCCCATTATGGCGACAAAACTTAAGCGCCTTCAGAAAAAATAATCGTTCTTCGACCTGAAATAATAATACGATGTTCAATATGTGCTTTAACAGCACGCGCTAAAACTAAACGCTCAATGTCTTTACCAATCATTACTAAATCTTCAGGACTATTGCCATGCATAACACGTTCAACATCTTGTTCAATAATAGGCCCTTCGTCTAAATCAGCGGTCGCATAATGTGCCGTTGCACCAATAATTTTCACTCCCCGAGCATAGGCTTGGTGATAGGGTTTTGCCCCTTGAAATGCGGGCAAGAAGCCATGATGAATATTAATAATATGGCCGGCATGTTGTTGAACAAAGCCTTCAGACAAAATTTGCATATAGCGCGCCATGACAACTAAATCTATATCATGCTCTGTTAACAGCGCATTAATCTGAGCTTCTTGCTGCGGTTTAGTCTCTTTACTAATCGGTAGATGATAAAACGGAACATTGAACTGTTTCGCCATATTTTCTAAATCATTATGGTTACCAATAACTAAAGGAATAGCACATTTCAATTCACCTTCTTGTTGGCGTAACAATAAATCATAGGGGCAATGTGATGCACGTGTGACCAATAAGGCAACTCTGTAAGGTACATCTGAATAACGTACTGACCATTCCAGATCTGATTTATCAGCAAACTCAGTAAATTGCTGTTCTAGATGGTCACGTTGCAGTTGGCCATCATCTTCCAACTTAATGCGCATAAAATACTGCTTATCTTGAACATCCGTATACTGCTGGCAATGCAATATATTGTAGTGACGCTGTGCAAAAAAGCTTGTGATACTCGCAACTAAGCCTTTTTGATCTGAGCATTGAATAAGAAAAATAATAGAATTCATAAATGAAATACACTTTTAACCGTTCGTTAACTTAATATCATACCCGAATTAATATTCATTATATTTTTTCGAGCGCCCTTTCACTTTATCAACAGGATATTTAGCCGCATTTTTCTTTATCTTAGCCTCAACCACTTTATTGATATCAATATCCAAATCATGACAAAGATAGGTTAAATAGGCAACGACATCAGCTACCTCATCTTCTAATGCTTCACGTTTATCTGACTTCAATTTCAGTGCAATTTGCTCATTACTACCCCACTGAAACCATTCTAATAACTCAGAAGCCTCAATTGATAATGAAATAGCCAAATCTTTTGGGGTATGGAATTGTTCCCAGTCGCGTTCATGCCGAAAATCAATTAATTTTTGTACAATGTCAGTCTTAATCATTAGAGACCTCATAATCAAAAAATGCTATCACTTTCTCTCGAAACTGTTGTGGTGCTTGTGCATGAACCCAATGCCCGGCTTGTTCAATAGTATGGATTTCTACTTGTGTAAAATGCTGAGAAATTACTACATCATCATCATCTTGAATATAGTGCGAATTCCCTCCGCGAATAAAGCAAGCCTCAATATTCACTTCATCATGTTCACATACTGCATCTAATAAATTCGGATAATTATCAGATAATGCCGCTAGGTTTATTCGCCATGATAATCGTCCATTATCAACTACAATATTCATCAGCAAAAATTGTCGTACATTTTTATCTGGCAACAGCTCTTCCAAAACAAYATCGACTTCACTTCGTTTTGAATATTGGGATAAATCCACCGCCATAAGTGCATTAAAAACGACACTATGATCGTCACTATATTGTCTTGGTGAAATATCAACAACCATTAGTTTATTAAGGYGCTCTGCATGTGCGGCAGCAAATGCCATTGCTACTTTCCCCCCCATGGAATGGCCAATAATATTCGCTTTTTGTAACTTTAATTCATCAAATAATTCAATTAAGTCTTCAACCATCACCTCATAAGTCTGCTGTGGATGATGCGGTGACTTGCCATGGTTACGTAAATCGACCGTAATGACCTGTGCATACTCTGCTAGTTGTTTGGCCAAGCCTCGCCAGTTATCGGATGAGCCAAATAAGCCATGCAATATAATTAATGCTTGTCCAGAACCTGTAATTTGATAATGTAATTTCATCTCATTATTCGTATTGTTTTATAATAGTACSWMMKYRWKYRATWRMTTMATYTYMARWYWKKWSSAKMSMKCYKYRSWRSMYKWRRCWATWYKRMKWWTGMTTGTTCAGCAATACGCTGCAAAATTTGGTATTACCTTTAGCTCAAAATATATTGATGATGCAGATAAGAAAGCAAAACTTATCTCTTTGATTCAAGAAGCGATAGCGGGTAAAAGAGGCCCAGTTACCGATGAGGATCTGCTATAAAAAAACCGTCATTATCATTAGACAAGACGGTTTTTCATATTAAATAATAAAGATTCTATCTACTCATCTTTTAATTTCTCAAAAATCAATGTGGCATTAGTACCACCGAAGCCAAAACTATTCGACATAATTGTTTTCAATCCCGCATTATCTTTGCGCTCACGAATGATAGGTACGCCTTCTGCTTCTGGATCTAAATTGTCAATATTGGCTGATGCCGCAATAAAATCATTTTCCATCATTAATAAGCAGTAAATCGCTTCTTGCACGCCCGCACCACCTAGTGAATGACCAGACAACGACTTAGTTGAGCCCACTACTGGAATAGGACCATCGCCAAAGGCTTTTTTCACTGCGCCTAATTCAGCCAAATCTCCCACTGGCGTACTGGTGCCATGTGCATTGATATAATCAATCGGTGCATCTACAGTCGACATTGCTAATTGCATGCAACGGACAGCACCTTCACCTGATGGTGCGACCATGTCATAGCCATCTGATGTTGCGCCATAACCRGTTAGTTCTGCGTAAATTTTTGCACCCCGTGCTTTTGCATGCYCGTATTCTTCTAATACGAGAACACCACCWCCACCRGCGATAACAAARCCATCGCGATCAGCGTCATAGGCGCGTGATGCTTTATCCGGYGTATCATTATATTTAGTTGATAATGCACCCATCGCATCAAACAATGAGCTCATCGTCCAGTGTTCTTCTTCCGCACCACCAGCAAACACAATATCTTGCTTGCCTAATTGGATTTGCTCCATTGCATTACCAATGCAATGTGCACTTGTTGCACACGCCGATGACATCGAATAATTGACGCCTTTAATTTTAAACGGTGTCGCTAAGCAGGCTGATGTTGTACTGCCCATTACTTGAGTAACACGATAAGGGCCTACCCGTCGAATACCTTTAGCACGAAGAATATCAGCCGCTTCAACTTGATTGGCAGAGGATGCGCCACCTGAGCCCATTACAAGTCCAGTTCGTGGGTTAGAAACCTGCTCATCACTCAAACCTGAGTCAACAATAGCTTGTTTCATTGAAATATACGCATAAGCCGCAGCRTCRCCCATGAAACGYAATACTTTTCGGTCAATATGTTCTTTAAAATCAATCTCAACACTACCCGCAACATGACTTCGAAARCCCATGTCTGCATATTCCTGTTTAAATTTTATTCCTGAACGACCCAATCTTAACGATTCTGTAACTGTTTCGGCATCCAATCCTAAACATGATGTAATACCTAAACCTGTGACAACAACTCGTTTCATACTATTTCCTAAAAATTATCTGTAGATGTAAATAAGCCCACTCTTAAATCTTTTGCTGAATATATTTCACGTCCATCGACTGAAACRGTACCATCAGCAATGGCTAAMACTAATTTGCGTGCAATCACACGTTTCAAGTCTAGTTTATAAGTCACTTTCTTCGCCGTAGGAAGTACTTGACCTGAGAATTTCACATCACCTGAACCGAGTGCTCGTCCATGTCCAGGACTACCATCCCAAGCAAGGAAGAAACCCACTAGTTGCCACATGGCATCTAAGCCAAGACAACCCGGCATAACAGGATCACCTGGAAAATGACAATCAAAAAACCATAAATCAGGCGTAATATCTAGTTCGGCGATAATTTCGCCTTTACCGTATTTCCCACCTTCATTAGATATATGTGTAATGCGGTCCATCATCAGCATATTAGGCATCGGTAATTGCGCATTACCTGGGCCAAACATTTCGCCACGGCCACATTGCAAAAGCTCTTCGTATGTAAATGATGATTGATTACTCATGTATTATCTATGAACCTATTATTTTATGAGGTGTAATGATATCACGACAAGCAGTAAAACCAGAAAGAAACCTTATCTATAGACTTATGGCACAAAAAAGCCACGATACCCAATAAGTTTACCGTGGCTTTTCTAAACAGCTATATYTCTATTTGCTTACAATTGCGCTCGCTTCTGGCAATTCAACATTAAGACTTGGAAGCAAGACCCCCATACTATTGAGGATTCTATACAATGCAATATATTCATCATATTGTGAATTCACATAATCTTGGCTCGCTACAAACACCTCATTTTCAGAATCTAATAAATCTAACAAGGTTCGTTGACCCAAATTAAATTGTTGCTGGTATGCATCTCGAGACCGTTTACTCGCCTTTACATGTATCTCAAAATATTCCCTTTGCATGTCAACTGTTTTTAATGCGTTCCATGATAACCGCATACTTTGTTCAACTTGTCGGTGAGTGTTATTRCGGATCTCTGTTGCCTGATTTATCAAATAYGCTGTTTCTTCACGTCGGGCAGAATCTCGCCCACCATTAAGTAGGTTATAACGTAGTCGAAACATCGCTGTAATATCTTTATTTGTTCCATTAACGCCATCTATATCATTATTTGTTGTTGTCCCCAACTCAAAATCTACTCGCGGAAAAAAGGGCGATTTTGCTGTGTCATATTGCGCATTGCTCGATTCTACATCAGCCATTGCTGATTTAAGAGTAGGGTGTCCTTCCAATGCCAGAGCAATCGCTTCATCTAATGTTTCTGGTATCAAACTTCTAGGTGAATCTGGATCGGTAAGATCCTCAGCTACAATCCCTACAACGCGTAAATAAATTGTTTCCGCATCAATTTGATTGCTCTGCTCTGCAATCAAATTAGCTTTTGCTAAAGCAAGTCGACCACTACTTTGATCTTCATCTGCTTTTCGGCCAACACCATATTCACTTCGCAAGTTAATYTGATCATGTGTTCGATCGTGTGCTTCAAGATTGGTAATCGCCAAATCGACCAAATGTTGCCGACGCAAAACATTAAGATAAGCCTCAATCGCTTCTAATGCTTTATCTTCGGATGTGCCCATTATATTGTAGGCGCGAGAATCAGTGCGAGCAGTAAGTCTTCGCACCTCATTTTTTGTTTCCATTCCATCAAATATCATTTGACGAAGTTGTAGGCTTGCTTCATCACGATTGAAATGAACTTCCCCTCGTGTGGCWGGRCTATCTGTCATTTCCCAGCCCGTGCCAATAGCAAGATCTAGGGTCGGCAAATATCCTGCTTGCGCTTGTTTAATCTCTTCGGCTGCAGCTTGACGCTCATTAATGCTCGCCAGCACATTAGGGTTCGAGTTAATCACCTCTTCTACCGCTTCAACCAAYGTCTCAGCGTGTAAAAATAATGGCAGCATAAAGACTAAACCACCAACTATTCCGCGCATTTTTAATTTCATAACTAATCACTTTCCAAAGGTCCAAAATTATTCAATCTGAATGAATGCAATATTAATACCACTTTATACATATTTGCTATAACAGAATGATGTTCGTGAATTTTCTATTATTCATTAAGYKMYKYYKMRATTAAAAAGTATGCATCCTCTCACTCAATTTTGTCATAATGTGACGCAATAGGCAGTTTAATACAATTTAACCTACTTTACAAAGTAAWGTASKWGRRTAGGAATTGTTTATCGTAAGTCACGAAATAATATGGCCAGAGCCAATCTATCGGGGACAGCTAATTTCTGAAAAATAGCTGTTAAATGCGCCTTTACTGTTCGCTCAGTAATATCCATTTGTTTRGCGATCATTTTGTTGGTCGCACCATGACTCACTTGCTCAGCAACCGCTATTTCTTTTGGCGTTAATTGCGCTAACAGTGCATGYTGCTCTGCAGTGACCTCAGCCGTTTTAGTTAAGCCGTCAACTAACTCAGAAATAACATCTCGTTTTACCCATACTTCTCCGTGCAAAACACTATAAAGCGCATCATATATTTTTTCTATCGGTGAAGTGCTATCAAAGTATCCTCTTGCTCCTTGTTTGAGAACCGCAATTTGTTCATCTATCGTTTGCGATGGTCCAATTAACAAGATACGTGCTGAAGTGAGAATTTTAATTGATGATAGCGCAATGTCATTCTCATTTAATAAATCGTTATGACATAAAATTATTGCTGGCTGTTCATTAGAAATAGCTTTATACAAGWCCTTCATTGTTTCGTAACAACTGCTTTTATATTCTTGAGGCARCCCGCCTTGAATCGTTGCTCGCAACTCCTCATCGGCTAGAACCAAATATAAAATTACTCGTGTTGCGTTTATGTCAGTTGCGGCTATATTCACTTTATTCAGCGCTCTCGTAATGCTTCATTCCTAGCTTTTAATATTGGTTTCAATAAATAATCTAATACCGACTTCTTGCCKGTTAAAATATCAACACTGGTTGTCATGCCCGGGATGATATCTAGATTACCCTTACTACTCTCAATATAATTTTTATCTGTCCTCAGATAAATTAAATAAAAGCTTTCGTTTTTGTCGTCTTCTATTGTATCGGCACTGATCCGTTCAAGTTTAGCCGGCAAACCACCATAAATAGAAAAGTCATAAGCGGTCAGCTTAACCATCGCCTCTTGGCCAGGTCGTAAAAAAGCAATATCGGCAGGTCTAATCTTTGCTTCAATTAACAARTTGTCCTCTACTGGTACAATCTCTACAAGATCCATGCCAGGTTGAATAATTCCTCCCACAGTATTAATTTTTAATAGCTTTATTGTTCCTTTCACAGGTGACCTCACCTGAGTACGGGTAACTCTGTCTTTTTGTGAAAAGATAGCTTCTTTAGTACGAGCAAATTCAGCACTTACTTCAGAAAGCTGGACWGCTGCCTCCGTTTTAAATTGTGCCTCTTGCTCAGCAATTCTTTGCCTTACTTCTTTTAGAGCCGATTGCACCCTCGGAACAGCAAGACGATTCGCTTCCATTTCACCATACAATTCATTTGCTGTGCGCTTTAACCGCAGCAGTTCAACCTCTGACATGATGCCGGCATCTACTAAGGGCGATGACATATTCAACTCTTGGTCACTTAATTCGTAGCTTTTTCGCAATTGTATTTGCTTAGCATCACGTTCAACTAATTCTTGTCTACGCTGGGCTTCCTGTTGTCTTAACACGCTAATAGAAGATTTCAATGCAAACTGTCGCGATCGATATAATGCCATTTCATTTTCTGCAAGCTGAGGGTGCAGAGCAACAATATCTTTTGACAAAATAAACTTGGTTCCTTCACTTTCAGCTCTCAGTCTTACACTACGRGCAAGTAATTCATAATGCTTTAATTCAGTCTCTCTATATGACGACGCAAAGCGTGTATCGTCAATTTTGAGCAGAATCTGACCTTTTTCGACCACATCTCCCTCAGCAACCAAAACTTCAGATAAAATACCACCTTCTAAATTYTGAATAATTTGGATTTTGCTGGAAGGCACCACCTTYCCTTCCCCACGTGTAACTTCATCTAAGGTTGTTTCATATGCCCACCAGCCTGCAGCGATGAAAAAAGCGAGACTGAAAAACAACAGCGAATGGCCAGCACTGTGCACKGATTCAAGTGTAGCCGCACTTACTTCGGACATAAATTCAGCATCCTCAGGGTACGTTTTTTTAAACCAATCCATAGTAGGAGCCTCTGATTAAGTCTGAACGACATAGGTTGTGATTCAGCATGTTAAGACACACATCATCAATTCCCTGTGATAGTGAGCTATCACAAAAATTGATAGCATTGATTCTGGATATTCTCRGTGMAAGGTACAAATTCATAGCGTAACTAACGTCTCCTTATGTCATTTAGACACTTTAATGTGACCTTTTCTTAATGCCTCTAATATTTGTTCACGAGGCCCATCCGCAATAAGTCGTCCCTGATCCATCACAATAATTCTATCGACTAAACTTAATAATGATGATTTATGCGTAACGAGCAACAATGTTTTATCTGCTAGCATTGCTGATAAATTTCCTTTAAATTGCTCTTCGGTACTGTTATCCATTGCATTTGTAGGTTCATCTAAAATTAAGATAGGRGGATCKAGTAACAACGCTCTTGCTAAGGTAACACTTTGYCTTTGTCCTCCTGACAAGCCTTCTCCCCTCTCACCTACTGGCATGTCATAACCAGCAGGATGGCGGTTAACAAACTCGGCTACGCCRGTAGCCTCTGCAGCYTTAAGCACAGCAATATCATTTGCAAAAGGCGACCCCATTACAATATTGTCTCGAATACTGCCAAAAAATAACACTACATCTTGTGGCGCATAGCCAACATTACGACGTAAATCTACAGGATCAACCTGTCTTATATCTGTGCCATCTAACAGAATAGCCCCTTCACTCGGTTCATAAAGGCCTAATATTAATTTCTCAATAGAACTTTTACCTGAACCAATTCGGCCAATAAAAGCAACTTTTTCGTTCGGTTTTATGCTAAATGAAACGTCAGAAAGCGCGTCAATAGGTTGCTCGGGATAACGRAAAGTTACGTTTTTAAATTCTATTCCACCTTGAAAATCAGGCCGTTGCAGAAACTCTCTACCTGATGGCCGTTCAACGGGTAGACTCATTAAATGATTAAGCGAACTTAGTGCTGCTTTTGATTGATGATAACGCGTTAATATACCGGCGATTTGTCCTAAAGGTGCTAAAGCACGCCCCGTTAAAATAGTGCAGGCAATCAATGCCCCCATGGTAATATCACCTTCCGCTATTTTATAGACCCCAAATACCACCACACTCACCGATGCCATTTGCTGTAAAAATGTAGTGAAATTAATGGCTATMGATGACAAAAGACGGGTTCGGTGGCTATATTTTGCAATAAAACCTATCGTTTGCTCCCAYTTACGCTGAATGAGTGACTCGGCACCAATACTTTTAATTGTTTCAAGCCCCGTTAATGTTTCAATTAAGGTTGCACTTTTCTGTCCTGAATGCTGAAAAAGCTTTTGAACCGARCGACTTAATGGRATTTGAACAATAAGGCTCACCAGAAGGGCSAGTGGAATAGCAACCAAAGGWACATAAGCTAACTCGCCRCCCAGCGTCCATATGACAAAAATAAATAATAATGTAAACGGYACATCAATTAAWGCTGTTAGCGTAGTCGACGTAAAAAAATCTCGGAAAGATTCAAACTCTTGCATACTATTCGCAAATGAGCCAACTGAGTTGGATCGTGCTTCCATTTTGATATTCATTACTTTCTCAAAAATGGTTGAGGACAAAATAACATCTGCTTTTTTGCCTGCCACATCAAGAAAATAACCACGAAGCGTTCGTAATAAAAGATCAAAAACAAATACGGTTGCAACACCAATCGCTAATACCCACAAGGTTTCAAGTGCATGATTGGGCACAACACGATCATACACATTCATAACAAATAATGGTGATGCTAACGCAAATGAATTAACCAAAATAGAGGCAATAAAAACTTCACCATAAATTGGCCAGAACCGTAATATTGTTCCCCAGAACCAATGTTTAGTGCGTGGGATTTCACTATTTTCCGTTCGTTTATCAAAGTGATGTACGGCTTTAATGAAAATAGCATAGCCGGTGTAATATTCTTGTAATTCATCCAGTGCCACCTCTGCTTCACCCTCTCCTGTTTCAGGAAAGATAACGCGAGCAGTATCATTTTTAAATTCGAGTACAACACACGCCGTACTATTCTTAAGTAATAACACAGCAGGTAACACTAAATTAGAAATTTTATGCAGCGGCCGTTTAACAGTCTTTGATGAAAGTCCTGCTCGTTCGGCTGCYCGTGAAAAAAGTTTGGGACTTAACTTATTATCAACAAGCGGTAASCCGGCACTCAGTGAATCTGCACTATGAGGTTTATTCAGTAGTTTTGTCAGTACTGTCAGACAAGATAGTAACGGATCATCCAGTCTATATTGACCATTTTCTGCATCCCATAATGATGCTGTGGATTCTTGCTGTGTTGTCTCATTTTCCATTTTTCACTGTCTATCCTAGTAATAGCAACGATTAATCATACCTTAGTATGAAGTGAAGCTCTATCACCATTTTGAAAGAAATTAGGGGATAATAGTGACGTACATCTCAGTTCTTATCTTTTTTTTTCTATATTCTGACAAATTCACTCCAAATGATACAATCGCATCAAGGATGTGGGTATTGTATTGATATTTAACTGGATAATAAATTATGGCGTATATTCAACGAAATGCAGCAGGCAATATTGTTGCAGTATTTGATGACAAACAAGCTAATGCTCAAGAGTATTTAGCTGAAGATAAGCCTGAATTGGTCGAGTACTTGGCTCACTCTGCCAGCGGTACTGATGATGATGCCAAAGCGATGTTAGCGACATCTGATCTCCAGCTAATTCGTGTGCTTGAAGATCTTATCTACACACTTATTGATAAAAAAGTAATTCTATTCACCGATTTACCTCAAGCAGCACAGAAAAAACTTGTTAACAGGGATTCGCTACGGGAACATGTTACTGATCTCGATAACCTTGTCGATGATAATGTGGGTCTGTTATAAACCCTACCTTTACTGCTCAATAAGCCGAGCGCTAGATAAGTATTATTTAGAACCTGATTTTTTATACTTAACAATAGGTTGTTGACGCTTTGAAGGTGCTTGATTATCTATCAACCTTTTCTTCTTGCCTTTAAAAGGATTATCACCTTTCTTAAACTCAATCACTATCGGTGTRCCATGTAATTTCAATACATCGCGGAATGTATTTTCCAAATAGCGCTTATAACTATTAGGTGTCGCATCCGTCTGATTACCATGAATGATAATGCGTGGTGGATTTTTACCGCCTAAATGTGCATAGCGAAATTTAATGCGTCGCCCATGTACTAAAGGTGGTTGATGATCCGATACCGCATCTTCTAGTACCCGTGTTAGTCGTGGCGTTGGGATCTGTGACATGGCCGAACTATAAGCTTGTTTCACCGATTTGAATAATAGACCGACACCGCTGCCATGTAATGCAGAAATAAAATGGGTATTCGCAAAATGTAAAAAAGGTAAGCGACGTTCCACATTAGATGTCACCCATTCACGCTCTTCTTTATCTAAACCATCCCACTTATTCACGGCGATGACCACTGCTCGGCCACTTTGGATAATTAAGCCGGCTAAATGAAGATCTTGTTCTACAATACCTTCATGTGCATCCAATACCAAAAGTACAACATTGGCATCTTCAAGTGCTTGCAATGTTTTCACAATACTAAATTTTTCTAACATCTCTGATACTTTTGAACGCCTTCGCACACCTGCTGTATCGATTAAAGTATATTCAGTACCGTCTTTCTCAAAGGGAATATGAACACTATCTCGTGTTGTCCCAGGTTCATCAAAAGCGACAACACGTTCTTCACCCATAATGCGGTTAATCAATGTCGATTTCCCAACATTAGGTCGACCTAAAACAGCTAATCGAATACCTTTGTCTTGCACATCATTTTCATGTTCAACATCACCGTCTTCTTTTAATACACTAGGAACACGTTGCTGAAGCTCAGCCATCAAAGAGGCGATACCGCGACCTTGAGAAGCTGAAATAACCTGTGGCTCACCTAAACCTACAGCGTAGAATTCTGCAGAAATAATTTCTTTTTTCTCACCTTCTGCTTTATTAATAATCAAGATGGTCGGCTTATTAATACTGCGTAATTGTTGTGCTATAACTTCATCATCACCCAACAATCCAGCACGTCCATCCACTAATAAAAAAACTAAATCTGCTTCTTCTATCGCTAAATCAGCTTGCTTACGCATCAAGTCAGACATGTCATCTGCTTGTGCTGTCAAACCACCCGTATCAATTAAAATAAAGTCACAATCATCTGTTTTGACCGTACCATAGATTCTGTCACGCGTTAAACCTGCAATATCAGCAACCAATGCGTCTCGACGATGGGTTAAACGATTAAATAATGTRGANTTTCCCNACATTTGGYCGYCCTACCAGTGCTATAACTGCCTTCATTTATTGAATCCTAAAAGCGGTTAATTCGCCATCATTAGCAAGAATATATACAATGTCATCTTTCACCACAGGTTTACTTCTAATCGCTGATTTTGAAATCTGTGCACGAGCAACAAAGCGGCCATCATCGCGAGCAATCCAATGTACATAACCTTCAAGATCACCTACTATAACCTGATCTCCTACCACCACTGGTGCGGTCAATCTTCGACGCAACAAGCGCGTTTGTCGCCAAAGCGCATCTCGACCTTGTAATGCCCAAACATAGTCTTCATCGTCACTAATATAAATATTATTATTTTCAGCAACATCCAAGCCTGACCGAGAAGACATATCGCGCGCCCATAATTTTCGGCCACTTTCGATATCAAACGCTGCAATCTGGCCATGATAAGCTACAGCATAGACAATACCATTCTTAATGACCGGTTCAGAATCAACATCAACTAATCTTTCAAGTTCAGATCGACCTCGAGGGACCGCAACATTTTTTTCCCAAATAACTTGTCCACCCTCAATAGATAAAGCGACAAGTTTGCCATTCGCATAACCCGCTATTACTTTATCATTCGATAACACTGCAGCACTGGCACCTCGCAAACTTAACAGCGGTACTTTACGTTGATAATTCCACAGTACGGTACCATCGGCAATAGATAGCCCTCGCATCCTACCATCTGCTGTTCGGGCAACCACCACCCCTCTTGCTGCTTTAGGCGGCGCAAGCACTTCACTTGTAAGCTGCTGCTTCCACAATAAAAGGCCATTAGTCTCGTCTAAGGCCAAAATTTCACCTTCTTGTGTGCCGATAAATATTAAATTTTCCCCACCACCTGCTCCTGTAATAACAGGCACATCCAGTGATACCTTCCATAGTCTCGCACCTGTTGCCGCATTATAAGCACTTACATCGCCTTCATAATCTACAACAACAGCCATCTCATTTTGTAACCAGACCGCAATATCGCTATAATCACTATCGCTGCCGCCCCCTGTATCTGTTGACCATAATTTCACCGGCGTAATCTCTGCCGTAAAGTCAACTAATTCAGTAGGTGGCAATTCATGCACTTCTTCTTCCAGCCAACCTTTTACAGTTCCGCAACCGCTGACACCCAACAGCATAACAAGCAATGATAATATGAAGGTAATTTTGGTCATATTGCTCTTACCCATCATTTTCAATGGCCAAGTCATCTAGCTTAAATTGCAACAAAGCCAAACGGGATTCACCTTTTTCCAAATCTACCATTGCAGTTTGATAGGCAGTACGTGCATCTGATGTTTTATCCATAGCAAGAAAAATATCACCGCGAAGCTCTGCAAATAATGAGGAAAAACTAGCAGATTCAGATTGCATTGTTAATTCGAGTGCTTGCTCATATTTTGCTTCATCAACCAATAGTTTTGCTTGTCTCAATAACGCTATTTCTAAGTGGCCGGTAAGTGTCGCGTGATCCCTTACCCATTTCAAATATAATTTAGCAGATTCTTTATCATCATTTTTCACCGCCTGTGATGCCATGTCTAATGCCGCAAAAATAGCGTAAGGCGTATTAGAAAAGTCACTGAAAAGTGTTTGCGTGAGTTTATCTGCTGCTCCAATCTGCTGTTGCTGTATAGCTTGCGAAACRCGCTGRTATGCCAAYGATGCATTTTCTGCTGTGACRTTTTTATRATTGACCCAGTARCGYCCACCAAARATTATGGCRGCKCCYAAYRCACAACCYAAAAYAACYGAACGTCCGTTTTCCCGCCACCAACGTTTTATATCTTCGCCTTTTTCTTCGTCCGATGCGTAAATGTCCACACCTATTCTCCTCAAATATTCTGTTTAGACACAGCATATCGCTGTGGTAAAACCATGGAATTATACGTTAAACCACAGAGATACCCAAGTTACTTGAGTAATATRTCAGCGTAACGTAAAGCTATTGATTAAAAGCCCATCTTGACCTAGTATGGTGAATCAATACCAAAACATTAATAATGTAAATATCCATTATGTAAATTAGTTTAGTTTTGGTACATTTCTATTTTATTTAAAAGTTGAAGGAACCCCTGTGCAATCATCAACTGATGTTCTATTTATTCTTCTCGGCGCCATTATGGTGTTAGCTATGCATGCTGGTTTTGCCTTCCTTGAAGTAGGTACGGTTCGTAAAAAGAACCAAGTTAATGCCTTAGTCAAAATCATTATGGACTTTGCTATTTCAAGCATTGCCTACTTTTTCATAGGTTATACCATAGCTTACGGTCTTAATTTTATGCAAGCCGCGCCTGCTTTAGTAGAAAGTAGTGGCTATGCATTAGTAAAATTCTTCTTCTTATTAACCTTTGCCGCAGCTATTCCAGCCATTGTTTCTGGTGGTATCGCTGAACGAGCAAAATTTAACCCTCAATTAATTGCTACCTTTTTCTTAGCTGGTTTTATCTACCCCTTATTTGAAGGAATTAGTTGGAATGGACTATTTGGTTTTCAAGCTTGGTTAGGAAATAGTTTTGGCGCTGAATTTCATGATTTTGCRGGCTCKATTGTTGTACATGCTGTCGGCGGCTGGATTGCGCTCGCTGCCGTATTACATTTAGGTCCTCGCCATGGACGCTACGGAAAAAATGGTGAAGTCTATGCTCATCCTCCGTCAAATATCCCTTTCCTCGCATTGGGTGCTTGGATCTTGACCGTAGGCTGGTTTGGTTTTAATGTCATGTCTGCACAAGAAATTGAAGGTATTAGCGGTTTGGTTGCCATCAATTCTCTCATGGCGATGGTAGGTGGCACA
The DNA here is from genome assembly GCA_002733335.1 of Methylophaga sp. GTDB lineage: Bacteria > Pseudomonadota > Gammaproteobacteria > Nitrosococcales > Methylophagaceae. The sequence goes on from NVVK01000001.1 coordinate 193,477, forward strand.
CTAGTGGCTTGCCTAGTAAGCCGCAATGACCCTGGTTTTGTTCATAACGGTCCATTAGCCGGGCTTGTTGCCGTCTGTGCTGGCTCCGATATTATGCATCCCCTTGGCGCATTAGTTACGGGGGGTATTGCGGGGGGCTTATTTGTATATATGTTTACCCTTACTCAAAACAAGTGGAAAATCGATGATGTGTTAGGCGTGTGGCCATTACATGGGCTTTGTGGTGTTTGGGGCGGGATTGCTGCAGGAATATTTGGCCAAATTGCACTAGGTGGCTTAGGCGGCGTGAGTCTTATATCACAACTGCTTGGTACACTTTTAGGTATCACTATCGCGTTTGTAGGCGGCTATATTGTCTACGGTGTACTCAAAAAAGTGATGGGATTACGCTTAACGCAAGAAGAAGAATATGATGGTGCCGATCTAACGATCCATAGAATTAGCTCTACTACAGATTAATACACTAAAATCGGGAGGAATATCATCCCTTTAAACATGATTATCCGGTGGCAGTCTAGTCTACACTCGTTACCGGATAACCCCGCCTTCTTGTTCAGTCAAAAACTGAACCATAACGGTCAGCTCTGTATTTTCTTGTTCTATACTTTCAATCTGGCTTTGTGCTGCTTCTATACCTAGGCCTGAACGATATATCAATTTATAGGCTTTACGAATATTCTTTATTTGAAGCTCCGAGAACTGACGTCGGCGTAGGCCTTCAATATTCACACCTATTGGTTTCGCCATATGGCCTGAAACTAAGACATAAGGTGGCACATTACGGGAAATCACACTGCCCATTGCACTAAAAGAGTACGACCCCATTGAATTGAATTGACTAATAAGGGTAAAACCACCCAGAATAACAAAATCATTGATGATGACATGCCCTGCTAGGGATGCATTGTTTGCTAATATATTATCATTGCCCACAATGCAGTCATGCGCAATATGAACATAGGCCATGATCCAATTATCATTACCAATTTTTGTTATGCCGCCACCTTGTACCGTGCCACGATTAATCGTAACGTTTTCACGAATGAGATTATTGTCACCAATTTCTAATGCCGTGCGTTCATCTGCAAATTTTTTATCCTGGGGTGCTTCACCCACAGATGAAAATTGGAAAATCTTATTATTCTTACCTATCTTTGTTGGACCTTTGATCACGACATGTGATTCAATTTCACAGCCTGATCCTATTTCAACATCAGCGCCAATAATAGAATAAGGCCCGATARTAACATCATCAGCAATAGTTGCTGATGGGTCAATAATAGCGGTGGAATGGATCACTTAGGTAATTCTTGATCAACACACATAATATCTGCGCTTACCGCGACTTCACCATCAACAGTAGCCACACAGCTAAACCGCCAAAAATTACGTCTACTTTTAACTAATGTTACTTCTAATTTCAATTGATCACCCGGTTCAACAGGTCGTTTAAATCGAGCATTATCGATTGATGCTAGATAGTACAATGAATTATCCGAGTGTAGATCTTCTGATGATTTGAATGCTAATAAGCCTGTGGCTTGTGCTAAAGCTTCAAGAATCAATACGCCAGGCATAATTACACGCGCAGGGAAGTGACCTGTAAAATGAGGCTCATTAAAGGTTACATTTTTAATGCCTACCAAATGTTCATTAGGTGTATAGTCAATCACCTTATCAATCAATAGCATCGGATACCGATGAGGGAGGTATCGCTGAATTTCATGTATATCAATAGTATTCAATGTTTTTGTATCCTCGATTTATTTTTATTAGAAAATCGTATCTTCCAATAAGAAATGATGCAACGCTAACTGTTTTTTAATTGTTTCTCTAGCTGTTTAACGCGATCAGCTAAGGCATCCATTTGGCGATAACGCACCACATTTCGATGCCATTGTTTAGTCGTTTCAGCAGGCAGTCCAGATGAATACGACCCTGATTGAGTAATTGATTTTGTGACCATGGTATTACCCGTCAATTGCACACCATCGGCAATAACAATATGTCCCGTAATGGTGACGCRBMYYSSMAKTACACAATTTTTTCCTATTTGTGTGCTTCCAGCAATACCCACACATCCAGCAATAACTGTGTTGTTTCCAATGATCACATTATGTGCAATATGAACTTGATTATCTAATTTTACATTATCACCAATAATCGTATYKWCYATSRYMYNCCCGMNCRATRGTWGYNNGKTTNCMSSAWTTKCRRSMTSGYCACYKNATRRKMMNCAYKGSCKASKKSKGGTAMWTNAATCCMNNGRCNTTTATCATTGGCAATACCAAAACCATCAGCACCAATTACTACACCAGGATGAAGTAAACATCGYTCACCGATTAGAACAGCTTCACATACCGTAATATTGGCTGACAATCGCGTACTCTGACCAATTTTAGCATYTTTTTTCACAACGCAAACTGGGCCAATAACAGCRTCGGCATCTATTTCTACACCTGATTCTATTACAACGTGTGGACCGATATAGGCTGATGGGTGAATTTTACTGTTTTTATCCACAACCGCCGAAGAATGAATACCCCCATTAAACTTTTCTKGGGGATTTAATAATGCAGCGGCYTTAGCATAAGCAACRTAGGCATCATCRACCACAATAGCATTTGATACAACGTCAGCCATAAACTGTTGTTCAATAATAACGGCACCCGCTTGGGAGGCTGCTAAATATTTCTTATACTTGCTACTGGCTAAAAAACTAATCTGCTTGTGTGTTGCACGTTGTAAATCAGCAAAGCTATCGACCTCCAAGCCTGCATCACCTACAACCTCACCCCCAATATGCTGAGCAATTTGAGCTAGCGTCCACGCCACAATCTTAATCTACTATTTTGACTTTAAAATCTCTAGCACTTTATTGGTAATATTTAGCCCCTCACTCGCATGAATCACYCCTTGATAGAGCACAAGATCATAGGATTCTTTTTTAGCTAAATCTATAATTGTTTTAGCAATATCTTTTTCTAATTTRCGTAAYTCTTCATTTCTACGAATAGACAAATCTTCACTATATTCATCRCCTAAACGYTTCAATTCRCGTTGCTCACTTAARATRCTACGYTCTTTAACYTTACGCTCATCTGCACTCAAAATAGCGCCATCTTGCACCAATTTAGCTTGTCGTGCGCGTAAATCTTTAACTTTTCTTTCTAGTGATTTACTTCGTGCCGAGAATTCTTTTTCAAGGCGCGCTAATGCTCTTTCTTTTTGTGGTGACTTATCTAACACTACCGCAGCATTAACCACACCTATTTTTAATTCCGCCGCATTGACTGTCAATGATGGAAGTAATAGTGCTACCGCTAAAAATGCACCCATAAATTTAATTCTTTTCACGTTCATATTCTCCAAAACTGTATTTATCTAAAATGTTGACCCTAATGAGAATTGGAAGTTCTCTACTTCATCCTCACTTTCATCATTAAATGGTTGCGCGATACTCACTGTCATCGCACCAAAAGGTGAAATCCAAACAGCAGATARACCYGCAGAATARCGTARATCGCCGGCATCAAAATCTTGGTCTTCAGCAAAAACATTACCCACATCTATAAACGTACTAAGACGGAAAGATTTCAATTTTTTCTTTATAAAAGGTATMGGGAAAATGAGCTCGGCTCCCCCCGTTACTAAGAAATTRCCACCCAATGCTTGATCATCTTCTTGCACACCTAGTGTATTTGATTTAAAACCACGYACACTACGGATCCCACCAGCATAAAAATTCTGGAAGAATGGATATATTTCTGTATCCCCRTAAACATCACCATAACCCAAATTACCGCCTAATGAGAAGGTAAGTGAATCAGTCACWGGATGAAACCATTTATGTTTATATCTCACCTTATAATATTGCAATGAACCAATAGGAATAGCTACTTTTGCCGACAAGCTCTGCGAGGTACCCCGTGTTGGTAAAATAGCATTATCACGGGTATCACTAGACCAAGACAACGTTATTGTCCACGTGTCAAAGCTATCGCCTTCTTCTGCAACAAATTCATCATAATAGCTAATCGTATTACTACTAGGGAGATTAAGCTCCGTACTTTCATAACCAAATGCTAATCTTAYTCGATTAATTTCACTGATTGGAATACCAAAGCTAACGTCTCCACCCCATACATCGGTGCTAAAACTCGCTATATTCGCTTCATCGGCATCTGTTTCACGATAAAACGCATTAAAGCCCTGACTAATGCCATCCACTGTTGCAAAGGGATTGGTGTAACCAAAACTATAAACYGTATTCACACTGCTATTGTTAAAGCCAAAGTTRATATGCTTRCCACTYCCTAAGAAATTCTTTTGAACAAYATTGGCATTAAATATTAAACCGTCTGATTGTGAAAAACCTAAGCCCGCAGACAAACTYCCWGAKGGTGTTTCTGACACATTAAAATCGAGATCAACTTGATCMGCKGTRCCWGGTACAGGAGTAGTTTCAACACTCACATCATCAAAATAACCTAAACGCCTAATCCGAGATCGTGATTGGTCAACCTTAGACGTTGAAATCCATGCTGCTTCTTGTTGACGCATTTCACGGCGTAATACTTCATCACGCGTTTTGCTATTACCTGCAATATTTATTCGTCTCACATACGCTCTACGACCAGGATCAACAAAGAAGGTAAGCGTTACTTCTCTATTTTCTCGATCAATAGAGGGCACCGCATTAATATTAGCAAAAGCATACCCATCATTACCCAGCCTATCCGTTAGATGTTCCGTACTTTGAGTAATTGCTTTACGTGAAAACACCGCATCTTTCTTAATCGTAACTAAATCAAATAATTCATTTTCAGGGACAATTAAATCTCCCGCTAGCCGTACTTCTTTAACTTTGTAACGCTGCCCCTCTAGTATATTAATTGTAATATACATTTGTTTGTTATCGTCAGTAATTGAAACCTGAGTTGATTCAACTGAAAAATCAACATAGCCTCGATCCAAATAAAATGACCGYAGCGTTTCTAAGTCAGCCGATAGTTTCTGACGTGAATATTGATTATCATGRGTAAATGAAGATAACATTCCACCGGTTGTTGATTCAAAATCTGCCAATAAATCATCTTCATCGAATGAGGTATTACCTACAATATTAATACTTGCAATCGTAGCAACAACACCTTCAGCCATATTAATACGTATGGCAACACGATTCCGGTCTAAGGGTGTGACATCTGAGCTAATATCAACACCATATTTCCCACGACTAAAGTATTGGCGTTCTAATTCAAGTTCAACACGTTCCAATATCGCTTGCTGAAATACTTGACCTTCTGCAAAGCCCATTCGGCTTAATGACTTTAATAATTCCTTACTATCAAGATCTTTATTTCCAACAAACTCAATACTGGAAATTGCAGGACGCTCGCTTACTTTAATAACAAGTACGCCTTCTTGTTCTTCAACAGCAACATCATCAAAATATTTAGACTTAAATAAAGCACGAATAATACTTTTTGCATCTTTATCTGTCATTTCGTCACCCACTTTAACGGGCAAGAAGTTAAACACAGTACCAGCCGATATTCGCTGCAAACCTTCTACGCGAATATCTTTAATTTTAAAGGTATCGGCAATTGCAGTGCTGGTCAATAATAAAAATGCGAGTGATAAAAGTAATTTATTCATTAATTTTGCTTTAAAAATGCATGTTCGGACAGTGTAGTTTACCTGTAAATTGGCTAAGATCCAAACAGTCTTGTTAAGTCATTGAAAAAAGCTAAAAACATCAACGATAAAAGTAATATTATGCCCACCTTTTGACTGCGTAATTGTGCCTGTTCTGATAAGGCGGTGCCTTTTACCCACTCGATTAAGTTCATCAATAGGTGACCGCCATCTAAAATAGGTATCGGCAATAAATTTAATATTCCCAGACTCACACTAATCATCGCAAGAAAGTAGATAAAGGCAATCAGTCCCTGCTCTGCCGACGCTCCTGCTATTTGAGCAATCGTAATCGGCCCTCCAATATTTTTACTCGATACCGTACCCATAAGCATCCCGACTATGCCCTTAACCGTAGAGCTTGAGAAATCCCATGTTTCTTGCACCGCATATCTTAGTGCATAAAGAGGGCTATACCGAAGTTCTGCTTGCAAATAGTCAGGTATCTTAGTTTTACTTGCATCCAACCCTGCACCTATTTTACCGATATTATCTGTTGTTTTACTGGGTGTCAGAAATAATGCTATCGTTTTATTTTCACGCTGTATTTCAATAGGCATCACAATATCTGCATGAGCGCGAATGAGTGTTACCCATTCTGCCCAACTACTGATAGCATCACCTTCATAAGTGCGTAATTCGTCCCCTTCTTTTAAGCCTGCTTTTTCTGCCGCTCCACCACGAATAATAGAACCAATAACAGGTTTATATTTGATTTGTATCGGTATTAAGCCTAGCGTATTTAAAAAAGGCTTTGCCATACTTGAATCTAAATCAATTTTAGCTATTTCAAGTTGTCGCTGAACCTCAATGTCACCTAAATTAACCCTTATCTCGGCCGTGCCACCTGATTGTGAAATTTTAAACAGCGCCTTTCGCACACTCGACCATGTTGGCGTTTCAGTACCATTGATCTGCGTGATTTCATCACCCGATCTAAACTCAGCATAACTMGCAGGCGAATCKACGATTATTTCATCAATAATCGGGCGCATGCCTGGAATACCCATTATAAAAATAAGCCAGTAGGCAAAAATAGCAAACAGCAAATTGGCAATTGGACCTGCAGCAATGATAGCGGTACGTGCCGCTAATGATTTATTATTAAAGGCCTGATCTAATTGCTCAGGAGGCACACTACCTTCCCGTTCATCCAGCATTTTGACATAACCGCCAAGGGGGATAGCCGCTAAAATATATTCTGTGCCGTCACGCCCTAATTTTTTAAATAAGGGCTGGCCAAAACCCACTGAAAATTTTAATACTTTCACCCCACATCGACGAGCTACCCAGAAATGACCAAATTCATGAATAACAACTAAGATCGATAACGCAACGATAAAAAAGAAGAGAGATTGCATTTTAAGCTATAAGCTCGCGTGCGAACTCACGTGCAAGCAAGTCATCTGCTAATACCTGCTCGAGGGTTTCCCCTTTACTAGGTGTTAACTTGGCTAAAACATGCTCTATTATTGTCGCTATTTGAGTAAATTTTAGTTGTTTATTTAGAAATGCCTCAACCGCAATTTCATTTGCTGCATTTAAAATAGCAGTGCTTGTTCCACCAGCTTCTAATGCTTGATAGGCCAGTGCTAAACAAGGGAAGTGCGTATGCTCCGCTACCGAGAAATCTAATCGACCTACAGTGGCCAAATCAAGTGGTGCCACACCTGAATCAATCCTATTAGGCCATGCTAAAGCATTGGCAATCGGGGTACGCATATCAGGGTTGCCCATTTGTGCCAGCACCGAGCCATCCACATAATCCACCATTGAATGAATAATACTTTGACGGTGAAGTAATACTTCAATTTTTTCTACTGGCATGCCAAATAACCAATGTGCTTCGATAACTTCTAAGCCTTTATTCATCATGGTGGCAGAATCTACTGAAATTTTCTGGCCCATTGACCAGTTTGGATGTGCTACCGCTTGCTCAGGTGTAACGTCTTCTAAATCAGCTAAATTATAATCTCTAAAGGGGCCACCCGAGGCCGTAAGAATAATTCGACGAACACCTTTTCCGTCRAAATGGTGTTGCTGTTGATTGCCCACGGGTAAACATTGCCAAATCGCATTATGCTCACTATCRACAGGTAATAAYGTTGCSCCATTCGCTTCGACTTCTTTCATAAACAAACCGCCACTCATTACTAGGGCTTCTTTATTAGCAAGTAAAATATGTTTACCTGCTCGCGCCGCAGCTAAGGTCGGCATCAGTCCGGCTGCACCAACAATCGCAGCCATCACATAATCTGTATTTGCACTTTCAGCCACATCGACTAAGGCTTGTAGCCCTGATAATACCTGTGTTTCACTACCCGAATTTTTTAGCTTTTTTGTTAGATTTTCAGCTGAAGCTTCATCCAGCATAACCGCAATCGTAGGATTGAATTGCAGGCACTGCTCAAACAAACTATCAACAGAGCGGTTTGCTGTAAGCGCATAAACAGCATATTTTTCTGGATGTTGGGCCAATATATTGAGCGTGCTAACGCCAATTGACCCCGTCGAACCTAAAAGTGTAACTGCCTGCATTTTAGTTCGCTCCCAACCAAAATATTCCAACTGTAAATACCGGTACTGCAGCTAATAAACTATCAATACGATCTAACATTCCACCATGGCCTGGTAATAAATTACCACTGTCTTTTATATTATGAGCGCGCTTAAATAAGCTTTCAAATAAATCGCCAACAATGGATATCAACAATGCTATTAATGAGAGTCCTAGCCAGCTCACCAAACTTAACGAACCTGATAAGTCTAGCGCATAMGCAAYAAYTGCCCCAATAGCGCCTAAAAACACAGCTCCAGCCACGCCTTCCCATGTTTTATTGGGACTAATCGCTTTAGCCAGTTTTATTTTTCCCCAACGCTTTCCAGCAAAATAACCACCCGTATCCGCTAGCCAAACTAAAACCATAATATAGAGAAGTTGCTGCCCACCTAAGGGGGCTGAATGTAACAGTACAGCAGAATGCCAAAATAATGCGAGYACCATCGACGAAAGCACTAAGGCTATTTGAGGGTGCATAATTAATTTTTCAATTTTCAGGGGTAGCGCATTGTGCGCGTAACGCACGATAAAGACTAAAATTACGCCCCATAATATAGCTGAAAACAATAGCAAAGACGTGAGTAAGGATAGCGCAACCGTAATAAGTGTCAGTGACAGCAATGCAAATATAATCTCAGATCGTTTTTTAAAACCAATAATATTGAACCATTCCAATGCGGCCAGTACCACTACGCCTGCTAACAACCACTTCACAATAAAGGTAGGTAAATATAAAAGACTGAAAACAACTAGCGGAATTAATATTGCAGCCGTTAATAATCGTTGTTTAAGCATAAAGTCTCTTTTAACGTAGTTGAGTGGAAAATATATTTAATGATCTTGCTGAATTTGTTCTGATGTTTTGCCAAAGCGACGTTCACGCTGATTAAAGGACCAAATCGCATTATCCAACTGCTCCGCATCAAAGTCAGGCCACAATGTTTCTGAAAAATAGAATTCAGTGTAAGCCATCTGCCATAGCATAAAATTACTGACTCTCTGCTCACCTCCCGTTCGAACAAATAAATCCGGATCTGAAATAGAGGCTGTCGTTAATTCTGCAGCAATTAATTCTTCTGTAATCTCTGCCGCATCTAAYTGRCCTRATTGYACGCGTTTCGCCACTTTTTGAACGGCYTGCGTAATATCCCACTGGCCACCATAATTGGCTGCTACATTAATGATTAGACCTGAATTATTAGCAGTCAATTCTTCAGCTTGGCTAATTTGTTTCTGTAAACTAGTCGAAAACTTACTGATGTCACCAATAATTTGTAAACGAATATTGTTCTTATGCAACCGTTTCGCTTGTTGCTTTAATGACAACGCAAATAATTCCATAAGCAGACTGACTTCTTTGCTCGGACGACGCCAATTCTCGCTGCTAAAGGCAAAAAGGCTTAAAACACTCACMCCAATCTCAGCASAATGCTTAACGATATTTTCGACGGCTTTAACGCCTGCTCGGTGACCCATAAAGCGTGGCTGGCGYCGTTGTTTTGCCCATCGACCATTACCATCCATAATAATGGCTATATGTTGTGGAATGTGAGCAGATTCCTTTGTCATAAAAGTGCTTACTTACACTTCCATTAAATCTGATTCTTTTTCGTTCAGCACATCTTCAATTTGCTTAATGCCCGTATCTGTCAATTTCTGAACCGCTTCTTCAGCACCACGTTCYTCATCTTCAGAAATTTCTTTTTCTTTTAATAATTCTTTCAATGTGCTGTTTGCATCTCTACGAATATTTCGCACTGCAATACGTGCACCTTCGGCCTCATTGCGTGCSACTTTTACTAAATCGCGGCGACGCTCTTCAGTCAAKGGTGGAATTGGAATGCGAATTGTCATGCCAGCGCTGCTCGGGTTGACCCCYAGATCTGATGTCATAATTGCTTTTTCGACTATCGCGAGCATTGGCTTTTCCCACGGTGTAACCGTTAATGTACGGGAATCTTCAACACCGACATTAGCAACTTGGCTAAGCGCGACGTCTGAACCATAATAGGGCACCATAATTTGATCTAACAGGCTGGTGTGAGCTCGACCTGCACGGATCTTCGCCATCGCACTGACCAGTGAGGCAACACTTTTCTGCATGCGATCTGCCGCGTCTTTTTTTATATCTTCAATCATATTTCTATCCTACGCTTGTACTTATTTAATAAGTGTACCGATATCTTCACCATAAATAACTCGGGCCAAATTACCTTTTTTATGRACATCAAATATTCGTAATGGTATTTKGTTTTCTTGACACATCACCACTGCMGTCGTATCCATAACACCTAAACGTTTATTAATCACTTCATCATAACTCAATTCAGTATAGCGCACTGCATCAGGAAACTTTTTAGGATCAGCATCATAAACACCATCGACCTGCGTTGCTTTCAATATTAATTCAGCACCAATTTCAACGGCACGCAAACTGGCTGCTGAATCAGTAGTAAAAAATGGATTACCGGTACCCGCAGCAAAAATAACTACTCGGCCTTTTTCTAGGTGGCGAATAGCCCGGCGACGCAAATAATCTTCACAAACTTCATTAATTTGAATCGCTGACATAACACGACAGAATACACCTTGCTGCTCGAGTGCATCTTGTAATGCTAACGCATTCATTACTGTGGCTAGCATTCCCATGTGGTCTGCACTAACCCGTTCCATACCACCCGATGCTAGGCCTGCTCCACGGAATATATTACCACCGCCAATCACAACACCGAGCTCAACACCTTGAGCATTGAGCTCGGCAATTTCTTTAGCAAAACGAACAATCACTTCCGGATCGATACCGAAATCAGCCTTCCCCATTAACGCCTCACCACTTAATTTCAGTAGTACACGTTTGTAAACTGGTTTTTTTGCTGTTTCAGTCATGCTTATTCTCCGGTTAAATTAATTATTCAAATGCAAGTGATAGCTCAGGTTACGATTATTCTCCGCGGGCTTGCGCCATTACTTCTTCTGCAAAGTTATCTTCRGCTTTTTCAATACCTTCACCTACTTCAAAGCATGCAAATGCATTAACTGTCGCATCTGATTTTTTAACCAATTGTTCAATGGTCAGATCAGGGTCTTTAACAAATGCTTGGCCCATTAAGCTTATTTCATTGACAAACTTCTTCATGCGGCCTTCAACCATTTTTTCAATGATAGCTTCTGGTTTGCCACTATCTTTTGCTTGAGTTGCCACAATATCACGTTCTTTTTCTAACAATTCAGCCGGTAAATCTGCAGCAGAAACAGCTTGTGGACGACTAGCAGCAACATGCATCGCAATATCTTTTGCCAATGCTTCATCGCCACCCGTTAAGTTGACCATTGTGCCAATACGATTACCGTGACAATACGAACCAATTACGCCATCCGCATTAGACATTAATTCAAAACGGCGAATTTGAATGTTCTCGCCAATTTTAGCTACTAATGCTTGACGAACGATTTCAACACTTTCACYCGCGTCATTAAGAGTGAGTGCCATTAACGCGTTAAGATCAACCGGTTGAGCTTCAAGTACTTTCGCTGATAACAGATCAACAAAAACACTGAAGTCTTCTGCTTTTACTRCAAAATCTGTTTCTGAGTTGATTTCAAGCATAATGGCTTTTTTGCCATCAGCACTTGTTTTAATAACGATAACGCCTTCAGCAGCAACACGATCTGATTTTTTATCTGCTTTTGCTAAACCAGACTTACGCATTTCTTCAATAGCTACTTCAACATCACCATTAGATGCGACCAATGCTTTTTTACATTCCATCATGCCTGAGCCAGTACGCCCACGTAGTTCTTTTACTAATGCAGCAGTAATTGCCATTTTATTACCCTTCTTCAAATTCTTTTAATATGATCCTTGAACCATATATACAACACAGGCCCACTAACAATAGTGAGCCTGTCCTTAATGCTTCAAGTAGTGTTTATTCCGCAGCAGCTTCGCTTTCTGCAGCAACCTCTACTGTTTCACCTTCTGTATCACCTGTTGAAACAGAGGCACGACCTTCTAAAATTGCATCAGCAATACTTGTCGTATAAAGCTTGATTGCACGCATTGAGTCATCATTACCAGGGATGATGTAATCAACACCATCAGGGTTACTATTGCTATCAACAATAGCAATAACCGGAAGACCTAATTTGTTTGCTTCTTGAATRGCAATACGCTCATGATCAACGTCAATTACGAATAATGCATCAGGAAGACCACCCATTTTGCGGATACCACCAATACTTTTTTCTAATTTACCTTGTTCACGTGTTAGGTTTAAGACTTCTTTCTTCTTCAAACCTTCTAATTTACCAGAAGCCATCATTTCATCAATCACATCTAAACGTTTGATTGATTGACGAACTGTTTGATAATTAGTCAACATACCACCTAACCAGCGGCGATTCACATACGGCATTCCAGCGCGTTCTGCATCTTCACGGATAGGATCTTGTGCAGCACGTTTTGTGCCCACAAATAAAATACGACTTTTTTGAGACGCTAATTTACCTACGAAGTTTAACGCATCGTTAAACATAGGTAAGCTGTGCTCAAGGTTGATGATATGAATATTGTTACGTTTACCAAAAATATAGGGACCCATTTTAGGATTCCAATAACGTGTTTGGTGACCGAAGTGAACGCCTGCTTCTAGCATTTGGCGCATAGTTATTTTAGCCATTTTGTGTATTACCTTATTAATAGAGTTGGGGTTAAACCTCCACACACCCCATGTTTCGACTAGACTGCCTAAGCAACTAGCACCCCGAAACCTGTGCCGGTGCATGTGTGATTTTGCCTTTAAAGGCGCGCATTTTATACCATAAAACAGCAATAAAAACAATATAACCCTACTATTTATTACTTTTACTTTTGTTCTATTTCCGGCACACTACCTATCATTCATTATAAACCTACGCGAGAATAAACACATCAAATGGCAGTTAGTATAAAATCGGCTGAAGAAATCACTAAAATGCGTATTGCGGGAAAACTTGCAGCAAATGTATTAACGATGATTGAACCTCATGTCAAAGCAGGTATAACAACCAATGAATTAGATAAAATTTGTCATGATTATATTGTCAATGAACAGCAGGCTATTCCCGCCCCATTGAACTACCATGGTTTCCCGAAATCAATTTGTACATCGGTAAACCATGTTATTTGCCATGGTATTCCCGGCGATAAAAAATTAAAAGATGGCGATATTATTAATATTGATATTACTGTTATCAAAGATGAATATCACGGTGATACCAGCAAAATGTTCCATATTGGCAACACCTCTATTCTGGCTCAGCGCTTATGTAATAATGCGCGTGAAGCGATGCTGCTCGGTATTAGCTTGGTCAAACCTGGTGTTCAATTAGGCGATATAGGCCATATTATTCAAAGGCATTCCGAAGCTCAAAACTTCTCTATCGTACAAGAATACTGTGGTCACGGTATAGGCAAAGTATTTCATGAGGAACCACAAGTGCTTCATTACGGAAAAATAGGGACAGGTTTAACACTTGAAGCGGGCATGATATTTACAATTGAACCTATGGTCAATGCAGGTAAGCGTCATATTAGACATCACAAAAGTGATGGCTGGACAGTGTATACCAAGGACCGCTCTCTTTCAGCACAGTGGGAGCATACTATTTTAGTCACTGAAACGGGTCATGATATTTTAACGCTACGTGATGACGAAATTATTTAATGATGAAATTATTATCACTCTGGGACATTGCTAATAATACTTCTCCAACAGCCTCATCGAACAGTCTATTTTTTCGTGATGCACTTCAAATAGGTCAAAGCTACCTAACTGAACAATTTAACAATCACGTTGATGTCGTCCACTTAGTTCATCAACGGTCCTTATTTGTGGATCAAACATTACAACATCTTTGGTCACAACATATAGACGCTAGTTTACCTATCAGTTTACTGGCTGTGGGCGGTTATGGCCGAGGCCAGCTTCACCCCTACTCAGATATTGATTTGTTGGTTTTACTTGATGAATCAGTCTCTGAACAGCCTCCTGAAAGTTTATCTAATTTTCTCACCCAACTTTGGGATATAGGACTTGAAATCGGTCATAGTGTTCGTACTATTGCAGAGTGTCGTAAGCAAGCCAAAAATGATGTAACCATCGCCACCAACTTATTAGAAACACGATTACTCTGTGGTGAATCAGCTCTTTTTTCAGCTTTACAGGAGCTTACCGGCAGTAATAAAACATGGGATACCCGAAATTTCTATCAAATAAAAAAGCAAGAGCAACAACAACGTCACCTAAAATATAATGATACGGCAAATAATCTCGAACCCAATATTAAAGAAGCACCCGGTGGCCTACGTGATTTACAGGTTATCAGCTGGGTTGCACAACAACATTTTAATGTAAGTGGTTTGCATGGCTTAAAAGAAAARGGKTTTTTATCGRAAAGTGAATACCAAGCGYTAGAAAAAGCGCAACACTTCTTRTGGAAARTYCGYTTTGCWTTGCACCTTCAAGCYGGCAGAAAAGAAGAAAAATTACAAATTGATTACCAACGTGAATTAGCTGAGCAATTTGGTTATAAAAGAACAGACAAGCGCCTTGCTGTAGAACAGTTTATGAAAGATTATTATCTGTGTGCCCGTTCTGTTCARCARATGAAYTCATTGCTTTTRCAAYTATTTGAAGAACAAATAATCCTTGCTGATGAGGCAAGACAGATCGATCCCATTAACAATCGTTTTCATGTTCATAATGGGTATTTAGCAACCGTTGAAAACACTATATTTKCTGCTTATCCCTATGCCATGCTGGAATTATTTTTAATTCTAGAACAACATCCAGAAATTAAAGGGGTAAGAGCAGAAACAATTCGGCAATTACATGCTCATATTCATCTTATCGATGATCGCTTTCGSAATRATACGGCATGCCAAAGCYTATTTATGGAAATAATCCGACAATCAAAAGGGGTCACTCACGAATTCCGYCGAATGAAYAAATTTGGCGTACTAGGYGCTTATTTACCACAATTTGGTGCTATCGTCGGCCAAATGCAGCATGATCTGTTTCATATATATACGGTTGATGAGCATACTTTATTTCTAGTCCGAAATTTACGCCGTTTTTCTTGCTCTGAATACAGTGCCGAGTTTCCATTGTGCTCCCAAATTTTTTATCAAATCCCAAAGCCGGAATTACTCTATATAGCCGGATTGTTTCATGATATTGCCAAAGGCCGTGGGGGCGATCATAGTCTATTAGGCGTGCCGGATGCAGCAGCATTTTGTAAACTACATCAGTTAAGTGAATTTGACACTGAGACAGTAACATTTCTAGTTCGTCAACACCTCACCATGTCAGCTACAGCTCAAAAAAGTGATGTGAGCGATCCGGATACGATTAAGGTGTTTGCCGCTAAAGTAAAAACAGTTGATCGTCTTAATTACCTCTATTTACTAACGGTGGCAGATATCAGAGCCACCAATAATAATTTATGGAATGGCTGGCGAGATTCATTATTAAGGCAACTTTATAATGCCACCAGAAGCTGGCTAGAAGATCGTCATGATATTGCCAAAAATACAGCGGAGAAAAGCAAGCAACGTCAACAGCAGGCCTTACAACAACTTACCTATCAAGCATGGACTGAGCAACAAATAAAAATGTTGTGGCAGCATTATGACCCAGATTATTTCTTGCACCATACCACCAATGAAATTGTCTGGCAGACAATGAYACGTCTACAAGAACCCACAGAAAGCACATTGGTTCATTCGAGAAGTCTTGATCAGGAAGATACCTTAGAAGTGTTTATTTATACCGATGATAARTTAGGAATATTCGCTGCCGTTACCGCCTGTTTAGARGCGCTCCAGTTGGATATTCTAGATGCAAAARTAGATACTACAACGGATGGTAAATCACTTAACTCTTACATTCTAACAGGGTTGGTACGCAACCAAAACGAACTCATTAGTACGATAAAACATCAACTCACTGTGCTAGAAAAAACGAAAGCATTTAATACNNSCAYTACWSSCASARCWRTGMWGKTRYYCRMARYAYWASCRRYWSTNNATTNKKCAMYYKRYWCNCCAKYAMRAMTATACCACACTAGAATTAGAAGCTCACGATCGGCCTGGACTGGTATCAACAATAGCGCACATTTTCCTGCAATGTGATATTCACGTTATTAGTGCCAAACTCACTACATTAGGCGACCAAGTTGAAGATATTTTTCTTATTGCCACAAGTGCTCATCTCCCTCTCAATACCGATGAAATAGCACGGTTACAAGAGACAATTATTGAAACATTAAGTTAGAGATGGGTGTCCGCAATAAAAAAAGCGTAGTTACCTTACGATAACTACGCTTTCAAAACAAATCTAATTCTTTGAATTAGTTATTCTTTTTTCGGTTCAGTTACAACTATTTGGTCAGAAAATTTGGCTAATTTTTTATCACCAATTCCCTTAACATTCATTATTTCATCTACCGTATTAAAACGACCTACCTGCTCACGGTATTCTAAAATAGCTGTTGCCGTTGCTGGACCAACACCTTGAAGTGTTTCCAGTTGCGTTTGCGTCGCAGTATTGATATCAATCATCTCTGCTGCAAAAATACTATTCGCAGATAAAAAGAAGAATCCGACAAACACAGTCATCCATAATTTTTTCAACATCTTTCCTTGCTCCTTGTTAACACCGTCCATCATGGACAGTTGAAATGAGCATACTGAAAAAAACATCGCCTGCCAAGATAAATATTTCCATTTATTAAAATCAGTGAGTTACGCCATCACGTTTTAATACTTTCAAAAATGTCTTCCATAAGATATTCAGATCAAACAAAAACGATTGTTTTTGTAAATATTCAACATCTAAGCTTACTTTTTGTAGAATAGGCAATTCATCTCGCCCATTGATCTGAGCCCAGCCAGTCAACCCAGGTACAAGTTTATGTACCTCTTGTTCAGTTCGTAACGCGATAAGGTCATCTTGATTAAATAAAGCAGGTCGAGGCCCCACAAAGCTCATGTCACCTTTTAAAATACACCACAACTGTGGCAACTCATCCAAGCTTGATTTACGTAGAAAATCACCTACCGGCGTCAAAACACTCTTTGGATCATCTAACAAATGCGTAGCAACGGCTGGCGTATCAACCTTCATACTACGAAATTTAGGCATACGAAAAATAATATTCTCTTTCCCCACCCGATCCGACCAATATAGCGCAGGGCCTTTGGATGACAACTTCACCAGCACCGCCACGATACAAATAGGGAGCAGAAATGTACCCCCAATAATTATGGCAAGAATTAAATCAAGCGTTCTTTTCATTCAAGTACTCATCTGCTATTTTTTTCAATTGTTCATCCATGGTAATCACCGGCTTCCATCCTAGTAATTCACGGGCTTTTGAACTATCCACTTGTAATGAACCAAATAAGCGGTTTGCCACATCACTTTTCCCCACCAACTTTGCTGCCGAGGTCATTAACCAGACCGGAATAGGAATCAATAATGCCTTTTTTCCAAAGGCTTTCGCAACTTTACGCAAGAGCTCCGTAGTGGATACATCCTCGCCATCAGAAATCAAAAAAATTTCATTTGCCACTTGTGGGTGGTCAATACAGTGAATAATGAAGCTCACTAAATTATCTAAAGCTACAAATGAACGTTGATTATGAATCGAACCAAAAGGCAAAGGAACACCTTTATTAATCCACTTCATCATCGATGCAAAATTGGCTTTAACTCCAGGCCCATAAACTAAAGGAGGACGAATAATGACTACTTCCATATCCGTTTTTTTAGCTAAATTTAATAAGCATTTCTCGGCCTCATACTTAGATAAGCCATAAGGATCGGTAGGTATTAAAAAACCTTCTTCTTTAAAAGGACTGCCAAGTAGAGTTTCTTCTCCATTCACTTTGATGGAGCTAATAAAGATAAATCGTTTTACCCCTGCCTCGGCTGCTTGCTGAGCCAAATTCAATGTTCCAGCCACATTCACGCTTCGAAATTCAGTCAGAGGGTCCACAGCTGAATCAGCCATAACGTGTACTCGCGCCGCGGTATGAATGACTACATCAACACCTTGTACCGCTTCATACCATTCTGTATTATTTGAGATGTCACCCGTCAGATATAGCTCAATGTCATAAGGAATATCAAAATCTTGCTTCCTTGAGCACATTCGGACACGATATCCTCCACTCAAGCTACGCTCAATAAGATTTCTACCTACAAAACCAGTAGCCCCCGTTATCATAACATTCATTATTTTTTGACTCTCCCGATGAACAAACAATTCGCATGCTAAATACTTCGTTCTCTCATGATTTAATGTCGTTTAATTGAGAGCCTAACATATGTATCTTTTAAAGAATCATAGAGTATATCTGCCGTAAAAAACCTCATCACCCGCTCAAGTGCCTCTTTCCCCATACTTTTAGCATCATCCGGATTATCAATAAAAGATTTCATAGCAACTACTAACTCATTTGTATCCCCTGCCCTGATTAAAACACCTGTTACATTATTATCTATTGAATCAACTAATCCAGGAACATCAGAACCAATAGTCGGAATAGAAAGTGCGGCAGCATCAATGACAATACTACCAAACCCTTCACGGTAACTGGGTAAACAAAGAACATCACTAATAGCTAGATATAACTCATGGTTGCTTACTCTATCAACGTCAATAATATGTTTAGCAACCGTTGGGTTATCTATGATCAATTTAGAAAGTTCACCGTTAGATTCATCTGGGCCTACAAACAATAATTTAACATTAGAGCATGACTTCAAAAGCTCTGAGAAGGCTTGTATAATTTCATATGCCCCTTTATCACGCGATTTACGAGCTATAAATGAAAATACAAAATCAGATTCAGCTACACCCAGTCTTATTCGAAGCTTTGTAGCGTCACGGTTAACTCGGTCATAACTAAACCTGGCTACATCTACCCCCGATAAAGACCCCTTCGAAAGCACTGGAATTGGCTGCCCATTAAAAGATATATTTTGTTGATATAGAAACTCCGATTGCGAAGGGCTATCAGTCAAACACAGCGTATTAACTAATATTATAAATCGGTCAATCGTTTTTAAAAGAAGTCGTGACACTCCTTGTTTAGTTGCCCAAACCTGGCCAGTAAAAGTATGAATCCTCACTGGCACACGACAAATCAGTCCTGATATTGCTGTCAATAATCCAGCCTTAGGCATAATTGAATGTACAATATCAGGCCTTAATTCAATAAAAGTCCGACATAATTTTAGAATTGCACGCACATCATGAAAAGGGCTAAACTGCCTTTCTATCTTTAAATCAATCCATTTAATCTCCGGATAAATATTGGCATAAGCAGACACTCCTTGCCCAGCAACATATACATCAAAGTCATTTGTCATTCTTATCAAGGTATTCCCCATATGCCAGGGCACACATTCATGCGTTGTTACAACCCTCAGCACTTTTAGCTTCGAAGTGGTTGAAGGATTCATCTTTGTGATTCGACTAACCATTTGGCTTCTTCCATTCAGCTACCAATGCTCTAAAACCATCTTCAATAGAAACCTGATTACAAAAACCGTATACATCCTGAAGTTGTTGATGGGAATAAATAACCCTACTAGTGATAGCGTCTATTCTAGAACGCTTAAGCGGGATCCCTGGAACCTTTTCAGCAATCAGTGCCAATGCTCTTAAAGGACCTTTTGGTAATCTTAATCGTGGTGGCTCCTTGTCTAAGGATAAGGCAATAACTTCGACCATTTTTTCCATCGTGCAATAATCCGAAATTATATAACTAGAAAACTCTTTAGACTTATATGGGAGGTCTTTAGAACAACATATTAGCGCATCAATAACATTATCAACATAGATATAATTGGCTATAGCACCTTTGTCACCCACAAAAAGAAATAGTCCTTTATCGATAATATTTATCAACTGGAATAGAGATTGATTAGGCATTTCAGGTCCAAAAACATTGGATGGCCGAAGAATACAGCCAGCAATATTATTTTGCTTACAAAATTCAAACACTAGTTTATCAGCCTCAGCCTTAGAAACTTCATAAGGGTTATAAGGATTTAGTACGCTCTCTTCTGTAATCACTCCTTTATCTGGCTGCCCATAAACACCAGTACTACTTAATTGAACCCAACAACCTATTTTCCCTTCAGCTAAATTAAGTAAATTTCTAGTTCCATCAACATTCACTCGCCACATAATATTTTCATCACTTATTTCAGCTGCCAAGTGATATAAAACATCTGCACCTTGAATAAATTTATGTATATTTTCACTGGGAACTGTAATGTCCCCCAAAAACCCTATTGCTCCGGACAGCATATTAAGTGAATTTCTATTTCGCGTCAAAAATCGAACTTGATCTCCAAGCGCAATATGTTTGAGTGCTAGCTTCTTTCCGATAAAACCAGAAGCGCCTGTAATAGCGACGATCATATATTCATGTCCTTATCAGTATCACTAATAACAGTTTAACAAAACAAGTAGTTTTAGAATTAGATTATCAAACCGTTTTTGGCGCCAGACAGCAGGGGATAACAATAATTGCAAGCGACCAAAGAAAGAATGTTCTGCCCTTGCATATAAGCCAATTACTTCTTTATTATTTTCAGGAATAATATTGCCATATATTTTCATAAATATCGTCACTTGGTCACTAAACCTAAATACACCCTTTTTTCTAAAACTAAACCGTTTAACTTTTCTTATTAAACTATCCATACTTGAGGTTGGTGCCCCAAAGACATTATTAGAGTGCTGTCGGTATCTCATACTAGGATAATCATCATATACGACGAGCCCCAAACAACTCATTACGAGGTAACACCAAGAATCATGCATAAGACATTGTGAAGGAAGCTCTCTAACGATCAAAGCTCTTGCTAATTTATTTAATACAACCGAACAACCAATAGCCACATTTTCAACAAGAGCGTTACCAAACCCTATTTTTCGCTTTGGCGATAATACTTTAATGAAGTTGTCCTCCGCGTCAACAACCTCAACAGCTGAAAAATACATTGTCGGCACACCATCTGTAACTGAATCAAGCATAATTACTGCTCTCTCTATTTTATCCTTATTCCATATATCATCCTGATCACAAAACGCAAAGAAATCAGCTCCACTTGAATCACTCAAAAGAGTAAAAAAACTTGCTGCAGCCCCAATATTATCACCACTAGGAAGCAGTGTTATCTTACCTTGCGATTGTTCATTTTTTAATAAGTTTAAAGTTGAATCAGAAGAGCCGTCATCCCTTACATAAATTTTTATAAATGGGTATGTTTGCTCATAAATACTATTTAATTGTTCTAAAACAAATTTTTCACCATTATAGGTAGACAGTAAAATATTAACGTTTTTTTGACTCATATTAGATATCAAGTTCCTAAAAATGCAGTACATTCATTATTTTTAAATTGTGTTAAATTAAATTTATCTATCAGAATAGATAAATACAGATTATATATAAAGAAAATAATCGGGAGGTAATTTTCCTCATTGTTAAATATGCTTTTCTTATAAGGCAATAAACCTACCAAAAATTGTATAGTAGTGCCAAAATAAGTAATTGTTACACTAGACCAACCTAGTCCATAGTACATTTATATTATATATGGCCAAGATATCCAATATTAAGCCGAGCTATTTGTTCATTGTTTCAGTGATCTTAGATCTTATTCAAAGTACGAGTCGCTGAGGAAACTACCGGGGTCAAAATATAATTGGTCATTACATATTAACGTTTAAAATCAGAATGGGGAAATAACTTCACCTTCATCTAAAACAAACATCTTTAGGTGCAATTTATATTCTTCGCTTATTTTCATATTGCCCGGTGCAAAAATTGGCCTCACTGGAAAAAAGGCTTAAAATTACTCCATAGAATACTTGGCCCGCTATAATTAAGCTATGCCTCCTACCGCGATAGGAATACTTTATAAAAATCATCGACACCACAGAATATGTCTGTTAACTTATTTTCTGACTATGTTTTAGTGGCTTTATAGTTCCCATTTCTTAAACAGGATTCAGGTTAATTATGTCTTGCAATTGTAAAAGGTTCTTAAATTGATTCCATTTTTAGATCTTAAAGCCATTAATGGTAAGTACCGAGAAGAACTTATTCAAGCATCTATACAAGTCATTGATTCTGGATGGTATATTCAAGGTGAGCAAGTTAAACAATTTGAACAAGAATTTGCGGACTATTGCGGTACAAAATATGCCATCGGCGTAGCAAATGGTTTAGACGCGTTAATTWTGATATTTCGCGCCTACAAAGAACTTGGAAAACTTGAAGATGGTGATGAAGTTATTGTCCCCGCAAATACTTATATTGCCTCAATATTGGCCATTACTGAAAATAGATTAACGCCAATTTTAGTTGAACCTGACAGCCAAAGTTATAATTTGTCACCAGCGCTTGTCAAGCAAGCAATAACTCCTAAAACAAAAGCGATTTTAGCCGTCCATTTATACGGACAACTTGCTGATATGACATCGCTAAATAGAATCGCAAAACGATATAACCTTTTAATGATCGAAGACTCGGCTCAATCTCATGGTGCGAGCATTAATGGGAGAAAAGCTGGGAATTGGGGAGACGCATCAGGCTTTAGTTTTTATCCAGGTAAAAATCTTGGAGCACTCGGTGATGCTGGCGCCGTGACCACAAATGATAGGGAGCTTGCATTAGCGCTCCGTGCTTTGGGTAATTATGGTAGTTCTAAAAAATATGAAAACCTGTATCAAGGTATCAATAGCCGTTTAGATGAAATGCAAGCAGCCTTATTAAGAGTTAAGCTTAGATATTTAGATACTGACACCACGCGAAGAAAAGAAATTGCACTGGCTTATAGTGAAGGAATTAATCAACCAGGATTAACCTTACCAATTCAAACAACAATAACTAATATCCAAGATTTAGAAAGCCATGTTTTTCACCTTTTTGTTATCCGCACACACAAAAGAAAAAATCTACAAGCATATTTGGACGAAAGAAATATTCAAACTCTAATTCATTACCCAATACCTCCCCATAAACAGAAGGCTTATCACGGTTGGTCAAGTTTTAGTTACCCTTTGACCGAAAAGATWCACCGTGAGACTCTCAGCTTACCTATCAGCCCTATGATGAGTGACAATGATATTCAAAAAGTAATTGAGGAGCTAAATGCATTTGTTTAATATAGCTTTGAATAGATTGATTCAATTGAAATACATATTAACTCATACGTTGCTTCAATCTTCTAGACGACTAAAGWACCGCTTATTATCCAACTGTAAAAATATTATTGGAACACCTAAATGTGAACAGCCTGTTTTATTTTTAGGGGAGGGTCAGATTTCTTTTGGAAATAATGTCAATCTGGGATATAGGCAAAGCCCTAATTTCTATAACTGTTATAGTTATTTTGATGTCCGTAAACCCGAATCAAAAATTACTATTGGCGACAATGTATGGATTAATAATAACTGTGTCTTAATTTGTAATGGTGGGGGGATTTCTATTGGAAATAAGACATTACTAGGTGTTAATGTCGAGATTATTGATAGCGACTTTCATGGTTTAAGTGGAAAAAGTAGAAATTCAGTAAATGCAAAAACACAAAAAGTAACGATCGAGGAAAATGTCTTTATTGGAAATAATGTAATAATAATGAAGGGAGTAACTATTGGCAAGAATAGCGTCATCGGTAATGGATCTATCGTAACAAAATCAATTCCTGAAAATGTAATCGCAGCTGGGAATCCTGCAGCTGTAATTAGAGAGTTATGAAACTAATTCAAACATCGATATTCTCGGCAATTGCATCCGCCATAGGAATATTGAGCGGATTAATCGTAACCAAAATTATTGCTATAT
The DNA here is from genome assembly GCA_002733335.1 of Methylophaga sp. GTDB lineage: Bacteria > Pseudomonadota > Gammaproteobacteria > Nitrosococcales > Methylophagaceae. Next base: position 217,653 of record NVVK01000001.1, read on the forward strand.
TTATTGGGCCTAGTGGGATTGCTTTTATCGGACAGTTCCAAAACTTTGTTAGTTTAGTGCTCAATATTTCTGGTAATGCATTTTCTACAGCAATTACTAAATATACGGCAGAATATCATTCAGATTCTCTAAAAAAATATAAGCTTTGGTCAGCTACTATTGCAATGGCAATCCCAATAAGCTTGCTATGTTCAATATTAGTTTTTAACTTTTCAAGTGAATTGTCAATGTATCTTTTGCATGAGGACAAATACCATTATATTTTTCGGATATTTTCACTAACGATACCTTTTTTCCTTATAAACACATTATTAATGTCTATTTTGAATGGGCACAAAGAAATAAGAAAATATATTTTCCTCAATATCTTTTCTAGTATTTGCTCTCTTTGCGTTATTCCAATACTGACAATATATTTAGCATTTGAAGGGGTACTCTTAGCTCATATATTAGGACAGGTATTTATTACTATAATAGTATTTATTTTCATTAAGAAAGAGTCATGGCTGCGAATAACAAACTTCACCGTACACTTTAATATGGGTGAGGTTAAGAAGATTTTTGGGTTTGCAATTATTACATTTACCGCAGTTTCTTCTTCCTTATTAATGATGCTTATTATTCGAAGCTATTTGGTAGACAATTTCTCTGTAGAGTCTGCAGGGTATTGGCAGAGCATTATGGGGCTATCCCAAGCATTACTAGGACTAATTACAACTTCATTAGCAACTTATTTTTTACCAACGTTATCATTACTTACTGAGCAAAAAGATATTTCAAATGAGCTCCGGAAAGGCTATTTCTTGATGATGCCAGTTGTCATAATTATTTCTTTGAGTGTTTACATTCTTAGGGAGCCGATTATTTTAATCTTATATACAGAACAATTTATGCCAATGAAAGACCTTTTTGCTTGGCAGTTTATAGGAAATATTATTAAAGTCGCTGCTTGGCTGCTTGGCTATTTGATGGTTGCAAAGGCCATGGTTAAGATAACCGTGAGCACTGAGGTCATATTCGCTCTGATGTTCATTCTTCTGACTAAAATATTTACGGACGAGTTTGGATTGGTGGGAGTCACCTATGCTTATGCTTTAAATGCATTTTTACACCTTATAACAATGATATTTTTTTATCATTACAAAATGAAGAGAATGGTTTTTATTAATGGATAATATTTTATGTTCAATTCTAATTCCTGTTTATAATGGTGAAAAATATATACAAAAAACCATAGAAAGCTGCCTATCTCAGTCTCTAATTAATAATATAGAAATTATTATTATAGATGATTGTTCAGATGATAAATCACTTGATATTATTCGAAACTTAGCGGTTACATCTTCTAATATTACAGCACTTAAAAACAAACAAAACTCAGGCATCATTAAGACTGTAAATAGGGCAGCCTCATTAGCAAAAGGTCAGTATATTTTGTTTTTAGGACACSATGATATGCTCCTTCCAAAACATATTGAAATAATGTTAGACGAATTTGAAGATAATATTTCGCTCGTACACTGTAATTCAGACTTAATAGATAAAAATGATCATATTTTAGGCTGCGGTGTTTACGACACAGTTCAATTTAAAAAAACAAAAAATATTAATTTTTATCTTACACTTTCTAATGTAATTCATAGTACAGGTGCACTTATAAGCCGTGAGTATTTTCGTAAAGCTGGAGGCTGGGACGAGCGCTATAAAAATTATGGCGAATGGCTTTTGTGGATAAAATTATCTGCAATAGGAAAAGTGAAATACACAAATAAAATTAAAGCACTATATAGAAAGCATGATACAAATATAACGAATACTTTTGATAATCAAGATGTTAAAAAAGAATTGTTAGGTTACTTCGAATCATGTCGCCAGGAAGCTTTTTCGAATAATGATAGTCAGTTAAATAAATTATTTTTAAAAATATATATCTATATGATACTTCCGAATAAAATAAGAATAGCTACTCAAGGTCGGCGAATTATTCGAAAATTAATAAAGATAAGCTCTATTTCTATAGCAAAAACTATTAGTGTTATGAGAAATAAATCAATAGCTCTTTATTGGGCTAATTGTTCAATAAATAAACATAATTTTGGTGATGCACTAAACCCTTTTATTTTTAATCAGGTAACTAAAAAAGAAGTTGTAAACACTACCATAAGAATTAACTTCTTCAACAAATCTACATTTTACTTTATAGGTTCAATTTTAGATAATTTATCTATAAGCAATGCTGTTATTTGTGGGGCAGGTTTTCAAAAAGAAAATGCTTTGATTTATAAACGGCCAAGAAAAGTATTAGCAGTAAGAGGTCCCTTAACGAGGAATATACTCATTAAGAGCGGAGTGGAATGTCCAGAAATTTATGGTGATCCAGCGATCTTATTACCTAAGTTAATTTATGGTCATGTCAAAAAGAAATGGGATGTAGGGATTATTGCTCATTATGCGGATAAGGATATTCTTACTAGAACAAAAATTATAGCTGGAGATCTCAGTTACAAAATTATTAATATAGAGGCTCCATATCAAGAAGTTATAGATAACATTTGTAGTTCAAGGTATATCTTCTCTAGCTCTTTGCATGGACTCATTGTTGCGCATGCTTATAAAGTGCCAGCAACTTGGATTAGGATGTCGAATAACGTAACTGGTGGTGATTTCAAGTTTAATGATTATGCGCTTTCTGTAAATACGCTAGAAATGCCTGTTTACAATATCGATAAAGATTTAAATTTGGTGAAAGGTATTAAATTTTCCACATTATATGATACTGAGGATAGAAGAGAGCAGTTATTTAAAATACTGACTACTTACTTTGGAGTTAAAGATGAACACAAAAGTTAGCATTATTATTCCTTTATATAATGCTGAACAGTATATAGAACAAGCTGTAGACTCATGTTTGAATCAAACGTATGAGGATATAGAGGTTATTGTTATTGACGATGGGTCAACGGATAACTCTAAAAGCAGAATAAATCATTACATAAGGGAAGACAAAATAAAGTATGTTTACCAAAGTAATCAAGAAAGATCTGTTGCGAGAAATCATGGTTTAAATATTGCCACAGGTGAATATATTAATTTTTTAGACTCTGATGATTTATTACACAAAACTAAAATAGAAAAACAAGTAACTTTTTTAGAAAAAAATAAGGGGTGGTTTGCAACGTATTCTGCTGTTGAATATTTTAGCAATAAAACAGGCGATAAAATATCCATTCCTACAAAAGAGCATAATAATGGTGACCTGATTGATGACTTACTACTAGGGAATTTCATACCAATTCAGTCTGTTTTATTTAGAAAAAATAGTATCCGCTTTGATGAAAATATTAATGCGCTTGAAGATTGGCATTATTTTTTAAATACTTTTTTTGAGAAGAATATTTTTTTTATACAGGACACTCTTTCTTCAGTAAGAATTGACGTTCAATTATCAAATAATTACCTTCAAAATATGAGGTGGGGTGAAATACAGGTATATTTGAAATTATTAAAAGATGATAAATTTAAATCTAGAAAGCCAAAAATCATCAAGATGCTTATTCTAAAGTTTTTAAGATATTTCTATTCCATGATAATAAAAAATATTAGGAAGGATAGATGGTATTGAGGGGTGGTAACAAAATAATGATGCATTATCATTGATGTTAAAATTAATTAATAGAGGTTTGACTCTGTGCAGCTTATTTATAACCCTAATTGTTTAGCCCCTCGATCTTATGGAGTATCATTAACTCAACTAAAGGAGAGTAATTTATGGGAAATATACTACATGGCGGCGCCAAGACTACGCCTAAGATCAGAAAAGAAATACAAGACTCTCACAAGAGCATCGCAGCGTTAGCAAGACAATACAATACAATTTAAATCAAAAAACAGTACGTTACTGGAAATATGCAGATACCACAGCCGATAAAAAATCAGGCCCTAAAATACGGCGTAGCGTACTGTCAGAATTAGAACAGCAAGCCATATGTGAAGTCAGACGAACACTACAGCTTCCCTTAGACGATTTGCTTATTGTCTTTAAACCAAACATTCCTGCCCTCAACCGCTCAAACCTACATCGCTGTCTACAACATCATGGCTTATCACGGTTACCTAAAGATGAAAATGAACGCCCTAAAAAACGGTTTAAAGACTACGCCATTGGCTACATTCATATTGACATTACCGAACTATTAACCGATACAGGAAAACAGTATTTATTTGTCGCAATCGACCGAGCAACAAAATATCTTTATATTGAGTTATATGAACACATGACAATGGAGCATGCCGTACAGTTTTTAAGAAACCTCACTAAAGACTGCGTCTTTAAAATCACGCACATACTCACTGATAATGGGGCACAATTTACCTATAAACTCTTAGCAGAACACTTACAACCCGATAGGGTTCCCCCCTTTACTAACGTATGCAACACGCTAGGAATTGAACACAGAACAACACAATTTAGACACCCTTGGACAAATGGTCAGGTTGAGATCACTAATAAAATTATTAAACAAGCAACCACCAAGAAATATCATTATGCTAATTTTGAAGAACTCAAACAGCATTTAATGACCTTTTTACTCTATTACAATTATCAACGCCCATTAAAGTCATTAAAGCTAAAAATACCATGGGAGTTAGTTCAAAAGTGGTATGATGAAAAACCAAGTTTATTTAAAGAAGATCCAAGCCTGAAGATTGCGGGACTAAACACCTAATTTAGTAGACTGTACATTTTTTTGCTGAAACATCATTGAAAATTTTCAGTGATGACTATTTCTGAACCATATTTCAGATTAACTAAAAATAATGAAAACTTATGGAATATAAATTTCAGCCTTACCATCAATAACTTTTTTTGTTTTTACTTTACTATAAGTATCAAAAAAAACTCGCTTTTTCATTTTATCTACTTTCGTCACAACAACTGTAGCAACGATAGTATCACCCAGGTAGACGGGTCTTTTAAAATTCAAACTTTGTGAGACATAGACACATCCTTTTCCGGGCAGCCTTGTGCCAAATAATGCTGAAAAAAAACTAGCACTCAAGAGTCCGTGAGCAATTCTTTTTCCAAATTTAGATCTCGACGCATACTCTTCATCCATGTGGACAGGATTATTATCCCCAGATAATGCTGCAAAACTCTTAATATCTGCATCTGTAATTGTTTGAGAATATGATGCATACATCCCGATTTTTATCTCATCAATAGAATATGATTCTTTTAATTTTATTTGTTCAATTGACATGATTATTTCTCGTAATTCCAACCAGCAACTATTTCTTTTGGATATCCTCTTTTGAAATGATTTATCCATGGATAAGCAGAATTTTTTGATCCATTTTGTAGTTTTATTTTTTTAGTTGGACACACCTTCCTTGCTGGAGAACCTGAATAAAGCATGTCTGCTTCTGTATCTTTATTAACGGATGAATGTGCACTTATCAAGCATCCAGAACCAATTTTGACACCAGGCAATATCACTGACATTGTCGCTATTACTGAAAACTCTTCAACAGTCACTCCTTTCAATATATTGCTTGGTGGATGAGGGTCATTAGTGAGTACCACATAAGGAAAAATCCATACAAAATCACCAATATTAGATTGTTGTCCAACATGAACATTACTATGCAACCTTACATAATCCCCAATTTGACAACATCCCTGAATATCTGTGAGTGTACCAATTTGAAAATTTAAACCTGCAAAAGTTTTTTCACGTACGGTCACCCTATGACCCGTTACTAAACCATCGCCAAAACTGGAACCTTCATAGAAAATACTATGAGATCTAATGTGAGAGTTTCTCCCAATTTCTAGCGTCTTCCCTTCGGATAAATCATTCTCTACCCCAAGCTCACAAAACCCATCAATTCTAACATTATCTCCTATGCTGACATTATCATAAATAACCGTAAATGGCCCAATTGTAACATTTTTTCCAATAATGGCTTTTTCTGAAATTATTGAGCTAGGATGAATGCTCATTAATTAGCCCCTCTCAAGAATTCTTGATAATTACGAATATAGTCAGATTCATCATAGTGCTGATCAGCCAACACCATCAAAACGCAGTCAGGTGTAAAATCATACATTTCATGCCAGATCATGTCTTCTATTAGTAAGCCTGTTGTTGGTGAGTCCAGAACTATTTCTTGCTTTTCAACACCATCATCAAGCAAAAAACGACAACTTCCTTTCACACAAATAGCAATTTGTTGAAGTTTTTTATGTGCATGAAAACCGCGGGAAACACCATTTTTAGTATCAAAAAGATAATAAACTCGTTTAATATCAAATGGTACTCCGGTATTAGCTTCTAATGCAACAAGAGAGCCTCGTTCATCCCCTAGTAGGGGGAATGAAATAGTTTTAATTAAGTTCATATTTTCTCTTTATGGTGCCAAAGTATTGTGATTTTGTTATTCAACGTCAGTAATTTTACCAAATTTACGCGAACAAACATCTGTATTGTTAATACTAGATCAGCTGTTGTAATGTATCATTTTAGTTTACTGATTGTAAACTGAATATCCATGCTCCATTAATATTTACAATCGCTGTGTCAAAACAGTTATCTTAGTTGGTTTATCATCTCGTTTTCAACCTACTCAACGGTTACAGACTTAGCCAAGTTTCTAGGCTGATCAACATCGGTACCTTTAATTAAGGCCACATGATAACTAAGCAACTGTAACAGTATATTAAATGTTATCGGTGCTGTAATTCGCCCTACATTGGTTGTGGCTTTGATGACCGTAAAGCCCTCTTCTGAGCTAATGTCAGATTGCTCATCTTCAAAAACGATCATTTGCCCACCACGTGCTTTGACTTCTTGCAAATTTGATTTAAGTTTTTCTAGCAAGTCATCTAGTGGCGCAATCGCCACAACGGGCATACTGTCATCTATTAATGCCAGTGGGCCATGTTTTAACTCGCCAGCAGGATACGCTTCTGCATGAATATAGCTGATTTCTTTTAGTTTAAGCGCACCTTCCATTGCGATAGGATACATCGTGCCTCGCCCTAAGAAGAGTGCATGTTGTTTATCAGTAAACAATTGTGCTGTCGCTTCTATTTCCTTTTCATGGGTTAAGGCGCTAGCAATTAAATTCGGTAATTTTTGCAGACCTTTGACTATCGCGCTTTCTCGCTCTTCACTTATCGATTGTTTCACTTTACCTATACTTACAATAAGTAGGGCAAGAGCTACTAATTGTGTTGTAAATGATTTAGTTGAGGCAACCCCTATTTCCGGTCCCGCATGAGTAAGATAATTAAGGTCAGATTCTCTTGTCAGGCTACTTTCTGGCACATTACAGATAGTTAGGGTTGGAATATTGCTTGATTGCCGTGTTGCTTTAATTTTGTGTAATGCCGCTAGGGTATCTGCTGTTTCACCTGATTGRCTAATGGTGACAAATAATGTGTTATTTTGAATAACAGGATTTCGATAGCGAAATTCACTCGCCACCTCAACCTGACACGGCATTCCAATAATATCTTCKGCCCAATAYTTWGCCACTAATCCCGCATGATAGCTTGTGCCACAGGCTATAAYATGCACRCGTTCAATRCTKCTAAATATTTCTTCAGCTTGGGATCCAAAACTGGAAACCAATACTTTATCGTGAGTAATTCGGCCTTCCAAAGTATCACTCACAGCCTTGGGYTGCTCAAAWATYTCCTTATGCATATAGTGGCGATGCTCACCGAGTTCAACRGCGGTAACGCTYAARCTAGATTGCTTAATAGGGCGTTCTACTYGCTGCCCWTTTRCRTCATRAATTTCCACKGACTGACGCGTCAATTTCGCCACATCACCTTCTTCTAAAAAGATAAAATTTTGAGTAACGGGCAATAATGCAGATACATCTGATGCAATAAAATATTCGCCAAGCCCTACGCCGATGACTAATGGGCTGCCTTTTCTGGCAGCAATAAGTGTATTRGAGTCATTRRTRGCAATGAYTCCTAAGGCATAAGCMCCCTCAAAYTCAGTCAATGCACGCATCACAGCCTGTAACAAGTCGTCTGTTTGTTCCAACTGTTGGTGAATAGCATGCGCCACCACCTCAGTATCTGTTTCAGACGTAAAACGATAACCAGCAGCAATCTGTGCTTGTTTTAATRATTTATAATTTTCAATAATACCATTATGGACAACGGCTACTTTATTATTGCAAATATGGGGATGAGCATTATTTTCAGATGGAACACCATGCGTTGCCCAACGTGTATGAGCGATGCCAATATTGCCAGAAAAGTCGGTCGTATCTTGTTTGATTTTACGTTCAAGTTGCTTAATTTTACCTAAAGCCCGAACACGCTGAATAGTATGGGTAGAATCCAGTAATGCAATACCTGAAGAATCATAACCACGATATTCAAGCCGCCTTAACCCTTCCAGTAAAATAGGCGTTACACTTCGCTCCGCGATGCCTCCGACAATTCCACACATAGCCAGCCATTCTCACACTAAGTTTAAAGCTAGGATTATACACGAGGCAACGCGAATAATTTAGTTATTATTGTAGCCAGTCTTCAATATCACATTGTGGTTGGAAACCGTCGACATAGTCCACTAATAACCGGCGAACAGCGTGATAATCACCCTTTTCATTAGCTTGCTCAAGTTCTGATAAAATCACCGCGAGCTCTTGCCAAGGAATCACCTTTTCTTGTGCTCGCATTATACGTTGATGTTGTGTTTCAGATACATTGTCACCAATGAGTAGTTCTTCGTAGAGTTTTTCACCTGGGCGCAAACCTGTATAGGTGATTTCAATATCACCTTCTGGGTGCTCCTCATCCTTTTCAAGAAATCCACTAAGGCGAATCATCCGTCTAGCAAGATCAATAATGTGAATAGGTTTCCCCATATCAAGCACAAACACRTCRCCACCWYTNCCCMATGRCNCCWGCYTGWATAACCAGCTCAGCAGCTTCTGGAAT